>CAVYLJ010000017.1:0-53686 GCA_963769305.1 uncultured delta proteobacterium | reverse complement strand
CTTGGGCTATTCGGGAGAGCAGACGCAGGAACTTTTTGACCGCGGTATAGCGGTTCAAAGACGGCTTGATTGATAAAAAAAGACCCGCCGATGAAAATGAACCCAGTCCTCTTCGAGAAACAGGGATGATTGATTTTATCGTCCCCTCTGAATCGGAGGAAATTTGTTTAAGGAAAACTTGAGGCTGGGCAAGGTTGATGAACCCGTAAAAAGTCATCAAAGAAACGGCACAGTAAAAAGCTCCAGATGCAAGGCGCGCAAAGCATCATGAGGAGTGAGGCGTACTTATATGTACGCTGCAACGACGAAGGATGCCGCGCAACACAGCAGATGGACTTTTTACGAATCCGTCACGGTTATTCGTTCGTTGACTAATCCTTCTTATTCGATTATGATTCCCCCATATTTTTGAGCCGAAGAGGGGTTTATGTCTTTACGCAGTTTATACGTCCTCCCTTTCTTTATCATCCTGACCGTGGTGTTTAGTATCCTTGCCTTATTGATGGCCTTTTTTGATTCGAGTGGGAATCGTTCCCATCGGATGGCTTCCCGGTGGGCTTCACTCGTCCTCTTCTTCAGCGGGGTCCGGGTGAAGACCGTTAATCTGGATGTTCTTACGCCCGGTGAACCTTATATCTTTGCCGCCAACCACCAGAGTGCTTTTGATATCCTGGCCCTGCTCGGAAAATTAAAGGTCCAATTTCGCTGGTTGGCCAAGGATAGCCTTTTTAATATCCCCGTCTTCGGCTGGGCCATGAGAAAGACCGGTTATATTCCCATTAACCGTTCCAATCCCAAGCAGGCCTATCAAAGCCTTCTTCAGGCCGCCAAAAAAGTCAATGAGGGAACATCGGTTCTTATCTTTCCGGAAGGGACCCGACAGGAGACGGACTGTCTGGGAGATTTTAAAAAAGGGGGCTTCATCCTGGCCTTAAAATCCCAGAAGCCCATCGTCCCGGTGGGCATAATCGGCAGCGCCAAGGTCTTGCCGAAGAACAGTTACCGGATCACCCCGGGGACCATAAAGATCATCCTGGGCAAGCCCATCCCCACGGCAGGCATCCATACCAGGGACGCCGAAATATTGATGGAGAAAGTCCGGGAGGCGATAGAGGAGAATTTAAAACTGAGTGATGAAATGGCACAGCCGAAAGCTGAATGGACTCAAAGGATAATCCATGGAGCCCGTTACCTTATCGCCTTTATCCGATGCCCGATCCCCCAATCCCCCCTGGAAATCATCCCCCTGGGGGGTCTGGGGGAGATCGGGCTCAATATGCTCCTGATTCAATATGAGGAGCACATCCTGATCGTCGATGCCGGCCTGATGTTTCCGGAAGACTACATGCTGGGTATCGATATTGTCATCCCGGATTTCAGTTATGTCTTAAAGAACAAGGAGCGCATCCGGGCCATCGTCCTGACCCACGGCCATGAGGATCACATCGGGGCCTTGCCTTTCTTGCTGAAAGAATTATCGGTCCCGGTTTATGGCTCCCGGTTTACCCTGGAACTGGTCAAGGAAAAATTAAGAGAACATCACCTCCTGGAACAATGCGACCTGCGGACGGTCTCCGTCAAAGAACCCCTGAGCATAGGACCTTTTCAAGTCGAATTCATCCGGGTCACCCACAGCATTCCGGACGGTATGGGCTTAGCCATCCGAACTCCCCTGGGGACCTTGATCCATTCCGGAGATTTCAAGATCGACCAGACCCCCTTAGACGGCGAAATAACGGACATCAATACCTTTGCCGCCTACGGGGCCGAGGGCGTCCTGGCCCTCATGTCGGACTCGACCAATGTCGAGAGGGAAGGCTATACCCTGCCCGAAAAAAGGATCGGCGAGACCCTGGACCAGATCATGAGGGATTGCGAAGGCCGGGTGATCGTGGCCGTCTTTGCCTCCAACATCAACCGGATCCAGCAGGTGGTCAATTCGGCGGTCCGTTATCAGCGCAAAGTGGCCTTTAACGGCAAAAGCATGGTGGTCAATTGCCGGATCGCCCAGGAATTGGGCTTCCTGACCGTCCCCTCCCAGATGGAGCTGACCCTCGGAGAAATGCTTCAGCTTCCCGATTCCCAGGTGACTATTATCACCACCGGCAGCCAGGCCGAACCCATGTCCTCTTTGACCCGGATCGCCCGGGCCGACCACAAGCAGATCAGGATCAAGAAAGGCGATACGGTCATCCTCTCCTCCCGATTCATCCCCGGAAACGAAAAGGCCATTGACGGTTTGATCAATAACCTCTATCGATTCGGGGCCGAGGTGATTTATGAAAAGGTCTCGGAGATCCATGTCTCCGGCCATGCCAATCAGGAAGAATTAAAATTGATGCTCCACCTGACCCGGCCCGAATATTTCATACCCATTCACGGAGAATACCGCCATCTGGTCAAACATGCCCAATTGGCCGGGAAGATCGGCCTCCCTAAAGAAAACCTGATCCTGGCCGAAAACGGCCAGGTCATCCGCTTTGACCGGCAAGGAGGCACGGATCGTCGATCAGGTGGAAGTGGGCAGGGTCTTTGTGGACGGCAAAGGGGTGGGGGATGTGGGCAGCCTGGTTCTGCGGGACCGACGCCACCTTTCCAACGAAGGACTGGTGGTGGTGCAGGTAGTCTTGAACAATCAGACCGGAGAATTGCTCTCCGGCCCGGATATCATCTCCCGGGGCTTCATTTCCGAAGAAGAATACCCGCAGTTGATCCAGGAGGCCAAAGAACGGGTCATAGAGATCTTGTATCTCAGGCAGAAAGAGGATATAAAGAACTGGCCCGATATCCAGGAAGAAATCCGCAAGACCCTTAAAAGACTCTTCGATCGTTCCCTGGAACGAAGGCCGGTGATTTTGCCCTTGATTATACCGATGTAACAGGAATCTGACCCTTGCCCAAAGAAGACAGCCCTCAAAAACCGATCTATTATGAAATCCTCGGCCTATTCCTGGGGGCCCTGGGGGTATTGCTGCTGCTAAGTCTCCTTTCCCATCATCCGGCCGATCCGTCTTTCAGTTCTCCTCAAATGGCCAACTGGCCGGTAAAAAACTGGATCGGCAAATTCGGGTCCTATCTCTCGTCCTTCCTGTTTGACTGGTTGGGTCTGGCCTCCTTCTGGCTCTGTTTTATCCTTTTTCAATTAACCGGCTTTTCCTTTCGCAAGGAGCCCCATCCTTCCCCTTCCTGGTACGCCATCGGGTATCTCCTGGTGATTTTTTCCTTTGCCGGCCTGCTTTCCTCGGGAGATGAAAATTTCCAATTTTTCGGCTGGAATTTTCCCTGGGGAGGGATCGTGGGCTATCTGGTCTTTCACCGCCTGGAATTATTATTAAATCCCCCCGGGACCCATATCTTTTTGATCGTCCTGCTGCTGACCGGCTTTATCATCATCTCCCGGGTTTCCCTGGCCCGGGTCGGGGAACGGGTTCAGGTCTGGCTCGTTAGTCAGGGGCGCCGTCTGCGGGACGGGGTCCAAAAAAATCGGGAACGAAACCGGAAGGCCAGGACCCTTCGGGTGGAGATGGAGATCCAAAAGGAAAAGGAATCCCGGCCGCCGACCATCGTCCAAACCCAGGTAGTCAAACCGGCCGCACCCCAACCGAAGCCCCAGCCTCAGCAGGAACAATTTGTCTTCATGAAGAACCCGGGGGATTTCGAGCTGCCCCCCCTTACCCTGCTGGATACCTACGAGAAAAAGGATCAGGAGATCCAACAGCAGAGCCTGATCATGAATTCCCGGCTCCTGGAAAAAAAATTAAAGGACTTCGGGGTGGACGGTCAGGTCACCGAGGTCTCCCCTGGACCGGTGGTCACCATGTATGAATTCGAACCGGCCCCGGGAGTCAAAATCAGCCGGATCACCGGCCTGTCCGATGACCTGGCCATGGCCATGCGGGCCGTCAGCATCCGCATCGTCGCCCCTCTGCCGGGGAAGGCGGTCATAGGAATCGAAATCCCCAACAGCCAACGGGAAACGGTGGGCCTGAAGGACATCCTGGCCTCCCAGGATTTTTCCGGCTCCAAGTCCAAGCTGACCCTGGCCCTGGGAAAAGATATCCTGGGCTTCCCGGTGGTCACCAACCTGGCCAAGATGCCCCATCTGTTGATTGCCGGGGCCACCGGCACGGGAAAAAGTGTTTGTCTGAACGCCTTGATCAGCAGCATCCTTTTTAAGGCCCGACCGGAAGAGGTCCGTTTTTTCTTCATCGATCCCAAGCGGATTGAACTGTTGCCCTATGAAGGGATCCCTCACCTCCTCCATGAGGTGGTCACCGAACGCCAAAATGGCCACCCGGGTCCTGCGCTGGGCCATCCGGGAGATGGAAGACCGCTATCAAAAGATGGCCGACAAAGGGGCCAGGAATATCGACACCTATAACCAACGGCTGCTCAAGGAGAAAAAAGGAATTCCTGGAAAATATCCCGAAGAATGGCTGCCCTATGTGGTCATTGTCATCGATGAATTGGCCGACCTGATGCTGGTCTCTTCCCGGGACGTGGAGGAGTATCTGACCCGTCTGGCCCAGATGGCCCGGGCCGCCGGGATCCATCTTCTTCTGGCTACCCAGCGCCCTTCCGTGGATATCCTGACCGGCATCATCAAGGCCAATTTTCCGGCCCGCATTTCTTTTCAGGTTTCTTCCAAAACCGATTCCCGAACCATCCTCGACGCCAATGGGGCCGAGGCCCTCCTGGGGGCCGGTGATATGCTTTTCCTCCCGCCGGGGGTCTCCAAATTGCAGCGTATTCACGGCGCCTTTATCTCCGAGACGGAAATCAAACGCTTAACGGATTTCTTGAAAAATCAAAAGCAGGCGGTCTATGATGAGACCCTCCTGGTCGTTGAAGAATCGGAACCCGCGGAAAGCGATGAAGCCATGGACGAGAAATACGAAGCCGCGGTTCAGATCGTCAAAGAGACCCGACAGGTTTCCATTTCCATGATCCAGCGGAAACTGCGTATCGGCTATAACCGGGCCGCCCGATTAGTGGAGATCATGGAACGGGAAGGAATCGTAAGTAGTGGCGACGGGGGCCGTCCCCGGGAAGTCCTGATCAAGAATTTTTGATACTTTTGGATTATGAGCTCGGAATCCCGATCCTATCTTATCCTCCCTTTTGCCTTTACCCTTTGTCCCCTGGCCTCGGTATCATTTTTCTCCTTAATTCTGTCTTTTTTGGATCGCGTGCCGCAGCTGATCTTCGCGAAAACCGGATGGGACGTTGCCAAAACTGGCAAACTGGTAGAGGGCGGCTTGAAATATCCCCTGGAGGGCAGAATGAAAGATGGAGAGGACCAGGAAATAGGCAATGGCCGCAATAAGGGTGAGAAACAGAATACTCCCGCCCGAATAGACGCCTATGCCCAATAGGAAATAGGCGGGCAAACTCGCGATGGCAAATATGAGGCCAAAGCTGAAGGACCCTACGAGCCCCTCCCCCCATACCTTCTTCAGCAGATCTATCGAATCTGCGAACGCGTCGAAGGGCCACTTGTTCTCATTCACCAGGACCGGGATGACCAGGTAGCTTGTGAGGCTCCAGGCCATCCCCAAGAGACCGGAAATCGCCTTTCCGAGCAGGTTGGACCTTCCCTGAATCAGGCGAAGAAGCATCCCGAAACTCGCCGCAACGAAGGCCCACATGATGATTTTGAAAATACGGGAACTGGCGACGTTCAAACCATCGAGCAGCGTCGGGTCTCCGCCATCCATCCTGATCGTCGCGCAGGCGACAATGGCCGAGTTGAAGAATACGACGATCAAATAGTTCAAGAAATAGAAGATAAATGAAATCGTTATGGCGAGGTCTCTGTCCTCCTTAAGAAGTCGTTGAATCAGATCGGCATTGCCGGCGAGGATAACAGGTATCACAAAGGAAGCGAGCATGACCATTACGGAGATCCCCGAGATGACCGGAATAAAGAGGATTTCTTTGTCCTTTTTCAGGACTTCCCACGATGCCTCCATCAGTTCAAGGGAGCTTGCGAGCTTTCCCATCATTTACCCTCCAGTCGATTCATAATTTCATGCTTTTCCTATCCATTGTATAGGTTCTGGTGGCAACTACGCAAACTATTACCTTGTTTCTTTCTAACGGTAAGATCACTCCTGATCTATTAATCTGCGGAAATCCTGGTGGCCCCCTTTGTCCCCTGGCCGCGGGTATCGTTTTTCTTCTTGATCCTGTCTTTCCCTTGTTCTATACTCTCCCCATGAAAAGCAAGTTTTTGTCAAAAGGACTTTGGGTAGTCTACCTGGTAATTTGTTTTTTAAGCCTGATTGGAATCAGGACAACAATGGCCGAAGAGGGCCGGGATTTGGAACCCATTTTAGCCCAATTAAAGGACCATTTTGCCTCCTCGAAAACCTTCCAGACCGACTATATCCGGGAACTGGTGCCTAAGGTGGCCTCTAAGCTGCCCCCTTCTTCTTTCCAGGCCGAAGGGGTGCTTTCTTTCCGTTCCCCCAATAAACTGCGGATGGACCAGAAAAAACCCCGGCCGGAACAGTTGATCTGCAACGGCGACAAGGTCTGGTGGTACCTCCCGGGAGAAAAGGTGGTTAACGTCTACCGGTTAAAGGACTATTATTTGCAAATCAAACCGATCATCGATTTTCTGTCCGGCCTGGGCCGATTGGATAAGGATTTTTCGGTTCACTTAGCTAAATCCCTTCCGGAGGAGGCCCCTTTTTACCAACTGACCTTGAAGCCCAAAACACCCCAACCGGACTTGCAACAGATTCAGGTTCGGGTTTCTAAAACCACTTTCCTCCCCATGGAGTTTTCATTCGATAACCTGATGGGGGATGAGACCCGTTTTCGTTTCAGCCGGATGCAGACCGGGGTGCCTTTAACCGGGTCCTTTTTTGAGTTTATTCCCCCGAAGGGGACTCAGGTTGTTTCCCAGCCTCCGATACTTCCTCCCAGGAAATAGGAATATAAAGAATCTTCAGTTGCCGTTTGGGGCCGTCCCGATGATAGCCGAACAGCCCCTTTAAAAAAGACAGTCGAAGGGCCTCTTTTTCTTTCACATAGGTAAAAAGGAAACTGACCTCGACCCGGTTCAGGTCCTTTTGTTTTTGATGATAATACAGGCCCCATAAAAACTTGGAAACCTCTTTGCCTTTTCCATCCTGGTAGTATTCATAGACCCGGAAAAGCATCCCGTAATTTCGCTCCAGACCTTCCCAATCGGCCGGCATCAGGTCCGGGAAATAAAAATGCTCCATTCCCCGGCCATCCTCGGCATAATGGAAGAAGGGCCAAAACTTGGTCAGCCTCTCCCAGCGGTCTTCTTTTTTGTAATAAACCTGTTGAAATTTACTGATGTATAAAAACCGGTTCAGGACCTCGTCCCGGTCTTCGTCTTCTTCCTTTTCCTGAATAAAGATAGGCCAGAACAGGGACATCTTTACGCGCTGCTCCACTTTGCGATAGGTAAAGAGGGGCCAGAATTTAAAAGCCTCCGTATTTTCTCCCCGGGCAAATTGAATGATGGGCCAGGGAAAATCCACCTGGTGATAGTTAAAATGGTCTTCGGAATAAAAATTAAAAAAAGGCCACAGAAAAATGGTCTTATGCTCGTTGGGACTCTGTTCGGAAAGGTAAAGGGGAAAAAGATAAAAATAAGTCTTGGGATAATCGGTGTCTAAGTCACGTTGTTGATACTGCCCGATGGGCCAGAGGAAAAAAGTCTTTTGATAGGCCCCGATACCTTCTTGTTTCTCCTGTCCATACAAGGGCCAAATCCGAAATCCCGAACGCCTCCCCCCCGAAGTCGTCGAAAATATGGGCCAAAGGATATTATGGGTTTGCGTTTCCCCCTCTTGGACACGAGTGTATATGGGCCAGAGAACAAACTGAATTTCGTCCCGGGCAAAACGGCCCCGGAAAGTCCCCGCAAGGGGGAATATACCCCCATAGGACCGGCCATCCTTATCCTTGCCCCAAAATACCGGGAAAAAATCGACGTTGTCCCGTTGATCCTTTTCTTCCTCTTTTGGGACCGGAGTAAAGGAGGAGTAAAGAGGAATGAATCTTCTCTGCGTTCCCTCGGGAGTCTTTTTATAACTTCCCAGCGGGTACAGGTATTCCCATTCTTCGGTTTTTTCCTTTATGTTTTCCCGATAGGAAAAAAATGGACGGAAGGTCCATTCCCGTCCTTCAGGACTCTCCGATTGGGAGTAGAAAGGGCCAATCCCATCCACCCGCCGGGCCTGCTTCTCCGGATCGGTCTGGATATGATACAGGGGAGAGACGTTTTCCGGAGCCAGGTCGGGAGACAGGTGGGCGCAGCCGGAGAGGGAGAGCAGGAACAATAGCAAGAACAGCCCAACCCAAGGAAGGAGGCAAAACGTGGTTGCTTTTCTTTCGGCGTTCGACGTTCGGCGTTCCGTGATAATTGTCCAGTAACACTCTAAGCTGAAGCGGGCTTTCCGTTTGAGGTTTGTCTTCCGGACAAGGAGAGCCTCCTGCCCTGAAGGAGTTCGAGTTTCGGGATTCATTGTTTTTGGTTTTCGCCGAACGCCGAACGCTTAGCGCCGAACGTTGCCATCTCGCCCCCTTGATCCCTTGAATCCTCGACCCCTTCCTTTCTCACTTAAGGACTGTCCCTATTATGGTTCCTAAAATACTCACCGGGACCTGCTCCTGCAGGCCTTCGGTGGCCTTGGTCACGCTTCTCAGGGTGTATTTGGTCTCTTTGTACAGGGAGTCGTCATTGACTAATTTCCCCAAAGTCCCTTCCCCTTGATTGATTTTTTGAGTCGTCTGATTCAGGTTGACCGCCGTCTTGTTCAGATTGGCCATGGTATCCTTGGCCTCTTTGTATAGCGTGTCATCATTGACCAATTTCCCCAGGGTCCCTTCTCCGGAGTCGATTTTATTGGCCACCTTCTCCAAACTGCTCATGGTCCTTCTGGTTTGATCATAAAACTCTTCATCGTTGATGAATTTTCCGATGCTTCCACGCCCTTCTTGTATCCGGGTCACCGTATCCTTCAGTCCGGTCATGGTGGTCCGCATATCCCGATAGAGGGCATCATCGCGGATTAATTTACCCATGGTCCCTTCTCCTTCGGAAAGCCCCGCCGTCAAGCTCCGGATATCCTCGGTGGTCTTTTTGATATTAAAAAAGGTCTCTTTCAGGTTGTTTTTCCCTTCTTCGGTGCCGAGGACATCACCCAGATTTTTTGTAATCTTGGAGATATCCTCCATGGCCGGAGATGCCTTGGCCAGGATGTCATCCAACTCGACCGTCGACCGGCTCCGGCTGATGAGTCCGCCCCCTTTAAGAAGCTGGGCCGATGCCTTTCCGGGTGTAATTTCAATAAATTTATCTCCTAATACCCCCTGCGATTTGATAGCGGCCTGGGCGTCTGCATATATGGGAACCCCTTGGCGGATGATCATGGTCACCTCGGCCCGCCCACCCTTTAAGGCAATGTCTGTGACCCGGCCGACTTCAATGCCGGCGACCTGGACCGGGCTGTCTTTAACTAAGCCGGAAACCGAATCAAAAAAGACCGTCAATTGATAGCCTTCAACGGTCTTAAATTTTGCCTTATTGACCCTTAAGGTCATATATCCAAGGACCACCAGGCCGATAAAAACAAATATCCCTACCTTGACCTCAACCCCCATTCCTTTTTTTTCCATCTTTCCTCCTTCATGGTTCGGCAGCCTGTTCCGGGATGCGACCCAACAAAAAATCCTGAACTAATTTATTGGTTGACTGGCGAAAGACTTCCGGTGCCCCTTGTTCGATGATCTTCCCTTCATAAAGCATGGCGATGTTATGGGCGATCCGGAAGACACTCTGAATATCATGGCTGATGACCACGCAGGTCATCTGAAATCTTTTCTGGGTGTCTATGACCAACTGGTCGATCGAAGCGGTCATGATGGGGTCCAGGCCGGTAGTCGGTTCGTCAAAGAGCATTATGTCCGGCTCCAGGGCAATGGCCCGGGCCAGGGCCACCCGTTTTCGCATCCCGCCGCTTAATTCCGAAGGCATTTTTTCTTCAATACCCGACAGTCCCACCAGGGCCAATTTTTCAGCCACGACTTTGGTAATTTCGGAATGGGAAGATATTTTATGGTGTTCCCGTAAGGGGAAGGCCACGTTTTCTCCGACGGTCATGGAGTCAAAAAGGGCCCCTTCCTGGAAGAGCATACCCAATCGTCTTCGAATCCGGTAAAGGTCTCTTTCCCGTAAGCGGTTGATTTCTTCATTATCGATCCAGATCTCGCCGCTGTCCGGATGGATGAGGCCGATGATGTGTTTAAGCAGGACGCTCTTGCCCCCGCCGCTGCCCCCGATAATTACGGTCGTTTTTCCGGTGGGGATGGTCAGGTTCAGGTCCTTAAGGACCGCTTGACTTCCAAAGGATTTATTCAAATTGATCAGTCGGATCATTGTTTTTAAAACAACAGCGAGGTGATGATGTAAGTACCGATCAAGATAGATACCGAGGAGATAACCACCGCCTCGGTTGTGGCCCGGCCCACCCCTTCGGCACCGCCGTAAGTATAATATCCCTTGTAGCAACCGATCAAGGTCAGGAACAATCCGAAAAAGACCGACTTGACCATTCCCTGGACCAGGTCGGAAAATTCCACCATGTTGATCATCTTGGATATAAAGGTACCGGAATTGATATTCAGCAAGATGACCCCGACAAAATAACCGCCGATGATCCCAACCAGTATATTGATGGCCGTCAGCAAAGGCACCACCAGGACCCCGGCCCAGATTCTGGGGACCACCAGATATTGAACGGGATTGATGGCCATAATCTCCAGGGCGTCAATCTGCTCGGTAACCCGCATGGTCCCCAACTCCGCGGCAATAGCCGAGCCGGCCCGGGCATTGACCATGAGGCCGGTCATCACCGGACCCATCTCCCGCAATAAAGATAAGGCCACGATTCCCCCCATCAGGCTTTCCCCGCCGAATTTTTTAAAGCCGTAATAACTCTGAAGGGCCAGGACCATGCCGGAAAAACCACCGGTCAGGACGACGATGAAGAGGGATTTGACCCCGATAAATTCCATTTGTTTGATTAGATTTCTGAATCGAAAAGGGGGAACAAAAGTCCAGGCTATGCTCCTGACGAACATCAGCAGGATCTCCCCCATTTCAGACATAAAGGAAAGGACTCGGGTTCCAATTAGAAAAAAGAATCGATTAATCACGGCGTCCTGATTTTCAGCAAAATATTAACAACTTCTCTATTATTAATAAGCCTAAAAGGAAGGAAGAAGTCAAGAAAAAATAAACCCTAAAAATGCCGGGGACCAATTCCTCTTAATCCTGGCGGTCCAGGGGCAAATTTGTTATAATATTAAAACAATTTTCATCCACCCAACCCTGACCTCCCCTCTGATGGGAAGGGGTGAGGGGGGGAATTTTCATGATTTGTGGCGCTCGCTTCAGGTGGGCATGACAGGTTTAACAGGAAGTCAGCAATAAACCAAAGGGAAGACCATGAACGGCGTGATCGTAGTCGATATTCAGGGAGATTTTACCCAATTGATGGACGGCCCTCTATCCGTGCCGGGGACCAGTCTGGATTATCTGCATAAGATTAGCAAAGCCATCGATCAGATAAAGGGTTTGGGGATCCCCCTCTACGCCTCTCAGGATTGGCATCCGGCGGACCACATTTCCTTCTATACCAGTCATCCCGGGAAAAAGGCCTTTGATAAAATTTCCCTTGAAGGAAAAGAACAAATCCTTTGGCCGCCTCACTGCGTGCAGGGAACCCCGGGCGCGGATTTATTGATCGATCCGAATTCATTTAAGGCGGTTATCCGGAAAGGATGGGACCCCGGGCATGACAGTTACTCCTGTTTTCAAGACGACGCAGGACAGGAAACGGAATTGAATGGGATTCTGAAAAGTGAAGGGATTAAAAAGTTGGTTATTTTCGGCATTGCCACCGACTACTGCGTCCGCTGGACCGCCCTGCATGGATTGGATAGAGGCTATAAGATGGTGGTGATTAAATCCCTCTGCCGGGGGGTTGACCCGATAACCACCGCCCAGGCCCTGGAAGAAATCAGGAAAAAGGGGGCCATAATCATAGAGGATTTAGAGACCTTCGTTGCCCTCCAGACCTAACTTTAAAGGTGCGATAACTTTTGTTACCCGCATGTCTGGATAGGCGCCACGAGGCATGAAAATTGATTTCGCCGAACGCCGAACGCTTAACGACGAACGGTATTTTCGTACAAACTCTCCTACCCGCCGGTAGCCGGACTCCAAAAAATATGAAAATCACCTTCCTCCCTCACCCTCCCCCTCTGAGGGGGGAGAGAAGGGGTGGGGGTGAATGAACGCTATTTTCGTCTTAAGTCAGGGCAGCAATAATCCTGGCCCCAAGGGCCTTGATCTTTTCCATGTCCCCGGCCCTGACGCCGTGACGCACCGCGACCTCGTTTTCCCTGAGGGGGACCAGGTGGACATGAAAATGATCGACGATCTGCCCGGCAATCCGTCCGTTGAGCTGATAAACCCTCAGTCCGTCCGGTGTTCAGGGATTTTTTGATCGCCAGGGCCACTTTTTGGGCGATGTGCATGACTGCCGCCAGGTCGCCCTCCTGGATATCAAAAAAAGTAGGGATATGGGTCTTGGGAATGATCAAGCAGTGTCCGTCCGAACTGGGGTTGATGTCCATAAAGGCCAGGGTCCGATCATCCTCAAACAGCTTAACACTGGGAAGCTGATTAGCGACAATCTTGCAAAAGGCACATTCCCGAACAGGTTCCATGATCTCTTCCTTTTTTTATCGGCCGCCCCATCGGTTACATCAGCTTATCCAATCGCTTCTTGGTTTCCATGGCCTCATTAACGGTCCGTTTGATCAGGTCGGCCACCGTGGGGATGTCTTCGATGAGTCCGATAACCTGTCCCATGGGATAAATGCCTTCGCTCAGATCACCGCTCTCCCAGCCTTTGAAACTCACCCTTCCGCTGATCATGGGGGCCAGTTCTTCCAGGGAAGCGCCCTTACGCTCCATTTCAATGATTTTTTCCGACCAGGCAGTTTTTAGGACCCGGGCGGGGTTCATCAACGATTCCATCACCAGCACCGTTTCCGCTTCCCCGGACTCAAGGATCTTGGCCTTGGCCGCCGGATGGAGGGGGCATTCCCGGGTGGCCAGGAAACGGCTTCCCATGTTGATCCCTTCCGCGCCCATGGCCAGGGCGGCCAATAAGGTCCGTCCATCTCCGAAACCGCCCCCGGCGATCAGGGGCGCCTTGATCTTGGCCGCGGCTTTGGGAATCAGAATCAGGGAGGTCACCTTTTCCATGCTGGGATGGCCGGCGCATTCCGTACCCACGATGGACACGATGTCTACACCCATGCCATCGGCCTTGACGGCATCCCGGACCCGGGCGCATTTGTGGATATGTATCAGTCCGGCCTTTGAAATCATCTCCCGATAGGCCTGGGGACTCCGGCCGGCGGTTTCCAGAATCTTGACCCCGGCCTTGATGACGGTCTCGAGCATCTCCTCCACCGGCCGGGGCACCAGGGCCGGGAAGAGGGAAATGTTGACGCCGAAGGGCTTGCTGGTCAACTCCCTGGTCTTCTCGATGGCCTCGGTCAATTCCTCTTGGGTGGGATACATGGCCGCGGCCAGGCAGGCCAGCCCGCCGGCGTTGGCCACTGCGGATACCAACTCGGGCTTGCTCACCGCCATCATGGTCCCGCATTGAATCGGGTATTCGATCCCCAACAACTCTGTCATTCTGGTCTTAAGCATAGCGTCTCCAATCTTTTTTCGTCCTCCTACCGGACAGTTCAAATAATTTTTGTATGCGCTCTGTCATTTGAGACATCGCTGTTTCCCCTTTGAAATCGCTTTTACCGTCATCCACCTTTTAGAGACTTGGCCCGAGATGCTTCACTCGACGCCCCGCCTTTCCCGGACTTCAGGAAACCATTTCGGCGATGATGTCTTTCACCGGTTTGATGGCCTTGATCAAGGCGCTGACCTGACCGCCGCCGGCCGGGAAAAGGTCGAAATCACCGCTCCGCCAGGCCTTTCCGGCATTCATCAAATTGTATTCCTTGGTCAGGTCCGCGCCTGAAGCCAAGAGCCCGGCCAACTTCGGATTGATGAGAGTCCTCATGGCCATGCCGCCCACGGGCAGACGCACGGTTCCGGGCTCGCCGCAGCCGACAATAGCCTCCTTCCAGGCCCGAGAGGCCGGACTTTCTTCAGAGGCCAAAAAGGCTGTCCCGACTCTGCACGCCCTGGGCGCCAAGGGCCAGGGCCGCCTGAAAGCCGCGGCGATCGGCGATTCCGCCGGCGGCCACGACCGGCACTTGGACCAGGTCACAGACCAGGGGGATCAGGATCAAATTGGTGGTTTCCGGTCCGGTGGTGCGCAGGCCGCCTGATTCCGTTCCGGAAACGATCACGCCGTCCGCCTCCGCTTCCGCGGCCTTGGCCGCCATAGACGCGGCCAGAGTGACGTGAAGGACTTTCATCCCCAGCCCTTTGATCTTGGGATAGATTTTTTTGGGTGCTCCGGCCGAGGTGGTTACGGCCTTGACCCCTGCTTCGGCCAATATCTCCAGGATAGCCTCATTGTTGGGGTTCATGGCGATCATGAGATTAGCCCCAAAAGGTTTATCCGTAAGGTCCTTTATCTGGGCGATCATCTGCCTGACCTTTTCCAGGTCGGTGACAAAGCCCAAAGCCAGCATGCCGAAGGCACCGGCCTCGGACACGGCGGCCACCATCTTCGGATCATTCAATTCCCCGATGGGTCCCTGAATAATGGGATATTGGCACCCTAAAATTTCCAAAAGTTTCGGCATAACCTTAACCTCCTTCTTGCTATGGTAATGGATTCAATGATGAAACAGTAACCGTATTTAGCCGTTAGGCTCTTCCCGTTCCCTCTACTTCGGCGGCGTCCGCATCATGCCGGACACGACCCTGACCTCTTTGTGCGGATTTCGTTTGGCCCTCGATTCCGCTTTGGACCCGGCCATGACATAGACCGGCTCCTGCCGATCCCTGAGAGGTTTCAGAATCCTTTCCACATGATCTTTCTTGTTTTCCAGGTAAGCGGATTTAACCTCTTCCCCGGCCGGGCAAACGGCCATACAATAGCTGCAGCGGTAGCTCATTCGAAACATCAGGGACTGCCACATGAAGGCCGTTTCCCGATCATTAAAATGGGACCGGTATTCGGCCATGTCCTGTGAGGTAACCATGGCTTCCACCCAGTTCTGGAACCCGGTCATATTATCCCGGTAAGTGTGGGTGATACAGGCCAAAAAATCAAAGGGCTGGTCTTTGGTGATGGCCCCGGTCGGACAGACCACGGCGCAGAGATTACATTTGATGCAGGGATTCTCCGTAAGAGGCCGGTCGTATCGATCCACCAGGCCATTGATCAGGATACTGTCCAACTGGATGCAACTGCCGTATTTCGGATGCAGAACCAGCCGGTTCAGGCCCATGTGCCCGAGACCGGCCTCCACGGCCATAATCTTGTGGCTCACGTCCCAGATCTTTCCCGGATACCGATCCAGATCCATGGGCCATCCCTTGTTGACGACCACCCCCCGGATGCCGATTCGGTTCAGGCGTCGAAGGATTTCTCTCGAAAGGTCGGAAATCTTATCCCCCGTGTGATGGTATTCTTCATTGGCCACGTAGCGGGCCGGGCTTTGAAGGTTTTCCCGATTATTGGTCGTAATAATGGAAATGATACTGCGCGTCAGAGAGTAGACGTGTAAAATCCCCTCACGCTCCTTCTCCAACGACTCCCGGTCCATATCCACCAGACCCACATCGTCGGCCCCGGCCTCGAGGCAGATCTTTTTGATCGCCTCCGCGGAATAAGTCCTTTTTCCCTCTCCCTCGCCAGAACCCTTCATGTCCCGCACCTGAATTTTTCTCCTCTTCTGTTTTCATAGGGCCTCCACCCGGCAGGGCACATAGCGGTGCATCGGCGTCCCCAGGAAATCCCGGTTGGTGTTTTTCGTCAGGCGATTCACGTTGACCCCGTGGGCTTTACCGTCATAGACCAGTCCGAAACCATGGGGAATGGCCACGTGACCCTTGCGGGCCGTTTCGGTAACTTCCAATTCAATCTCGAGCGGACCCGGCCTCGGTGGTCACCCGGACCTGCTGACCGTCCATAAGCTTCAAGGTTTCGGCGTCGGCCGGGTGCATGGCCAGGGTGCAGGCCCTTTTGCCCGCGTTCCAGGCCGGGTCGCGCATGAGGGTGTTGGCGTTCATGGAGGTGTGGCGTCCGGCCATGAGAATCAGGGGAAATGCGGGATCGGGCCTCAGGGCCGCTTCTTCCTGCTCGGCATCGATCCCCTTGACCGTATCCATAAGCTCCGGGATATATAAGATTGATCCGGCCGTCTTCGGTTTGAAGATGGTCGAAGTTATTGTCCGGGTCCACCTGTCCGATCCAGAGGCCTTCCGGATGGTCGATGATTTTCTGAAAGATCTCTTCACCCAGACCCGGTCCCGGGGTAAAGCCCGCCCGGGCGGCGTTTTCCTGAAAGGCCTTGGGCGTGGTCTGCAGGATTCCCCAGAGCGTCGCCAGATGAACGGACCCCAGGGCCTTTCCCAGGGTTTTGCCGAGAATAAAGGGCAGGACCTTCAAGGCCGCCGGTTCTTTCTGCACATAGGCCATAAGGGCCGCACCAAAGGCGGCCCGGCTTATCTTCCGCGGCCTTGTAGAGACTTTCGGGGATGGGTGGGATCAGGCCCAATCGGTCGGCCAGACGAAGCTGGATCTCTCCGGCTTCCAACGGCTCTCCTTCGGGTTCGATGATGGGCCGCCGCATCTGGAAGAAGATGCCGGGATAGGTCAGGGCAAAAAAGATCCCGTCCCAGGATTCATAACCGGACCGGGCCGGAAGCACATAGTGGGACAATACGGCCGTTTCCGTCATGGCCAGCTCGGAAGTCACCAGCAGATCCAGACGCTTGAAGGCCTGTTCATAGGCCGTGGTATCCGCATAGGAGCGCAAGGGATTGGAGGCGGAGACCAGGACCGCCCGCAGACGCTCCGGGTGATCGGAGAGGATCTCCTCGGGCATGACATTGGGTGGAAAGGTGGCCGAGACCGGGAATATATTGGTGGCCATGGTCCGCCAGGTCTTGGGATTCCGCTCATCGGAATGGGCGCCGGTAGGCATCAAATGGCCGGGGAAAATGGTGCCCCCGGGCATACAGATCCGCCCGCAAATGGCCTGGAGGGTTGCGGCCAGGTAGGAGGAAACGGCGCTGTGGCGGTTCATAAAGAGGCCGAGGTCATAACGCAGAGTGGATTTGCGGGTGGCAAAGAGACGGCTGATCTCCCGGACCTGATCGAAATCAAGGTCACAGGTCCGGATGGCCGCCCGGGCATCAAAATCCATAAACAACGATTTTACCTTTTCAAATCCGGAGGTATGATTTTCGATATAGTCTTTATTTTCCCAACCTTCCTGGAGGATAATGGCGATCATGGCCCGAAGCAGCAGGGCATCCGTTCCCGGACGGATGGACAGATGCCTGTCGGCGATCTTGGCCGTTTCGGACAGGCGGGGATCAACGACGATAAGGAGTTTGTTCGGGATCCTTGGAGATCCGCTGAAGGTGCCGGGGGGCCTGGGGGATCTGGTGGCTCTGCATGCCGTTCCAGCCCAAGATCAGAAAGAGGTCCGTTTCCGCCACATCGGGGGCGCCGTGCAAGTATTGTCGGCCGAACATGCGGCCGTGGACCCAGAACATCCCGGAAAATTCCTGGGCCAGGGCACTGTAGTGATAATGAGAACCGAGCCCTCGTAATAAACGGACCCCGAAGGCGGCCTCAAAATGACAGGCCTGGCCGCCGCCGCCCATATAGGCAAAGGAACGGGGGCCGTACTGATCGACGATGCCTTTGAGTTTGACGGCGATCTCATCGATGGCCTGGTCCCAGGAGATACGCTCGAAACGGTCCCCGACCCGCTTCAAGGGATATTTGAGACGATCGGCATGATGCTGATGATAAGCGACATTCATCCCCTTCCGGCAGACGTAGCCCTGGCTGCGAAGATTTTCCTTGTCCCCTTTAACCTTAACAATACGGTTGTTTTCGACTTCCACTTCCAGACCGCAGTTCTGGGCGCAAAGAACACAGCTTGTTTTGTGGGTTGTTCCCATACATCCTCCTGCTGAAAAAAATTACCGGTTGAGTTGTTCCCGCAGTTTATGAATAAGACTGCGCAGATCGCGCTTTTCATTTTCCGAAAAGGCCGCCAGGAATTCTTTGTTGGCCTCTTCGATCAGTTTATGGGCCTCGAGTCCCGTATCTTTCCCCTGCTTAGTCAGATGGATCTTTATGGAACGCCGGTCATCCGGATTTCCCTTGCGTTCGATGAGCCCCGCCGCTTCCAGACGATCCAGAATGCCGGTCAAGGTGGCGCTGTCTAATTCAACCTTTTTCCCTAATTCACCGGCCATGATCTGATCTTCTTCGGCCAGGAATCCAAGGACCATGGCCTGGACCGGGGTGATGTTGAGCCCCGCTATCTTCTGGGTCATAAATTTTATGCCGGTCTGACTGGCCTTGGCCAATTGAAAAAAAATACAATTATCGGATTTCATATTAAACCCTCATGCCCCTGTGGGGCGCTACGAAAACATAAAAAGGTTCAAGGTTCAGGGTCCAAGGTTCAAGATCGTAAGCGTTTAATCCGAAACTTCTTTGAACTCCGAATCGTGCAATCGATCGGACCCTATTTTCGTATTAATTCCCCAATAAACTCTTGCGTACAATTATCTTGTATACAATACAAATAAACCTGTCAAGAAATATTTTGCCCCTTCTCTTCTTGATGATCCCGCAAAAAGTTGCTCATCGTCACCCCGGGCGAACCGCCGGAGCAGACGCCAGGGTCCAGACATCGTCCCGACGAAAGTCGGGAACCAGTTCTGTCTTACCGGATTCCGGCTTTGGCCGGAATGTAGGGAAAGGCCATATTTCGACTTTTTACAGGATCATCGCTACGGGAGGCGAGACCTGAAATGAAGTTGACAGCTTTCCCCTTTTCGGTTTATAACTCTATTGCGCGCCCATAGCTCAGTGGATAGAGTGCCGGACTACGAATCCGTAGGTCGCAAGTTCGAATCTTGCTGGGCGCGCCAACAATTTTAAAAATTCCAATAAGTTATACGAACACAAATAACCCATTTTTATTACATCCCGATTTAATTCTCGTTTTTTCCCCGTTTTTTATTTTTCCAGTAAAATATTCAATATATTTTCAGCCCATTATAAAGAGAGGGGGGGTACCTGAAAAGGGCTTGGGCAAATGTTGGCTAAGGCCGGTAGAAAGGATGAGATTTTTTGAGGGGCCCACCAATGAGACCTCAGGTGGGTACTTAGCCGGGGAATACTTAGGGGGGTTTTCTACGAATGTAAATTTTTTTAGCTTTAATTAATTCTCATCCGGAAATCCAAGATTTCCGGATAGCTTTCAGCAGTCAGCATTTAGCCCAACTTCCCAATGATTAAGGGTTTTGCTGAAAGCTAAAAGCTGATGGCTTAGTGCTCCATCCGGAAGAGGGCCGTTTCCGGATGGAGCACTAGTTATGTTTGGCTATTTTGGCAAAGAAAAAGGGCCTAACCAAGGTTGGCTAAGCCCCTTATTTTTATTGAAAACCGTGGTGCCGAGACCCAGAATCGAACTGGGGACACGCGGATTTTCAGTCCGCTGCTCTACCGACTGAGCTATCTCGGCACAAATTGGAACTTTAGACTTTCTGAAAAATTTGTCAAGGAAAAAAAACCTAAGACCTTGATCACAAACCCTATTTGGGGCCGATCTCCAATTCTTCGATCACCAGTTCCAACTCATTTGAATTCAGCTTAGGAGCCTTGGGTTTCCGAAAAGGCAGGTCCAGGTCCAAGGGTCCCAAACCTTCCAGGGAAATATCCGGACCCGTTTCCAGGCGGGTCGGTTTTGGCTGCCGGCTTCGGCAACTGTCTTTGGCCGTCTCTTTGGCAGCCCGGGCGGTTTCCTTGTTGACCATTTGAGGCATCCGTTCCAATATTTTCTGCAAAGAAATCGGGTTGGGGGTTATGTCTAAAAGATTGAGTTTGTGTCTTTCCTCGGTCAGGTCGGTCTGGCATTTAAGGCAACGGTCCAAATAATCAAAACTGATAAAACCACATTTAGGACAGCGCATATTCTCCTCCTTTTAGCACAAAACAGGATTCAAGGATTCAAGTGAACAGCGTGGAAATTAACCCCATTAATTCCCTGTAGAAATTTTTATCTTTCGCCGGTGCCCGCATCAGGCGGGCATGAAGGTTTAGATCCCATATCGCCCCATAAGAATTGGAGCAGGCAGACCAGGGCGAGGGCGGCCGTTTCTGATCGTAAGATCCTCGGACCCAGGGATATGGGGATAAAATCCTTTCTTTCGGCTTGTTTAATTTCCTCTTGATGAAAGCCCCCCTCCGGGCCGACCAGGCCCAAAATAGAGCCAGGTTCAGATGGAGGCCATTCAAGTTCTTTCAAATTCTTCGAAGATTCCTCTTCATAGGGGATTATCTTGAGTGCCGCCTGCCCTTCGTTTAAAAGGTCGGAAAAGGAGACCGGCGGGAAAAATTCCGGCAATAAATTTCGCTCACATTGCTTGGCCGCTTCGATAATAATTTTTTGCCAACGCTTCATCCGGGAAGCCATCTCTGTTTTTTCAAAATTCCGCCGGCTGTGAACCGAATAAAAGGGATGAAAAGAGGCCACTCCCAATTCCGTTCCTTTTTGAAGGATCCACTCAAAGGGCTGGGGACGGATCAAGGGCAGACCCAAGCTAATCCGAAGCGGGGATTCCCTGACGACGGTCTTTTGGTTTAAAAGCTCAAAATAGACCATTTCCCCGGATATGGAACGGATCCTGGCCTGATATTCCTGGCTGGTATTGTCAAAAAGAATGAGTCGGTCCCCGACCCTCATCCGCAGAACCTGCAAAATGTGTCTGGCTTCATCCCCCTTTAAATGAGGATCAGGGCGATTGATTTGTTCGATGGGGATGAAAAAGCGGCGCATATCTGGTATGCGATTAAAGTTTATCGAAAAGGATACAGGCCCATTCTTCTTCGAGGTTCAGCCGGCGAAGGGCTAATTTCTGGCGGCCAAAGGTGCTGATCAGGGATCTGGCCTGGGTGTCGAGGATGCCCGAGGCCACCAGGACCCCTTTGGGAGACAACAACCCTTTGAATACCTGGGCCATGGAGATCAGGTCATTTAAGGTCAGGTTGGCCAATATTAAAGAAAAGAGGCCTTTGACTGTTTCCGGGGTGGCCAGTTCCACCTGGATGACGGTGTCCATTTTATTCAGAGCCACATGGGCCTTGGCGGCCTCGACGGCCAGGGGATCGTTATCGATGGCCAAAACCGACCGGGCCTGGAAAGACGCGGCCACTAAGGCCAGGATGCCGCTTCCGGTCCCCACATCCAGGACCCGGGAAAAAAGAAATTCCCTGGAAAGGGAGTCTTCGCTCAGGGATTCCAGGGCCTTCAAACAGAGGCGGGTGCTGGTGTGGCCGCCGGTGCCGAAGGCCTGGCCGGGGTCCAGTTTCAAGACGGTCTCGTTCGGCTGCGGTTCATAGGCTTCCCAGGTCGGGCAGATGATGATCCGCGAACATACCCGGAGGGGTTTGAAATATCGTTTCCAGTTTTCCTGCCAGTTCTCTTCGAAAGATCAGGCGAAGGTTCCAGTCCGGGGGAGGAAAATCCGGAAAATAGGCATAGAGGGTCGCTATCCGTTTTCTAAGGCCGATCAGATTTTTTCGGAAAGATTCGTCCCTGGGCAAATAGGCCTTGATCTGAGAGGGACCCTGGTCCTGGCCCAGTTTCTCCTCCGTAAAAGAGCCCTGCCCGGCTTCTTCAAAAATAATAGCGCCGCATTCCTCGCTTAATTCCGGAGAAACCGTCAGGTTGATTTCAATCCAAGAAAGGGGTTTTTTCATAAAGACGATCCATTTGACAGAATCGGGGAACCCCTGTATTCTATAAAAACAGGCCGTTAAAAGCAAATCAATTTAATGCCTCGGCCCTGGCGGCCAGGAAGCGTCTAAAATCATCAGGGAGGAACTATGAATCCGGACCATTTGAAAGATCTCTTAATCCAAGTCAAAAACGGAAAGGTGTCCGTTGAACAGGCCATAAAAAAAATGAAACACCTCCCTTTTGAAGACATCGATTTTGCCCAAATCGACCATCATCGTTCATTGCGAAAAGGCTTTCCGGAGGTCATCTTCGGCGAGGGAAAGACTTCCGGTCAGATTATTGAAATTATGGCCCGGATGATGAAAAACAAGGAAAATATCCTGGTCACCCGGCTGGAGCCCTCAAAGGCCGCCGCGGTTCGCAAGAGATTCCCCGAAGCCGTCTATCATCCCCTTTCCAGGGTCCTGACCGTTATTCCCGAACCCTTAAAAAAACAAACCGGCCGTGGGTTGGTGTTGGTCATTTCGGCCGGGACTTCCGATATCCCGGTGGCCGAAGAGGCCTTGCTGACAGCCCGGATTATGGGCAACCCCACTGAATATCTGTACGATGTGGGTATTTCCGGACTTCACCGTCTGATCGCCAATCAGGAAAAAATCCTCTCGGCTTCGGTCCTGATCGTGGTGGCCGGCATGGAAGGGGCCCTGCCCAGCGTGGTGGGCGGGCTCGTGGACCGGCCGGTCATTGCCGTCCCCACCAGCATCGGCTATGGGGCCAGCTTCAACGGCCTGGCCGCCCTCCTGGGGATGCTCAATTCCTGCGCCTCGGGTGTGGCCGTAGTCAATATCGATAACGGCTTCGGGGCCGGATACATGGCCACTTTGATCAACAGGCCTTAGCGGGACCCTGAATGAGAATGCGTTCAAGGCGCACAGGTGCATGGGCAACCAGCAAGACTAATCTCCTGACATGGCATTCAAGGTCCGTGATAATCGTTCGGTTAGACCTGGCCAGAGTCTTTCAGGTTCTGAACCGTTTCCCAGGAAAAAGGATTCAGGCAAGGCCACAAGAGAATTGTTGTGGAACAAAGGTTCTTCGGCTAAGGGGAATCGGGAGACACGGCAGGCTTCATCCCACAGGGCCGTATTGGGCAGGGGCGAATATTCGGCCAGTCTGGGACGGAGTCCCAACGGTTTTCACCTCCTGGATGGTCTGCTCATTTCCGCCAGGGACTGGCCCGGCAGCCCGCAGAGAAGATAGACTTCGATCTGATTTTTTCCAAACCCGGCCTTTTTCAAGGCCCTAACGGCCCGGTAGAGGTCTTCCTGATCCATCTTGCCTCCCCAGGCCTCTTGCCGCTCCCAGTTGGTTGTTTCCAGGCCAAAACGCAAGGTCTTGAAACCGGCCCTGAAAAGGAGGCCGGCCCTCTCCGGTGTTACCTCCCGCACATGCATGGCATTGGGGGTATGAAAGCGCAGGGAAATATTCTGTTTGAGTAAAGTCTCCAGGATAGGTCCCAGATGCTTCTCGAAACCGATCAACAGGGCATCATCATAGAAGGCATAATCGATGACCCCTTTGGTCTTATGCCAGTATAAAATTTCATCAACCACTCCCTCCACCGAACGTTGACGGAATTGGGGTTGAAGCCATTTAGAGGCGCAATAGGGGCAGGAAAAAGGACATCCCCGGGAAGTCAGTAAACAAACATAGTCAAGGGAAGGATACAAATCAAAGGCCGGTAAAGGATGGCTGTCCGGATCATTAAAGTCGGTCAGGACTTTTGGCTTATGGCCGGTTATTTCGGCTAACAACTTTAAAATTGCCCCTTCCCCCGGACCGGTGATAAGATAATCCGGATTGGTTATTTTTCGGGCATGTTCGGGCATCAAGGTGGCGTAGATCCCGCCGAGAATAATCGGGGATTCAGGGAAGACGGATCGGACCAGGTTTATGGTCTCCATAATCCCTCCGTACCAATAGGTCATCGAGGAAGTGATTAAAACGGCTTGAGGTCTGGGGAGTTCTTTTAAGGCCGCTAAAAAAAGATGGGGCGGGACCCCGTAGCGGTAATAATATCTGGGGATATTTTGCAGGGCTGAAGGCTTGGGAAGGCGCTGCCGGAAATATTGGCCAGTACCGAAGGCCTTGCGGGGCGGGCGAGAAGAAAGGGTTTCTGTTCCTTTAAAATGCACATCCAAGCAGTCTAAGAGATGAACCTGATAACCATGGGCCCGCAAGGTCCCGCCCAGATAAAGCAACCCCAGGGGTTTGGCCCAAAGGTCAAAGGCGGTAAAATCCCGGATATAGGGATTGATCAAAAGGATGTGAGGGGCGGAAGACATATGTAAGGTTCAAGGTATAAGGTTCAGGGTTCAAGGTCAAGGCGAAAGGCATAAGGCTCCAAGGCATAAAATCCTTGATTTGTCTTTGATTAAACCTCATACCTTATACCTTGCACCTTGTATACCTTATACCTGATTTATTTATACCTGAAACCATGGAATCAGATCAAATAAAAAACCTGCGCTCCTATGTCGTCGGCCATCCTTTCTTCAGGATTCTTCTGCAAATAGCCCAAGAAGCAGGGGCCGAGGTCTATCTTGTCGGCGGGCTGGTCCGTGACCGGCTGCTGGGCCGGGAAACCCAGGATTGGGATTTGACTTTGTCCCAGAAAGCCCTGAGGATAGCCCGGATCTTTGCCGAGCAGACAGGCGGGACTTTTGTGCTGCTTCGGCAAGAAGGGGAAACGGCCAGGGTGGTCATTGACGGCCGGAGCTTTGATTTTTGCAAGTTTCGAGGTCCTGACCTGGAAGGGGATTTGAGAGGTCGGGATTTTACCATTAATGCCATCGGCCTTTCGCTTCCCCAGGCCTTTAGGCCGGGAGAATGGGTCCTCGTTGATCCTTTGGGTGGAATCAAGGATTTACAGATGAGGATTTTACGGATGGCCGGCCCCGATTGTTTTAAGCAAGACCCGTTAAGATTGCTTCGGGCCTTCCGTCTTTCCGCCCAACTGGGTTTAACCATGGATCCGGATACCGGACTGGCCATTAAAAGGTGGGCCGGGAATCTCACCCAGAGCGCCCCGGAGCGGATTCATTATGAATGGGGATTGTTGCTCTCTCAGCCTGATAGTTTTGATTCCTTAAATCAAATGGACGAGGTCGGTTTGTTGGAAATTCTTTTCCCGGAAATGGGCCGATTGAAAGGGATGGAACAGGACCGATATCACCATCTCGATGTTTTTCAGCACAGTCTGCTGACCCTTCAATGTTTGGAAGAATTGATTCAGAAGACATATTCTCCCTCCCGGCAGACCTTGATGCGGAAATATCTTCCTATCTTTCCGGCTGAACAGAAAGGGACCTGGCTGAAAGAAGCGGCTCTTTTTCACGACCTTGGAAAGGGCACAACCGGGGGTGAAAAGGAAGGGCATAAGACTTTTTATGGACATGCCGAAGCCTCGAAAAACCAGTTTGCCTCGATCGCCGAAAGATATCGTCTCAGTCATCAGGAGAAGGCCTTCATTGAAAAGATCATCGGCCGTCATATGCGTCCTCTTTTGCTGGTCCAGGAAGATCGAATGGGACATTTGACCCGTCGGGCCATGATTCGATTTGTGCGTGAAGGGGCCGATGATTTGAGCGGTCATTTTTTATTGGCCTTGGCTGACAGCCTGGCGGCACAGGGGAAGGAAAAACCAAAAGACCTCGAAGATCGTCTCAAAAATTTATGGCGTGAAGCCCTTTCCATCAGAGAGGACCCTTATCCGTCCTCTGGGGAAAAAACAGGCCCTTGTTTCCGGGAGGGATTTGATCGGATTGGGGCTGACACCGGGACCGTTATTCAAGACCCTGCTTTCTGAAATAGAGGAGGCCCGCCTGGACGGGGAAATTTCAAATCGAGAAGAGGCCCTGGGCTGGGTCAAAAAAAGGTTGGATCCTTAAGGTTTTATCGGAGGCACATAATTGGGATTGACCATGTAGCCGATAGTGACGATCAATACAAAGAGGACCCAAAAGACGATGGAAATGATCAGCCAATCCTGGGAGGTGTCGGGTTTGTTTTTTTGATCTTCGGTTTCCATAAATGGAAATTTATTTTATTTTGATCCCTCTGTCAAGCGCTTATTCGTTGTTTATTGGTCGCCCAGAAATTGCTCCAAGGCCTCTTGCCAAAAAAGAGGCTGATAGCCGGTGGCCATAGTCAGGTAGCGGGTGTCCAGCACCGAGTAGGCCGGACGAGGGGCCGGTCTCTTCAGGTCCTGACAACGGATGGGCAGGACTTCCTGGTTCAATCCCCTGGCCTTTAATACGGCCTTGCCGAATTCATACCAACTGATCCCTCCATCGGTTTGATCGGTCAGATGATAAGTCCCAAAATTACCCGATCGGATGATCTGCAAAATGCCCTGGGAGAGGTTGACGCTCCAGGTGGGGGACATAACCTGATCACAGACTATGGATAAAGGACCGCCTTGTTCGGCCTTGTTAAGGATGGCCCGGACGAAATTGGGGCCATGGTGTCCGTAAAGGGAACTGGTGCGAACAATATAATATCGGTGCAAGAGATTGGAAACGAAGAATTCCCCTGCCCGTTTGGAAGCCCCATAAACATTGATCGGATTGGGCGTGTCCCAGGGTTGGTAGGGACGGTTGCCTCGACCGTCAAAAACATAATCCGTACTTATATGACAAAGGATTACGTTGTATCGTCGGCAGGCCAGGGCCAGATGATGGGCCCCCAGGGCATTGACCTGAAAGGCCCCTTCCCAATCTTTTTCCGCCTGGTCCACGGCCGTATAGCCGGCACAGTTGATGACGACTTCCGGCTGAAGGTTTTCTACGGTTTTAAAGACATCTTCCTTGCTGGTGATATCCAGGTCTTCAATGGAAAGGGGGATCACCTCATGATCCGTCCGGAGAATGGGGACCAGGTCCGAGGACAATAAACCAGGATAGCCGGTGACCAGGACCTGTTGCTTTGGCCGTCGAAGACGTAGTCGGTACTGATTTGACAGAGGATGGTATCATGCCGTCGGCAGGCCAGGGCCAGATAATGGACCCCCAGGGCATTGACCTGAAAGGCCCCTTCCCATTCTTTTTCCGCCTGGTCCACTGCCGTATAGCCGGCACAGTTGATCACGACTTCCGGCTGAAGGGTTTCTACGGTTTTAAAGACCGCTTCCTTGCTGGTGATATCCAAGTCCAAAATGGTAAGGGGGATCACCTCATGCTCCATCCGGAGAATGGGGACCAGGTCCGAGGACAATAAACCGGGATAGCCGGTGACCAGGATCTTCATGGTCTGGTCCAGAACCCTTGGCTTTCCTGGTGCAGTCGTTCTTTGAGGGGTTTCCACCAGCGGACATGGCCCTCATACCATTGAATGGTCTGAAGGAGTCCTTCCGAAAAATTCATGGCCGGGTGCCAGCCTATCTCTTTTTTGATCTTGTCATTGCTCAAGGCGTAGCGTAAATCATGACCCGGCCGGTCGGTAACGAATTGCAGATATTTTTCCCCTTTTTTAAAATAAGACAGGACCTGGCGGGCCACTTCGATATTAGGCCTTTCGGATTCTCCCCCGATGTTATAGGCCTCTCCGATCTTCCCCTTTGTCAGGACCTGATCAATGGCCCGGCAGGCATCTTCCACATAAAGCCAGTCGCGAACATTTTCTCCGCGGCCATAGACCGGGATGGGTTGGTCTTCTAAGAGATTGGTAATCATCAGGGGAATAAATTTTTCCGGAAATTGAAAGGGGCCGTAATTGTTCGAAGGACGGACAATGAGGATCGGAAACCCATAGGTTTCAAAATAGGCCCGGGCCAGAAGATCGGCCCCGGCCTTGCTGGCCGAATAGGGTGAGTTGGGTCGAAAAGGGGTTTCTTCATGAAAAAGGCCTTCCTTCCCCAGGGTTCCATAGACTTCGTCGGTTGAGATATAAAGAAAACGGAAGGCCGAATTTTGAGCCAGGCTGTTTTGCCAATAATGCTTAAAGGCCTCCAGTAAGGTGTGCGTGCCCAGGATATTGGTTTGAATGAATTCCCTGGACCCCGAGATAGAACGGTCCACATGGGATTCGGCGGCGAAATGGACCACGGCCTGGATGGGATATTCCTGGCCTAATCGAGAAAGCAAGGCCTCATCCAATATGTCTCCCTGGACAAAGTGATATCGAGGGTCGGCAGAGAGTTCCCGGAGATTTTCCGGGTTGGCCGAATAGGTCAGCTTATCCAAGTTGATCAAGTGATAAGAGGGATGGGCCTTTAAAAAGTAACGGATAAAATTGGAGCCGATAAACCCCAGGCCGCCGGTGATCAGAATGGTCTTGTTCATAAAAATCCTGATTTTTTCTTTAGATAGGGATCACAGAGGTGCGGGGTATATTAGGTTTACGGTAAAATCCTTGAACCTTGAGCTACCTTGCGTTTATTAGACTTCCACCACGGCATTATCCCCGATCATCAAACGAAGGGCCTTGGAATGGTTTTCTCCCTGGACCACCCTGGCTTCCCGTCCGATCAGGCTGTCTTCGAGACGGGCGATATTTTCTACCTGACAATGATTCATCAATACCGAATGCTCGATCGCCGAATGGATCACCCGGCTGTAGGGACCGATGGTGGTGTAAGGACCGATAAAGGAATGGATGATCTCGGCCCCTTCGCCGATGACCACCGGCCCGCGAATAATACTGCCGATCACCCGGGCCTTTTTCCCCAAACGAACCCGGCCGATGATCTGGCTTTTGGCGTCGCATTTACCGCAGATATCCCGCTTGATATAATCATCCAGGACGGTGGTATTGGCCGCCAAAAAATCATCTTTCTTCCCCGTATCCAGCCACCACCCTTCCAGTTTATGGCCTTTGACCAGACCTTTCATATTCATCAGTTCCTGGATGGCATCGGTGATCTCCAGCTCGCCCCGGGCCGAAGGTTTTATCCGGGCAATGGCCTGGTGGATCATGGGAGAAAAGAAATAAACCCCGACTAAGGCCAGATTGGAAGGGGGATTTTCCGGTTTTTCGATCAGGCGGGTGATATGGCCTTTCTTGTTTAAGACCGCTACGCCGAAGGCCTTGGGATTCTCCACCTCTTTTAAAAACAGAAAGGCGTCCAGCTTCTCTTCCAGAAATTGTTCTCGATAATCCTTGATCCCTTCAGCCAGCAGGTTGTCTCCCAGGTACATGACAAAAGGAGAATCACCTAAAAATGGCTGGGCGGTTTTGACGGCATGGGCCAGACCCAGGGGTTGATCCTGAAGGATATAGTGAACCTTTAAACCCCAGCGTTCCCCTTTTTTTAAAAATCGTTTGACATCATCCTGGGTCTCCGGGGCCACCACCACCCCCACCTCTTTGATGCCGGCCTCCTTAAGGTGCTGAAAAACATAGCCCAAAATAGGTTCGTTGGCCACCGGGACCAATTGCTTGGCCATGGTGTGGGTGATCGGCCGAAGACGGGTCCCTTTGCCTCCGGATAAGACCAAGCCCTTCATAATATCCTTCCTTTTATCTGTAACCATTTTGAAAGGTTATACTGGTTATCAGGCAGGAAAGTCAAGTCCCTTGACCAAAGCTTCCCGGTAAGAAATATCAGGGCCTTGACCAAACCATCCGGTACTTAAATTTATTATAAAATTTTTCATTGAACAAGGAGGTTAGAATGGCCAAGTGGAACATCGACAGCGATCACAGCGTAGCCGCTTTTAAGGTCCGCCACTTTATGATCACCCTGGTGCGCGGTCAATTCAACAAAATCACCGGGACCATCCAGTTCGATCCGGAAAACCCGACCCTTGGTTCGGTGGAAGCCTCCATCGAGGCCGCAGGCGTTTATACCGGGATTCCCAAGCGGGACGAACACCTGCGCAGCCCGGATTTTTTGGATGTGGAAAAATTTCCCTATATCCAATTTAAAAGCAGCCGAATCGAACCGGTAGGCGTGAATTATTTCAAGGTAACGGGGGAATTGACCATCCACGGCATTACCCGACCGGCTACCCTGGACGTGGAATACCTCGGCCGGGTAAAGAGCCCCTTCGACGAGGATATCAGTATCGGCTTTTCCGCCTCCACACGCATCAACCGCCTTGACTACGGCGTGAGCTGGAATTACGACATGGGAAACGGCGGGCTGGTGGCCGGAACTGATCTGGTCCTCAACCTGGAAGTGGAAGCGGATTTGGTCGAAGGATAAGAAGCATAAGTTATCATTGAACACGAAAATAGGAGTTCGGAGTTAAGAGTTCGGAGTTCAACCCATCTTTCATCGCTTCGATGCGCCCCTGGGCATGAAGGCTTAGTTCGAAAATTGTTTTTATCGCCTTAAGTTCCGTAGAGACTCTGTAGGGGCGGGTTTTAAACCCGCCCTCACGCACCGGTTCCCCTGCCCACAGCCGTTTTTCCCTGGTGCTTTCAGTTCATCCAAAAAAAGGTTGACTTGGTCTTCTTTATGGTTATAATGAAAATGAAAATCGTTTTCATTAATAGTCTGAAGATTCTGAAGATATGGAACGTTCCGTCTTAAAGAATTTTATTAAAACCCAGGGGTTGCGTCAGTCCGGCCAACGGGATCGGGTGGTCGAGACCTTTTTGGCTTTAAAGGGGCATGCCTCGGCCGAAGAACTCCTCGGGCAGGTCCGTAAAAAAGATAAGAAGATAGGTTTGACTACCGTTTATCGGACCTTGAAACTCCTGACCGAGTGCGGCCTGGCCACGGAAAGGAAATTCAACCGTCAGGTGTCCACCTTCGAGCCGGCCCGGCTCGGGCAGCATCACGATCATCTCATCTGTCTGAGGTGCGGCCGTATTTTGGAATTTGAGAACAAGGCCATTGAAACCCTCCAGGAGGCGGTGGCCCGGGATCAAGGTTTTATCATTACCCACCATATCCTGGAGTTGTACGGGACTTGTCTGGATTGTTCCAAAACACCGGGAAGAAATTAAAAAAGAAATGATCGGTTCTGTTTCCAATAGCCCCAAAACCACCGTTCCGGCCAAGGTCATCCTGGTTGGAAACCCCAATGTGGGGAAAAGTGTCATCTTCAACTACCTGACCGGGACCTACCGGGTGGTCTCCAACTATCCGGGGACGACGGTGGAAGTATCTTCCGGTGCGGCCAAGGACAAAGAATATCCCTATACCATCCTGGATACGCCGGGGGTCAATAATCTGATCCCCAATTCGGAAGACGAAAAAGTGACCCGGGATATCCTCCTGTCCGAAGCCGATTATCGGGTAATCAACGTCCTGGATGCCAAAAATCTGCGGCGGGGGTTTCTGATCGCCCTGCAGTTGATCGAAATGGGTCTGCCGGTGGTCTTGATCCTCAATATGATGGATGAGGCCAAGAGCCGGGGGATTGAGATCAACCGGAAGGCCGTTAAAGAGATTTTCGGCCTTCCGGTCATTGCCGCCGTGGCCACCCGGAAAAAGGGCCTGGAGCAGCTTTTCCCGGCCCTGAAGGAGTCTCCGAAATCTTCCTACACCTTTCAGTATTCTCCGTCCATCGAAGAAGGAATAACCTCTCTGCTGCCCCTGCTGCCTCCGGCCCCGATCAGCGGAAGGTCCCTGGCCTTGATGCTTTTGGCCGGGGATGAGACCCTCAGACCCTGGCTGGAAAAAAGGCTGGGGGTCCCGGATTTGGAACGAATCGAAGCCGTCTGTTCTCAATACCGGAAATTATTTCCGGAATCTTTGAGTTACCGGATCAACGTCGAGCGTCTGGAAAAGATAGACCAGTTATTGCTTCAAATCCAGACCGGACAAGCCTTTTCCGTTCAAGGGCTGGGACGGCGTCTGGGGGAATGGTCTACGCACCGCGTTATTGGAATTATCTGGATGCTCCTGGCCTTGTTTCTGTCCTACGAATTCATCGGGGTCCTGGGGGCCGATATTGCCGTTGGTTTTATGGAAAAAATTGTCTTTGGGGAATACATCAATCCCTTTTTGACCACGGTGGTCAAGGCCGTTATTCCTTTTGTATTGATTCAGGACCTTCTGGTCGGACCCTACGGGATCTTCACCATGGCCTTGACCTATGCCCTGGCCTTGATCCTGCCCATAGTCGGGTTCTTTTTTCTCCTCTTCGGCTTTATGGAAGATTCCGGTTATCTTCCCCGTCTGGCGGTGATGAGTAACCGGATTTTTAAGATCATGGGCCTTAACGGCAAGGCCGTTTTACCCATGATCCTGGGATTGGGCTGCGATACCATGGCCACCATGACCACCCGAATCCTGGAGACCCGCAAGGACAAGATTATTGTTACCCTGCTTCTGGCCCTGGGGGTGCCCTGCTCGGCCCAGTTGGCCGTCATCTTCGGCATGTTGTCCGGGTTTTCGCCCTGGATCATTATCTCCTGGGTGGCTATTATCAGCCTGGTAATCATCCTGGTAGGTTTTTTAGCCGGCAAGCTGATCCCCGGAGAAAGCGCCAGCTTCATCCTGGAGCTCCCGCCGCTTCGCTGGCCTCAAATGAAGAATATTCTGATTAAGACCCTTTCCCGCCTCGAATGGTATCTCCAGGAGGCCGTCCCCTTATTTATTTTAGGGACTTTGATCTTGTTTGTCCTGGATAAAAGCGGGGCACTGACTTCCTTGGAGAAGTTGGCCAGGCCCCTGGTGGTTTATTGGCTGGGCCTGCCGGCCGAATCCACTTCTTCTTTTATCATCGGATTTTTACGGCGGGATTATGGGGCGGCCGGTTTTTTTGCCATGGCCCAAAAAGGCCTTTTGACCCCCAATCAAGTTTTGGTGGCCCTGGTGACCATCACCCTTTTTGTCCCCTGTATTGCCAACTTTTTTGTTATCATCAAGGAACGGGGCTGGAAAACGGCCCTGGTCATTTCCGGGCTGGTCATTTTTATTGCCTTGCTGATGGGCGGGATTGTGGATTGGGCTTTAAAGACTTTTGCTATAACCCTTTGATGGACGCACAAAAATTGGAAAAAGATCAAACTATGCAATGTTCCCTATGCGGGCATAAGTTCATCATGGACGGCAGTTCCTGTCCTTCGGCCTGCCCGTTAAGTCACCACTGTAACTTAGTCTGTTGTCCCAATTGCGGCTACAGCTTTCCCAAAGATTCCCGGACCGTTGAGTTTTTCAAAGGCCTGTTTAAAAAAAGGAGAACCCATGAATCCCAATCCTGAGCAACCCAAAGAAAAATCCGAGCAGAACTACGGCCATCGTTGGCCTGGCGGACGGATGGTTCGAACCCAGGAGGACAGTATCGACGAACTCCTGGAATTAATCTGGATCCTTCGGGAAAAAGGGGTCACCGACATGCAGAGCCTGCTTCAAAACAGCTCCGATCCGGAAGCCCGGGCCGTTTTGAATCAGATGATGCGGGAAGGTCTTTTTGAAATGGAAGGGGACATCCTGAAATTTAAGGAAAAGGGAGAGACCCTGGCCGAAGGGATCGTCCGGCGCCACCGCCTCACCGAGCGCTTATTGATGGAACTGTTCGAGATGTCGGAGGAAGAGGCCGAAGAAGAGGCCTGTAAATTGGAGCATATCCTAAGTCCCGCGGTGACCGACAGCGTCTGCACCTTTTTGGGTCACCCGCCGGTCTGCCCCCATGGAAAGCCTATTCCTCAAGGTCCCTGCTGCCGAAAATTGACCCGGGAAATGAAACCCTTGATCAGGCCCTTGAATGACCTGGCCTTAGGCCAGGAAGGCCGGGTGGTCTTTATCTCCACCCGGGTCAAGGACCGACTGGAGCCTTTAAGTTCCTTCGGGGTTATTCCCGGCATCGTCATCCAACTCAAACAGCGCCATCCCTCTTATGTTATCCAGATCGGGGAAACTTCCATTGCCCTGGACGAAAGCATCGTTCGGGAGATTTTTGTCAAAGCCGTGTAATGTAGCGGTCAGCTTTCAGCAGTCAGCATAAACCATTTTTCTAAGGGTTTTTCCTGACAGCTAATCGCTGAAGCGCTGAAAGCTGCTTTCAGGCATAGGTAACCACAAAAGAAGGCTCATCCACCTTTTCCTCAAAGAGGATCTCGATTTCATAGACTCCGTGGTCCAAGGTAGCCCGCATATTGTAGCCTAATTTTTTTAGAAGATGGATGGTCTTGGGGTTGTCCGAATCCACATAGGCGGTAATCCCCTTAAACCCTTTGCCTTTGGCTATTTCACAAATAGTTTCCAGTATGGTCTTGCCGATTCCCATTCGCCGGTAGTTTTCGGCCACGGCTACATCCACTTCCACCAGGTCTTTTCCCGGCTCCCCGATATAACGGGCAATGGCGATCATTTTTTCAAAGCCTACTTCCCCGGTCAGGCACAAGAGAGTCATCCGAAGGTGATAATCGATATCGGCCATGGCGGCCATTTCTTCCCGGGGAAAGGCCTTCATGGAGCGAAGAAAACGGTAATAAATATCCCGATCGCTGAGACTGTAAAAAAATTCCTGGATGATTCGGACATCGGTCGGCTTGGCCGGACGGAATAACAGGGCCTGGCCGTCGAAGACGACTTCTTTCTCCAATTCCTGGGGATAAATGGCCTGGGTCAGGAAGGTAATCGGTTCTCCGTGAGACAGCAGGCCCTGGTCTCGGGCCCGATTCAAGAATTCCTGGCGAAACTTGGGATGGGCGATCTCGATCAAGGCCAAGGCCCGGTCCTTAAGAGATTTGGCATGTAAGTTCACCGAGCCGAATTCCGTCACCACGTAGCCGGCAGCCGCCCGGCTGGCGATCAACCCCGAACCGGAGGGGAGGGTCGGGACAATACAGGAACATTGCCCGTCAGGGGCCATGGAACGAAGGGCGATGATAAATTTTCCTTTTTTCGCCCGCGAGGTGCCGCGCATAAAATCAATCAATCCTCCGATCCCGGAATAGACCTTGTCCGGATGGGCCGAGGTACAGACCAGCCCGGTAAAATCCACTTGCAAGGCCTCATGAATGGTCGTCATTTTTTGATGCTGGCTGATGACCATGGGATCATTGGTATAGGCCACGGGATGGAATTCCACAAAGGGATTGAGATGGACAAAATCAAAAAGTTCTTTGGTCCCCAGGCAATAGGAGGCGATGACCTTTTTTCGGTTGATCTCTTTTTCCCGATTGGTGACCGCCCCGGAACGGATCAGGTCCAGATAGCCGTCCGTCAGCATGTCGGTATGGATCCCCAGGTCTTTTTTATCCTTAAGGCATTGTAAGGCCGCGGCCGGCAGGTGACCTAATCCGGTATGGATGGTCGAACCGTCTTCTATCAGCCGGGCGATGTTCCGCCCTATGGCCAAGTCGGTTTCGGTCAACAGAGGTCTGGCCACCTCCAGCAGGGGTTCCTCGTGTTCGATTAAGGCATCCACTTCATCAATATGGATAAAACTTTCTCCCAGGGTGGTCGGCATGGCCGGGTTGATTTGGGCGATGACCGTTCCGGCCGCCTCGATGGCCTCTTTAGCCACGTCAACGGCGATCCCTAAACTCATGTAGCCATTTTTATCCGGGGGAGAAACCTGGATGAGGGCCGAGTCGATTTCCAGACGCCGGTCATTAAACAGGCGGGGAATATCGGAGATAAAGATGGGGGTATATTCCGCCCGGCCCTCCCAGACCGCCTCCCGGGCCCCCCGGCTGGCCATAAAAAAGGTTTGAATCCGAAAATGTCCTCCCAGAGTCGAAGCGGTATATCCCGGGTCCCGCACCGAAAGGACATGGAGGATTTCCACGTCAAACATGCGGTCGGCCCGGGCAACCAGGTTTTTTACCAGGAATTGCGGCTCGCCGCAGCCGCAGCCGATAAAGACGCGGCTCCCTTTTTTTATCCGCTGGAGGGCTTCGTCTACCGTAGTCAGCTTTTTTGATTCCATATCCGATTATTCTATTGATTCTGTTAATCCTGTCTGAGAAGAATAATTCCCTTTAAACCATTCCCTGGATCACTCCCGAATCGTTGGGTGTTTGCAGGGGCATTCGTCGGATTTCCCTGGCCCCGGCCTTGGCCAACATTTCGATAATTTGCAGTTCCGAATAAGACTGGCCATGGTCCGTACCCAGGAGCATGTTCAAGGAAAAGAGGGCCGGAAAGAGGGGGCCGTCCATCTCCTGGTTTAACAGGAATTCGTGGATCAGAATCACCCCTCCCGGTTCAAGAACCGAGACCGCTTTTTGAATGATCTTTTGGGCCGTTTCCGGCCCTTCGCCATGCAGTATTTGAGAAAGCCAGACCGCATCAAAGCTCCCCCGGATGTCTTCTTCATCGTAGTTCCCGTCCTGGAAATCGATTCGCCCGGAAAGACCGAACCGGGCGATGGTCTTTTCGGCAAAAGGCCGCGTGGTGGCCAGATCATAGACGGTGGCCTTGAGATTCGGGTTTTTCAAACAAAAATGGATGGCATAGGTCCCCGGACCTCCGCCCAAATCAAGAAGGTGCCGCCTTTGGCTCAGGTCGATGGTCTCGGCGATCCGCGGCCCTACCAGCATGGCCATGTTGAACATGCCCATGAGAAAACTTTCCCGCCATTCTTCATTACTGAAGGAGGCCCTGGTCCGGACCGGTTTTCCGGTTATAACCCCCTTGTCCAATTGATACCAGGATTCCATCAAATGGTGGTGGTGTTTGATGATATGGCCGATGTATTGAGGGGATTCTTTGGCCAAAAAGGAATAGGCGGCCGGCGTGTTGGAATAGACCCCCTCCTTTTTGATCAATAAATTCATGGCCGCCAGGGCGTTAAGCAACATAATCACACCCCTTGGGTTCCCATCCAATCTTTGAGCGATCTCCTGACCGCTTAGCGGCTGGTTGCCGATGATGGTAAAAATATCCAGCATAACTCCGGCCTGGAGTGTGCAGGACTTCCAATAATTGCCGGAAATCTCCAAGAGTTTTCCCGGGTTCCATTCTTCGGTGTTCATAAGGTCCTTCCTTTTAATAGATCAGTAGTGATTATGTTAAAAAATACATTAAACCCGAAAAAATCTCAATTGATTTTTACTTCGACAAAAGGTTGACCTTGATCGTTGTTTGCCTTATAAGCTATCCTATTATCCAGGACCGTTGAACCCGGTTTCTTGGTTTCGGGTTACAGAATTTTGGATTTCGAATTTAAGGAGACTTGTTATGGCCGAACCGCATGTGCTTTATGAAGTTGAAGGGGCCGTGGCCGTTATTTCCTTTAACAGGCCGAAAAAACAAAATGCCTTTAGCGCCGAGATGATCGAACTTCTGTATCGATTTTTTGATAAGGCCCGGCGAGACGATGCAGTTAAAGGGATCATCCTGACCGGCAAAGGGGATGCCTTCTGCGCCGGCGGCGATGTACGGGCCATGGCCGAAGGAAAGCTCCGGGCCTGGGATATGAAAAAATTTCTCTGGGAAGGGGTCCACCGGATCGTTTTACTCCTCGAAGATCTGGATAAACCGATTATTGCCGCCGTCAATGGTGCGGCCACCGGGGCCGGGATGGGCCTGGCCTTGATGTCCGACCTGCGGATTTGCTCCGAGCGGGCGCGTTTTGCCGAATCCTTTGTCAAGCTGGGCTTGGTGGCCGGGGATGGAGATGCCTATTTCCTGCCTCGAATTGTGGGGATGGGAAAGGCCTTGGAGTTATTGCTCACGGGAGATTTAATCACCGCCGAACAAGCCCTTCAGTTCGGCATCGTCAACAAACTGGTCCCTCACGGGCAAGTGATGACGGCCTCCTTGGCCATGATGGAAAGGATTATCAGCAACCCACCCTTGGCCGTCCGGATGATGAAGCGGGCCATCTATCAGGCCCAGACCAGCACCTTAAGAAGTCATTTGGATTACATCTCTTCGCAGATCTCTCTCTTGACGGAAACCGAGGATCACCTGGAGGCGGCCCGGGCTTTTATGGAAAAAAGAAAAGCGGTTTTTAGCGGCAGATAAATCGGGTTGTATTTTTTAAGGATATGATTTTTACCATTAAAACAGGAAAATCGCTTGATACGGAAAGGGACCTGACGGCCCCGGAGCGTCATATCCTTCAGAAGCTCTTGATCTGGGAGGCCATGGCTTCCAGTCTGGAGATATTCCGGCAGAAAAAGCAACAGGCCTTCCAGAAAGGATGGAATCAGTCCGGCCCAATCCGGGAGAGTGAAGCCATGAAGGCCATCGCGGCTGACCTGGAAGAAAAAGTAATCCTTCGTTTGTCGGCCACTCCACTTCCGAAGTCCACTCCATGAGGGCACTTGTCATCTTTCACTTTCAGATAACTATTGATAGAGATCCGCTTTTCAATTCTTTTTCCGCATATTTTTTGCCATTTAAATCGAAAAAAGATATAATTTACAATGAAGTCAATTTTACATTAAAATCTCAACCTTGTTTTGGGGCATTTTCTTCGGAGAATTTAACTGACTGACGAGGAGGATAAGATGGTGGGAGATCAGGGCATCCAGTGGGAAATCGAGGCCTTTAAAATCGGCAACAAGATCAAAGAACTTCGGGAAAAGAACCGCTACACCTTGCAGGATCTGGCGGCCAAGACGGGTTTGCCCAAAGAATTTCTGGCTGAGATTGAAAATGCCGAGGTCGTCCCGCCCATCGCCAATTTATTGAAGCTCTCCAAGGCCTTAAATGTCGGCATGTCCTATTTCTTTCAGGACCGGGCCGGCGAAGAAAAGATCGCCATCACCCGCCGCCAGGAAAGGGTCCGATTGAAGGGACTGCCGTCTCATTTGAAAGGAGAAGTGGATTATATCTACGAGGCCCTGGAGGAGAAAAAAACCAATAAACACATGGAACCCTTTCTGGTAGAATTCCCCATCCTGGACACCAGTGAACTGGTCTTTGTCAGCCATGAAGGGGAAGAGTTCCTCCATTTATTGGAAGGAAAATTGGAATTTCGCACCGTGGACCGGGTAGAAGTTTTGGAACCCGGAGACAGCATCTATTTTGAATCGGATATCAGTCATGGCTTGCGGTGTTTGAGCGGGACGCCGGCCAAGGCTATTGTCGTGGTCTGGAGCAAACCATAGAAGGTCCTCTTTTTAGACAGGACGAACGGGATTTTTAGGATTTTTCTACCTTTCCGGAAGAAAGACAAAAAGACGATTCGCCGATAGCGAAGCAATGGGTCTTTCTTCCATGAGGAGGAAAAAGGGCAATGTTGGAGATTCGTTTTCATGGCCGTGGAGGTCAAGGGACGGTGGTGGCCACCATCCTGCTGGCCAAGGCCTTTTTTCAAGCCGGTTATTATGTCCAAAGTTTTCCGGTCTTCGGGGTGGAACGGAGAGGGGCACCGGTCGAGGCCTATTTACGCTTAGATGAAAAAGAAATCTGGGTCAGGTCCAATGTCTATGCCCCGGATCATGTGGTGGTTTTGGATCGGACCCTCTTACAGAATGTGGATGTGCTCCAGGGACTGAAACCCGGCGGATGGATTTTGATCAACGCCCCTGCCCCGCCCCCTGATCTCGGGCGTTTTTCGGGATTTCGCCTGGCCTTTGTAGATGCCACCCGCATCGCCCTCCATCATCAATTGGGTACCCGAACTCATCCCATCGCCAACACCGCCGTCTTGGGGGCCTTTGCCCGGGTGCTGGGAATGCCTCCGCTGGAGGCCGTTGTCCGGGCTATCGAAGAAGAGGTGCCGCGGAAAACCGAAGAGAACGCCCAGGCGGCCAGAGAGGCCTACGAAAAGGTGCAGACTCCAAAGGGAGAGAAACCATGACGGCAGAAACCAACCATTCCAAGCCAGTTTCCTTATTCATTCCCCAATCCTATCTTTCCACTGAAGGCAACAAGACGGGCTCCTGGCGGTTTCTACGGCCTCGTTATGATGAAAAAACCGCCCCCTGCGGGGCAGCCTGCCCGGCCGGGGAAGATATCGGTCGCATCGAGATGCTTACCAGCCAGGGTCAGCTTAAAGAGGCCTGGGAAACGATTCTTTTAGAAAATCCCTTTCCGGCCGTTTGCGGACGGGTCTGTTATCATCCCTGCGAAACGGTTTGTAACCGGGGACCCTTTGATGAAACCGTGGCTATTTCCGTCATCGAGCGCTTCCTGCCGGAAAATGCCGCCCGTTATGATTTAAAACCCACCTTGCCGCGACGGGCCTCCAAAAAACAAAAAATCGCCGTCGTGGGCGCAGGTCCGAGCGGTCTGGCCGCTGCCTATTTTCTGACCTTACTGGGGTACTCCTGTGACGTCTTTGAGACCATGCCCGAACCCGGAGGGGTGCTCCGCTGGGGGATTCCCAATTATCGCCTTCCCCTCCTTCCCTTACGACGGGAAATAGATGGGATCATTCAGGTCGGGTTCGCCGTTCATTTGGGAAGGTCTCTGCCTCCGGGATTTCTGGAAGAAGCCCGGGGTCGATATGATGCGGTCTTTATAGGCTGCGGCCTTTCCCGTACCCCGAATCTTTCCATCCCCGGCGAAGACCTGGCAGGCGTGGAAGAAGGGTTGTCTTTTCTCAAGAAGATCAATCAGGAAAGTATTCCAGCCCTGGAGGGGCAAGTGGCCGTCCTGGGGGGCGGCAATACGGCCATCGATGTGGCCCGCTCGGTGATGCGGCTCGGGGGGAAGGCAATCATTCTTTATCGCCGTCGGCGCCAGGATATGCCGGCCTTTGAAGAGGAAATCCAGATGGCCCTGGAGGAGGGGGTGGAATTACTGGAACTGTCGGCCCCGGTCCGCATCGACCCGGACGGTGAGGGTTTTCTGCTCACCTGGCAGCGGATGGAGGTGGCGGGTATGGATCCCCGGGGCAGGGCCAGGGTCGCACCTGTTTCGCAAAAAACCGAATCTCTCCGATGCACCCGGATCTTCAAGGCCGTCGGTCTTACGGTCTCGGAGGGATGGACTAATCCGCCAGAGCAGGGCCAGGACGTTTTATCTCTGACCAATACCGTCCTGGTAACACCGCCCAATGGCGGGGTAAGGGTTTACGGCGGGGACCTGGCCGCGGCTACCAAGAGTGTGGTTCACGCCGTTGCCTCGGGCAAGGAGGCGGCCTTGGCCCTGGATATCCTTTTTCAAAAAGGTCCGGGGGCCGTCGAGTCCGAACTCAAGGCCTGTCAGGTGGGTAAGGGTCCTTCCCTTTCTTTTGAAATAGCTCTAAAAGGACCCCGGTGTCGACGGAGCCCCCATGTGGTTCAATATGAGGAAATCAATACCGACCATTTCCAGTTCAGTCCCCGAATTGTCAAACCCCGGCTGCTGAAAGAAGAGCGGGTCCGGTCTTTTGCCGAAATCGATCTCAATATTTCAGCCAACCTGGCCATGGGCGAGGCAAAAAGGTGTTTTAATTGCGGGCTGTGCAACCAGTGCGACAACTGTCGCCTGTTTTGTCCGGACTTGTCGGTCATCCGTGAAGACACCCCCCAGGGACGCCGGATCGATTACGATTACTGTAAAGGCTGCGGTATCTGCGTGGTGGAATGTCCCCGCAATGCCATGGTGCTGGAAGAGGAGCCATGATCGAAGCACGAAAGGAGAGAGGCCGGAGTTTAGGGTTCGGCGTTCGGAGAAACCAATAAATACGAATATTGAATTTCGAATCATGAAATAATTATCCATTTTGACACTCGATAATTTCATGCTTCATCAGTGTCCGATAAGGTAAGAAAAATTATGAAAAAGGTCTTGGAAGGAAGTCAGGCCGTTGCCGAGGCCGTGCGTTTGGCCAGGGTTGAGGTGATTTCAGCCTATCCCATAACTCCTCAAACCCATATCGTTGAAAGGCTTTCGGACTTCTGTGCCGACGGCTCGCTCAAGGCCCGCTTTTTACGGGTGGAGAGCGAGCATTCCGCCTTAGCGGCCCTGATCGGGGCCTCCAGTACCGGGGCTCGTACCTTTACGGCCACCTCTTCCCAGGGTCTGGCCCTGATGCACGAATTGTTACATTGGGCCTCGGCGGCCAGACTGCCCATCGTCATGGCCGAGGTCAACCGGGCCCTGGCCCCGGGTTGGAACATCTGGACCGATCAGACCGACAGCCTGGCCCAGCGGGATACCGGTTGGATGCAGCTTTATTGTGAAACCGGGCAGGAGGTTCTGGATACCACCTTGCAGGGTTATTTCTTGGCCGAATCGGTCAATCTTCCGGTCATGGTCATCCTGGACGCTTTTTTTCTTTCCCATACCTATGAGCCGGTGGACGTGCCGGACCAGGAGGCGGTGGACCGATTCCTTCCACCCTTTCAACCCCGATTCAAGTTAGATACCCAAAATCCCTGTGCCCTTGGACAGATGGCCCCTCCGGCCGTTTACATGGAAATGCGGCACAGCCTCCAACAGGCCATGGAAGAAACTCTGGATCGATTTTTTGAAATGGAAAATAGGTTTGAAAAAATCTTCGGCCGCAGGTACGGACCCTTGGAACCGATAGAATGTGATGATGCCGAAATCATCCTGGTCACCTCGGGGACCATCACCAGCACGGGCCGGCAATTTCTTCAGGACCTGCGCGGCCAGGGCGAAAAAGCAGGCCTGCTCAAGGTAAAGATGTTCCGCCCCTTTCCCTATGAATTAATCCGGCGGCATCTGATGTCGGCTAAAAAAGTCGCCGTAATCGACCGGAATTTTTCTTTCGGGGCCAGCGGTATTTTTGCCCAGGAAATTCGGGCCGCCCTTTGCAGCCTCCCTGAGCGCCCGATCGTCTTCGGGTATATTGCCGGCCTTGGGGGGAGGGATGTGACCCGGAACACCTTGGAAGAAATTTATCGAAACACAAAAAAAGAAGATTTCCCCTCTCAAGAAAGCCTTTGGGTGGGACTTCATGAGGTAAGCCATGGCACTTGACCTTCCTGATCCTGAAATCATGTCCTCCGGACATGTGGGCTGTCCCGGCTGCGGCGCGGCCATAGCCATGAAGTTCGTTTTAAAGGCCCTGGGTGAAAAGACCATGATGGTCCTGCCTGCCTGTTGCTGGTCCATCATCGCCGGGGCCTATCCCCAGTCGGCCTTGCGAATTCCGCTGATCCACAGCGCCTTTGAAACCGGCGGTGCCGTGGCCAGCGGTGTGCGGGCCGCCCTGGATATGAAAGGCGATACGGAGACAACCGTCCTGACCTGGGCCGGAGACGGCGGCACCTTTGACATCGGCTTCCAGGCCCTGAGCGGCGCCGTGGAGCGAAACGAAGATTTCATTTATGTCTGTTATGACAACGAGGCCTACATGAATACCGGGGTCCAGCGGAGCTCTTCAACCCCTTACGGGGCCTGGACCACCACCACTCCGGGTTCGGATTGGAAAAAGATGCGCAAAAAAAACATCGTCGAGGCCCTGGTGGCCCATCGTATTCCCTATGCCGCCACGGCCAGCATCGCCTTCCCCGAAGACCTGGTCTACAAGGTGAAAAAGGCCAAATGGATCAAGGGTTCCCGGTTTCTGCACATCTTCTCCAGTTGCCCTACGGGCTGGGGGCTGGCCTCGGAGTTATCCGTGAAGATCGCCCGGATGGCCGTGCAGACCAACATCTTCCCCCTCTATGAAGTGGAAGATGGACTCCGCTATACGATCAATTTCCTGTCCAAAGGTTATCTGGTTCGGGAGTATTTTAAACTCCAGGGACGGTTCAAGCACCTGACCGAAGCGGACCTGGATCAGATCCAGGAAATGGTCAATGAAGACTCGGAGCTGTTAATGCGCAAGGCCGGGCTGTCCCCCGCCTGATCTCGCCCAACCCGACTACGCCCCGTACCTTCGACCTTGAAGGGTTTGGATGACGTCCTCTTCCCCATAAACCAGGTTTAAATAATCCAACAAAAAATAGGCCAGATTTTGACATACATACCACAATGTGGTATGTTAATAATTAAGTTGGTTTTTCCCGAAAATGATTAGAGTTGACGCCGAGGGATTTATCCGACTTTTGGTTTCAGTCAAGGCCAATCATGGCACTTGAAGGGGGAAGCCCAATATCCCGATGGGGGGGTGTGCAGCCTCCTCTCGTATCCGGACAAAAAAACACCCTATTGGGGAAAATAGAGTGAAACAATTCAAAAAATACTGGCATTACCTTATCGATTAGGAACGTTTTTGGTGCTATTTATATAAAATTGCCAGTAAAAGAATTCAGAATAACAGAAAGTCGGCTTGTTCCCATAGGGATGTCTGGAAAATGTTTGGGCCTTAGAAAATGTCTAATCGGTAACCAGGAGTCCACTTATACCATGAATAAATAGAGAAAGGAGATCACTTTATGGGGATTGTAAGAAGAATAAAAATAACCAGCAATCGCCTGGCCGGGTTGCCGAGGTCGGGTCCGATGGTTCGAGTCCGGTCCTATGGATTGATGATCATGGGGGTTGTTTTTTCCTTGATGGTTTTTCAATCTGGGGCCTGGGCCGGCCCTCCTTTTTTTACGGATGATCCGGAGCCTGTTGACTATAAGCACGGGGAATTTTATGTGGCCTCCCAATATATGCACGCCCGGGATGGGAAATCGGCTACCTTACCCCACTTTGAGTTCAATTATGGGGTTCTTCCTAATGTAATGCTCCATTTAATCACCCCTTTCCTGTATGTAAAACCAGAGGGTGAATCCTCTCAATACGGTTATGGCGATACCGAATTCGGTATCAAATTTCGTTTCATCCAGGAAACCGACTATATCCCCATGGTGGGCACCTTTGCTTTAGTAGAATTCCCCACTGGTGACAGCGATAAGGGATTGGGGAACGGCCAGGCCCAGTATTTCCTACCCCTCTGGTTTCAGAAGAGTTGGGGGCCCTGGACCACTTACGGGGGTGGGGGGTATTGGATCAATCAAGGAGAGGGCAATAAAAACTGGTGGTTTACCGGCTGGCTGCTCCAGCGGGAGATAACCAAACAGTTTACCCTGGGGGCCGAAGTCTTCCACCGAACGATCAGTCATGAAGGCGGTGAAGAAAGTACCGGATTTCAACTGGGGGCCGTCATCAATCTTACTGAAAATCATCATATCTTGATGTCCGCCGGCCGGGACTTTGACGGTCCTAACCTTTTTACCGCTTATCTGGCCTATCAATTTACCTTTGGCTTTGGATCGAAGGAACAAAAAACCAGCTTTCTTTTAAAACCAAATAACAAATAGGAGGCACAATGAGTTACTTTTTATTAATGTCGCACGCCGTCTTAGGTTCCCTCTTGGGGCTGGCGGGGGTCTGGCTTTTCGTGGATGCTTTGAACGCCAAAGAAGAAAACCAGGCCAGAATAAGGTCAATGGGCCTGGTTATCGCCTTTCTGATGTGGCTGACTTATCTGTTGGCGGGTTATTTTTATGTCGTCGATTATGGTGCCGATAAGGCCATCATCCTTAAAGGACCCTGGACCTTCGCCCATGACTTTTTCATGGAATCGAAAGAGCACGTGGTGATGATGCTCCTTTTGCTGGCCACCTACGTAGCGATAATCACCAGGAACAACCTGGCCGTGAATAAAGGGGCCCGCAAGATCACGCTCTGGTCCACTGCACTGCTTATCCTGACCACAGTGGCCATGGAAGGCGCCGGAGCCATCATCAGCATGGGCGTCCGGGTTGGTTTACTCTCTAAATAGTTTTCATCCGGAAATCCAAGATTTCGGATAGCTTTCAGCCGTCAGCGATCAGCAGTTAGTCCAACTCCCCAATGATCAAGGGATTTGCTGAAAGCTAAAAGCCGATGGCTTAATGCTCCATTCGGAAGAGGATCGTTCCCGGATGGATACTAAATAATAATTAAGAGGTGAAAAAATGGAAAATAGCGAAATTGGAAAATATGGAAGATCCTTTGGTGTATCCTTCGCCATTACCAGCTTATTCAGCGCACTACTGGTTATCGTAAAAGAAACTAATCATAAAACGGTTATGGCCTGGATGCAGGCGGCCACTTCCCATCACTGGATTACTCATACCCTTCTGGACCTTATCGTTTTTGTCGTCCTGGGTTTGGTCCTGGGCAAGGCCAATAACGGGCAGGGGATAAAAATAGAGCCCGGCAGATTAAACGGCTTTATCGTGGGGGCCTTTATCATCAGCGTCGTTTTGATCGCCGGATTCTATCTTGTTGTGGGCTGATTCCGAAATGGTCGACACCCTCGGATAAAGACCTTAGTTTCAAAATCATCATCGGCTTCATGCCGTCGGTTTTGGCACAAACCGCCCGCAAATCCGGGGCGGTTTTTTTATTCAGCGATGAGATGTCCCTCTTCATTAATAAACCTCGCCAATGAGTAACGGATCATGGGCCGGTTTAAAACTGGAATTTCCGGTAAAAAATCTTTTTCGCCCCTTCGGCCGTTAAAACATACATCCCCACGATGACGGCCATCAAAGGAATATAATAAAGGGGCAGGACCTCGAAGTCGAATATCTCCCCCAAAGGGGTATAGGGAATGACCAGGGTGGCTATGGTCACAAACAAGGTGGCCAGAGTCAGTGCCTTACCTGGTTTGCTTTTAAAAAAGGGCTGGCGGGTGCGGATGACCAGCACAATTAAAGAGGCGGAAATGACCGATTCGATAAACCAACCGGTTCGAAATTGAGCGGGCCGGGCCTTGAGGAGGAACAAAAGAATACCGAAGGTCAGGTAATCGAAGATCGAGCTGATCAAGCCGAAGGTGATCATAAAATTTTTAATAAATCGGATGTTCCAGCGCCTGGGTCTTTCCACCAATTCCCGGTCCACCCGATCGGTGGCAATGGTCAACTCCGGTAGATCGGTAAGCAGGTTGGTCAGCAGGACCTGCTTGGGAAGCAATGGAAGAAAGGGCAGAAAAAGGGAGGCCCCGGCCATGCTGAACATGTTGCCGAAATTGGCACTGGTAGCCATAAAGACGTACTTGAGGGTATTGGCAAAGGTGGTTCGGCCTTCACCGATGCCCTGGGCCAGGACCTTTAGATCCTTTTCCAACAAGACGATATCGGCCGCTTCTTTGGCCACGTCCACGGCCTGATCGACGGAAATGGCCACATCGGCGGCATGGAGGGCCGAGGCGTCGTTAATCCCGTCCCCCATATAGCCCACGACATTGCCCGTTTTTCTCAAGGCCAGAATAATCCGTTCTTTCTGGTTGGGTTCGACCTCGGCAAATATATCCGTCTCGTTGACTTTTTGAGACAAGGCCCGCTCTCCGGTCTTTTGAATTTCGGGGCCGGTGACTATTTTGAGATTCGAAAGCCCCATCTGCCCGCCGATAGCAGCCGCTACCAGCCGGTTATCTCCGGTAATGATCTTCAAAGAGACCCCCAGATCCTTAAGCTGATTAATGGTCTCCACAATCCCCTTTTTGGGCGGGTCAAAGAGGACCAGGAAGCCTAAAAAGATCAAATCCTTCTCCTGGTCTTTGGTCAGGACAAGCCCAGGTTCCACCTCCCGATAGGCCACCCCGAGCATGCGGAATCCCTGCTGGCTGAAATCTTGGAAATGGGCTTGTATCTGTTCTTGGCCTTGGGCGAGGTCTGCTTGGGTTCCGTCGGCCCTTTCCACTCGGGAACAGACCGCCAGCACATTGGACAAGGCCCCTTTGGTGATCACCAGGTGCCTGTCCCCCTGGGAGACCAGAATGCTCAATCGTTTGCGAATAAAATCATAGGGCACTTCGTCGAGCTTCTGAAAGCCGGACAGATCAAAAGGCCGGAAGTTGCAGATGGCCTGGTCGATGGGGTTGGTAAAGCCGGATTCGTAATAGGCATTCAAATAGGCGTAAAACAGGACCTTTTCATTTTCCCGGCCTTCCCAATCCAAAGCCGAGTGTACCTTGACCGATCCTTCGGTTAAGGTCCCGGTCTTGTCGGAACACAAGACATTCATGCTGCCGAAATTTTCAATGGAGGATAAGCGCCTGACAATAACCTTTTCACGGGCCATTTTCTTGGCCCCATGGGCCAGGTTGATGCTGATGATGGCCGGTAAAAGTTGAGGAGTCAACCCGACCGCCAGGGCCAGGGAAAAAAGAAAGGATTCCAGGACCGGGCGGGCCAAATAGACATTGATGGCAAATATGGCCATAACCAGGGTTAGGGTCACCTCCATAAGGAGATAGCCGAAATGCTTAACGCCGTGTTCGAATTCCGTCTCCGGGGTCCGGATTTTAAGCCTTTCCGAAACCTTCCCGAATTCGGTTTCTGTTCCGGTGCATACCACGAGGGCCTGGGCGTTGCCGCTGACCACATGGGTCCCCATAAAAAGGGTGTTGGTCCTTTTGGCCAAAGGGGTTTCCGCCGGCATCAGACTGGCCATTTTTTCGACCGGATAGGTTTCCCCGGTCAAAGAGGCCTCATCCACAAAGAGATCTTTGGAATCCAGAATCAATCCGTCTCCGGGTATGACATCTCCGGCATTAAGCCGGATGATATCGCCGGGAACGATCTGTTCGATGGGGATTTCCTTAGCCGTCCCCTCACGCAAGACCGAGGCCTTAATCTGGATTATGGCCAACAATTTTTTGATGGCATCGGCTGCCCCCCGTTCCTGCCAAAAGCCCAATAAACCGCTGACCAGAACAATAGTCAGGATAATCAGGGCATCGATCGAATCTTGGAGAAATAGAGATAACCCGGCTGCAAAGATCAGGATAAGGATGATGGGACTTTTGAATTGACCGAGCAGAAGGGTGAGGGCATCCGATTTTTTGGGCGGCTTGAGAAGATTATAACCATATTCCTCAAGCCTCTGTTGAGCTTCTGTTTCGGTTAACCCTTGTGGGGAAGTTTTCAGCTCCTGAAATAGTTGATCAGGAAGGATACTCCAAAAAAAAGGTGTTTTTTGATTCATGCCAAACTCCCCCCTTTAGGATTTACAATCCGAACCTTCTGAACAGATAATATTTGGGGAAATCAATCCCGAGCGCAAAAAGTACGGAGAATCCCAGAACGGCTAAGACCTGATAGGGGGTGACGGAGGGGACAAAGATACCGTGAGATGCCCAACAGGGCAAAGCCGATGAGGGTCGCTGAACTTAGGATCAGTAAATCCCGGCTCGGAAATGAGGACCAGAAGTGTCTCCGCTCCCTGACGATCAATACCCTGAACTGGCTGTTGAACACCAGGTTCAGCATGACCAGGGTGCGCAGCCTTTCCCATTCCAGATGGAAATAGTTCAAACCCATCAGGATCACCAGGAGGTCGTCTACGATCAGGAGCATACCGGGAACGAGCGAGGCCAAAGTAATATTCTTTACATTCCACTGGTTCGGACTGGCCGTATGCTTTACATGGTCGGTTGCCAGGGACATGGTTACAAAATCATTGGCAAAGACCAGCAGCGCCATCCCGAGGAGAGAGAGCACAATTTCATGGAGCCAGAAGAAACCCAGGGTCAGTAAACCGACAAATTCGATAACCTTGGTGACCTTGTTTAAAACCCAGGTGAGCATTCGCTGATAGGTCTGCCTGCTTATGGTTATGGTATCAATGATGACACCGATACCCGGTTCGGTCAAAACCACGCTGGCAGAGGCCTTGGCCACGTCGGTTGAATTGCTCACCGCTACTCCCATCTCGGCCTGCTTCAAGGCCGGCGCATCATTGACTCCGTCGCCGGTCATCCCTACCATGTGCCCCCTGGATTGCAAAAGCTTGACGATTTTATACTTGTCCTCAGGATATATCTCGGCAAACCCGTCGCTTTCTCCGACCACCTTGACCTGCTGATCTTCGCTCAAACCCTTGATATCCGCCATCCGGATAATGTTACCGCCGATTCCCGTCTGAACGGCGATCTCTTTAGCTATGGCGATATTGTCGCCGGTAAGCATCATCGGCTTTATCCCCAGTCTTCTCGCTTCCTCAATGATGCGTTTCGAATCCGGCCTGGGCGGGTCAGCCAGAGGCAGTAATCCCACCAGTTTGAGATCGTTCAGGTCATCCCCTTCCGATCGGGCCACGGCAATCGTTCTGAATCCTTTCCGGGAAAAGGCTTCGATCATCCCGTCTGCCTTCTCCCGGTCCGCTCGGTTTATTCCCTTGGCACAGGGATAGGACCACCTGGGCGGCGCCTTTAATGACCCTGAAGCGTCTTCCGGCCGTTTCGATAATCGCCTCCGTCCTCTTAATGGACGGATTAAAAGGGGTGTATTCGATCTGCCGGTAGCCGCTAAGATCAATGCCTTTTGTTTTAGCATATTCGATCACCGCCAGGTCTATGAGGTCCATGCCCTCTTCTTTTGAGGCCAAGGCGGCTAAGGCAAAAACATCCTCTTGCCTATATTCGGAGAAGGGTTGGCCGTCGAGAACCGATAATCTGTTTTGAGTTATCGTCCCGGTCTTGTCGAGGCAAAGGACATCAATGGAAGCGGCATCCTCGATGGAAGCCAGTCTGGTCACCAGCGCTCCTCTTTTGGCCAGCTCCATTGCTCCGACCGACTGGACTATGGACAGGACGGCCGGAAGGGCCACAGGGACCGCCCCCATGAGGAATATCACGGCGAAGGTCAGTATTAATAGTATGCCGGCATGGATCACCAGGGCATATAGGGAGACTAAGATCGTGGCGGCTATACCCAGCATCATCATATTTTTGACTATAGCCATCATCACCTCGTCCTGATGGGATTTCGGCTTGGCTATTTTGACCAATTCCGTTGTCTTACCGAAATAGGTATTGGCTCCGGTATTGACCACCAGACCTCTGGCCTCTCCCCGCACCACGACAGATCCGGAGTAAAGGATATCCGAGGGATGGCTCTTTACAGGCAGAGATTCTCCCGTCAGGGCCGATTGGTCAACGGAAAGTTCGCCATTCATCAATAGCGCATCCGCCGGTACGATATCCCCAAATCCGACGGCTATAACGTCTCCGGGCACGATCTCTTTAGCCTCTTTCATGACCCATTTCCCGTTTCGCAAAACCTTGGCCTTTATGGCCAACTTTTTCTTGAGAAGCTCGACGGCCCTTTGCGAACCCCGCGAGTGCAGGTGACCTATGACGGCATTGACCGTCAAAAGAACAAAAATGATGTTTCCTTCCAGGTCATGTTTCAGCACGTAAGAAAGCCCCATGGCCAGCTCCAACAGCCAAGGCATCGGCCCCCAGTATCGCAGCAGGAATTCAAGAAAAGGATTCTTCTTTTTCTCTACGATTTCGTTGTACCCGAACTCCTCAAGGCGCTTTCCGACCTCGAACTCAGTAAGACCCGTTATGGAGGCCTCCAGGGACCTGGTGGCCGCCTCCACAGAGATATTTTTATACTCGGAAGTGCTTCTGACTTTGTCGTCCATAAAGACCTCTCTTTTATTATCCCCCGTCTCCTGCTCCCCAGGGGATGTCAACAGGCCGTCAGGGTTTAAGGAGTCAAATCCTTTTATTTTTTTATAGTCAACTTGGGCTTCAAATATCTATAAAATGAATAAATAATAATTGAGAAGAGTATAACTAAAATGGCAACATGCTCAAATCTAACTAAGCCTCGTCTTAAGAATTTGAGGCTATTCCCACCCCAATAGCCTATTCCGATCATCAAGGCCATGGTGATGATGGAAGAAAGCGCATCGGCGATAAAAAATTTTAGAGTAGGCATCCTCATAATCCCTGAGACCAGAAATATTTGGGCCCTCAACCCGGCCAAATGCCTTCCAACAAGAATGAGAAGGAGCCCTATACGGTTGAATTTTTTTTCAAGAAAAGAGAGCCGTTCCGGGGAAATCCATTTACGGAATCGTCGGTGGGTAACGATCTGGCGGCCATATTTTCGGCCGATAAAATGGAGGGTCAGGTCGGCAATCAAAAGCCCGGCATAGACGGTGAGCAGAGCCGGAATGGGCCGGACCACCTGGGTGGAGATCAATAGGCCGCACAGAATCAGGGTGGCATCTTCCGGAAAAGGCAGGCCCACCCCTCCCAGGATAAGAAGGATAAACATCCCCAAATAGGGAAAGTTCTCAATGTGGGTGAAGAGGGTCACTTATCACCGGTAGCGGTTAAAGAAAACTCTTTTACAGCTATTTTATCCGGACACCTTTTTAAGCAACCAGGCCATTCGTTGTCCAAGGGTTTTAACCATCTGGATCCCTTCTTCGTCTTTTTCCACTTCCCCTATGTTCCTGCCGATCCCGATACCTCTCCCCACAATGATCATTTGCCCGGCAAGAAAAAAGTGATTCATGGAATCGAGCGTGTGTATGCCCCCCGTACGACGTAAGGCGACCACGGAAGCCCCCACCTTATTTTTATACAGGCCTCCATTGGCCATAGAAACAAAACCAGCCCGATCGATAAGGGCTTTCATCTCGGCCGTAACGTCGGCAAAATAGACAGGCGAACCCAGGATTATTCCATCGGCCATAATCATCTTTTCGATGCATTCATTGGCAAAGTCGTCTTTGACCGAACAGCGCCGGTCCTTATTTTCGAAACACTTATAACAGGCCATACAACCATGAATTTTTTTCCCGGAAAACTGGACCAATTCCGTTTCCAGCCCTTCTTTTTCAAGTTCACGAAAGGCATGGTTAATGAGGATGGCGGTATTGCCATCTTTCCTGGGGCTGCCATTAAAAGCTAAAACTTTCATTTTGTTTCCGTCCTTTCAGATTTATTTACAGGTTGTTCAAAAAGACCCATCTACAGCCAAGGCCTCCATCCCTTGTTTGTCGTTCGTCGGGGGCGGGTTCAAGGCCGCAATTACCTTAAAAGAAATTACTCCCCCGTCACCTCGCCCACTCTCGATGCAATGGCGCAAAGACTCATCAGCCGATCCGGGACAGAAGGAAATGGATATCAAGTTGATCCTGAACTGACTCCTCTACCTTGTGCATATCATCCACGCGTGGGCTATTTCCCGTTCCGTAGCTTTGATTGTCAGGCACTTTTTTGAATCAATTTATTGTCCAGTTCAAGTTCGTAGGAGAGAATTGTTTTAATGTTCATCTTTTTGGAAGCATCGAGTATTTCTATACCAACTATTTTATTTTCAGCGGTCGTATCTAAGTTAACCCCTTCCGAAATCTCTACAACTCCTTCAGGTTTTTGATTTCCTAACTTAATATATAGGGCATCGACCTCATTATCATAATGTACCTCTCATTTCTTTCTTCCTTTTTTTATCGGAAAGTCCATAAAGTTTTGCTCGCCTTTTAGCATGACGGGAGAATTTTATCTTCATTATATGTCATCTTTCGTGGCGAATGGTGATCTCAGCCAGGCCATGGAACCAATAGGACAACGCGTATTGGAGACGATGCTGTAGACGTCAACAATACAAACAAGAGGTTTTCTTGGAATATACCATAAAATTGAGTTAAATGTAATATAATATTGACAAATAGTTACAGCCATTTATTCCCGACTTTGAAAAAATGGGAGTCTTGCCCAAAGGAGGCAACACTTTTCATGTCGATCGATGAGGCAATCGATTTTTAATTGATATTGACTGGAGTGAATAAAGTGAGGTTGTGGACAAATTTGCAACGAGATTGACCACGGGTCCAAAATCGGAGACCGGCAACAGTCCCATCACCGTCCAAACCTGTTTTAATTAGTGATCGAAGAGGACTGTTGCCGGTGAAAAAGGGACTTACTTCAGAGTTACGGCTGCAAACAATTTATGATCTCCTCTCTGGATGAGGAGCAGGACGTTATCCTTATCTTTGGTCTTCTCCAGCATCCGGACAAAATCATCGGCATTTTTGACCGGTTTCCGGTTGACTTCCCGGATGACATCCCCGGACTGGAGTCCCGCCTCGGCGGCCGGGCTTTCCGGTTCGACCTGAGTTACCACCACACCCGTTGATTCCTTCAAGCCGAGCCCCTGGGCGATTTCAGGGGTAAGGTCCTGGACCGAAAGCCCCAGGGATTTATGGGAA
>CAVYLJ010000016.1:0-65605 GCA_963769305.1 uncultured delta proteobacterium | reverse complement strand
ACTCGGTCTTAAATCACCAGATGCAACTCTGAAATCATTTTTAAAGTTGAGGATTATGGGGCCTTAAGCAGGGCGACAACGCAGCTTCGTGAGGGGCGGCCAGTGACGCGCCGCTCGTATTAGTTGATAACTACTCCCGGGATAGTGCTGAGGATTGACATCCCAGGGCGCCCATGGACCGTTCTTCTGCCGCGATTGGAGAAGATGAGCCACCCATCAGAGCCGTCGGTGGCAGCGACCGAGATAATGTTGGACTGATGGTACTCGCCGGATACGTCGGGGTGATGTCGCTATTAAGTGTGAAATTGCCTGCACACGCAATGAACAGGATGCCACTCTTTTTTGTGCTCCTCAATGGCGTCGGCTTGCAACCCTTGCGAGATCGGCGCCGCCCGGTCCCGTTGTAATCCACGATGAGCCAGCTATTTATTCGTGGCAACGATATTCACTCCCCTATCTTTCATTTCCTGAAAATATTCCATACACTCAATAGCCCCGCTGATCGGCCCGAAGCTGTCGGCACCCAGGATTTTGCAGGCCAGAATATGGATCTGTTCCAGCTGACCCCGGCTACGCCGACCCCCGTTGTTTCCGACCGCGCCGATAATGCCCGCTCCTGACTTCCATGGTTATTATCGTCCATGCGGATGGTGCCAGATGGTTGACCGCGTCAATGCCATGGCAGTCGTCGATATACCCGTTCCCCATCGTCATCGATGCCATTTTTGTTGCAATCCCAGAGAGTTACGCCAGGTATTGGCGGCCAGGTCCGGATGGTTGTAGTCGATCCCCGGTATCAATGGTCCCCACCAGACCGCATTGCTGCCCGTGCTTAAGTACCCAGGCGCCGGGCGCATTTATAGGAGACCCCAAAGAGAATTATAAGATGGATCATTGGGCACAGTCTGAGCATGTGCGATATCGTCGGGTTCGGCGTAGAGGACATCCGGATTTTTCCGGTAAAGTCGTATCGCTTCTTCGACGGTCATTGTTGCCGGTATTTTCGCCAACTCCAGGCCGCGGACGATTTTGAATTCCTTCACCCGCTTCAGCACCAAGCGGGCGTGAAGATTCAGTTCTTGCCTGGGAGACAAGGCCATCCCTGAACTTCACAAGGACTTCATCCTCCACGTAGGGATGCTTTCGCGTTCCAGCAGTTTCTGAGCGGAAAAACCTGGCCCTGGTAAAAATAAGGCTTCTCAATAACCAGAAAAGCAATAACGAGGGGCCGAGCTTCCTATTCATTCGGCCCATTCTACCCATCTTTTGACTGCCCGTTTTCATTCTGTCCATTTTATAGCCCATATTCCATCTGACCCCTGATGAATAGTGATCACGACGGCCTTATGCTGCCTCCTGTCGTGAGAAGCGGTATCTGAGCCGCTGCCTGGTGTGTCTGAAATTGTCAGATCGTAAGCGTTGGAAACTGGAGGGCAGGGGAGTAGACGGAACAGAAAGTATGTTCGATGGTTTGAAGGAGATTTTAATAAAAAGGCCCGGTAACCAAGCAAAACAGAGGGAACGGCTTACGGATCAGGAATCCACAACCATACTCCTTCCGGTTCGAGGAAAGAAGCATCGAAGACGCGACCGAGATCAGGCCGCTGTTTTCTAAAGGAACTACGTGTCCAGGAAATCTCCTGGCGATTTTCCCCTAAAAGATCCCGGTGAGGCGGTCTTTAAAGTATGCCGGCTATTGAAATGTGAAAGTTTTTCTGTATCAGAAAAAAAATCTTATGTCAACAGAAAAATATTTCTAGACTTTCCTTGGTTTTTATGACCATTATGGTAGAAAAAGTTGTAGATACGGAGATGCTGTGACGGCGAACTCCAGGATAGCAGCGGTTGTAGAGGGGTGCCTCTCAAAATTTCCAGGAATCATTTCCGATGATTTGCCTAAGTCGAAGCAAGAAAAATTCAAATAATCCTGTAAATCCTGTCTTACAAAAAATTTCGGAAGTATGTCCTTTTCCAAGCCTCAAAAAATGGGGTAACGGAAGGCTTTGGGAGATTGAGGATATTTTATCGTTGCTTGGTTAAGTGGATCGAAAGGATACTGATTGTATGAGAGGATTTTTTTAAGAATTTTATATAATTATCTTTTGATAACGTACAATCAAGCAAACTATCAAATTCCCAACTTGTAATTTTAGTTGGGTTGCCATTGACCCATAAGTTCCCGCTGAAATATTTTTTCTTCCTTTTGGAATAGTTATTCTTGCTGTCTTTTATCCCATCCATTAAAAACCAACCGTTAAACTCTTTCCCTTGGCCAAAGTCAATTTCCAATTTTTTTTCACAGCACTTTTTAATGTCATGAGCATTAAATTCAGCATTTTTCACTGATCTGCTTTAACCCTTTCTTTTAAAAATTTCTTAAATATTTAAGATCCGATGCCTTTCCCATTCCCCCCATGGCTTCCTGTGTGGCCCCAGGATCAATGATCGCTTCCCTCTATCCCGTTCCCCTCCGTATCTTTACGTCGGTGATAGTTCAGCCAGCATCTTCCCCGGCCGTTTCCCCCTTCTGATTAATCAAGGCAATCAGGGAATGCGCGATTGTCCAGGCGATCCTGCGCAATCTGCTGATAGTTGAAGGCGTGCCGGAAATGGTCCGGACCCAGTTTCACATAAACATAACGCTTAGATCCGGACTCCTCATCCTCTTCCAGTTTCTTGGCCACGTTGTGCAGGTGTAGGGCAAATTCCCCGACGATCTCGGTTTCTCGTGGCAAGACAATCTCCCCTTTCATGATTCGATTATGGGAAGCGTCCAAAGACTCGGTCCGGTTGCAGGTTATTGTCATATCGGCCTCATTCCATCGATAGACCCCTTTCTGATGCTCGTTGTAGTAGTTCAGGTAGACCCTGTTTCTGTGCCGCTCCGCAAAGGCCCTGGCGTTCCGGATTTCAGGCATGGCATCGACCACACAACGGATAACCCGGAAATTCTCCATCAGCCGGTCCAATTCTTCCCAGTCCTTGTAAATTCCCAGGTGAATAATCTCCCCGGCCCTTGAAGAGTGTCTTTTGCCGATGACGACGTGGAGATCCCTCCCCTGGTCTACCCCCATGGAGCAAGGTCCGAAGTCCTGAGAAACGATTCCTTTGTCGCCGCAAAGGGACAGGACCTCCTGGATAGACAGCCGGTTCGTAGCCTCGACGTAGGCCACCCCAATCTTGAGGTTGTAAAAATCCGACAGATTGTTCGTGGTCCGGTACTGCCTGAGGATGTCCCCCGGAGCCACAAAATGGCTGAAGAGCTGAGAGTAATGATATCCCCGCTTATCCGTTATGGAGGGTCTCTTGGCCACCCATTGGCCTATAGATGGGTTTAATTCCCCATGACAGCGGATACAGGCCCGGATTACCCGGCCATCGGTCTCCAGAAGGCAATCCGGAAAGGTATCTTCCAGGCAGGTATACGAACCGCAGGCCGGGCATTTAAGCAGCCAGTATCGTTGGTCGGTTTCCTGAAAGGCCTTGTCAATCCCGTAGTCGGGCAGGGTGGGGTTTGACAACATCAGGACCTCTTTCAGCTCACTGTGGCCCATCCGCTCCATTGCCATGTCAACCATGTTCTGAGGGGCTTCGTCGAGTTCGTCAAAGACGATCAGGTCCACCGGCACCGATTTAAGTCCCACCCGGGAGTGCATCCCGCGGAGATAGAGGAAGGTATTCCAAACCCTTTTAATGCCGGCAGCGTCTATTTCCTGAATCCATTTCCCTATCGATTCGGCATTATCGTCAATCAAGGGAGAGATCCGGCCCCTGGAAAAATCCAGGACATCAGACCGGGAAGGGAAGAGGTACAAAATCCCACGGTAGTCTTTATATCGGGCTCCATAGAGGACCTTAAGGATGGCCTTGGAGGTCAGGCCCATCTGGGCGGCCTTCATCTCCACCGTGTAGGGGTGATCGTCCTGGTAGGGCAAAAACAGGTATTCGTGACGTTTAAAGGTAAAGGGTCTCCCATCCACTTGGTCTGACCCGGCACCCGCAAATCCCGCTTGAGCGGGGAAACAGCCTCGAATTAACCGCTGAGGGCCGGTCCTTTGAACTGGGCGGATCGAGACCGGCCGAGCTTTTAGAAAGCCTCAATGCCTATCTGGTGGACCTCGATCCTGATTTAATTGTCTCCCGAAAGGGAGATGACCGGAATCCTGCCCATACTTTGGAACTGGGCTCAAAGGGAAAAAATTCCCCTGGCCCTTGACCGGGACCCCCATCCCCCCTTGAGGAGATCTGTCGGCCGGTCGAGGTCGTATTTCAGCTATGGCCAGATTATCTATCAGAGTTCAAGCTTCCCCTTATACGGGCGGTTTCACATCGATCAGAACAACTCCTTCTTTTTTCGCGAAGCCGGTTTACAAGGAACCCTTTTTATCTCCCGGCTGACTAAAATTCCCGTTCAAACCCTGGCCAGGTCCTCTCCCTGGGACCGCGATTACTTCCATGCAGCTTGACCGGGCCGTCCAGAAGGGAATCCTCATTCCCTGGAAAAAAGGAAGACCCGAGACTTTTAAGACCGCCTGGGACTTATTGGTGGCCGATAAAGGGGGGCTGGTTTTTCAACCCCCCATAGGGCTCAGGGAAAATGTCGCTGAAATCGATTTTGCCTCCATGTACCCGAACATTATGGTCCAGCACAACATTTCCCCGGAGACCATGCTCTGTTCCTGCTGTCCGGGGCCGGTGGTCCCGGAAGTGGGATACAATATCTGTAAAAAAAGAAGGGGGTTAATCCCGGAAACCTTAAACCCGATATTAGAACTCAGGGCTGAACTCAAGGCCCGGATCAAGGCCAACCATCCGTCAAAGGAAACCTACCAGTCCTTTCAAAAGGCCCTCAAATGGATCCTGGTCACCTGTTTCGGGTACACGGGATATAAGAATGCCCGCTTTGGCCGTATCGAGGCCCACGAAGCCATAACCGCCTTTGGCCGGGACAAGCTCTTCCTGGCCAAGGAATGCGCGGAAGAAAGAGGCTACCGGGTCCTTCATGGCCTGACCGACTCCCTCTGGATTGAAGGCCCGGGGCTTACCGAGGCCGGTATCAAGGATCTTTTAACTGATATTGGAACGATAAGCAAAGTGCCCATAAACCTGGAAGGAATCTACCACTGGATTATCTTTCTCCCCTCTAAGGTCCATGCCAATCGCCCGGTCCCTAACCGCTACTTTGGGCTTTTCAAAGATGGGAGCCTCAAGACCCGAGGGATTGCCTGCTGTCGTCATGACATCCCTCCTTTTATTAAAGAGGCCCAGACAGACCTATTGAGGGTTATGGCCACAGCGTTTGACCGAAAATCCCTGGAAAACAAGCTGCCCGAGATGCTGGACCATCTGGGGGATTATGTGGCCCGGCTCAAAGAGGGCCGGGTGGAGACTCAGGAATTGGTCATCTCCCGCCGTATTAGCCGGACCCTGGAAGATTACCGGGTCAATACCCCCTCGGCCATGGCCCTTGAGCAATTTGAATCGGTCGGGCTGACCATCCATCCCGGGCAAAAGATAGGTTATCTCCTTCGGGATAGCGCGATTTCGAGTGGAGAAGAAAAAATTCTACCTGCCCCTTTTGTCGAAGGAGGAGAAGACTATGACCAGAAAAAGTATCTGGAAATGTTGTTAAAGGCTGCTGCCGAATTGTTGACGACCTTTGGCTTGGATTTTAAGGATCTGGCCGAAAGATATCGATTGGTTCGATAACGACCAGCGTAGTGTTTCCATAATGCTCTTTACAAAACCGTCATTCTCGGACCCCCGATTACAACCTTCTAGGCCAGGCTCTGATCCGGAATCCAGCCTTTTAAACCTGGATTCCCGCAATTTCGCGGGAATGAGGGCATCTTCATTTTCTTTTTGACGAAGTCCCGGGAGACGTTATTATAAAATTATAGAGAGGGATTAATTTTTTAAAAGGAGGAACGAACATGGCATCTGCTGAAGGCGCCCGATTGGCGCAAACGATTCGTCAAAACTTGGAAAAAATGAACAAGCTTTGTGCCGGCCTTGATGAGGCCACGGCCTCCCGGGCCCCCGGCGGACGATGGTCTCCCAAAGAGATCATCTCCCATCTTTCCGGTCCGGAAGGAATCGGTCTCCTGCCGGCCTTTCAGGCCATCCTTACCCAGGACACCCCCCGCCTGGATATAGAGGCCGCCGATTCGTACTACACCGGGAAACGTCCCCAAATGACCTTCGCCGAACTACTTTCCCAATTAAACGGAGAATATGGACGTATGGCGGAGTTGGTGTCCGGCCTGTCTGATGAACAGTTGGCCCGCAAGGCCCATATTCCCTTGTTTAAAGAATCGCCGTTGGGGGAATATCCGACTTTGGGCGTATTTGTCGGGGCCTTGGCCGAGTACCACCTGGGCGAACATATCGACCACATGAAGGAGATCCTGGCGGCCCTTGGCGCTGCTTCGGCTGCTCAATAAAAATAACGGTCTTTCACCTTCGGGAATGGATCTTTTCTTTTTGGCCGGCATCAAAATAAGTCAAAAACCAAACTGCCCCTAATCTTCGTCGGGCTCTGTAGGGGCGGGTAAACCCGCCTCTACGGGTTATTTTTCATGAATTCGTAACGCCCCAAAGGGCCATGAATGCTTAAGGCGTCCAAACGAGGAACATAATGAATATCGCCAAAGTGGCTGAAGAAAAGGTCGAAGAACAGGGGGAACAGGTCAGTATCATCTTTGAGGACCGGGAAATCACCAACCTGGAAATGCTGAAGGCCTCCAGAAGACTGGCCAATGCCCTCAAGAAACTGGGCGTACAACGGGGCGACCGGGTCATTTTGCAGATGCCCAACTGTCCGGAGGTCCTCCAGGGTTTTCAGGCGGTCTGGAAGCTCGGGGCCGTGGTCGTTCCGATAAACTATCTGGTGGGAGAAGAAGAAACCGCCTATATTTACCGGGATTCGGGGGCCAAAGTGGTCATCAGCAGTCAGGACTTTCTCCCCAAGATCCAGGCGGGCCGATCACAGGCGCCCGGCCTTGAGTCCGTAATCCTCATCGACCGGCAGGTCCCTGAAGGGGTCCTCTCTTATCATCCACTTTTGGAGGGAAGCTCCGAAGACCTGGAAATCGTGGAAACCGAAGATGACGAACTGGCCGCCCTGATCTACACCGCCGGGACCACCGGACGGCCCAAGGGGGTCATGCATACCCATTTGAGCCTCTATGCCAACGCCAAAATGCAATATGACACGATTCAATTGCCCGACGGAAAGACCAGCATCAGCGTTCTCCCCTTATGCCATTCCTACGGGATCGCCACCATGAACGGCGGGCTTTTCCGGAAGGGCTGGAAGGGCGTGCTCCTCAATACCTTTGACCTGGAGGCCATCTTCGCCGCCATCGAAAAATACCGGGCCTATACCATGTCCGGCGTGCCCACCATGTATGTCTATATGCTCTTATACCCGGAACCTCAAAAATACGATCTGAGTTCAGTCAAATATTGGATCTCCGGTTCGGCCCCCCTGGCCCTGGAGACCTGGAGCAGATTCAAAGAGGTTTTTGGTGCCGAAATCATCGAAGGCTGGGGTCTGACCGAGGCCGGGGCCAACAACTCGGTCAATCCCCTGGACGGCCTGAAAAAAGTCGGCTCCATCGGCCTGCCCATGAAGGGGACCGAGATGGGGATCATGGACAACGAGGGCAACCTGCTGCCCGAAGGTGCGCAGGGAGAGATTGTCATCCGGGGTCCCATGCTCATGAAAGGCTACTGGAATAAACCGGAAGAAACGGCCGAGATACTCCGAGGAGGCTGGCTCCACACGGGCGACGTGGGCTACCGGGATGAGGACGGCTATTACTGGATCACCGACCGGGTTAAGGATTTGATCATCAAGGCCGGAGAAAACATCTCTCCCCGGGAAATCGAAGAGGTCCTTTTTAAGCACCCCAAGGTCTCGGAGGCCGCCGTGATCGGGATGAAGGATGAAATTTACGGGGAGAACATCAGGGCCTTTTTGGTCTTGAGACCGGGGCAGAAGGCCACTCCGGAAGAAATCATCGACTATTGCCGGACGAAACTCAAGAGTTTCCTGGTGCCCAAAGAGGTGGTCTTTATGGACGCCCTGCCCAAGAGCCTGGTCGGCAAGATTCTTAAAAAGGAATTGAGGAAGTTAGCATAGAGGCGTTTTTCCGTTTTATAGGCAGGATTTCGAGCCCCCACGCCCGCCTGATGTGGGCACCACAAGGCATGAAAATGGTTTTTCTCCGAACTCTTGAACTCTGAACCCTGAACTTTATTTTCGTAACCAATCCATGTCGATCATCACCCTGAGCACCGATTTCGGATTAACGGATCCCTATGTGGGGGTCATGAAAGGGGTGATCCTGGGGATTAATCCTGAAGTCCGGTTAGTGGACCTCTCCCACGCCCTGTCTCATCATCGCCTCCTGGAAGCGGCCTTTGTTTTAAATAGCGCCTTTTCTTATTTCCCGGGCGGGACCATTCACCTGGCCGTGGTAGACCCGGGTGTAGGGGGAGAGCGGAGGCTGATCGGCATCAAGGGGAAAGATCATATCTGGGTCGGGCCGGATAACGGCCTGTTTACTTTGGTGCTGAAAGAACAACCCAGGGTCAAAATAATTCAATTGACCAACCGGGCCTTTTTTTTGAAGAAAGATTTCTTCCACCTTTCACGGTCGGGACATAATGGCCCCGGTGGCCGCTCACCTGAGCCTGGGAATCCGCCTGGAGGAAATGGGACCGCCCGTATCCGATCCTGTCTTGCTTTCCCTTCCCGAGCCGGAGATTAAAAAAAACCGGCTCATCGGCCAGGTCCTCTGGGCCGACCATTTCGGCAACCTGATTACCAATATAAGCCGGGAAGCACTCCTTCCCTTTTTGTCCGGCCCGCCCTTTAAAATTATGATCGAATCACACACCATCACTGACCTTGCTTCAGACCTATTCCCAGGGCCGGCCCGGCGCTTTAATGGCCTTGATCGGCAGCAGCGGTTATCTGGAAATCGCCTGTAACTTAGGCAGTGCGGCCGAAATGGTGGGCTTCGAATCAGGATTGGAATTAAAGGTCATCGTGAAATCGAACTAATCTCTCATGCCCGACTGATGCGGACACCGACGAAGCATGAAAAAGGATTCGAGGAGTCAAGGGGCCAAGGATTCAAGTGAAAGGCTTGGAAGTTAAAGCCCTTGAACCCCAGAATCCTTGAATCCTTGAACCCTATTCTCGAATTAAATCGATCTAATCAGCGCCGCCATCTCCTCGAAATTCAAAGAGTCTTTGGAAACAAAACGGCTGGCCCCGCTTTGCAGGGCCGCATCCCGATATTCCGGGTTGTCATAACTGGTGAGAACGACGACCAGCATTTCGGGATGGTTGGCCTTGATCTTTCTGGTCAGGGAAAGACCGTTCTCTCCGGGCAACCGTATATCCATAAAGACCAATTGGGGGCGAAAGGTCTCCACCTTTTCCAGACACTCCTTCCCTTCGATCGCCTCCTGGATGAGGAGATCAGGGCTGACTATTTGCAGGTTGTCTTTAAAGGCCTGACGGAATCGGTCATTATCTTCGACGATCAATACCTTTATTTCCGGATTCTCGGCTAAATTTAAAAGGGCCATATTCTGTTCTCCGCTGTTCTATTCTAACCATGTTCAATCTGGAGAATTTATCTCTCAGATTGTTCTATGGGCAGGTTTTCATTTTCTGCGATGCGAGGATCGCTCACTTGAGGATCGTTTCCCTGAAGGGGCGTTCGTCTTCAACGAAATCAAGGCCAAGGGCGGTTGCGACTTTCCTCAAGTTACAAATCAGTTACAAATCTAAGATAGATACTATTCTAAGGGCGCTCCTACAAAAGTCAAGGTCAATTAAATTTTTTAAGTTATTTTAGGAGATTAATGCCCCAACTGGCGGCAAAATCGAGATTACCGCCTACCCCGAAGGCCAGGAGGCTCGAATGATGGTTCCTTCCTCTCCTGATTCAACGGCAAAGGTGCCCCCGGAAAGCTCGGCCCGTTCCCTCATGGTGGACAGGCCGAATCCTTTGACGACCTTGTCCACATCAAACCCCCGGCCGTTGTCCTGAACGGTCAATTGTATTCTGTCGTCCTCTTTTTGTAGAGAAAGATGCACCCGGCCGGCCTGGCTGTGTTTGGCGATGTTGTTCAGGGCCTCCTGGGATATGCGAAAGATCGGCGTTTTTAGAGAATCGGGGAGGTCCTCTTCCGACAGGCCGATTTCGCAGTCGACCGCGATATGGGAATAGGTTTTCGGGTATTCCCGGCAGAACCAATTCATGGCGGCGATGAGGCCTAAATCATCCAGGATAGAGGGCCGTAAATCGGCCATGATCCTTCGGGTTTCCCCGATGGTCTGTTGAACCGTGGAGACCAGACCTTGCAGGGATTCAGGCGTAGCCAGGCCTTGCTTCATCTCCACCTGGGTCTTTTCAATGCTGAATTTGATGGCCGCCAGGGAAGCGGCAATGCTGTCGTGAAGCTCGGCGGCAATCCTCTTCCTTTCCGTCTCCTGGGCCGTCAGACACTGGGAGGCGAAGAAGCGGACCTTTTTCTCCGATTGGCGAAGGGTATCTTCCAACCGTTTACGCTCGGTTATGTCGATACCCATCTCCAGGATGAGGGTGGAGCCGTCCGTGTCGCTGAAAGGAAAATCGTAAATATCATATTTGCTGCCGTCCGGACCGGTCTTTTCCCAGTGATGGGGCGCCTTGGTTTTGAGAACTGAATAGGTTTGGCAAAACGTGCAGGGTTCCGTACGCCCGTAGAGATAGTCAAAGCATCGGCGGCCCCGGGACTCGCCATACCTCTCCCGGAAAAAACGGTTGGCAAAGGCCACCTGATAATCCGGCGACAGAAGTACCACGTAGGCCGGCAGCATTTCCAGGACGTCATGGAACCTCTGCCGCTCCACTTTCACGGCCTCCTCAGCCCTTTTTCGCACACCGATTTCAACTTGCAGGGCCTGGTTGGCCTCCCGCAACTCCCGTTCCGTGGAGATCCTGCCCAGGGTAGACCCTGCTATCCCGGTCAGGGCCAGATAAAGGTTGAGTAATGGGCTGGAGGGAGGGCTGGTGGCCTTGTGGGCAATGATAACCACTATTCTGGCCTGAGTCAGGTCGGTCAGGGGCAGGAAAGCAGCCCTATAGGATTCGGAAAGAACGACCGTCTCCAAAGCCAGGAACCCCGTATCCATAACGTCACGGATGGTTTCCTTGGTTTTGCCCATTCTGACCATTTCAGACAGATCCTGGTCTGAGGCCGTCGGGTTCTTAAGGATGATTTCTCCGTTTGGGCCTTCCTAGGCAAAGACGACCCACTCGGCCTGAAAATATTCGACTATGATCCTGCCGAGCTGCTCCAGGACATCCTGCTGGGCTGTCAGCCGGACAATGTACTGGGCTGCTTTTATGAAACTCTCGGTGTACTGCTCCTCGTAAGAAGACGTCATCTTCATGAATCGATTCCCCTTCATAGGCTGGAGGAAAAGGTTTTCCAGAAACAAGTCCTCAAACTCAGGCGCCTGAGAAAGATTGACCAGCCTGCATTTTCTTCTCAAAGCATCGAGACACTCCTTCCTTTCGGGTAAGGAAAGAAGGAGTTCACATCCCTCCAGGGCCGAATTACCGCACAACTCGACGCGCTGAGAGGAGGTGATCGGCAGCAAGCCGATCTCCCGGGCATGTTGAATGTTCAGATATTGTCCGAAGGTGCCACAAATACAGATACGTCGAAGATCCTCCATAGGCCACCGGGCCCGATCCAGCAGGACCTGCACGCCCGCCCCGATGGCCGCCTTGGCCCGCTGAAACAGATCTACGTCTCTGCTATCCAGAGAAATACCGGGGGCATCTTCCAAGACAAACCCCTTATCCCTTAATTCCGTCGACAAACGCCCTTTATGATCGAGTTTGCCTGTTCTTACCAGATGGGCCACCAGGTCGATTATACCGGACCCACAAAGGCCTTTGGCCTGGCCTTCGTCTATAACATGGGTGATCCATCTCGAACGGCCATGGTGGTCCTGTTGATCAATCCGATAGACGGCACCGGATTCCGCGGGCATTCCGCAACTGATCCCGCTGCCCTCGAAGGCAGGACCCCCTGCGGCCGAGGTGACCCATAAGGTCTTTCCATCCCATAGGGCTATTTCGGAGTTGGTCCCGAAGTCGATCAACAGGCTTCCGGCACCCTGTTCGGTGAGCCGGGTGCTGAGCACCCCGGCCAGCAGATCGGATCCCACAAAACCGGCCAGAGGCTGCACAATTTCGACCTTTACGCCGGTGTTCAGGCCCCCGGCCTCGAACCAACCCTTCGTATCCTCAGACCGGCAGTCTATTTCCATGGTCCAGTATTCGGGATGGAGCAGCAGGTCGAAGCCTTTTTCCGCCAGAAGTGCCAGCATCGGCGGTATTGCCTACGACCGCGATCTGTCTGATCTCCCGGAGGTCATATCCTTCCCTGGAACAGATGTCAAGGATCGCCTCTTCAATGGAATCTTTGGCCAGTCGGCTTATTTCGCCGGCCCGTTCCTTCGACTCGCAGGCCGCCACCAACCGGGTCAACACATCAGACCCGTGCCGCAGTTGCTGATTAAGACCGAATCGTCCGGAGAGGCGCTGATTGTGCGTAAAATCCCACAAAGAGAGGCTTATGGTCGTTGTTCCCAGGTCGACGGCAACGCCGTACGGCCCCCCGGTCCCTTTCTTTAAAAAGGCCGCAAGGGGGCTGAGTTTCCTCCAGGTGGATCTGGGGGCCGGATTAACGATCCTGATCCGCATGTCCTCCTGGGGTATCACCTGGCAGGCCAAGCGAAGGCCGTTCCGCAACTCGTCTTCGGAAAGCATAAGACGCTCGCCCGGCGTTTCCACAGCCTCCCGCCAAGGGAGACCGGTACCCGTCTGGCCGGCCGCTGCTCCGCCGGTCTCGATTTGAACACGACATAAGCCGCAGACCCCCGATCCTCTGCAGCCCGAACGGACCCTGAGATCCGTTGTATCCAGGATATCGCGCAGAGTCGGCCCCGGCTCAAAAGAAATAAAACGCTGCTCTTCTCCGCTTATGACAGAAAGGCGGGGCATGGAATCATCCCCTCCTTCTGTGAGTGTACTGCTTCCACCAGGGCCGATATGTTTTCCGGATTCGACTCCGGGGGAATCTCACAACCTGAAGAAAGGATAAAGCCTCCCCGGGAGGCAAAAGAACTCAGGAGCGCCGATGCTTCGGCCTTGATGTCGTCGGGGTTCCCTTCGACAAAGGAGATGCTTCTAAGGTTACCGTTCAGACAGGTATCGGGAAGCAGGCTGCAGGGCCTCTTGGGAGGTAATGCCATAGTCGAAATTGGCGATGTGGACCTCGGCCTGGGGGTAAAAAGGCAAAATGGATTGCGCCGGGCCGGCAATGTGAAGCCAGTTGGCCATGGCCCCTGCCTGCCGGAAAGTCTTGAAGACCTTCTTCAGACGGGGCAGTTCGAACTCCCGAAAAAACTGACCAGGAATCACCGCCGGAGAGGCGAAGGGATCAAAGACCAGCGGCAAATGAGCCCCGGCCTGAATTTGAGCCAAACCGAAGCGGATGATGACCTCGGTAGAAAAATCGATCAACCGGCCGAACTTTTCAGGATCATCGATCGCCAAATAAAGGGTGGTCTCGGCGCCCAGTAACTGGGAAGCCAGGGTCAGAGGGCCCAGGACACAACCCACGACCAGAACCTCTTCTCCCAGGTTCCGTCGCAGAATCCGTAAGGCCTTGAGCATTTCCGGCATGCGTCCCGCCTGCTCAGGATCAGGCAGGGGAGACCGGCCCCAATCCGAATCCTTGGTGAAGGCATGATGCTCGACCACGGCATACTGGTTCTTTCGGTAACGGAGTATTGACCCGAGAGCCTCCGTTTCCACGTTGACGTCCATGACGGCAAAGACCGCATCATAGCCATACTTCTCGAGGGCCTTGATTTGACATTGGGCGAGCAGTTCGCCGTCCTGGACGTAAGCCTCCAGCGAAACGCCGGACATAACAGCGGCCTGACCGAAAACCTGGGCAATGACCGGCACGCGATCCGATTCCTCAAAGGCGACCGTCGCGGCGATCCGCTCAAGGCTGTTCATTTTCCGTCCCCTGTGAGACCGGCAACGAAACGGACACCATCAAAGGCCGATTCGGCCACAAAATCAACATTCAGCTTCTCCGAAGAGGACTGCTTCAAGGTCCCTCCGCCGGCCATAACCTTTACCCGGTCGAGTCCCCGCTCTCTCAAGAGGGGTCTTACCTGCCTCACCAGGGGGATCACAGGACTAATCAGACCGCTGATGCCGACGGCCATCGGCCTCTCCCGATCGACCACCTCCATAAGCTTCGAGAGTGGACAGTCCTTACCGCAATCGATTATGGGATATCCGTTTCCGGTAAGAATCATCTTCAAGATATTCTTCCCCAGATCGTGAACATCCCCTTCCAAAGTGGCGATAACGATCTTGCCTTTGACACCGGTGAGCGGGAAGCTCCGAGGGAAAGAGATATTTCATAACCTCCATCACCGCCCGGCCGACCAGCATGATCTCCAACAGGTTGAACTGTTCCAGCGTGCATTTGGCATCCAGGGTCGACATGGCTGATTCGACACCCTCGGCAATGATCCGTTCAACACCGACTCCCGATTCATAGAGGCGCCTGGACCGGGCTGCGGCTTCCTCTTTATCGCCTTCCAGGAGTGCCTTTACCAGGGAAGTCATGTCGGCTCCTGAATTTGGAAAGGCCATATTTGTGTTCTCCGCTTCCTAAAGTTCTGTTCTATCGCCTATAGAAGGATTCAAGGGTCTCCGACTTTTTACAAGTCCATCAATCCCAAGATGATATTTTGTAAGAATCTACAAAAACTGTATCAATTTAGTTGTTTGAAAAAGCTTTTATAAATCCCTCCCGGCCTCCCTTTTTCAAAGGGAGGAGAAAGACTTCCCCCTTAGAAAAAGGGGGATTGAGGGGGATTTAACTTGGAATATAATTTGATCGGCCCTAAAAGTCAAACGGTCTGATTTGAGTCATGTGCAGGGCCAGGAGGCCCGAATGATTGTTCCTTCTTCTCCTGATTCAACGGCAAAGGTGCCGCCGGAAAGCTCGGCCCGTTCCCTCATGGTGGACAGGCCGAATCCTTTGACGACCTTGTCCACATCAAACCCCCGGCCGTTGTCCTGAACGGTCAAGTGTATTCTGCCGTCCTCTTTTATGTAGAGAGAGATTCACCCGGCCGGCCCGGCTATGTTTGGCGATGTTGTTCAGGGCCTCCTGGGATATGCGAAAGATCGGCGTTTTTAGAGAATCGGGCAGGTCCTCTTCCGACAGGCCGATTTCGCAGTCGACCGCGATATGGGAATAGGTTTTCGGGTATTCCCGGCAGAACCAGTTCATGGCGGCTATGAGGCCTAAATCATCCAGGATAGAGGGCCGTAAATCGGCCATGATCCTTCGGGTTTCCCCGATGGTCTGTTGAACCGTGGAGACCAGACTTTGCAGGGATTCAGGCGTAGCCAGGCCTTGCTCCATCTCCACCTGGGTCTTTTCAATGCTGAATTTGATGGCCGCCAGGGAAGCGGCAATGCTGTCGTGAAGCTCGGCGGCAATCCTCTTCCTTTCCGTCTCCTGGGCCGTCAGGCACTGGGAGGCGAAGAAGCGGATTTGTTTCTCCGATTCGCGCAGCGTTTCTTCCAGTTGTCTGCGCAGGAGAATTTCAAGCTCCAGCTTCTCAACGGCCTTTGATAAGTCCGCTGTTCGTTGCTGAACCCGCGCCTCCAACTCGGAGTTGATTTGTTCGGCCTTTTGCCGGGCCTCGACGGCGTCTTCCATGAGGTTGAGCGCGGCCAGGCGGGAGGCGCGCAAGGCTTCCTCGGCCTGCTTGCGCTCCGTCACGTCGACAAAGACCACGCCGAAATATCCTCTCTCGGTCTGAAAGGCGCTTACCTCAAAATGCCGTCCCAGGGGCTCGCTCCACTCCTCGAAGTGGGCCGGCTGACCGGTCAAGGCGACCGATCCGTACCGCTCCACCCAGAGGCTCTCCGATTGGGGCAGGACCTCATAGAGGGTTCGCCCCACGAGGTCTGCGGCCTTGAGTCCGGTCAGACGCTCGAAAGCCGGATTAATCTGGAGGAACCGGTAGTCGCAGGGCCGGCCCTGGTCATCACAGATGATCTCATGGAGGGCGAAGCCTTCGGTCATGGTGTCAAACAGCTTTCGATACCGCTCTTCGCTTTGGGCGAGTTCCCGGAACAAGGTCCGATAGGGTTGCTGCAGTCCTGTTTCGATGATGGCCTTGTACAGCAGGGCATAAGCGACGATCTTCAGGAAATGGCCCACCTGGTTGAAAAGGCCGTACACGTCCACATACAAGGTGAAGGACAGTTCCGAAGCGATACTTACGGCCATGGCGGCAATCACCAACCGCAACACCCTCTGGTCCAGGTGTTGCCGCCGCCGGTAAACGAAAAAGATGGCCCCGGCCAGCAAAAGGCAGATGAGGTATTCGCTGATGACCTTGAAGACCGTCAGGCCCTGCCCTTCGACGAAACAGGTCGGAAACCATCCGCCGAACACCATGACCAGCAACAACGCCGTTACCAGGATGTAGGCCGACAGCAACCTCACGGCCCTTACCCGCCGCGTCAGGAACAACGGCGCCACCAACAGCGACACCGGCCTCCAGGCCTCGAGCGGCTATCCACAACTGGGTCGCCAGATCGGCCGTTGCGCCGGGGAACACGCCCATGCCCTTGTAGGACAGCATGTGAAGGAGGTCGAGGGCCCCCACCGCCAGAAAGGCCACGCCCAAAAAAAGAAAGAAACTATGGGCGATAAACCGGCGGGAATTCCAGGCCACGATGAACATTCCCCAGGCCACTAAAACCGAAAACAACTCCGCCAGGCTGTGAAACAACAGATAACTGACGCGGCCCGTCAGCCATAACCCGACCAGGCCGATTCCTATGGCCGTCATAATGATGAAGGCCCCTGAATGAGCCGCGGGCGGCGAAGCCGCAGCGCCCTTTCTCCATTGGCTCAGGCGGTAAAACGAGCCGTTCCGGTCTGACGGTCCTTCATGATCGCCCTTCCGGTGGAGCCGCCGGAGATTCCTGTCCAGGGCCGAAATCGAGCGGATAGCGGGGTTGCTGGCCGAGCCGGCCACACAGCTCGTTAATCTGTTTTTTAAGCTCGATCATGCGAAGCTCGCGGTCCACGGCCGCGCGGTTGAAACGGGTCAGTTCCTCCACTCTGTTGATCTCGGCCTCGGTCCTCTTCGCTCAAAGCGCTTGAACGATCGCCGGCGCCAAGCCTCCAGCGATTCCGCTCCTTCGGTATAACCGCCCTCCCGATTGCCCACGGCGATCATTCCGATGTCGGCTCCTCGCGGATCAGGGAAGCACTGAACTTTAAACGACTGCCCGAGGGAGTACCGATGCTGGTCGGGATGCTCCGACCGGGTATTGGTCAGCAGACTTTTCCCGTAGCCTTAAGCAAATCGGCCCGGCCTTGGATCTTAACAATTCGAGGAAGGTGCGACCGATGTCCTGTTCTCGGCCTTGCCATAATTCCCGATCGGCGCTCGATGGCGAACGTGCATTGACCTCTAAGCATCTCTCCGATCACACTCAACTTGCCCTGAGAGATGATCTCGGCGATCAGGAAAGCCTGCCGACTTCATCAGTCCAGCACAAGAGGGCCCCGATAGAGCGGTTTCGCTGTCGAGACATGTTCTGCCGATCCTCAGCCTCACCCTGCTTGCGTTCGGTGATGTCCTGCGCGGCCCCGATCACCCTGATGGTCCCGGGTGGAGAGGATCGGCCACCGGAGTGACCGAGTCCCGGACCCAGCAGGTCTCGCCGCTTTTGGTGACAATCCGATATTCGCTGACATAGGGGTGCAAGGCCTGGATATGACGGAAGCGTTCTTCAGCGACGGCTTTATCCTCGGGGTGTAGTATCTCGGCTAAATCCGCATCAATACTATAGCCGGTCACCAACGTAAATCCGGAAGTAATCCAATCCCAGACGATTTTTCCATCCGGCTCTATCCTGAAGCGCATAGACCCAGTCGGAGATGGTCTCCGTAACCATTCGAAAGGGTTCTTCCTGTATTTCAAAAACCGGCCTGGTCGGCAGGCGGTCCGGTATCTCTTGATCCGCCCCGTTCAACGGCCAGATGGCCCGAACGGTCGTTCCGCTTCCCTCCCGGAGCGGACCTCAAAGGTCCCACCCGAATGCTCGATCCTCTCTTTCATGCCCATAAGCCCGAAACCCGCCCAGGGTCTCGCCCGGAAGAGGATTTGCTCCAGATCGAATCCCTGTCCATTATCGGTGACTTCGAATTCAATCCGTGGGCCCTCTTTTTTCAAGGCAGAGCAGCACCCGGCTCGCGCCGCTGTGCGTGGCTGCATTCTTCAGGGCTTCCTGCATCACCCGGTAGATGACGATTTTGATTTCCTGGGGCACTTCCTCTTCGCTTACACCGATTTGTTTTTCAAGGATGATTCCGGCATGGCTTTTCTCAAATTCCCGGCCGTACCAGATAATCGTCGCCAGAAGACCGATATCGTCCATAACCGGAGGCCAGAGGTCACCCTGCATGGTGCGGATTCTTTCAATGGCCTCTCTGATATTGGCGATAATTCTCTTTCCGGTTTGACGGGCGACCGCCGGGTCATCGACCATCTTTTGGGTCAGCAATTGATCGATGTCGATCTTGATGGTATTCAGGATTTGCCAGGTGTTGTCGTGGAGGTCTTCGGCGATCTCTCTTCTTTCTTTTTCCTGGGCCACCAGGATCTGGGAAGAGAGATAACGAAGCTCTTCTTCCGATTCCCTTAAGGCATCCTCGGTTCGTTTCCGTTGTTCGATCTCGATCGTCAACTCCTCGGTGCGCTCCGCAACCTTGATCTCCAGACTCATTATGGGCCTTTTTCAGCGACTCCTGTGAGGCCCGAAGCTCCGTTTCCGCCTTCTCTCGCTCGGCCATCTCCTGCTCAAGGTCCGCTTTGGAGGCCGTCACTTCTTTCAAGTTGGAGGTCATCCGGTTGAAGGCCCGGGTTAAATCTCCGATTTCGTCCTTGCGCTCCACGGTGATGACATGGTCCAGGTTACCGGAGCTGACGATTTCGGTCCCATGGCGGAGCTTAGTCAGGGCGGTGATGATTCTCTTCCTCATTCGGGTCAAGATAACGATGAGCGGGACTGTAGTGAGACCCAGTACCAGGAGGATGAGGGTGATTTCTCGTCTTTGGGTTTGTTGTATGTCTTTATCCACCTGATTTCGCAGGGCTAGAGGCAATATAATCCGCTTGACGGGACCTTATCCGGAGTTGCCCCTCCAACAGTTCCTCCGTTTCCCTGAGCAATTTATTACTTCCGGACCGGACCGGAATGTTCGGTGTTGGCGACTAATCTGAGGAAGTCGTCTTTCATGGACTGGCTGTTAAGGCGAATCTCCTCGAGAAGCTGCTGCTGGTCGGGATTCCGGAAAGCGGACGCCGGCCAGAAGGTCGGTCATTTTCTCGGAACTCGGCCAGGAACTGCTGTTTCGGCCTTTCCTCCGGGTGAGTAGCATAAGAAAAGACCAGGTGGTTGATCTCGGTAATACTGTCCCTGATCAGCCGCACTTTATCCCCATTCTCCTGGGCCGTTTCCAAAGCCCGATAGGAAATGATCAGCGTCAAACCAACTGCAAGGGCCACCAGCAGGGGCACAAATACGGCCAGACATTAATTTCGTACTGATTTTCATATTCTTATTCCTACCTTCCGGCGATGCTGACCGCCCCGGGATTGACCGCCTTTAGGGCGTCGGGATAAATGTAATCAAGGTAATTCGGCACCTTTGTTCGCATCCGTCAGTCTTGTTTCTTATGGCCCACCTGGCCTGGTCCTCCAGGGAAAGCAGGATGGACTGGTCCAGAAATAGCTTGAAGACGAATTCATCCCAGATCGGCTTCATTTCCTCTTTATCCATTTTCAGCTTTTGCCCAACAATCTCCATGGCCTCATTTCCATTCTTCCGAATAAAGGCCTCCCCTTTTTCAATGGCCCGGAGAAACCGCTTCAAGGCTTCGGTATGATCTTTCAGATAATCCTTTCGGGCAATAAAGTAAACGTCATCTCGAAAAAGGCCTTGGCCTGGACAAAAGGAGGGCCTTATCCCCCAGGGCCTTCCTGGTTTGGCTGATATAGGGCTCCCAGGTGACTATGGCGTCCACCTGTCCTTCTATCAGGGCCTGGGATAAGCGGTCCGGTTTCAGGTCGACAATCTTGAGGTCGGACATGGGCATTTGGTGATAGGTCAAGAATAAGCTCAAGAAAAATTGTCCGGCGGTGCCGGTCGTTATCCCCACGATCTTGCCTTTCAGGTCTTCGGGGGCCTTTATTCCCCTGTCTTGCCTGGCCAGAATCTTAATATCCTCATCCGAGTAAACCATACCGCCGATAACGGCATAATCATTCCGATGGAAGCTGTTAAAAATAACCGGCGTCTGGGAGGCGGTGGCCAGGTCGAGGCCTTTTTCGTTCAACAGGGTCTGCAGGGCCGCCTGTCCTGAAGCAAATTCCCTTAGCTCTACCTGGAGGCCTTCTTCTTTGAAATAGCCCTTTTTCTCGGCTATCCAAACCGGTGATAATTGGACTATCGCCTGTGTTCCCAGGACGATCTTCTCAAGCTGCTGCGGGGCCTTTTGGCCGCAGCCGGCGATGAGCAACAAAAGCATCGCCCCTAAAGCGGCAGGCATGAGTCCCTGGCCGATTTTCATATCGCTCTCCTTAAATGGTTTTATCATCGGTCAATCATTAATCATCAATAATACTAGCGCAACAAAATTAAAATCCCTGGATTCCGGCTAAAAGCCTGCCGGAATGACGGATTAAGGGGACCTTGCATCGTTCCCACGCTCCGGCGTGGGAACGCGAGGCCCTGACGCTCCAGCGTCCTCCCTTACCTGTTCTCCATTCCTTTGAGCCTAATCAGACCGTCTTTCCCGGCATAATCCCCGGCGCTCGAATAGCGCCAGTGAACCGGATCATCCACGTAACCTCTTCGGACCGGGTTATGATGCATGTATTGAAGCTTCTCTATAAACACGTCCTCACTGAAAACCATTTCCGGATGACTTCCTTCCTGCCAGACCTGATAGGATCGGTCTTGCTTATGCTTCTCTTTGCCCCAACGCAATTGGTCCAGTAGGAACTGCCGCCCCTCCCTTTGCAGGCGGTCCAGTATCCGTGAGGCTGTAAATGACTTAAAGTTTCCGACTTCCTTGGCAAGATCCGATGAATCGGCCATGAAGTGCACATGATTTTCGAGTATCACATACCCGTATAGTCTGAGTCGATCATGGTCCTGAAGGAAATCCCATGAGTCCAGAATGATCTGGACTGTTATGGGATCATTGAACAGGGTAATCCAGTTTACCACGGTACAGGTAAGGAAATGGGGATTAGAAGGTGAGAGTACCCGATATCTGGATCTGGTCATGTTTTAGTCCTTATCGGGACGCAGGAGCGTCCCAGCCTTGCGTTCCCACGCTGGAGCATGGGAACGATGATGATCATTGATCATCAATAATACTAGCGCAACAAAATTAAAATCCCTGGATTCCGGCTTGAAGCCTGTCGGAATGACGGATAAAGGGGACCTTCGTCTTTCAATCATCAATCGACAATCATCAATAATAAATCAGATGCTCCACTTTGCCCGGATAACCGTCCCTTTTCCCTTAACGGACTCGATGGAAAAAGAGCCCCCTGAGAATTCAACCCGTTCTCTCATGCTGGAGAGCCCCAGGCCTTTTTTGGAAATCTCCCTGGAGGACAGACTTTCCGGATCGAAGCCTTTCCCGTTATCTCGGATCACCCAGTTCGATAGCCCCGTCGACTTTTTGCAGTCCGAGATTTACCGAGTCGGCCCGGGCATGTTTGCCGATATTATTCATGGCCTCCTGGGTGATTCTAAAGAGGACGATCTTCAGGTGATCCGGCACCTCTTCTTCCGGGATGGCAACCGCTTGTTCAACCTTGATGCCGGAGTAAATCGTTTCAAATCTCCGGCAGAACCAGGAAAGGGTGGGCACGATACCCAGGTCGTCCAAAAGGGGAGGCCGCAAATCGGACTGAATTCTGCGGACTTCTTCAATCGTATCCTGGATGAGGGGGATAAGGGTTCCCAGGGGTCTGGAAATATTCAAGGTCCCGTCTTTGGGGAGATGAAGCATGGCCTCTTCCACCTTGAATTTTATGGCACTTAAGGAAGACCCCAGGACGTCGTGAACCTCCAGGGCGATCCGTTTCCTTTCATTCTCCTGGGCGGAGAGGATCTGGGAGGCCAGGATTCGCAGTTGCTCTTTTGATTCCTGCAAGGCCTGCTCGATCTTCAGCCGTTCGACGATTTCAATGGTCAGTTCCTTATTTCTCTCATCCAGTTCCGCGGTTCGTTCACTGGACCCGGATTTCCAGTTCGTCATGTGCTCTTTGCAAGGCCTGCTCGGCCTTCTTGATGTCGGTGATATCCGCTCCGGTGGTGATGAAGTAATCCCCGAGAGGAACGCTGGTAAATCGGAAATATTTATCGAGATTGGAGAAATAGTCCTCATAAGAATACGGAACACCTTCGGTCATGATCTTCTGAACGACCGGCAGATAATGGTTCGTAGAACCCAGGCCAAAGATCTCGTCGGTGGTCTTTCCTTTGATTTCGTCGAGTGAGTTCCGGCCCCAGGTATGGAGCGTCGGAGGGTTGGCGTCCACCAGTCGCCAGGTTCTGATCTGACCGCTCTCATCGCGGACGAGCTGCCAGAAATGCACCTCCTCGGCCATGTTTTCGAACAGGGTCCGGTATTTTGCTTCGCTCTCCTTAAGCGCCCTCTCGGCCTCTTTTTGTTCGGTGATAACATCAAAGACGGCGACGAAGTGCTCTTTCCGGGGGCAATAGACGGAGATCGAGAACCACATGTTAAGTGCTTCCACGTAGGTCTCAAATCGCTCCGGGACGCCGGTTGTGGCCACCCGGCCGTACGTTCGGATTAATTCGGGATCGGACTCCCGCTATGCCGGGAATGACCTCGGATACCTTTTTCCCGATCACTTTCTTTAACCCAGTCAAGGTTTCGAAGGCGTGATTAACATTGAGGTAGATAAAGTCTCGCGGTTCCCCTTCTTCAAAGAGCATTTGGCAGTAGGCATAGCCATTGAGCATGTTATCGAATAAGGAGCGGTAATGCTCTTCGCTTTCGCGCAGCGCTTTCTGTGAGCGCCGTTTCTCGGTGACGTCATGAAAGACGAGCACCACCCCGATGATGTTGCCGGCGCCGTCCCTGATCGGGGCCGCGCTGTCCTCGATGGGAATCTCCTGCCCGTCGCGGGAGATCAGGGCCGTATGGTTGGCCAGGTTGACGATGAAGCCCTCGCGCAGCACGCGCTCGACGATATTCTCGGCCGGTTGGCCTGATTGCTCGTTAACAATCCTAAAGACGTTCTGGATCGGCTGACCAAGGGCTTCTTTTATCTGCCAGCCCGTCAGGGTCGTTGCCACGGGGTTGAGAAAGGTGACCCGGCCGGAGGCATCGGAGGCGATCACGGCATCGCCAATGCTTCGGAGGGTGATCTTTAACCATTCCCGATTCCGGCGCAGCTCCTCTTCGGCCCTTTTGCGCTCGGTAATCTCCCTTTCAAGGTCTGTTTTGGAGGCCGTCACCTCCTTCAGGTCAGCGGTCATCCGGTTGAAGGCATGGGACAGCTCGCCGATTTCGTCATCCTTTTTTTCTTCGAGGACAAAATCAAGATTGCCCGAGCCGATGACGGCAGTACCGGCCCGGAGCGTCACAATCGATTTCAGGATGCGGCGGTAGGTCAGCATATAGCTGACGATGAGAAATAGACCAAACAAGGCCACCATCATATACAGGAGCATGGTCCTTGTTTCTGTAAGCTGGTCCACCCGGTGACGGAATAACTGGGACAGCCGCGAAGCATCCGCTGCCAACCCCTGGGATTGGACCGCCATCCGGCTCCAGGAGACCTGAAAAAACGCCGGGTCAAGGGCGGAACGAAGATTCCGGGAGGGACTTTCCAGCGCGGAGGACGCGCTGTCGAATACTTCTTTAAACCGGTTTTTGTTCGCCTGAATATTGGCGACGAGGGCTTGCTGCACGGGTCTGTCTATGCGCAGAGAGGCCACCTCCGCGGAAAAGGCGGCAAATCTCGACTGCCAGCGCTTCAGTTGCTGGCTTTCGCGGTAAATCAGGTAGTCGTTGGCCAGATAGCTCAGCTCGCTTGCCCCCTGGGCGATATGAGCGGCTATCCTTTCTTGTTGTCCGGCCTTCTCCACCTGTTGACTCGTCCTGATCGCCGACATGGCAAGGACGACCAGAATGATGCCGAACAGAAGCATGGTGACGATGAATTGCGTTCTTAGTTTCATGATTCTCCTCAGAGCTGATGTGCTGTGACCCTATCTTATTATACCTACCGCCTCCGCCGTCAGACCGCTTTTTATCATTCATTTGTCTATCGTTCCCACGCTCCAGCGTGGGAACGTGAGTTCCGGACGTTCCAGCGTCCTTTTTTAATCCTGGATTGAGATTCTATCGTTCCCACGAAGGGCATGGGAACGATGAGATAAAAGATGAATGAACGGTTGATCTTTGCTGATTGTCGGATCATGTGTATTAGAATCCTTACCGGACGCAGGAGCGTCCAAGTATTGCGTTCCCACGCTGGAGCATGGGAACGATGAGATCGAGGATTTTTCCCAAACCTTAAGCTCTTTGTAATTCCTCAGCATTTCCCTTGAACCCTTGAAACCTTGACCCCTCGAATCCTTCGCTCAGCGCCAACTCTTTTGGAGATGAGCGCTATCTTATTATATTTACCGCTTCCGGTTTTATGGCCTTAAGGTCGTCTAAATAGATGTAATTTGCAAAATCCGGAACCTTCTTTTCCATCGTCATATTGTTACTGATCATCCACCGCGTTTCATCTTCCATGGCAGCGATGAGAGACTGGTCAAGGGAAAGCGAAAACTGGTAACGGGGCCAAGCCTTCTCCATAAACGCATCATCAAATTTCATCCGCTTCCTTACCATAGCCCTGGCCTCCTCCGGGTGACGAGCGAGATAGTCTTCCGCCAGACTTATCGATTTAATAAGCCGTTTTAAGACACCGGGACGTTTCTTTGCCCAATTGCCGGTACTGACTAAATTCCAGTAGGCCTGCTGGCTGCTCTGTAACTCCCTTATGACTACTGCCTTACCCAGGCGTTGACCTATTCGGGTGACCCAGGGTTCCCAGGTGACGACAGCGTCAACCTCCTTGTTGGCGATAGCTCTCTCCGCATCGGGCGCCTTGACATCAACGAGTATTACCTGCTCAAGATTCAGGCCATTCAAGCCGAATGTTCTTCCCAGGTAAAATTCGGAAATCGTTTTTAGGGTGACGCCGACCTTTTTCCCCTTGAGGTCCTGAAGTGTCTTAATTCCCCTATCGGTACGCCAGACGATGAAAGTGTTCTCGTACTTGGTTATGGTTGCAAAGTTAATGAGATTTTTTCTATTAAGTATCTGCCTCACGGCCACAAACTCAGAGGCTGTGGCAACGTCCGCTTCTCCATTTAGCATCCCGGCAGTTGCAGTCGCTCCGGAATCATAGTCTTCTTTGAGGGTAACCTGAAGGCCGTTACGGGCGAAGAAATCCTGAGCTTCGGCAATGTAGAGCGGCGCATTGATCTCAGTTGGCACAGTGGCAATCGTCAAGGTCTCCATCTTCCCTGAATAGTTGCCACGGGAACAGGACGATGAACCGATGGTCGCCGTAAGGAGCAGCAACACTACAAAAAGAATGGCTTTCCTCCGCAATTGAATTATTCCTCTTCTCATTCCGTATAATCCGTCCGATTGTTATTATAGAGAGCAACATAAGGAATGCAACACCAGCGCATTCCTGTCGAAATATCCCCCCTTTAGCAAAGGGGGGCGAGGGGGGATTTGAGACCTGGTGAAATCCCCCTCATTCCCCCTTTTCCAAAGGGGGAGGTTATCGTTCCCACGCTGGAGCATGGGAACGATGAGAAATCCATCTCAGGGTGGTCACGACAAGAAACCACCCCCACCTCTATCCTTCCCCATCAAGGGGGAGGAAGTTAATTTGGTTCCCTCTCCCCTGGTGGGAGAGGGCGAGGGTGAGGTCAGCGGATGATGTTGACTGAGTTAGGATTGACCTCCTTGAGGCTCTTCGTGTGGATGAAATTAAGGAAATTAGGAATCGTTTTTTTTCCCGCGGTCAGATTATTATGGATCATCCACCGCGCCTCATCTTCCATGGCTGTAATCAGGGATTGGTCGAGTGTGAGGGAGAATAAGTTCCGTTTCCAGATCCGATCCACGTATCCGGCGTCCAGGTTGAGCCGTTTCTGCACGATCGACTTGGCCTCATTCGGATGTTGGGCCATGTACAGGTTGGCCTGCTCGAGCCCTTTCAAAAGCCGGACCAATAGATCCGGGTTCCGGGCGATCCAATCATTCCGGCAGGTAAGGACCCCGTAAAGCAACTGGCCGCTTTGCGCGGACCACTCGACCGCCTTGGCGCCCAAGGAGCTTTTGATCGCATCGTAAAATGGCGGGGCAGCGACGACGGCGTCGACCCTCCCTTTTTTGATAGATCCCTCCATTTCGGAATAGATCATATCGACCAGGGTGACATCATGGATACTCAGGCCATGCAGGTCAAGGAACCGGCCCAAATAGAATTCCAGTATGGTATTTCGCGGGAGGCCGATCCTCTTTCCGGCCAGATCGGATACTTTTTCGATGCCATGATCCTTTCTTCCGATAATTGAAAGGAGATCGGCCTTGACAATGGTGGAGACGGCCTGTATCTTCTCGTTCCTGAACGCACCACCGACAATCACATACTCGGTTGGCCCCGAAACATCGACCTCGCCTTTGAGCATGGCCTGGTACGAGGCACCAGCCCACTTCAAAGGGACGCAAGGTCACCTTTAACCCGTTAGCAGCGAAGAAATTAAGCTTATCGGCGACATAGATGGCTGAGGCCGCTTCACCCTCGCCGAAACCGAGAGTGAGTGAGCCGACGATCTCCGCCTGTTTCCGCCCCGAATGGCGGACATACCAGGCCACCGGTCCGGCTATGGCCAGCACCAAGAGGACTATGATCGCTGCTACGGGCTTCTTCTTCACCATTTTATGTACTACCTAAGCCGGTTTTCTCAAGCGATTCAACCAGAGACTTGACCTCATCCCACGGCACCGATTCTTTGACAAAAAAAACATCCGCGCCATACTGAACGGCCGCCTTCCTGTATTCCGGCAAATCGTAACCTGTCAAAATAGCTATGTGAATGTTTGGAAAGTCTCTTTTTATCTTTTGAGTCAACTGCAGGCCATTCATTCCGGGCAAACGGAGATCCATAAAGATGAGCCGAGGAGGGGCTTCATTGATTTTCCGCAGGGCTTCGTCACTGTTTTCCGCCTCCGTGATGAGCATGGACGGGAAATGCAGTTTGAGATTCTCCTTGAATGCTTTCCTAAATACCCGATTGTCTTCAACGAGCAATACCCTTAGCATAAGCCTTTCTCCCTTATGTTGTTGGTGCTTCAATTATTGAAAAGAGCAGATAATAGATTGCTTTCACCGCAAAGCCGCAGGGATCGCAGAAGAAAATTTTGTCTCCGCGTTCTTCGCGTCTTAAACGAGTCTCGCTTTTTGCGGGACGAGTGGGCGGTGAAAAAGTGTTTCAGCGATGTAACCTATTTTATGCTCTCAGTAATATCTTCCTGCAATGACCAGGAAGCACAAACCGTCGTTCCTATTCCTGGAGCGGATTCAATTCCAAAGAGCCCGCCTGAAAGTTCTGTCCGTGCTTTTATGTTCAGAAGGCCCAATCCACCCCAGGGTGATCTTCTGGCGATGGCCTCCTCGAGGTCAAAACCAATTCCGTTGTCCTCAATTGAAAACTCCAACCTGTGGTCCCTGGTCGCCAGGCGAATGGTGACTTGGCTGGCCCGGCTGTGTTTGGCCACATTGTTCAGTGTTTCCTGCAAGATTCTATAGATGACGATCTTGGCCGATGGGAGGATTTCAATTTCAGCGGCTTCTTCCTTTCTTTCAATGGTGATGCCCGGATGGTTCTTTTCAAATTCCCGGCAATACCAGTCTATGGTGGCCAGGATGCCGATATCGTCGAGGACATAGGGCCATAGATCTCCCTGCATGGAACGTATTTTCCCCACCGCCTCAAGGAGGGCTGCCATGATTTTCTTCGACTTATCCTGTAAAGCTGCCCGGTCCATTTTGTCGCGGTCCGAAAAGAGGCGCTCAATCTCAAAACGTATCGCCACCAGAGCCTGCCAGGCATTGTCATGGAGATCATAAGCGACCCGCCTTCTTTCATCCTCCTGGGCGGAAACAAGCCGGGAAGACAGATTGGCCAGCTCCACGGTCCTTTCCTTCACCCGATCTTCCAGCGTTTCGGTCAGATGTTGAAGGTCCATAGTCTGCTGGTGCAGAGCCTTCTCGGCCTCTTTTAACTTCGTTGAATCGAAGTAATAGCAGATGACGCCGTATTGCCCGTCCGGAAGCATCAGGCGATGAAGCTCCCACTCGTAGGATTCAACGATTTCCGCGTCGTGGCGCGGGTTGATGAAATCCCGCGAGTAGTACGGGTCGCCGGTGTCGAGGGTATGGCGGAAGTGGCCGATGATTTCCGCGGCGACGGGTTCGGGCCAGAGGATGCGCATGGCCTCGGTAAAATCGCGCCCGATCACGGGCCGCACGTTCCGGAAGGCTCCGGTTTGCGAGCCGATATTCATCTGCGCGATGCGAAATTGTGAATCAACGACGTAGATGCCGAATGGGGCGCGCTCGACCAATTCGGAAAACGTCTTCTGGCTTCGACTGACCTGCTCCTCGGCCTGCTTGCGCTCGGTCTGGTCCGACATGGCCCCGACCACCCGCCAGGCCTTTCCCGACTCGTCGCGGGCGATATAGGCCCGGTCGAAGACCTCTGCCCGGGTGCCGTCGGCCCGCAGGAAGCGGTACTCGCAGATCCAATGGTCCTCCCGGCCGTCGATGGCCGCTCGAAGTCCCCCAACCGTGCGCTCCCGGTCCTCCGGGTGGAGGCGATCGACCCACCACTGCCAGGAATTTTCCGTCTCCAGGGGGCGGCCGAATAGGGTCGTATAGGTGTCATTCCACTGTACCGTGTCCGCGGTCAGATTAAGGTCCCAGATGGCATCGTTGGTGGCCTTGGTGGCCAACCGGTAGCGTTCCTCACTCTCGCGCAGGGCTACCCTCCGCCTTCTTGCGCTCGGTGATGTCGTGGGCCACGACGAAGGCGCCGACTATCTTCCCCTCGGCGTATTTGAACTGCGTGTGGAGTATACCCCAGATATCAAGTCCGTCTTTTCTCTTGGCCTTGTACTCGATTTGGTCGGAAGGCGTCTCCCCCGCCTGGGCCTGCCTGACCCTGTCCAGGAATCTCTCCCGGCTTTCCCGGTCGAGGAGGTCCAGAGGGTTCATGGCCAGGAGTTCTTCTTCCGTATAACCGAGCATCCGGCACATGCCTTCATTGACCGTCTCGAACTGTTTTTTCTTAAAGTCGATTTCGTAAATCGCTGAAGGCGCATACGCTATGATTTGCTTGTATTTCTCCTCGCTCTTTCGGATGATCTCCTCGGCCTGCATGATCCGGGTGATATCGTTGCCCACGCACAGCAACCCGGTCAGGTTTCCCTGGTCGTCGTAGACGGCCTGGTTGGTCCAGGAGACCCAGACGAGTTCACCGTTCTTGCGCCTGTTCTGGTGGGCGTTGGTCCGGTACTCGTCCGGGTGCCGCAACATATGGTCGATCATGGCGGCCAGATCGTTCCCCTCGGAGTCGGTGGCCGGGATGATCGTCCCCACCGCGTTTTTCCCCAGGATTTCATCCTTGGTGTAACCGAAGAACCGTTGGGCGAACTCGTTGAAGAAGGTAATGTTGCCGTGCCGGTCCGACCGCAGGATGATGCTGCTCGCGTTTTCAACCAGTTCTCTATACCGCTCCTCGCTTTGCTTCAGGGCCTCTTGTGCCCGGACGATGCCTCTGCCGGAGAAAAAGTAAATACCGCCGTTGGTCAGGGCCAGGATGATGATCAGAACGATGACCGCGGCGCCGGCTTTTTCCTGGGCGGCCATCATTCTCGACTGGCTGATATCCATCAGCCGGCTGGTATCATCCGAGATGAAGCGGACCTTCATCCAGATTTGGGAGGCGAGTATGTTTCGGCGTTCTTTTTCGATACCGCTGACCATGTTCGGTACTGAAACGAACATCTGGTCGATGAAAGGCCCGAGTTCCTGGTTATTCTTTTGCAGTTGCTTGATAAGAACTGCCTCGCCGGGCACCCGCGAGGATATTCCCTTCAAGAGGTTATCCAAAGACAGGAGTATTCCTCTGACCTGGCGGATATCGCTCTTACCCGATTCTTCCTTAAGCGATGCGGTCAGGATATTCAAGGCGTGGGTCTTATCGATGATATCCATATAGGTCTGACCCCGTCTGAGTTCGGTATTCATGCCCTTCAGGATGGAAAAGGCCATCAAGGCAATCACGATTGAAACCGCCAGAGAAGAGACGACACTGATCAGGATTCTGGATTTTGTTTTCATCATAGTTTACCTGAAGATGGTAACTAATTTGTGATCGATTTCATCCAGGGCGCCGGTGTAGAGGTAATTCAATACATCGGGAGGTGCCCCGGTTTTTCCCTCTTTATCCATTTGCCATTTCGCGTAGTTCTGGAGAGAAGTGATTATGGATTGATTGAAGGAGACATTCATTCTGGTCCGATTCCATGCCTGGCTTATGTACTCGGGACTGAAATTCCATTTTCGGGCGATAATTTCTTTGGTTTCATCGGCATGAGCCAAGATAAACGCTTCCGCCTTGATAAAGGCTTTCAGTAAACGCTTTATCGCTTCCGGGGATCGGGTGGAACTTTCTCCGGCAACCAAAAGCCATTGATACTCCAGGTTATTCTGAGTGTCCCAGAATACGGCATTGGCCCCTAACTGCTTCTTGGCGGTAACGGCATATATGTCAAAAGCGGACACGGCGTCTATCTCTCCGCTGACGACGGCCTCCGCTTGCCTGGCGGGAGGAATGGCCACGGCCCTTATGTCCTTCGGCGAAAGGTGGTTGGTCAACAGAAAGGCATAAAGAAAATAATCGCTGGCCGTTTTTGGGCTGTAGCCGATCTTTTTTCCTTTCAGGTCTGATGGCTCATGGATGTTCCTATCTTGCCTGGCCACAATTTGACTCCCCTTTGACAGGCCTATGGAAGCGATGATCCGCAAAGAGGGGTCCCCGTTCATGGTAAGGGCAAAGGCGATATCGGCAACCGTGGCCACCTGAGCTTCTCCCTTCTGCATGGCCTTCAAGGCATCGAGACCGGAGGGATAGAGATTTGTCGTGACCTCGACACCGGCCTGCTTGAAAAACCCCTTCTCGTCGGCCACGGCGATGAGACCGGAGTAGAGCGATGGGTTGACGGCTAAGGTCAGCTTGAGCGGTTGGTTTTGGACTCTCTCCGCTTTTTGCCGGCATCCCACGGCCAGGATCATGACCAGGATCAGAGCCAGGTAAACAGCAGGTTTACCCACAGTCATTATGGTCCTCAATGAGGTTGTTCCTCCTTGGTTGCAGATTGAGGGCCTCCGACCGGCCAAAGAGCCCGGAGCATTGTTCAATCGTTGAAATGGCGGATTTAACAGCGGATGGTCTCAGTAAACCGGTAGGTTGCCAATCTTCTATTAAGAACTCACCCACTCCAATGTGGCCTCTTATCTGACCCGTAACGGCCATGATGACGATGTCTTGAGAAATGCGGTTGTAACCATCCGAACTTATTATGATGGCAGGGCGTTTCTTGGAGGAGGATTGATCACTGAAAGGAAAAGGGACAAGGATAACATCTCCTCTATTGTACTGCGTCATAAGCCGCGTCCTCCTTGTTGTCCCAAATTCTCCGGAATGAATCGGCGGACAAGACCTGGGAAGATCTTGCGAGGCGCTCTTTCCCTTTTTTGATTTCTACGAATTGAATAAAATCAAGGACTTCCTCGATGGCGTCTTCTGGCAATTTTTCGATTTCCCTTTTGATGAGTTCTTTATTTGACATTCTTCTCCCTCCTTTCAATTCACATCAATACATACTATGGAAACTTTAAAGCAATTTTCGGCTACTTATAAGACAATAATTTCAGATGAATCCCGGACTCGCCGGGAAATTCTCAACGATCACCTCCAGTGATTTTCGAGGATCACCTATCCATATAGGGACTGGAAAGTTTATTTCAGTGGAATACCGGAAGCCGTTTCAGGGTCTTATCCACCGGATCAACCATGATCCCCACGGACTCCAGGGCGGTAACTCCAAGAAGGGGCTCCGAGGCGGGATCGCCGAAGACAACCCGACCGGCGGTGATTTCTCCCATAAACTCGATTCTTACCAGCCCGTACAGGTATTCCCTGATGTTTCCATCGGCCATCTCGTAAGACATCTTCCCTTCCTTGGCCACACCGATCTTCTCCAACTCATCAGCCGGTGCCATCGAGTCTGTGGCCCCGGTATCTACCAGAAAGATCGCCTCGTAACTGTCCCCTTTCCCGCTCAAACTGGTTAATTTCGTTGTCACTTTTGGGAGCCCCATCTACCGTCTCCTTCTCTTAAATTCGCTTGTTTGATTATAGCAGAAAAAAAACCAGAAAAACAAAAACGTTGCGGGACTTTTTTCATCGTTCCCACGCTCCGGCGTGGGAACGCAAGACACTGACGCTCCAGCGTCCTTCCTTACCTGTCCTCCATTCCTTTGAGCCTAATCAGACCTGCTTTCCCGGTATAATCCCCGGCGCTCGAATAGCGCCAGTGAACCGGATCATCCACGTAACCCCTCCGGACCGGGTTATGGTGCATGTATTGAAGCTTCTCTATAAATACGTCATCACTGAAAACCATTACCGGATGACTTCCTTCCTGCCAGACCTGGTAGGACCGGTCCTTTTTATGGTTCTCTTTGCTCCAATGCAATTGGTCCAGTAAGAACTGCCGGTTTTCTTTACGCAACCGATCAATTATCCGTGAAGCTGTAAAAGATTTAAAATTTCCGACTTCTTTGGAAAGATCGGGGGAATCGGCATTGAAGTGCAGGTGATTTTCGAGAACCACATATCCATATAGTCGGAGTCGATCATGGTCCTGAAGGAAACCCCATGAGTCCAAGATGATCCGCACTATTCCCGGATCGTTGAACAGGGTAATCCATTTTACTACGGTACAGGTAAGGAAATGGGGATGAGAAGGGGAGAGTACCTGATATCTGGATCGGCCCATATTTACTCCTCATCTGTTGGGGACGCAGGAGCGTCTCAGTCTGGCGTTCCCACGCAGGAGCGTGGGAACGATAATAATCCCCGGCGCTCGATCAAACGTTCCAAACGGCTCGGATAACCGTCCCTTTCCCTTTGGCGGACTCAATGGAAAAAGAGCCGCCGGAGAATTCAACCCGTTCTTTCATGCTGGAGAGTCCCAGGCCTTTTTTCGAGCTATCCCTGGAGACAAGCGCTTCAGGATCAAATCCCTCTCCATTATCTTGGATGCGCAGTTCGATGGTGCCGTCGATTTTTTGCAACCCCAGATCGACCCAGTCCGCCTGGGCATGTTTGCCGATGTTATTCATGGCCTCCTGGATGATTCTAAAAAGGACGATTTTCAGATGATCCGGCAACTCGTCTTCACAGAGGGTAATTGATGGCTCGACGGCGATATTCGAATAGATCGTTTCAAATCTCCGGCAGAACCAGGAAAGGGTGGGCACGATACCCAGGTCGTCCAGAATTGAAGGCCGCAAATCGGACTGAATTCTGCGGGCTTCTTCAATCGTATCCTGGACGAGGGGGATAAGGGTTTCCAGGGGTTTGGATATGGCACTATTCAAGGTCCCGTCTTTGGGGAGGTGAAGCAAAGCCTCTTCCGCCTTGAATTTGATGGCACTCAGGGACGACCCCAGGACATCATGAACTTCCAGGGCGATCCGCTTCCTTTCATTCTCCTGGGCGGTGAGAATCTGGGAGGCCAGAATGCGCAGTTGCTCTTTTGATTCCTGCAAGGCCCGCTCTGTTTTCAGTCGCTCGGCGATTTCCAGGGTCAGTTCTTGATTTCTTTGGGCCAGCTCCGCTGTTCGTTCACGAACCCGGACTCCCATTACGTCTCGGGATTGGCGAAGGTCTTCCTCCATCTGCTTGCGCTCGGTGATGTCCCAGATAAGGCCACTAATCCTCGTCGGCCGGCCCAGGTCATCGTGGAATAATTTTGAACGGGCGATGATGTGGTGTACGCTTCCATCCGGCCAGACCGCTCTATACTCGGTTTCATACGGCACATCTTGTTCAATGGCTCGGGCTAATTCCGTCTTGATCTTCTCACGGTCGTCCGGATGTATCGCCTCATAGAACTGCTCCGCAGCTCCGGTGAATTTAGCCGGGTCAATACCCAGAAGGTGACAGACCTGATCGTCAAAATGACGTTTATTTTCGATTAAATCCAGATACCACACACCCATTTGGGCTGACCGCAGCGCCAGATCGAGCCGAGACTGGTTCTCGCGCAGTTCCACGTCTACCCGCTTGCGCTCGGTGATATCGCGCAGGATGCAGGTATTCACCCAGCCGTTCGGCACCTTTCTCCGAAAGGCGGAGAGTTCGATCGGGAAAAAAGTGCCATTTTTATGCCTGCCGACCATCTCGACGTTTTTTGGGGAACTGAGACCCTGAGCGGTCTCGGTCAACTCCTTCAGGGTGTTGGCATGTTCTTCGGGAATCAGCATTCCCAAAAGGGATAAGCCGGTTGCTTCCCCCTTGGAATAACCGAAGATTTTTTCGGCGCTGGAATTCCAAAGAATAACCCGGTTTTCCTGATCAAAAGAGATGATGGCGTCCGAAGCGGTTTCCACCAGGGATTTGTAATTGGCCTCGGCCTCCACGAAAAAGCCGGAGATGACCTCTTCCAGCGGCAATCCCCTGGACTTGCCGCTTTTAACCGCCGCCAGGATGGCCGTCAGTGCAAAAACGGTTCCCACGTAATTCGAGGTTCGTCCGACCCAGCCGATAGGGCTGCCGACGATCTTCTGGATGTAAAAGGCAAACAACCCCAGAGCCAGCATGGCCAGGCAGAGGGAATACCAGTAGAGGAAATCCGATTTGTTTCTGAGGTAGTTGTTCAGGAAAAAAAGAGAAGAAAGCCCATAGAGAAATATCGACAGCCCCAGAACGATCTGTCGAAGGGCCGTCGGGCCGGATTCCTGGATGAAGAATGGCGGAACAACCCTTTGCACGGTGGCAAAGGAGAGAAGAACGGAAAAGACGATGATGGCGGCATAAGCCGGTATGACGGCCAGCCTCTGCTTTTCCAGCTCCCAGGCATGAGATTTCCTGGAGTAATTGATGACCGCCCCGGTGAAATGGCAGAGGGAACCCAGCAAGGCCCCGGTATTGTAAAGGGTCACGTTAATGTTCGCCCCTCCGTGCATTTCTCTAAGCCATCCAGCCGATCCGGCACAGAGGCCGAATCCCAGCATACCGCACCCCATCAGCAGGACACTGAAGGAGCCCGTCCTTCGAAAGGCCCTGGCAGCGGAAAAAGCGACGATGAGAGGAATGATGGCGGTGAAGAGGGTATTGGTGATCCCCAGCAGGTGTTTCGGTTCATAAAGGAAGGATATGTCCAGGGCGTAAAGCACTACGATGGCCAGCAGGGAGGCCAATACCAGCAGCAGGCCGATCCGTTTCGGGACCTGCGACTTCATTCCGTCTGATTTAGTCGTCATATTTTACTGTTTAATACCGGCAGAGGCTGAGGGCGGTTAAAAATTTTTTTAAATGGCAAAGTATAAATAGGGGGGGAGAAGAGTCAAGTCCGATTTTCTCTTTGACGAACACCCCGAGAGACGTTACTATAGAGATGATAATATCGTACCATTTGTTTATGCAGAGCAGATCTGATGCAGATCTGATAAGGTTGGATAGCTTAACTCTAATATGATAATTCCCAAAAAATTTTAATAATTACCACCGTATTAAGTTGCAGAAGGGTTGCCTTAATGAAAAAAAATTTGAACCTGGTCTTGTTTTTAGTCCTCAACCTTTTGACCTGGACCGCCCCTTGGGCCTGGGCCGTCCCTTTATCCCTGGATCAAAACATCCAAGCGATTTTGGCCAGACAGACCGAAATCCGGGAGGGGTTTGATTTTGTGGTGCTGGGGGACAGCCGCGGGGGGGCGGAGGTATTCAGCCGTCTGTTAAACCGGGCCAGGACCTTCCACCCGCTTTTTATTATTCACACCGGGGATTTTGTAAAAAATGGGAAACCGGCTGGATATGAAAGCTATGCCCAACAGATCGCCGCCGATGATATCCCTATGGTTCATATCGCGGGAAATCATGACCTCCGGAAAGGAGAAGATACGTATTCTCAGTACGTAGGGGATCCCAATTGGTATTTCGACCTGGGCAATATCCGCATCATCGGCCTGGATAACGGCGACGGGAAGTTCAGTCCGGAAGCCTTGGCCTTGGCCCGGAAAGCGCTGACCAGTCAAAAAATCTGCCTGGTGGCCTTTCATTGCCCCCCGGCGATAGGTCGGTGGGCCGTTCACTCCATGACCGAGGACCAACACGGGGGGAACGGCGGAGAGGTGATGGATTTAATCAAAAAGGCCAAGGCGCCTCTCGTCTTTCTCGGGCATATCCATCTCTATGATGAAATGGATGTCGACGGCACTCAATATATTATTACCGCCGGTGGAGGCGCCACGCTTTACAAGGTATTTTTTTTCGGAAAACCGGAGTATGGTTTTCTCCTCGTCCAGGTAAGGCCGGGGGGGATCACCCACCGGTGGGTACCTTTGGAATAAATTTTTAAATATTTTTTAGAATCTCGGATCATGTTGTCCAAACGCCGTATGGATCTCTTTTCCCGGGATGGATTCTTCGCAGCTTTTGGGTTTTTAGTCCCCACCCTGAGGCGGAGCCTCTGTTGGAAGGCTATGACTCCTCCCGGGACGGTTTTCATATCGGGGAAGCAATGCTGATAAAAGAGGCAGCAATGCGGCAGACGATACTGGCATTTATTGGGGTCCTGTGCGTACTCGTTCTGGGAGGGTGCGCCGCCTCGCTTCCCAAGGTCCCTGCGCACTCTGAAAGCACTTCTCTCTCCCCGCCCGCAATAGTCGGACCGGAAGGAAAGCTCAGCCAACAGCGGGCGCGGGCCGTGCTGTCCCGGAAGGCGCAAGGGACGAACGCCGAAGAGTTGATAAAAGAGACGACCGCTATCATGGAATCCGTCGGTGGTGAGCCGCAATACCCGCTCACGACAGGAAACAAGGTCACTCTCCTGGTAGACGGGCCGGCCACCTACGCGGCCATGTTCAAGGCTATCGAGGGCGCGAAGGATCATATCAATTTCGAGACCTTCATTTTCAACGACGACGAGGTCGGTCGGGAATTTGCCGACCGGCTGAAGAAGAAACAGGCGGAGGGGGTGCAGGTTAACCTCATCTATGACGCGGTGGGTTCGTTCAGCACGCCGGCCGCCTTCTTTCAGGGACTGCGCGATGCCGGCCTGAATGTACTCCAGTTCAATCCCATAAACCCCCTGGAGATGCGGCGGCTCCGCGCCACCCAGCGGGACCACCGCAAGGTGGTCGTCGTCGATGGAAAGATAGGCTTTACCGGGGGGGTAAATATCAGCAGCGTCTATTACGGCAGTACCTCTTTGAGCGGCGGACCGAGCAATTCCAAGGAAAGCTGGCGGGACACTCATATCCAGATCGAAGGACCTGCCGTGGCGGAGTTGCAGAGGTCTTTCATTGAATCGTGGCGTCACCAAAAGGGCCCTCCCCTGGCCGAGAGAAACTATTTCCCCCACCTGGATGCCCAGGGAAAGGCGCTCGTACAGGTGATACCGAGCTATCCGGGAGAGACCCATCGCCTTACCTATGTCATGTATGTGACGGCTATCAAGAACGCCCGGTATTCGATCGATCTGACAACGTCCTATTTCGTGCCGGACCATCAGATGAGGAAGACCATCGCTCAAGCAGCCGATCGCGGAGTCGCTGTGAGGATCATCCTTCCCAGCTTCAGCGATTCCAATCTCGCCCTCTATGCCGGCCGCTCCTTTTACAGCGACCTGCTTGAGTCGGGGGTAAGGCTCTACGAACTGCGCGACCGGATGGTTCATGCCAAGACCGCGGTTATCGACGGGGTGTGGTCCACGGTGGGGTCCACCAACATGGACCTGCAGAGCTTCCGTTTTAACAACGAGATCAATGTCATCGTCATCGGAAAGGACTTTGCCGACAAGATGGAAGAACTCTTCGAGCAGGACCTGAAGACATCGGAAGAGGTGACAGCCGCGAAATGGTCGCAGAGGTCGATTCTGGAAAGGATCAAGGAGCTTTTCGCCCGCCTTCTATCCCCCTGGCTCTAAGATAACCCACCCCTACATCGTACTCCCTCGTTTGGCCACCAGGATCCCGAACAGGACCGTCAGGCCGCCGAAGACCTGCCAGGCCCCGATGGCTTCATTCAACAAGAGCCAGGCGAGCAAGGCCGCGGTTACCGGCTGGACCAGCAGGGCCACCGAGGAAAAGGAGGCCTGGAGGTGGGCCAGGGCAAAGGCGATCAGACTTTGCCCGGCCACCTGGGAGATCAAGGCCAGGCCGATCAGGATGGTCCAGCCCTGAAGGCCCTGAAAAAATAAACCCTCCCCGGACAATAAGGTAATCGGCAACAGAGCAGCGGCGGTGACCAGCCCGCTCCAGGCCATCAGGGTGGCCGTGGAAAAGCGCTCCCTGAGCGATTTAACGGACAGGAGATATCCGGCATAAAAAAGGGCGGCCGTAAAACTCAGGGTATCTCCCAGGAAATGATGGAGACTCACCTGGAAACTATGGCCGGCGATCAGGACCATGCCCAATAAGGCCAGGCCCATGCCGAAAAGAAAAATCAGCCGCACCCGGAGGCCAAAAATCAGCCAACTCCCCAGGGTGACAAAAACCGGGGCGAAATTGACCAGCAGGGTGGCGTTGGCCACCGAAGTCAGTTTGATGGACCAATGCCAGATGGACAGGTCCCCGGCAAAGAAAAGGCCCGCCAGGCTTAAATGGAAATAGTCGGACAAGGAAGAAGGCCCGCGTTTCGGATTAAGCCCTTCCCTTTTCATCGCCATCCAGACCCACAAGGGCGGCAGGGCCAACAAAATGCGCCAGAAGGCCGTGGCACTGGGACCTACCGGACTGAGACGGACAAAGATGGGGGCAAAGGCGATAGCCACGGCCCCGGCAAACAAGGCCGCCAGGGGCCAGGGATGGCCGGACCGCGACGAAAGGCCAACCTTAAAGTTTGTTGCCGAATGTTTCAAAGAATTCCGCGGGGGAAAGGATTTTTGTTTTCCCATAGACCTTCTTAGGAAAGTGGCGTTTATTTCGGTAATAGGCGAGGCTTGCGATGAGAGGGCTATTTCCAGGAAAGGTTCAATCGGATCGAGAGAAAGGTTTAGAAGATCAGCATTGATCGATTCATCCGAAAGTACTGGGCCGCGTTAACCCTCGATATCCGCCAGACAAGGCGAAGGCGGCCGCCTTACCATAGGGCCTGAAGATACCCGAAACACCACATTGGTATCAAGGACAATAATCATCGCTTCCGGCCCTTGCGAACGGTTCTGATTTCCTCCCCGATTTCAGTTTCGGATAGATTATTCAATCCCAATTTCAAAGATTTTTTTTGCATCTCTTCCAAGGCCATAAGAGCCCGGGTGCGGCGTATGGATTGGAGAGTCCTTTCCAGGTTTCTTTCCGTCACTCCCGAAAGCAGAGCAACGGGCTTGCCGTTTGAAGTAATGATTATTTCCTCTTCTTGAATTTGCCCCCAGATTTTTTTTGGCTTGGTACTTAGTTCTCTGACTGATATAAAACGCATCTCGCCCCCCTGATTGCGATTATTATACGATAATTGTTTAACATATTATCTGATAATGATCAACTCGAAAATTAAGCCGAAAAATCAGATGGCGGATTTAGGCTGGTTATGATCTTCCGTCTCCGGGGCGGTCTCAAGCAGAGAAATTCTCTCCAACAAAGGCGGATGGGAATAATGGAAGCGGACATAGAGCGGATGGGGGAATAGATTGCTCAAGTTGTCGGCCGCCAGCCTTTTTAAAACCGTCACCATGGTGGAAGAGGACTTGAGCAGCTTGACGGCGAACCGGTCGGCCTGACGTTCGAATCGTCTGGACAGGGCCATATAAAAAGGGGAAAGAAAAAATCCGGCCTTTTGTCCCAGGATGGCCACCAGAAACAGGCCCACATAGGCGGGGAGTGTTGAAAACCAAAGGTCCGGTAGAGCAGAGGCCAGTCTATCAGAAGATAGGTCAGATAAAAGGCCCCCAGCATGGACAAGGCAAAAAGGAAAAACTGTTTCCAGATGTGCCGGCCCTTAAAATGGCCCACTTCATGGGCCAGCACGGCCAGGATCTCTTCCTGGGGATGGCTCTGAATCAGGGTATCAAAGAGGACGATCCGTTTGGTCCTGCCCAGGCCGGTAAAATAGGCGTTGGTATGGCCGCTGCGCTTGCCGGCATCCATCTGGAAGAGACCCTTGATGCGGATTCCGGCCTCCTGCATCAGTCGGGAAATTTTTTCGGCCAACTCCTGATTCCGGAGAGGTTCAAATTTATTGAAGATCGGGGCGATCAAGATGGGATAGAGTACGGCCATCAGCAGTTGAAAAAGGGAAAGGATGAGAAAGCCCCAGAGCCACCAATGGTTTGGAGAAAGACGGATCATCCAGAGGATAAGGGAAAGGATCAAGGAAAACAGGACCAGCGACAGGGCCGCACCCTTGAGTTGATCGGTTATCCAGGTCTTCAAGTCGGACTTATTAAAACCATATTTTTCTTCGATCACAAAGCTGTGATAATAATCAAAAGGAAGATCGAATACCGATGAAATAAATCCCGGGACCAGCCAGAAGAACAGACCGGAGAGGATGAAAGGAAACCCCCATCTTCGGGTCAGCTCATCTAAAAAAGGGAGAAAACCCGAAAGGAGAATGACCAGGAAGATGAGGTCCGAAATGATCTGTTGAAAGGAGGCGAAGCGGCTGTTCTCCAGGGTGTAGGCCACGATCCGGAAGAGCTTCTGTCCGTCAATAAATCCTTCAAAGGGTTTGGGGACATGGTTCCCTTGGCGTTCTAAATGTCGCCGGTTAACTTTCTCTAACCAGAGAGAGAAAATAAGCTGAAGGAAATAGACGGTCAGGAAACCCACTAATAACAGATTGAATGTGATCATTTCTTAGGAAGGCCTCAGGTAGGAATTAGGGGCTGACTGCGAAACCCTGCTCTCGAAAATGAGGATCAAAGGTAAAGACGGCCTTAACCCCCAGGGCGCGCATGACTTCAAAGCTGACACAATCGACTAAACTCAGATTCCGCCTGGAAGCCGCCAAAAAGGCGCTGACCCCGGCCCGGTGAATTTCCACGTCCACATATTCAACCTGGATCACTGGCAGGACATCTTCCTGAAAATCTCTTACCGCCCCGAGGCCGAGACGGTTCTGTATCAAGGCAAAACATTCAACCAGAATGTAATTACTGGTCAGGAGTGTTCTGTCCTCTTGGAGCATTTCCTGCCATGCCTTTTTGGCCGGAGAGTGGTAGGCGTCATTTTTATCCAGCAGGGCAAAAAAGGCCGAGGTGTCAATAAAGGTTCTCATTTTCCGAAGGCTTCCGTTAGATAGGCGTCATGCTTCCTGGAAATATCTTTTTTCCCGGAACGATATTTCCCGACCACTGCCAACGCCCTTTTTTTCATTTCTTCGGCATCGGCCCTGGTGTTGGATTTAATGAGATCATCCACCGCTTTTCGGATCAGGTTGGAAACCGATTCCCGACGGGAGTGGGCCATTTTCTTGAGATCCCTGGCCTGCTCGGCCTTTAATTGAATTTGAGTCCTGACCATAATGCCTCCATGATAACACTGGTGATTAAATGATATCACTAACCTCAACGAATTGTCAATCGAAAGGATCAGGCGATGTTTAACACCTTGGCCCCCCGGATCTTTCTCTCCTTGAGTTCCAGAAGGGCTTGATTGGCTTCTTCCAAATTGAATTCCTGTATCTCCGGCCGGATGGGGATTTCGGCTGCCAGGGCCAAAAATTCTTTCACATCCCGTCGGGTCACGTTGGCCACGCTCTTGATTTCCTTTTCCATCCACAGGTCCCGCGGGTAATCCATTTGAAGCAGGGAGGCCTTGTCCCGAGCTTCTTTTCGGATGGCATTGATCACCAGCCGTCCTCCTTTTTCTAAATTCTTCAAGGCTTCTATAACCGGTTTCCAGGCCGGCGTGGTATCAATGGCCCCGTGCAGTTTTTCCGGAGACTCTTCTTCGATCCCTCCGGCCCAGACCGCCCCCAATTCTCGGGCGAAATTTTTCTCCTGATCGCTTCGGGCAAAAATAAAGATGCGGCTTTTCGGATATTCGTGCCTGGCCATCTTAAGCACCAGGTGGGCCGAGGCCCCAAAACCCACCAGCCCCAGGTTCTGTCCGTCCTGTATCCCGGTCAATCTCATGGAACGATAGCCAATGGCCCCGGCACATAACAAGGGGGCTGCTTCGGCATCGGAAAATACCTCCGGAATTCTGTAGGCAAATGGTTCAGGAACGACGGTGTATTCGGCATAACCCCCATGGACGTCGCGGCCGGTGGCCTGGAATCGGTCACATAAATTTTCATCCCCCCGAAGACAAAAGACACATTTCCCGCAAGCCGAATAAATCCAGGCGATGCCTACTCTGTCTCCGATGGCAAATCTCTTCGCCTTATCCCCCAGCTTCTCCACCCGGCCCACAACCTGGTGTCCCAAAACAACCGGAAATCGAGGCGGCGGGGTCCGTCCTTCGATCTCATCCAGCTCCGTATGGCACACCCCGCAGACCGAGACCTTGATCCGGATTTCATCGGCCCTGGGCTCCGGTTTGGGGATCTCGACCCATTCCAGGGGATTTTTATTCTCCTTAAGATTACAAAGATGATTCAAAACCATGGCCTTCATCTTATGAATCTCCTTAAATATTCATCATTCGAATAATGTCATATTGACATTTTGTCTTAAATCGTATAATATTTTTTTAAAAAATACATCCTTAAATAGTACTCAGGAAGAAAAAAATGCTGCTGACCATCGATAAACGCGGAAGTATCAATCTGCCCTCCACCGTTCGAAAAGAGTTGGGGCTGGAAACCGGGTCTTATCTGGAAATGGAAGTATCCAAGGGAGGTTCTATTTCTCTTATCCCCGTTTCCATCTATCCCAGTCTTCGTCTCAATGAACGGGGTCTGGCTAAACTTAAAGCGGCTCGGCAAAGTGGAACCGGAAAAATGCCCAATTGGCTGACCAAAGAAATAAAAAATGCCCGAAATAATACCGAGCAAAAAATTTCTTAAAGATCTTGAAAAGTTCCGATCCGATCCCTCCATGAAGAAAAAAATTGCCTTGACCTTGGCCCAGCTAAAAGACAACCCCTTCCATCCCGGTCTGCGCTTGGAAAGGATTGTCAATGATCCCACTGCCTGGTCCGTCCGGGTTGATCGAAAATATCGGATATCCATTGAACCAGAAAATTTTCTACCATCGGGAAACCCCGACTGGTCCGGCAATGTTATCCTTTTGCGCTTTTTAGATCACGACGATCTTTATAAATTCCCCCACTAAAAAACATGAACCCCAGAATTGAACAGCTTCAGGAAGAGATCCGGCGGTTGAAAGAGGAAAAGGCCGACCGGGAAGCCGCCCTGCCGGCCCATTACATCCGGCCGCACCAACTCCTGGTCATTGAAGAGTTGGAAGAGGAAATCAGCCGTAAGCAGGAAGAGTTAAAAGCTCTGGAAACAGGGTCCAGGCCGGTTTGAAACCGGCCCCTACGAAGATTTTTAAAAATGGCTTAAGCAGGATGAAAGGGATTGCGTGTTTGGTTTTTGTTTTTCCTTGTGCCTCATGCCTCAAGCCTCATGCCTCGCCCTTTCCGGCTCGACCAAATCAATCCCGGCCCCCAACCCTTTCATCACTTCATAGAAAGTCGGGAAGGAGATCTTGGCAAATTCGGCATGGTCGATTCGGGTCGGTCCCTGGGCAATCAACCCGGCCACGGCCGTGGCCATGACGATCCGGTGGTCATGGCGGCTGTCGATCCGGGTCCCCTTAAGTGTGCTGGGATAGATGGTCAGGGAATCTTCCTTTTCTTCCATCCTGGCCCCCATCTTGGTCAACTCCTCGTAGATGCTCCTGGTCCGGTCGGTCTCTTTAAGCCTTGAAGCCCCCAGATTCCGGAGGACGGTCTTTCCTTCGGCCCGGCAGCCCAAGACGGACAGGATGGGCGGGGCATCGGGAATATGGCCGCAATCAATCTCCAGACCTTTCAGGGGACTGCCCGCCGCGCACACGGATCCCCCCCTTCCCGAAATCCTTGACCTCCACATCGGCCCCCATGGCCTTCAAAATATCGATAATGGCTTTATCCCCCTGATAGTCCCGGGTGTCCATACCCAAAAGGGTGACGTCCGAATCGGTGATGGCCGCGGCCACCAGGGGGAAACAGGCCGATTCCCAGTCGCTGGGCAAGGTCTCTTCAAAAGGGCGGAAGGCCTGACCGCCGCGGAGGGAAAAACGTTCAAAATTTTCCTGGCTGAAATCGATCCCCTGGCGGCTCAGCCAGCCCAGGGTCATCTCGATGTAAGGCCTTTCCTGGAGGTTGTCCACCACCACCTCGGTATCCCCCTCTCCCAGCGGGGCATTGATCAGCAGAGGGCTTAACCACTGGGAATTGATCCCCGGAAGTCGGGCCTTCGGCCTCCTTTCAGGATCCCCTTGACACCAAGGGGGCCGTGCCGCTGCCCCGGGTGGAGAAGACCTGGGCCCCCAGGTTGTTCAAGGCCTCGATCAAAGGCTGGGCCGGTCTTCGGCGGATCTGATAATCGCCGGTGATCACCGTATAACCTTCGATCAGACAGGCCGTGGCCGTCATGATATAATAAGTGGTCCCGGAGTTGCCCATGTGCAGGACATCGTCCGGCACCTGGGGCCTTTTGCCCTGTCCAATCACCTTCCAGGACTCACCCAATTCTATTTCGGCCCCGATCTGTCGGCAGACCCGAACCGTGGTCAGACAGTCGGTACTGGCCACCGGATTGTGAATGATCGAGGTCCCCTCGGCCAGGCTGGCGATGATCACCGCCCGGGTGGTATTGGATTTGGAACCGGGGATGCGGGCCTCACCTTTAAGGTTGGAAGGGGTTACCAAAAAATCCATCTTTTTCCTCCTATTTTTTCCAGGGAATAACCACCTGCTCCAGGCGCTGAAACAACCAGTTAAAAAAAATCCCGAGCAGGGAAAGGATGATCAGGCCGACCATCAATTTTTTGGTCTCCATCAGGTCGGCGGCATTCAGGATCATAAAACCGATGCCGGCATCGGCGGCCACCATTTCAGCGGCCACCACCAGCAACAGGGCGATCCCCATCCCCAGTTTCATGCCGGCAAAAATCATGGGCAGGATGCTCGGTAAGACGACCTTGCGGATGATCCGCATCCGGTTCGAACCCAGGCTCAAAGCCGCCTTGATCAACAGGGGATCGACATTTTTTACCCCGGTGTAGACGTTGATCACCACCGGGAAAAAGACCCCTAAGACGATCACCGCCACCTTGGAGGCCTCGCCGATGCCCAACCAGAGGATCAGCAAGGGAAGGATGGCGATCTTGGGGATGGGAAAGGTGGCGGCGATGATCGGGTTTCCCAGGGCCTCGGGGATGCTGAAGAAGCCGATCAGGATCCCGACGATGATGCCCAGGGAGCAGGCCAGGAGAAATCCCCAAAGGATCCGGGTGAGACTGGCCAGGATATGCTTAAAGATCAAGACCGGTCTTGACCATCTCCCACCCTTCGGCCAGGATGGCGCTGGGGGCCGGGAGGAACAGGGGAGTGACCCATTGCCGTCGGCTGACCAATTCCCAGCAGAGCAAAATGGCCAGAAAAGAGAACAGGCTGAGCCAGGGGTGCTCCTTTTTCTGCAAGAAATAGGTCTTGTCCTGAACCACGGCCTTGGCTGAAGACCCGGGTCCGGTGAAATCTCTTTCCGTCGGTCCTGCAAAAATGTTCAACTTTTTTCCTCCATGGCCTCCCTGGCCTGATCTTTTATGGATCCCCAAATCCGGTCCACATATTCCAGATAGGATTTCTCCAGGATCAAATGTTCCCCCCGGGGCCGGGGCAGGTCAATTGGCGATGATATCCAGGATTCTCCCCGGTCTCCGGGAAAGGACCACTACCCGGTCCCCTAAAAAGACCGCCTCCTGAATATTATGGGTAATGTAAAGAAAGCTCTTGCGGGTCTCTTCCCAGATCCGGGAAAGCTCATATTGCATCAGGGTCCGGGTCTGGGCATCCAGGGCCGAGAAGGGCTCGTCCATGAGCAGCAGCAACGGATCATTGGCCAAGGCCCGGGCGATGGAGACCCGTTGTTTCATCCCCCCGGAAAGCTGGTGGGGATATTTTTGTTCAAAACCCTGAAGGCCGACCATCCGGATGATATTTTTGGGCCACGGCCGATTGTTCGGCCCTGGGGACCCTTCGCTCCTCCAGACCGTAAACGATATTTTTGAAAACGGTCCTCCAGGGAAAAAGGGCGAACTCCTGAAAGACCACGGCCGTCTGGGGCTGATCATTTCCGCCGGCCCCTTCAAAGACCACCTGTCCCGAAGTGGGGGCGAGGAGTCCGGCGATGATGTTGAGTAGAGTGGATTTGCCGCAGCCGCTGGGACCGACCACCACCAAAAATTCATTCTCTTGAACATGAAGATTGATATCGTCAAGGGCTGCGGTGGCTTCACCCTTCCGGTCGCCGTAGGTCTTGGAGAGATGTTCGATTAAAACTTTCATGATTAAGAATAGGGTTCCAGGATTTGAGGGTTCCAGGATTCAAGTGAAATGCTTGGACTTGGCAAATACAGAATCAAAACCTTGAATCCTCGGACCCTTGCCCCGCGACCCTCACATTTATTTCCCCAGGGCCTGCATGGCCTCCTTCCAGATGGACAGATCCACCAGTTCGGAGGCCGGCATCTTTTTCGAGACCAGCCCATGTTTAAAATACCAGTCCAACTGTTTCTGGATATCCTCGGCATACAACTCCCCGTTGCGGTCGATATAGGGCAGGGCCAGGGCCACGGCCTCGGGTTTTTGCCCCGTATACCGGGAAATGATCCCCAGGATTTCCTGATGCCCCGGACCTTCCTTTTTGGTCAATCCCTGCTCGTAATAATAGCGGCAGCTCCTGATGTAGCCTTTCATAAAGGCCACGGCCAGGGCCCGGTTCTTCATGAATTTTTCACCATAAAAAATGGCGGCGATCTGATAAGGCAATTGATCGCCTACCCAGAGCAGGACCTTGGCGGTCTGATCCTTTTCCAGAGGGGCTACATGGGGCTGAACCAGGAAGGCCGATTCGATCTGGTGGGAGACGACCGTATCGCGCATACTGGCCACACTGCCTAAGGGGACGACCTTGACGTCATTTAAGGACATCCCTTTTTTCTCCAGAAGGTTTCCCAGGATGTAGTGAAAAGTCGAACCGATTTGGGTGACGCCTACCCGTTTGCCTTTTAGATCTTTCAGGTCCCTGACCCCGGCCTTCCATTGCTCGGTGTCCACAATCAAAGCCGTCAATTTATAGCCCGGCCATTCCCGTCCTTTATCGGCCACCACCATGATTTTCATTCCCTGGGCCACTGAATTATAAAGCCCGGCGGTCAGCCCGGTGGCCCCCACATCGATATCTCCGCTGGCCAAGGCCACGGCTATGGGCTGGGCCGACTTAAACCAGACCGGTTCGACCTTGATCCCTTCGGCCTCGAAAAATCCTTTGTCCAGGCCGATAAAGACCGTCGCCGAACTGGAAAGCTTGAGCAGGCCCACCTTCACCGTGGTCAGGGCAAAGGAAGCCTTCATAGGGGTAAGCAGCAAGAGGAAACCGAGCAAGGTATGAGGAGCTGTTTTCTTTTCATGGATAGATCTCCTTCTTCTCTCTTGGATGAATGGATAAATAGTCCGAGTTGACATTGCAAAGCGGGCTTATAGTATCAGCCAATCCGGTAAAAATAAAGTACTTTAAAGGAAGAAAAAAATAGTGAAGTCCCGGGGGAATTTCTTGTAAAAAGTCAGGGAGAAATTTAATCGGGCACTCATCCGTTCTAGAGGTGGATGAGCGACCTCCATTCACCTGCTTTTGCCTGGCAGGTGGACGAGACCTTCCGGGCCATGATCGGCCGTCCTTTAGTCCTCTGATTATTTTCTTGACACCTCGGCCTCAATGTTCTACATAGAAGACATATGTTCTCTATGGAGAATTAAAGATGTCCCCCGCCAGCAAGAAAACAAAGGCCAAATTAAAAAGAGTCCCGGCCGTGGACAAATGCTTCGGGATCTTGGAGTTCCTGGCCGCCTCAAAACACCCCCAGGGAGTAACCGAGCTGTCTCAGGGCCTCGGTTACCATAAAAGTCACGGTTTTTAATATCATTTATACCTTGGTCGATTTAGGATTTTTGGAAACATCCCCGGAAAACAAAGTCCGCTTGGGCAGCAAACTCTACGCCCTGGGCCGGGAAGCCGGTGCAGACGCCAACCTCATTTCGAAGATACGTCCTTACCTGGAAGAGGTTAATCAAAAAACAAAACTCTCCGTCTTTTTGGGACGGAGCGTTCGGTCTGAAGGCCGTGATCGTGGACAAGGTGGATTCGCCTTATGACATCAAGGTATCCTCCGAGACGGGCATGAAGATTCCCCTGACCGCCGGTGCCGGGGGCCAGGTGTTGTTGTCCCAACTCCCGGAAAGCCAAATCGATAAAATCCTTAAAGAGGACAAGCTGAAAAAATTTACCTCTTCGACCGTAACCGACCCGAGGCAATTCAAAAACAAGGTCAAGAAAGTCCGCCTGGAAGGTTTTGCCCTGGATGATGAAGAATATATCGAAGGGATCCGCGCCCTGGCTATCCCCTTAAATGTCGGCCGGCCGGATTTGCAGGCGGCCATCTGGGTGGTGGGCCTGAAAAGTCAGGTGACCGATGAAAAGATTATCGAGTACAGGAACTTTCTAAAAAAAATAGGGGCCAGGATCGAGGCCCAATTCTCTTTGTGAGGAGGATCCTCTATGGTTGAAGACGGCAGGAAATATTGGAATCCTGTGCTGGAGACTTTGGATTCCGACCGGCATCTGGCCCTGGAACTCAAGAATCTTCGCAAGTTGATTCAATACGCCAAGGATCACTCGGTTTTTTATCGGGAGAAGTACAAGGACATCATCCCCGAGGAAATCGTCACATCGAAACGGTCCGCCGCTTCCCCTGATCGACAAAGAGGATCTTAGAAAGGCCCAGGAGGGCAAGCCGCCCTTTCCTTACGGAGAAATGCTGGGCGTGGACTTGAAGGAGGTGACCGATTTCCGCCAGACTTCGGGGACCACGGGAAGACCGGTCTATGTCCCTGAATCCTATGAGAGCTGGCAGTGGCGGATCGAAGTCTGGTGCCACATCCTCTGGATGGCCGGATTCCGGGAAACCGACCGCGTCTTTATTCCCTTTCGGCTACAATGTCTATGTGGCCTTCTGGGAGGGCCATTATGCGGCCGAAAAGCTGGGCTGCGAAGTCGTCCCCGGCGGCGCCCTCGACACCCGGGGCCGGATCAGCAAGATGATGGAAGTCAAGGCCACGGCCCTGATGAACACCCCGACTTACGGTCTTCACCTGGCCGAAGAAGTCGTCAAGATGGGGCTTGACCCCAAAAACCTGGGGATAAAAAGGATGCTTTGCGCCGGAGAACCGTTGCCGCCGGCCACCCGGAACCGGCTGGAGCAAATCTGGGGCGCCGAGGTTTATGACCACATCGGAGGAACGGAGCCCTGTGCCTGGGCGGCCATGTGCGGGCAGAGAAAGGGTCTGCACATCATGGAGCCTTTCTTTCTGGTGGAGATCCTGGATATGGAGACCATGACCCGGGAAGTCGGCCCGGGGGAATTGGGCGTGGCCGTGGTCACTCCCCTGGGGAGGCACTCCTTTCCCTTGATCCGCTTCAACACCAAGGATGTGGTCCGCCGGGGAGAAAACGGATGCCCCTGCGGCCGGACCTCCAAGATGATTTCCGGAGTCGAAGGCCGGACCGATGATTTAAGAAAAATCCGGGGGGTCCTGTTTACCCCGGTCACCGTCGAAGAGGTCGTCAGGAAAGAATTCCCTCAAATAGTGGAATATGAAATCGTGGTCGAACGAAAAAGCCTGATGGATGAAATCTGCCTCCGGGTGGAGCCGCAGGAGGAAATGGGGATCCGAGACGGTCAAGGATTTTTGCCGGCAAATCTCGGAAAGACTCAAGACCAAGACCAATCTGAGATTCCGGATCGAGATGGTGGCCCCCGGCGGTCTCCCCCGCTACACCTTGAAATCAAAAAGGTTCAAAGATCTCAGAGAGGGAAAAGACCATGGTTGAACCGACGGGAAAGGTGGGACAAGAGAAGACCTTGAAAAGATGAAAGAATTCATCGACCAGATTGAAGGGCGCTTGCTTGATCTGAAGAAACTGGGCGGGGAGATGCCGGTCATCGAGAAAAATGTTCGGGCCATGATGAGTTTCATTCATGCCCTGAAGTTCGGCATCTCGGATATAGCCGAGACCGATTAAAATCAGTTATTGATTCAAAGAATTCAATGCCCAGGACAGACCCCGAAACCCATCTGGAATGGCAAATGGAATCGGCCGGTGAGATCAGCCTGGATCAAGCCATGGACTATGCCGGGGAGCTGATATTGGGAGGCAAGAAGGACTGGCGATGAAGTGCGATTTGTGCATCGACAGGCTCACCCAAGACGAGCCACCGGCTTGCAGCCTGGTGTGCCCGACCGGGTGCATCTCTTTTGGGGACCGGAGGAAGGCTTCCGAAGAGCGAAGGGGAGAAGCCTTCAATTTACAGCTTGACACCGGAAAGGGCCATACTATACTTTTAATCATACCCCAACGACCCCGAAGGAGACCAAAATGAATGTGTATATTCGAGCCATGCGTCTGCCGTTTTTGACCGGCTCTTTGGCCCCGGTCCTTTTGGCTGCCGGCCAGGCCTATCACCAAGGTTTTTTTCGGGGTCCTGAATTACTTCTGGTTTTAATCGGTGTGGGATCCCTTCACCTGGCTGCCAACCTGATCAACGATTATTTTGATGCCCAGGGGAGCGACCGCATCAATCTCCACTCCACCCCTTTCAGCGGTGGAAGCCGGGTTATCCAGGAAAATCTGCTCAACGTCCGGCGGATATTGATGATGGCTCTCTTCTTTTTTATCTTGGCCGTGCTTACCGGTCTGATCCTTATCTGGATCGGCCACCCCTGGTGGCTTTTGTGGGTCTGTTAGGGCTCATGGCCGGATTATTTTATTCGACCAATCCTCTAAAATTCATGGCCCGGGGCCTGGGAGAAATAACCATTTTTCTGGCCTTTGGCCCTTTAATCACCTGGGGGACCAATTATGTCCTGACCAACCAACTGACCTGGCAGGCCTTTTTTCTGGGATTTCCCCTGGGTTTCCTGATTACGGCCGTTATCTGGATCAATCAATTCCCGGATTTTCAGGCCGATCGAGAGGCCCAAAAATGTAATCTGGTGGTTCAGATGGGCTTACTGCCCTCCCGATGGATTTATCTTTTTTTGATGACCCTTCCTTTTCTTTTTCTCTTCTTTTTGCTGGGGAGCCAGGGGATTTCCTTCCAGGTCCTTCTCTCCTTTCTGGCCCTGCCCCTGGCCATAAAGGCCATCCGCATCTTCTGGGGCAACTACGCAGCCTTTGAACAGATCATCCCGGCCCAGGCCTTAACCATAAAAACCCATATGGCCCTGGGGATCCTCATGCTGGCGGGTATCCTTATCGGCCATTTTTCAGGGCGGGTCTAACCCATGAAAATCTTAGGCTTGGACTTAGGCAGCAAGACTATCGGGGTGGCCATGAGTGATGACCTGCTTATTACGGCCCAGGTCCTGACCTCCATCAAACGGACTACCTTGGAAAAAGACCTGGCGGCTATCCGCAATTTGGTGGAAGAATACGACGTTGAGGAAGTAGTGGTCGGGCTGCCCATCAATATGGACGGCACCAAGGGGCGTCGGCCCTGGGGCCGAAGAATTTCATCGGGAACCTTCGTCTCCTTCTCCCCATAAAGATCATCCCCTGGGATGAGCGCCTTTCCACCGTGGCCGCAGAAAGGATCCTCCTGGAAGGGGACTTGAGCCGGCAAAAAAGACGGAAGGTCATCGACCGACTGGCCGCGGCCTATATCCTCCAGGGTTATCTCGACAGCCGTCCCCGTGAAAAAGGACGGACCCCTTGAAGCCCTACCGGGTCCTTTTTCTTTTCGGCCTTCTTGTCCTGGGGACCCTCCTGTGGGACAGTTTTTCCCGCTTCCTCTCGCCCCCGCCGGTCACCAACCCTCCTGCCCGGATAGTCCGGATCGAGCCGGGGATGGGGCTTCAGACTATCGCCCATCAGTTGGCCCAGGGGGGGATCATTGACGGCCCCCTATAAATTCATGCTCCTGGCCTGGTGGAAAGGGCTGGGGAAGAAGATCCAATGGGGGGATTTTGAATTGCATGCCGGGATGCCCCCAAGGATACTTTTGGAATATTTGACTACCGGAAATTCCATGCTGAAACGGGTTACCTTTCCCGAAGGGTTTACCCTCCAACAGATCGCCCGGCGACTGTCCGAAAATAACCTGGTCGAGGAAAAGGCCTTCCTGGCCTCCGCCGGGGACCCCCAATGGTTAGACCAGTTGGGGATTGAAGGGCAGTCTCTGGAAGGCTATCTCTTTCCCGGACACCTATGTTTTTCACCGGGGCATGAGTGTCCAGGCCATTCAGAAAAAAATGGTCCAGAGATTCAAAGAGGTCTTGGACGGTCTCCGGAAAGGGGAGGAAATCAAAGACACCCTCAGTCTGAAAAAAATTGTTACTCTGGCCTCCATGGTGGAAAAAGAAAGCGCCCTTCACAGCGAGCGGCCTCTGGTGGCCTCGGTTTTTTATAACCGTCTCAAGAAAAGGGAATGGCCCTGCAAAGCGACCCCACGGTCATCTACGGGATCAGGGATTTCAACGGTGACCTGACCAAAAAAGATTTGCTGACCCCCACGGCCTATAACACCTACCTTAAACCCGGATACCCCCCGGACCGATCGCCAATCCGGGCAAAGATTCCCTGGAGGCGGTTCTTCTCCGGCCCAAAGCGACTACCTTTATTTTGTCTCCAAAAATGACGGCAGTCATTATTTTTCGAAAAAATCTAAAGGATCACAACCGGGCGGTGGCCCGGTACCAGCTTTCCGGAAAGGAAAGCCATCGATCCGTTACCCGATAAATTCGGAGGGGAAAAAGAGGCCATGAAACCGGGACATCATTCTCATAATTTTGTCAATGAATATCAGGGACTGGTCGGCTTTGGCCTGGACCGGGAAACTGACGAGAAATCTCTAAAGGTTTATCTGCAAAAATTCTCCGATGATACCTTTCTGAGAGACCCTGCTCCCGCGCCTGACCGAAGGAGAGATTCAAGAAATTTTCGTTCTTATCTCCCGCCTCCTCAAAACCCATTTAAAAAGGAAGAGGAATACCACCAACTGTTTTTGAAAGAAGACGGGACAACGGAGGATGTCAACGTGCCCTCAATGTTGAATCCTTGACATCCCCTTCGAGTTCGTCAAAAAAAACATGATAACCACCGGGACGGGGAAAAATTTTTAAAAACCCGTTGGAGATAATATAATCCCTCATGACAAATCCCATCTTCTGATTTACAACGACGATTACCAAAAATTCGATTACGGCCCCCATCATCCGCTTCAGGTGGGAAGGCTCAAACTGACCATGGACCTGATTCGAACCTACGGCCTGTTGCCCACGGAAAAGACCCGCCTTAAGAAAACCCGGCCGGCCACCGAAGACGAGGTCCTGTCTTTCCATACCCACGACTACTGGCAGACCTTGGAGAGGGCCAATTCGGGACATAGCGATCTCGACCTGTCGGCCTATGGATTAGGCCCTGGAGATAATCCTCATCTTCCCCGGCGTCCTGGATTGGGGCCGTTTTTGCGGCGGCGGGGCCATCCAGGCCGGAGAATGGGATCCTCTCCGGTCAGGGGCGTATTGCCTTTCATATTGCCGGCGGCATGCACCATGCCCACAAAAACATGGCCTCCGGTTTCTGTTATATCAATGATCCGGTACTGGTTATCCTCTATCTGCTCTCCCAAGGCAAAAAGGTGGCTTATATTGATATCGATGCCCACCACGGGGACGGGGTGCAGGAGGCTTTTTATCGAACCCAATAAGGTCCTGACCATCTCATTTCATCAAAACGGGATGACCCTCTTTCCCAGCACCGGCTTTGTTCAGGAAATCGGGGCCGGTCAAGGGGTAGGCTATGCCGTCAATGCCCCCTCTACCCTTGGACAGATGATGAAATCTTTACCTGGGCCTTTATGGAAGTCGTCCCGCCTATCCTGGAAGCCTTTGCCCCGGATGTAATCGTCACCCAATTGGGCGTGGATAGCTTTTACAACGACCCCTTGGCCAATCTCTCCTTGACCACCAAAGGATTCTGCTGCGGCGGTCAGATTTTTCAAAGAATTGGACCTTCCCTGGGTTGCCTTGGGCGGGGGAGGCTATCACCAGGTCAATGTGGCTCGGGCCTGGACCCTGGCCTGGTCCATTATGCTGGAGCAGGAAATGGGTCAAGAAAAACTCCCTGACTCGTTTCAAAAAACGATTGATCAACTGGATTATCATGAACAATGGTTGAGAGCTGAGGACTTTCAAGAAGAACCGGCCAAGAAGGAACGGGCCTTTCTGGATGCCCGCCGGGCGGTCAAGGCCATAAAAGAGACGATTTACCCTTTGTTTAATATTTATGGGGGGGGACGATGGCTGTAAAGAGGAGTCTCTCAACAGCCAGGAGGCTTTTTTTAAACAGGCCATGGACCTGTTTGAATGCACCCAATGCGGGACCTGTTGTCAGGGAGAGGGGGGAATCCATCTGACCCCGGAAGAGATCGAACGCATCTCAGAGTTCTTAAACTTTTCTCCCCGAGATTTCCTGAAAAAATTCTGCCTTGAAAAAAACGGCCGGATCTATATCCATATCCGGAAAGACGGCTATTGTCATTTTTCCAAAGAAGGAAAATGCAGCATTCATGCGGTCAAGCCCACTCCCTGCCGAAAATGGCCTTTTTTTGACCCCATGCTGACCGACCAGGCCAATTGGGAAACGGCCCGCAATTCCTGTTTGGCCCTAGCCCCTTTCAAGACCTTGGAAGACTATCTGAAAAGAATAAAGTGCGACTGAGCCAATCCTGGGGGAAAAGATAAGCCTTTCCGGTTCAGGATGATCCGGTTTCTTTTCCTTGGTTTTTCCCGGTTCAAGCGTCTTGATTTCTTTTTCAATCAGCTCTTTTTGCATGGGATCGTTTCCGGCGTATTTTAAGGCGGTTTGGAAATGAAACAAGGCCTTTCCCTTATCTCCCTTCAGTTAAACGATTTACCAAAATAATAATGGGCCTGCCCGAGATCGTTCAAGTTTCCATAGACCATCCCTAAATAATGGTAAAGGTCCTCTCCCTCCGTCCCGAGTTTCATGGCCCTTTGAAAGTTTTCCAGGGCCAGGAGATTTTCCCCTTTTTCCTGGTAGGCCCGGGCCAAGAAAGAAGGCGGCATTCCCGTCCTTGGGGATCGAGGATGGAGGCCTGACTCAATTTTTGAATGGCCTGCTCCAGATCCCCCTTTAAAAATAAGGCCTGCCCCAGGTCCCTCAGAAGATAAGGTTCCTGGGGTTTTAGCTTCAAGGCCTTTTCGAATTGGTCGACGGCGGGTTCAAATTTCCCTTCCCGGATATGCAATCCAGCCCTGACCGTAATAGACCCAAAGTTGGGATTGGGCGTCCTTGGCCCAGGACTGAAAACGATTTCGAGCCCTTTGGATGTCCCCATATTTAGTCAGGATGATGGTCTGGAAGCGGCGAAATTCATCGGAACTCTTCCGGAGCCAGGGGCCCTGGGTGGCATACTGGTGCATCAAGTCTTCCACATGGGACATTCGATCTCCGGTCAGGGGATGGGTTTGCATATAGGCCGGGACCCCTTCGGAGCCGAAAGATCCCCAGCGTCGAAGTTTATCCAGCAGGTCGATCATATACTTGGGATCAAATCCGGCCTTGGACATGTTTTTAAACCCGAAATTATCGGCATCGTCTTCATCTTCCCGGCTGTATTTAAGGGCCAAGGTCTGGGCGGTGGCCATAGAACCGGTAATGCCGCACTGGTTATTCTCGGATCTCCGGCAAAAATGCCGAGCATGGCCACGGCCAAGGTGGCCAGGCCGATCTTTTTCTGCTGTTCCATCTGCTTGGAAATGTGGTGGTGGGTGACATGGGTGATCTCGTGGCCGAGCAGGCCGGCCAATTCACCTTCCGAGTCCATGATTTCAATAATTCCGGTGGTGACAAAGACATGCCCGCCCGGGACCGAAAAGGCGTTCAATTGGGGATCTTTCAACAGGTAAAAATGAAAAGGATAGGGCTGGGGCCCGGCCTGTTTGAGAATCTCCTGGCCGAGCTTATTGAGATATCCCAGGATCAAGGGATCCCGGATCAAGGGAAACTTGCTTTCCACCTCCCTGACCACCTGATCGCCCAATTTTCGTTCCTCTTCGATGGTCAGGGCGAAAAGATGTCCCCCTTTAGGCAGCATCCAGGGATTGGGAAGAACAAACAGGAGGAAGCTGATCAGGCCAAAAATAATTTTAAGAAAATTTTTTCTCATCCTATTCCTTCATGGTTTCATCGGAGCCCAGGATTTGACAGTCCGATTCAGTCAATCAGACAGTTCCCGGTCATCTCCTCCGGGATCGGAATATTTAAAAGAGTCAATACCGTTGGGGCCACATCGGCCAGGATTCCGTCTTTACTCGCGCCTTGGGCCGTTCTGGGTCCACCAATAAAACCGGGACCGGATTGGCTGACGTATGGGCCGTATGCGGACCGCCGTGTTGACGATCGATCATCTCCTCGGCATTGCCGTGATCCCCGGTTATCAAAACAATCCCCCCTTGATCGACCGCAGCCGGGACAACCTGTCCCAGACAGGAATCAACCACCTCACAGGCCTCAATGGCCGCTTCCAATTTACCGGTGTGGCCGACCATATCCAGGTTAGCATAATTTAAGACCATAAATCCATAACGATCTGATCGTATCCTGTCTAATACCTCCCGGGTCACTTCCGGGGCGCTCATGGAAGGTTTTAAATCATAGGTAGGTACCTCCTTGGTGGAAGGAATCAGACAGCGCTCCTCCAAAGGAAAAGGGGTTTCTCTCCCCCCATTAAAAAAATAGGTCACATGGGCATATTTTTCCGTTTCGGCAATCCGGAGTTGGTGGATCCCTTGACGGCTGATGGTCTCTCCCAAGGTATGGACCAGGTTTTGCGGAGGAAAGATCGCCTCCACCCAGGGAGAAAAACGGGAGTCGTATTCGGTCATAGTCATAAATCTAGAAAGCCTGGGACGACCTGAAACCGAAAACGAAGAGAAGTCCTCTTCCATAAAGGCCCGGGTGATCTCCCTGGCCCGATCGGCCCGGAAGTTAAAAAAAAGAACTCGTATCCCCATCCTGGATAGTCCCTACCGGGCGGCCGTCTGCTCCTACCAAAATGCGGGGAGGAATAAATTCATCGGTTTCCCCTTTTTGATAGGCCTCCTCCATGGCTTTCAAGGGATCCTGAGACGGGATCCCCTGGCCTTCCGTCAGGGCTCGAAAGGCCTTTTCCACCCGTTCCCAACGATTGTCCCGGTCCATGGCATAGAATCGTCCGCAAATAGTGGCTATCCGACCGACACCGATTTGTTGGATCGTTCTTGTAATTGGCGAATAAACTCCAGGCCCGTTTTGCGGGGGGTATCCCGGCCGTCGGTAATGGCCTGGATCATCACCCGCTCCAATTTTTCTTTTTTGGCCAATCGGAGCAAGGCCAGGAGATGATTGAGATGGCTGTGGACCCCACCATCCGAAACCAGGCCCAGGAGGTGGAGGGTCGTTCCCCCATCCCGACAATGCCGCATCGCCTCCAGAAGACCGGGATGCTGGAAAAAGTCTCCCTTTCGAATGGCCCGATCGATTCGGGTTATATCCTGATAGACGATACGACCGGCCCCAAGGTTAAGATGACCCACCTCGGAATTACCCATCTGTCCCTCGGGCAGTCCCACCGACTCCCCCCAACATTCAAGTTGGGCGTGAGGCCAGGTTTGAAATAACTGGTCCATGATTGGCGTTCTGGCCAGGGTGATGGCGTTCCCGGATATGGAGGGCCTATCCCCCAGCCGTCCAGGATAATGAGCAGGAAAAGGCGGGAAGACATCATGAGACCGGTCCTTTGAATCATCCGCAGGGATGGGCAGACGTGGGGCCTCGAACCACAAGCCTTCCAGGTCGTAGAATTCTCGGGCCGACTCATAAAAGATATGAACGATCACTTCGTCGTAATCCATCAAAATCCACTGCCCGGCTTCTCCCCCTTCCATCCCGCGGGGACGGATCCCTATTTTACCCAGGGCCTCTTCAAATGATCGGCCAGGGCCTGGGTCTGGCGGGTGGAGGTGCCGCTCAGGATTAAAAAGAAATCAGCGAAGGAACAACTTTTACTGACCTCCAGCAAAAGGGGCTCCGGGGTTTTTTTTGAAGGGCCACCCGGGCCATTAAGCAGGGCCTTTTCCTGACCGGATACCTTTTGACGACGTTTAGGAGGCATAGAGATCTTTCTCTTAAAATATAGTCTTCTACCTTTTCAGGGAAGCAGATAGCGAATGGATTGATTGTTCTGCCTTAAGGTCCGAATCCGGGTTGAGGAAATGTCCATCAAGGTTATGGGGGATAAATAGACCGAGAACCCTCCGGGAAGCAGGAAACGATTTTCCTTGGGATAAAAAATAATGTCCGGAGATACCTCTTGCTGAAGAAATTCTTTGATATGACTCCTTCGATATCCAGGCCGATCCATAACTATAAAATGACTCAAGGCAAAGAGGTCTTTATAGTCCTTCCAGGTATTGATCTCCAAAAAGGCATCCATCCCAACAATAAAAAAAAGTTCGGCCTTGGGTCCATAGATCTTTTTAAAAAACCGCAGGGTCTGGATGGAATAAGACTTTCCTTTTCTCTTTTTTTCTATATCCGAGGCCTTAAAAAAGGGATAACCGGCAATGGCCAAACGGACCATTTTCAAGCGATGGGCAAAAGAAAGCAGGTTCTGGGTTTTTTTATGGGGTGGAATCGCTGTCGGTATGAAAAGGATCCGGTCCAAAGAAAAGACCTCCTGAATTTCAATCCCGGCCCTGAGGTGGCCAAAATGGATGGGATTGAAAGTGCCTCCGAATAGACCGAGGCGTTTTGAGTTTGGAGTTCGGAGTTGGGAGTTCGGAGTTTTTCGCCGAGACTCCAATCTAAGATCATCGATCTTATCGCTTTGGCTTCACCGCCTCTCGCCTCACGCCTCTTGCCTCCGCCTCATGCCTCACGCCTTCTAACCCCTCACCTGTCCTTGTCCGAAGACAATAAATTTGGTGGTGGTCAGTTCATTCAGTCCCATAGGACCGAAGGCATGCAGCTTGGAGGTACTGATCCCGATTTCCGCCCCCAACCCCAATTGATTCCCGTCATTAAAACGGGTGGAGGCATTAACCAGAACCACCGAAGAATCGACTGACTTTAAAAATTCACGGGCCCGGTCGTAATCCTGGGTGATAATAGCCTCGGTATGGCGGGAACCGTATTGATGGATATGGGCCATGGCCTCGTGTCAGCTCTTCCACGACTCGGACGGCCAGAATCAGGTCCAGATATTCTTCAGACCAGTCCTCTTCCCTGGCCTCTCGGATGCCCTTTCCCTTTCCGATAATCTTCAAGGTTTGCGGACAGCCCCGGATTTCCACCCCCGCTTTTCGGAACCGTTTGACCATTCCAGGCAGAAACTCTTGGGCCACGTCTTTATGGACCAGCAGGGTCTCCATGGCATTACAGACCCCGGGACGCTGGACCTTGGCGTTCAGGCAAATCTGATAGGCCATTTCAATATCCGCCCCCTTATCCACGAAGACATGACAAACCCCTTTATAATGTTTCAAGACCGGCATCCGGGCCTGGGCGGTCACCGTCCGGATCAGTCCTTCTCCGCCCCGGGAATCACCAGGTCAATGTATTCCTCCAATTTCAACAGTTCGGCCGTGGCCTCCCGGTCGGTGGTCGGTATGGCCTGAATGGCCCCTTTGGGGATCCCTTCCCGATCCAGGACGTCCTGAAGTATCTTGGTCAAAATCAAATTGGATCGAATGGCCTCGCTTCCCCCTTTTAGGATAACGGCATTGCCGGATTTCAAACAAAGTCCGGCGGCATCCACCGTCACATTGGGACGGGATTCGTAAATAAAACCGATGACCCCCAAGGGGATGCGCATCCGTCCCACCTGTAAGCCGTTGGGACGAAGCCACATGCCGGTCACCTCTCCAACCGGATCGGGCAGCCGGGCCACTTCCTGAAGCCCCTGGGCCATTTCTTCCAAGGTCCCTTCGGTCAGACGCAGCCGATCCAGAAAGGCCCTGGGATGGCCGGCCTTTTCGGCCTGTTCCAGGTCCTTTTTATTTTCTTTCAGGATACTTCCGGTCCGTTTTATCAAGGCCTGGGCCATGTGCTCCAAGGCCTGATTCTTTTGGCCGGAATTAAGACCGGCCAGGACCGGGCAGGCCTCCCTGGCCTGTCTGGGCGATTTGAATGACTTGTGTTTTTAAGTCCATGAGAGGTCCCCTTGAAATAAAAGACTGGGTCTAAGGTCCAAGGTGCAAGGTCTAAGGAAAGCCAAAATACCAAAAAAGATTTATTCCGGTGGAAGGTTTTCCTTGCACTCTTGCGCCTTAAACCTTGGACCTACTCCTTGGTGATGACCATATTGTCCCGATGGATGACTTCATCGGAATGTTTGTACTCCAGTCGTTGCTCGATTTCTGTCGTCTTCAATCCCTTTATTTTAGCGATATCCGAAGAAGAATAATTGACCAGCCCTTTCCCGATCACCTTGGCCTTTTGATCCAGACAGGCGAACACAGGCCCCGACCCCAAAACGACCCCTTGACCTCCAGAATTCCGGAAGGCAACAAGCTCTTCCCCTTTTCCGTCAAGGCCTTTTGGGCCCCTTCATCGATGATGATTTCCCCTTGGGGTTTAAGGGTAAAGGCAATCCAGTGTTTTTTGCGGCTTAAGATCGACCTTTGAGGAAGAAAGAGGGTCCCCAGGGGTTTTCCTTTTATGATTCTCGGCTAAGACCCCTTCTTTTCTTCCATTGGCCACAATAACCGGGATGCCGCTGGCCGTTACCTTCCGGGCGGCCATAATCTTGGAACGCATCCCCCCCAGCCCCCATTGCCCTGAATACTTCGAGGTATAGTCAAGGACCTGCCCGTCGATATGCTCTACCACCGGAATCAGACGGGCCAGGGGATCTTCCCGCGGGTCCCGCTCATAGAGTCCTTCCGTATCGGTCAGAACGATCAACAGATCGCCGTCGATCAAATGGGTGATCAAGGCCGAAAGATTGTCGTTGTCTCCGAACTTGATCTCATCCACGGCCACCGTATCGTTCTCGTTGATGATGGGGATGATTCCCCAATCCAAGAGAGTGATCAGGGTATTCCTGGCATTGAGATATCGTTGCCGGTTGGTCAGGTCTTCACGGGTCAAAAGGATCTGGGCCACTAACAACTGATGGCAATTAAAGGCCTCTTCATAGGCGTACATCAGGCTCCCTTGACCGATGGCCGCTACGGCCTGCTTCTGGGGAATGGTTTCCGGTTTTCGTCTCATCCCCAGCTTGCCCACCCCCGAAGCAATGGCACCGGAACTGACGATCGTTACCTGATACCCTTTCTTTCTCAACACGGAAATATCATCGGCCAAACGGGTAATGGCCGGACGATGCAAGAGGCCATCATCGGTCAATACGGCGCTGCCGATTTTGATAACGATCTTTTTTATGCCCTTAATGAAGGACTTTCGCTGTTCGGTTAATTCACTCTGCGCTTCCATGCTCTTTCGGCACAACGGTATTAAAAAGATGTTCGATTAATAGGGGGATGCCTTCTCCGGTTTTTGCCGAGAGGGGTATCACCTCCGTTTGTTCTTTTTTGAAAATTTTTTTAAGCCTGGCAAAATTGGTCTTGGCCGAGGGCAAGTCCATTTTATTGACTACCACCATTCGGGGTTTTTCCAAAAGGCACGGATTATAAGCCTTCATTTCTTTTATCAGGGTCTGAAAGGAAAGATAAGGGTCTTCTCCTTCTAACGACCCGTCAATAAGAAAGACCAGGATCTGGGTTCGTTCAATGTGTTTGAGGAATTTCAGCCCTAACCCGGCCCCCTGACTGGCACCGGAGATGATCCCCGGGATATCCGCTATGGTCAGTCGAAGACCCCGGTCGTTTTCAAGGATCCCCAGGTTGGGGGTCAGGGTGGTAAAAGGATAGTCGGATATTTTAGGCCTGGCGGCGGAAAGTTGGGAAAGAAGGGTTGATTTCCCGGCATTGGGCAGGCCCACCAACCCTACATGGGCCAATACTTTTAATTCCAGGAACAACCAGGCCTCTTGGCCCGGCTCTCCTTTTTGGGCGAATCGAGGCGTCCTGTGGGTGGCCGTGGCAAAGTGCTTATTCCCCTTGCCCCCTCTCCCGCCCTGAGCGACGACTATGGTCTGTCCTTCCTCGGTCAAATCCGCTATGATCTGTCCGGTCTCGTCCTCTCGGATCAGGGTACCCAGGGGAACCAGGAGGCGAATGTCCCCACCCTTTCTGCCGTTTCGATCATTGCCCTGACCATGGCCCCCTTTGGGGGCCTTAAAATGCTGTCTGAAGTGATAATCCAGGAGAGACTGGACCTTGGAGGTGGCCGTAATCAGGACGTCGCCGCCCTTGCCCCCGTCGCCCCCGTCCGGACCTCCCAAGGGTCTAAATCGTTCCCGGCGGAAGCTTAAACACCCGTTGCCTCCGTCTCCGGACCTGACAAAAATTTTGGCCTCGTCAAAGAATTTCAAAGATTTCCGGTGAGCTTTTCCCCTACCCTTTAGGGCCGGTCGATCGGGTGGATTGGAAAGATTGGAAACAATGGGGGAGTTGGAATATTTCTTCCGGTGCAGGCGGAGAAACTAATAGACGCTGACTCTTTTTCGGTCCTTCCCCCACCGCTCAAAGGTCACCACCCCATTTTTTAGGGCAAAGAGGGTGAAATCTTTTCCCAACCCTACGTTTTCTCCGGGATGAAACTTGGTGCCGATCTGCCTGACCAGGATATTCCCGGCCTTGACTATTTGCCCTGCATAACGCTTGACCCCAAAACGTTGCCCCTCGCTGTCCCGGCCGTTTCTGGAACTGCCGCCGGCTTTTTTATGTGCCATAAAACCCCTCTATATTCCTTGAATTTCTTTTATTTTGAACTGGGTATACGGTTGCCGATGTCCGACCAATTTCCGATACCCTTTTCTTCGTTTGTGTTTAAAAATCAAAATCTTTCGGTCGCGACCCTGGTGAAGAATTTCCCCGATCACGGAAACCCCTTCCAAATTGGGTTTACCCACTAAAATATCCTGATCACGGGCGACAAATAAAACCTCGGGTATCGATACCGTATCCCCTTTTTGGCCTTGCAAGGATTCGATTCGAATCACGTCGCCTGGGGCTACTTGATACTGTTTCCCCCCGGTCTTAATAATGGCATACATGGCTATTCCTTCTTCAAAAATATTAAAATAAAGAACATAACGCACCTACGGTGCGAGCTTGAGGATCCTTGACATAACATAGATCACCACCACAAGGGCACTGAAGTTCTGGCATTCGGTGTTTAGACCTTGGGGAAGGTGGGAAGGAGAATAGACCACAATATCTCCACCTTTGCTTTATACCCGCAATCCCGGCAGCGATAATTGTAATAATGCGTGTCGTTTATCCCCGACATCCGAATTTCTTCTTCGCTCATTGGTTCGCTCATAATAGCCGCTTTTAAGTCTTTCTTCTTCGTCATAAATCACTCCATAGGAAGGATGCCATATCTTCCAAAGAATCAATTCCCCTCCACAACGCGAACAAATAAACGGATCTTTCGGCGCTTGTCTCTGTGACTCGTTGCCGGTAATGCTTCGCCTAACGACGAGTTTCCCGACAAGATTCCCCTTCGGTCGGTAATAATACCTTTAACCGCTCACGGATCTTTTGATAAACCGCTGTGGCATGTAACCCAAAATATCGAATCCGCTGCATCCCCTTCGGTAAAATGTGTTGCACCATCCGACCAATAAACGTAAACACATCCACCTCTTCCACCTTCCGCTTACCACTCTTATGATCATTGTACCAATACTTGATCCGCTGTCCATTGTAGCTGATTATACGCCGAATCGAGATCGGAGGACTCACCACATACTTCGCTAAATATTTCCCTAACTCTCTAATCCGCTTCGGTACTTGCCCCTTCTGGATGTTCGCCACCAATCCCTTAGGATATTTCCTGTATAGCCTATCAATCTGTCCCCGGATCTCCTTCCCAGGCAACTGCTCCTTGATCATCTCAAATAAATAATATTGCCACTTCTTATGCAGCATCTCGTAAGGCAAATATTTCAAAGAAACCCAGTACTCCTCTCCCTGCTTGTTGACCGCTACTCCTCCTGACGTCATGATTATATGCAAGTGGGGATTATAACTTGCCCGACCTCCCATTGGTCTGCAAAACAACAATATACCCACCGCATACTTCCCGCCGAAATACCGTCCTCAGCGTATCTTCCAAACACTTGACCCCAACTTTCATCAACTCCGATAACAAACGGGTTTCTTTATAAAAATAATTCCTTAACTCATCTGGCACTGTCAATACTGTATGCCGATAACCTGCCCCAGGAAACAAAATCGCCTCTATATGGGCCGCCCATCGGTCCGTATAGACCTTGGCACAGGATAAACAAAAACAACTCTTACAGAAGGAAAAAGGTACTTTCTTGTGATCTCCTCCACAACGGCTACAGACATAAGTCGCATATCCATTTCCCGGATCCCCGCAGCCCAGCATCTTCTCAACCGCTTCATTATAGCGACTATCTCGGAAAGCGAAAAGGCCTCCTTAAAAGACTCCAGAAATGATTCCGAAATATCTCTTTAAACTTCTCCCGGTCTCCCCATTGATAAAATACTCCAGTCCCGGGTCCGTATTATAACCATATGATTCCATAAATAAAATAATATACTCCCCCCCCCTTAACCGTCTATAGCCAGACCATTGAAAAAAAGGAATTTCCT
>CAVYLJ010000015.1:0-14077 GCA_963769305.1 uncultured delta proteobacterium | reverse complement strand
GGGGTGATTTGAAAGATGTCGTCCTGAAAACCCATCAGATGCTTGTAGGACCAAAACCCCAACCCCCCATCCTTGGGCAGGCAATAGCCGCCGATTCCGGGGCCGGGAAAGAGAATATTATTATGGGTCGGCCGGACCTTAATGGCCTCTATGACCTTGATCAAATCCACCCCATTGCGTTCTGCAAACAGGCTCCATTCATGCATGAAGGCCAGTATTGTGGCCCGGTAACTGTTCTCGACGATCTTGCAGGTCTCGCTCTCTACCGGTCGGTCCAGAACGGTCAAGGGAAACTTTTCCACTTCAATGACCTCGGAGAGAAATTTAACCACCCTTTCCCGGGCCTCTTCATTGATCCCGGAGCAGACCCGCCAGAAATTACGGATGGAGGCCACGTAATCCTTGCCGGGCATAACCCGCTCGAAGCTGTGGGCCAAGAGGGGGTCCTCTTCGAGACCCCGTTCTTCAAAAGCCTTTTTAATAAAGGGGTAGGCGATGTATTCGGTGGTCCCCGGCGGGACGGTGGTCTCGATCAGAACCAGGGTCCGGGGCGGGATCTTTTGCCCGATAATCTTGAAGCTTTCTTCCAGGTCGCGAATCTCAGCGCTGCCGGTCTTGACATTGCCCAGGTCTTCCTTCTGATAAATCACACTGCACATCGACCACCACCACATCGGCCATAGTCAGCGCTTCCATGGAAAAGGTGGCCGTGAAGGTCTTTTTTTCAAGGACGCAGCGCCGGATCAAAGGAGCGACCTCCGGATCTTCGGCCTTAACCGGAGAGAGGCCCCGATTGAGGCAGGGGATCTTCCAGAAGGAACGCGGACTGGGCCGTTGCATGCCGATGACGAACTTTCCGGACCGGCCCTGGGCGTCTGTCGAATCGGCGATCACCCCGGCCATCACCGCCCCGACAAAGCCGACTCCCATGACCACCACGATCTCCCGGCCCTGCCGGCGTTGTTCATCGACCAGGGTGCGAAGCCTTTTGTTTTCTATTTCCGTATCTTCGGCGGTCGGCAGGGGGAATCTTTCTCCCGTGGGGGCGATAGAATATTCCATAGGGTTGATAAGCCTCCTTAATTTTTAAAAAAATTTTATCAGACAGGATCATGCTGTCAATCCTGTCGAAGGTTTAATGCAATTTCCGGATAAATTCCGGTTCAATTTCTACGGCCACGGCCCGGTTCAATATTTCCACACCCACCACAAATTTTCCCATTTTTCCTTCCCGGGAAATGAAGATCCCCTGGGCGCCTTGCAAAGGACCACCCTCGATAACGACCCGATCCCCTTCCCGGACAAAGGGGTGCGGAAAGAGAGGCAGCAGGCTTTCTACGGCAATCTTGACGGAATTGATCTCCTCCTCCGGAACGGGGATCGGCTTTCCTTCGATGTTCAGGGCCTTGACGACGCCGTCGGTTTTCAACACTTCCCAGTAAATTTTTAATTCCCAGGGGATTCGGAAAAATACATATCCCGGGAAAAGGGGCAGCCAGATCTTTTTCTTTCTATCCTTCCGCCTGCTCATGGTCTCGATTTTAGGTAAAAAGGCGGAAATGGATTTATCGGTCAAGGCCTGATAGACCTTCTGTTCATAGTGGCTTTTTGTATATAGCGTATACCAGTTTTCATCCTTGCTCATATTTTGAACTTTCTTTTGGCAGCGGATGCACGCGGAAAAGTCCCATTGCCCGTCCGTTGGCGAAAGCCGGAACCCGAGTTCTTTTGTCTCGGCCCCTACTTTCGCCCAGATGGGGGCCCTGGACTCCGGCGCCTGCCCGGACTTGAATCCTGGCTCGCCTGAGTGACCGTGTGGGGACTTTTTATGGAGACCTTCAATCTTCATACCCATAAGGAAATTTTTGATGCCAGCGCCAGGCCGAGGCAATGATTTCATTTATCTCCGGATGCCGGGGTTCCCAGCCCAGGACCTTGCGGGCCAGATCGGAAGAGGCCACCAAGGCCGCCGGATCTCCCGGGCGCCGTCCTCCCTGATGATAAGGGATATCCATTCCGGTAACTTGCCGAGCCGCCTCGATCACTTCCAAAACCGAAAAACCCCGGCCGTTTCCCAAATTAAAAATCCTTTGTTGAAGGGTATCTAATTTTTCCAAGGCCAGGACATGGGCCAAGGCCAAGTCCTTGATATGGACATAATCCCGAAGACAGCTTCCATCCGGGGTCGGATAGTCCAGTCCGAAAACCGTCAGAGGTTCCTTAAACCTCTCCGCCAAAAGGCCCTTGAGTCCGGTCAGGGCCTTCCGGAGGATCAGGGGAATCAGATGGGTTTCCGGATCATGGTCCTCTCCCAACCGGTCTACGGCCCCGGCGGCATTGAAATAACGGAAGGTGACATACTTGAATCCATAGGCCTGGGCATACCAATCCAGGATTTGCTCAAAAATCAATTTAGAATGACCGTAAGGGTTGACCGGCCTGGTGGGATGGGTTTCTTCGATCGGGGTGGAAAGGGGTTCCCCATAGACGGCCGCCGTGGAGGAAAAAACTATTTTTTTAACCCCGAAGGCCCTCATGGTCTTCAAAAGAACCAGGGCCTTGAAGACATTGTTCTCATAATATTTTTCCGGATCCTGGACCGATTCCCCCACCAGACAATAGGCCGCCAGATGGAGCACCGCGCCGATCGGATAGGCATCAAAAAGTTTTTTTAGAAAGGTCTCATCTCCCAGATCGCCCTGAAAAAAAATCCCCCGGGGGGAGAGGGCTGCGCGATGCCCCTCTTCCAGACTATCCAGAATGACGATCGGGTGTCCTCTTTCCAAAAGGGTTTGGCAGACGACACTACCGATATAACCGGCCCCGCCGGTGACTAAAACGTGTTTCAAAATATTTTCCCTTCTATTTTTTGCCTCAGACGCGCCGTGGTTGGTCAATCACTTCACCACCGCATATTTAAAAATACACCACAAAGCTCGGAGGCCGTCCTTCCAATTTATTTTTTTCCCTTCCGTATAAGTCCTACCGGTATAGGAGATTCCAACCTCGTAAATCCGGCACCCTAACCTGGCAACCTTGGCCGTTACCTCGGGTTCGAAGCCGAACCTTTTTTCCTTAAGGGAGATGGCCTTGAGCACCTCCGAGCGGAAAACCTTGTAACAGGTCTCCATATCGGTCAGATTAAGGTTGGTCGTTATGTTTGATAGAAGGGTCAGAAACTTATTCCCCAGATAATGCCAGAAATAGAGAACCCGGTGCGGTTCCCCGCCCATAAAGCGTGACCCGTAAACCACATCAGCCTTGCCGTCCAGGATGGGTTTTAACAGCTTGGGATATTCTTCCGGATTGTACTCCAGGTCGGCATCCTGGATCAAAAGGATATCTCCTCGGGCATTTTGAAATCCGGTTTGCAGGGCCGCTCCCTTCCCCTGGTTTTTCTGGTGCCGTATCAACCGGATCTTCCCCTCATCGGCCAGTCCTTGAGCCACATCCAAGGTCCCGTCTTGAGAACAGTCGTCGACCACTACCAGCTCTTTATCCAGGTTCAAAGAGGACAGGTCCAAGGATTGCACCTTTTCGACCAGGGCCTTCAGGGTTTGTTTTTCATTATAGACCGGAATGATTATGGATAAGAGCATCTTTTCGGCGAATAGGCCTATTTTTTGTGGGAGCCTATCTTGTTTTTTAAGGTTTAAGACTTACCTATAAAATATATAGAAATTTCCGGGAATTGTCAAATTTCTATTTCAACCTTTTTTAGCATCCCTGGTATAAAAAGTCATCATGAGCCATTGTCGAAAACATCCAGAACGAGAAGGCGTATTCCCCTGCCAAAAGCATCAGATCGCTTACTGCCGGCAGTGTTTTGAACAAGGGGTGTCCTGCAGCGATCCCAAACTTTACTGCAAATTTCGCCCTCAATGTTTGATTTTCGAATCGGAGAAAGAACGAAAAGAAGAAAAGGGGGAAATGGCCGGAAGCCATGAGGTATAAGGTTTACGGTACAAGGTCTAAGGTTTAAGACGTGGGCTTATGCAGGTTGTACACTTGAATCCTGATCGGTTTACCGTATAACCTTAAACCTTATCCCTCATACCATCATTTGTTGGGGGTGATGAGGACCTTATCCACCCTTTTTCCGTCCATGTCCACCACCTCAAAACCTAAGTCTTCCCATTTAAAATGTTCGCCGGGTTGCGGGACCCTTCCCATCTGCATCATTACAAACCCGCCGAGGGTCTGAAAGTGGCCGCTTCCTTCGTCGGGCAAACGCCCCAGGCCGAAGATTTCTTTAAATTCATCTACGGGCATCAACCCGTCCACAAGCCAGGAGCCGTCTTCCCGCCGGCGGGCTTGAGGTTCCGTGGCTTGGTCTTGGGAAGAGATCTCTCCTACTATCGATTCCAAGAGATCATTCAAGGTCACCAATCCTTGGATCCCCCCGTACTCATCTACCACCAAGGCCAGATGGGGCCGGGATTTTTTGAACAACTCCAAGAGATGCGTGGCCGGGGCATTTTCCGGAACAAAAAGGGGGGGATTCATTTTTTCCTTCAGGTCCATCATGCGACCGGAGAGTCCCTGTACCAAAAGTTCCTTGGCCCGCACTACACCAAGGATGTTATCCAAACGACCCTGGGCTATGGGGAAACGGGTATAAGGATTCTCCATGATCTTTTTTCGATTCTCTTCAAAGGAGGCATCCACGTCAAGCCAAACGATTTCCATACGGGGGGTCATCAGGACACCGACTTCACGGTCGGCCAAACGAAAAACACTTTTGACTAAATCCTTTTCCGTTTCGGCAAAGATCCCCTCTTGGACGCCCTGCTCGATCAAAATTTTGATTTCCTCTTCGGTAATGGGCGCTTCTTTGGATGGCTGATGTCTCAAGAGTTTTAAAACCCATTCCGAAGAAATGGTCAACACCTGAACCACCGGGTGGGTAATGGTGGACACCAGACGCAAGGGAACGGCTATGGCCGAAGCGATCCGTTCGGGGTTGTTCAGGGCCAGCCGCTTAGGGACCAGTTCACCGAGAACGATAGTCAGGTAGGTGAGGCCGAGGACCACAGCCCCAAGAGAAATGACTTCACTATATCCCCTCAGATAGGGAATCTCTTTTAGATAGATTTCCAGAGACCGGGCCACCGTTGTCCCCCCAAAGGCCCCGGCCAGGATGCCGATCAGGGTGATGCCCAACTGGATGGTGGACAAAAAACGGGAAGGAGATCGGGCCAGGTCCAGGGCGATTTGGGCCCGGAAATTACCTTTCCTGGCCCAATGTTGAAGCCGGGACTTGCGGGAAGCAACCATGGCCATCTCGGACATGGCAAACAAACCGTTGCAGATCATAAGCAGGACAATGATCAGAATTTCCATGGGATCTCCTCAAAGAAAATCATGGGAAAGAAAAAATCCATATCCTGAAACAAAAAACCCCCAAGTTTTTTCCCTCAGGGGTTTTTAATCAAATAGAGGACGGGTTGATAGAATTAATAGAATGTTCTTTTATTGGTGGAGGCGGCGGGAGTTGAACCCGCGTCCGAAAATACATCCTCTAGGCTTCTACATACTTAGCCTGGCTATTAAAGTTCACCCCTGAAGGATCCACCAGGCGGGAGACCTCAAAGGCTATCCTGTAAATTGTTTCGCCCTCTTGACTACAGGCCATTCAATCGGGCTATCCTGCTAATTGACATCCTTATCTCCTTCGCAGGAAAAAAAGACAGGATGTTGGCCGACTAAGCGGCCAAGGCGTAATCGTAGTTGTCTGCGATTATTGTTTCCTATTTTAACCGATAGGACCTCGGTATGCCACTAAATTAAGTATCCCCGTCGAAGCCGTTTCGCCCCCCTTCATTGTTTTATTAATGATTAGACCATCCAAAGTCAAGTTGGTTATTTTTTGCCCCGAATCTGGCGGTCGGCGTCCCGCTTCATATCCTTCTTTCGGATAGCCTCTCTTTTATCGTACAATTTTTTCCCTTTGGCCAAAGCCAGTTCGACTTTGGCCTTACCGTCGCGAAAGTAGATTCGGAGAGGAACCAGGGTGAAACCTTTTTCCTGGATTTTGGCTGTCAGCCTTCGGATTTCCTGTTTATGCAGAAGGAGTTTTCTGGTCCGGGTAGGATCCTGATCCTGTAAAGGGGAATTTTCATAGGGACTGATATGGACCTCATGAAGGAATACTTCCCCCAACTTGGGTCGGGCATAACTATCCTTAAGATTGGCCCGTCCCAGACGAAGGGATTTGACCTCCGATCCGGTTAGCATCAAACCGGCTTCAACGGTTTCCTGAATTTCGTAATCGTGGCGGGCCTTGCGATTTTGACAGACCAGCTTAATGTGTTCGGCCATTTTTATTCACTCATGTTTGCTCAAAGCTCAAAGCACCCGTCGCTTGATTCATTTAATAAATCATGGTCCCATCGGCCTTGAAACTGTCGGAGAACCCTTGGACCATTTCCTTACGGACAAAGGCATTGACTTCTTCGGTGGTATTCAAGGAAAAAACCTTTTCTAAAAAGGCCTTTGATTCTTTATAGGAAGTCATCCTGATGATCCGTTTGACTCTTGGGACGGACATGGGATTCATGCTCAGTTCATCCAACCCCAACCCTAATAAAATCGGGACATACAAGGGTTCACCGGCCATCTCCCCGCACATAGCAACCGGAATCCCGGCCCGGTGACCGGCTTCGATGGTCTGATGGATAAGGCGCAGGATGGCCGGATGCAAAGGTTGATACATATGGGCCACATGTTCATTGACCCGGTCGATGGCCAGGGAATATTGAATCAGGTCATTGGTCCCAATGCTGAAAAAATCCACTTCCCGGGCCAGAAGATCGGCCATGGCCACGGCCGAGGGGATCTCAATCATGATCCCGATGGGGATCTGGGAATCAAAGAGGATCTTTTCTTTTTCCAGGTCCTCGGTTACCTCCTTCAGGATGGCCTTGGCCTGGAAGACCTCATCAATGGAGGAAATCATCGGAAAGAGTATTTTGAGCTTCCCATAGGAACTGGCCCTTAAAATGGCCCGCAGTTGCCGCTTAAAAATATCCACTTCCTTCAAACAAAAACGGATGGCTCGCAAACCCAGGGCCGGGTTCATCTCTTCCGCCAAATCGAGATGGGATGCAAACTTATCGCCTCCGATATCCAGGGTCCGGATGGTAACCGGATGGGGCGCCATGATCCGGGCCACCTTTTTAAAGTTCTCAAAGAGCGTTTGTTCACTGGGCAATTCTTTCTGGCTCAGATATAAAAATTCAGTCCGGAAAAGACCGATCCCTTCAGCTCCATTGGCCAGCACCGTGGCAATTTCTTCCAAGAATTCAATATTGGCCCTGGTCTTAATCCGATATCCATCCAGCGTTTCGGCCGGCAAATGGCTGTATTTAGCCATTTCAGTCCGATATTCGCCGTATTTTTTCTTTTTTTGCTGGAAGATGTCTACGGTTTCCGGGTCGGGGTTCAAGATCACCTGGCCGTCGGTTCCATCCACGATAATCAGGTTGCCGCTGTTAACCACCTGGGTGATTCGCTCCAACCCGACTACGGCCGGGATCTCCTGGGACTGGGCGATTATGGCGGTATGGGAAGTCTTTCCGCCCATATCGGTGACAAAACCCAAAACATGGTCTAATCGCATCTGGGTGGTGTCGGCCGGAGACAGATCGTGGGCCACCACAATCACCTGGCCCCGGATATCGCCCAAGTTTTCCACCTCGGTCCCGGTCAGATTTCTCAGTATCCGTTCGGAAACATCCACCACATCCTTGACCCGGTTTCGGATGTATTCGTCCTTGATCTTGGAAAAAATCTCCTGGGCCTTTTCTACGGTCTTTTTCAAGGCCCATTCGGCATTGATCTGTTCCTTACCAATGTTCTCCAGGGTCTGATCAAAAATCATGCGATCCTGCAAAATCAACCGGTGGGAATCAATAATACCGGCGTGATCTTTTATCTCTTCCGGGATCTCTTCGATGATCTGCTGCAATTGGGCATCGGCCTTGGCGACCGCTGCCTTGAATCGGACCTTTTCCGGCTCGATCTGGCTTTCGTCGAGGAGGTATTGATAAACGACCTTGACCCGGCTGCGATCCACCAGATAAGCCCGTCCGATGGCCACCCCACCGGAGGCCCCGATCCCTTTTAGGACAAGATTAATAGGTTCTTTCTCCATTAAAGGATTATTCTTCTCCGAACTTGTCATCAATCAGCCTTTGCATGGCCTCCAAGAGTTTTTCGGCATCCGAACCTTCGGCCCGCAGGACAATTTGCGAACCCACCGGGCAAGCCAGGGTCAATATATTGAGTATGCTTTTACCGTCAATTTCCTGATCGTCAAACCGGATGGCCAGGTTTGAGGAAAATTCATTGCTTAATTGAACCATTTTGGCCGCCGCCCGGGCATGAAGGCCCAGTCGGTTTTTTATCACTGAATGGCGTTCCATTTCTCCTCAGCATGGTCGGGCAGTTTCAAGGGGGCCAACAGAAGGCAATATTCCCCCTTCGGTTCCCGATCCGCAAGCTGGCGGATCAACCCGCTTACCGGACCGGAAAGGATCTCTTCATAAATCTTGGTAAGTTCCCGGGTCAAAACCGCTTCCCTGTCGCCCAAAACGGCTTCGATCTCTTGCAGAAGGTCCCTAATCCGGTGAGGGGCCTCATAGAAAATGAGGGTCCTCTTCTGTTCCTTCATTTCCTGAAGGACTTTTTTCCGGCGGCTTTTGCGTCGAGGCAGAAAGCCTAAAAAAACAAAAGAGTCGCCGGATAATCCTGAAGCACTTAAGGCACAAATCAGGGCCGAAGGCCCTGGAATGGGGATGACCGGGATACCGGCCCGGCGGGCTTCCTCAACCAACTCTTTACCCGGATCGCTGACACCCGGCGTTCCGCCGTCGCTGACCAGACAGATCTGCTGCCCCTGTCTCAGTCGCTCGATCAGGGAACTCAGCTTTCTAAATTTATTATTTTCATTATAGCTGATCAACGGGGAATGAAGATCATAGGCGGAAAGGAGTTTTTGGGTCCTCCGGGTATCCTCGGCGGCTATCAGATCAGAAGCCTTCAACACCTCCAGTGCCCGCAGGGTAATATCCTTCAAATTCCCCAAGGGTGTGGCGACGATGTATAAAGTTCCTTTATTTTCCAATAAAGCCATTTTAATTCTCGCCACCGACTCGCAGCAGACTGGCCGGTTTTCTCAGGCCGGTAAGTCGGCCCGATAAAAGTCCGTGCGAGACCGTGACTCAATATTTTCCTCTAATAAGCCAGGTCAAAGGCGTTTCGGAACAGTTCAACTTTCTCCTGCCCGTGATTCAAATCAATAGCCACCACATCAAAGCGGGCGGCCTGGTCCGGGAAGGAACGACGTTTTAAGTAGTCCAAGGCCACCATGGACAACTTTCGTTGCTTTTTGGGACCCACGGCCCATTTAGCCGTCCCAAAATCAGCGGACAAACGGGTTTTGACCTCCACAAAAGCCAGGGTCTTTCCTTCCCGGGCGACAATATCGATTTCTCCCAAAGGCGACTTAAAATTTCTTTCCAGAATCTCATATCCCTTTCTTCTGAGGAGTTCATAGGCCAGGTCCTCTCCTCTTTGCCCCACTCCTCTGCGGGGGTCCTCAGAAGGTTTTATGGGTTTCATCTGGGACCGTTCCTCTAAAGGTTAAACGATGGAGCAGACAAGGCCCATATTGCTTCAAGGCCCTAAGGTGCTCTTGGGTTCCATACCCTTTATTGTTGAAAAAATTATAGTGAGGAAATCGGTAATGCCATGATTCCATCAGCTTGTCCCGAACAACCTTGGCTATAATGGAGGCGGCCCCAATGGCATGGCTTAAACGGTCTCCCTGGATCAGACAGGCCTGGCTGAACGGCAGGTTTAAATACTGGTTCCCGTCGATAAGGACCAGATCGGGATTAAGATTCAGATTGTAAACCGCCTTTTCCATGGCCTTTAAGGAAGCTTGAAGGATATTGAGGCGATCGATCTTTCCGGGGACCCAGGAAACCAAAACCAATGGCCAGGGATCTCTTTCTGATCAGGGGAAACAAAAATTCTCTTTTTTGGGGAGTTAACTGCTTAGAATCGGTAACGCCAGCGATAAAGACCCCTCGAGGGAAAATGACCGCTGCGGCAATCACCGGACCGGCCAAAGGCCCTCTGCCCACCTCATCCACACCGGCGATCAGGTAGGGGCCCGGTCGGTCAATTTTATTTTCGAAAAAATCAGAGGGCTTCTTAACGGCTCCCACGATTAAAGCGTCCAGAGATTAAGTTTAACTTATCAGATCTTGGAATTCGCGGCTTCCTTCAAGCCCGGGATTACCCGCCGTTCTTTGATCCGGGCGGCCTTACCTTTTAATTCCCTCAAATAATATAACCGGGACTGGCGCACCTTCCCCCGGCTGACGATATCAACGCGATCAATGGCCGGTGCGTGAAGCGGGAAAATACGCTCTACCCCGACACCATAAGAAACCTTGCGGACGGTAAAGGTAGCCCCTGTATTTCCTTTTCTTTTTCGAATAACTACCCCTTCAAAGACCTGGATCCGCTCCTTTTCCCCTTCTTTTATTTTAACATGGACCCGAACCTGATCCCCGGTTTTAAAATCGGGAAGGTCCCCCCGCATCTGCTCCTTTTCCAACATGGTTAAGGTATCCATTGCTCTTCTCCTTATAATTTATGATACAAAATACGAACCGTACTATTCCTTTTTCTCTTTTCTGCTAACCGATTTCAATATCTCCTGATCCTCCGCCCTCAACCGGTCCTTCCGGATCAAATCGGGCCGCCGTTCAGCGGTCTTGACCAAAGACTGACGACGTCTCCAGGCCCGGATCTTCTCATGGTCCCCCGAGATCAGGACTTCGGGCACCCGGTGGCCTTTGAAGTTTCGGGGCCGTGTGTATTGGGGATACTCCAACAGGCCTTCTTCAAAGGACTCTTCCTTCCCCGAATCGGCACACCCAAGGACTTCAGGGACCAAACGGACCAAAGAATCCAAAATAATCAAGGCCGCCGGTTCACCACCACTTAAGACATAATCGCCGATCGATATCTGGTCATCGCAGAAAAAATCGGCTATCCGATCATCGATCCCCTCATATCTCCCGCAGATCAGGATGATCCGCGGACAGCCGGCCAATTCTTCAACCCTGGATTGTTTCAGCGGAATACCCTGGGGGGTCAAAAGGATAACCAACGGGCTCGGCCCGGGTAGACCCCTCAACCAAGTGAGGGCTCGGAAAATGGGCTCCGGTTTTAAAACCATCCCCGCCCCGCCGCCAAAAGGCCGGTCATCTACCGTTCGATGGGGGTCATCGGCAAAATCACGCAGATTGAATATCCGGATTCGGACCCGTCCCTTTTCAATCCCTCGCTGAAGGATCCCCCCTTTTAAGGGAGAAAGAAAATGGCCGGGGAAAAGGGTCAGGATATCAACAATCATCACCCTCGGCGAGGTCATATAAGTTCCGGACGCGGATTTCCCTTTGGATCTTATTTACCGAAAGGATAACATCCTCAACGGCTGGAAAGAGGATTTCCTTTTCTCGATCCCGGATGACCCAAATATCGTGGGCCGGTGTTGCAAATATACCCTCCATAATGCCTAAAAATTGATCGCGGTCGTTATAGACCCGGCTGCCGATCAATTGGTACCAATAATACTCTCCCTCCGGAAGGGCTTCCAGGTCTTTTTCCTCGATGTACACGGAAAATCCCGCCAACCTTTCCGCCTGCTGACGATCTTCCAGACCAACCAGCTTAAGAAGCAAGGAACGGGCTTGCACTTTGGCCTCCGAGATCACCCACTCCTGCACTTCTTCGCCCCGGCTCAGAAACACTTTCCGTCCGGCAAAAAAAGTTTCCCGGGAGGCGGCGTAAGAATGGACTTTCATCTGGCCGCGCAACCCGTGAGGTTTGGCAACCTTTCCGATTAACAGAAAGCCCGCTTTCATTAAATCATTTTTTTCTTATTCTATGATTTCCAGGACCGACCGTTTTCTGATCTTTGTGGAAGCCGCACTCAAGATAGTCCTCATGGCCCTGGCGGTCCGCCCTTGTTTTCCGATGACCTTTCCCAAATCCTCCTTGGCCACCTTTAATTCGATGACTGAAGTCTGTTCCCCTTCGATTTCATTAACTTCAACCTGGTCAGGATGATCCACCAACGCCTTTGCAATGTACTTTACCAACTCTTTCATGCCGCTTACCTCCTCCTTTAGAGTTGCCGAATACCGATAACAGACTGATTCCGCTCACGCTCCCCGGCCCTTTATCGGCCAAGGATCGATTCAAGTGAATCCATCTACACCACAGGAGAGGGGTGAGGCGCCCGCCTCAAAATCTCTTATCCCTTGAGTACGCCGCTGAAGCGAATCAAATTTCTAACGGTAGTTGTTGGTTCAGCCCCTACGGAAAGCCACTTTTTCAAAACATCCTGTTTCCAGGAAACCGCCGCTGGTTCTTGATTGGGGTTGTAAGTCCCGACAATCTCAATAAACCGCCCGCCTCTTGGTGCCCCGGAATCAGCCACGACCATCCGATAAAAAGGCCGTTTCTTGGCCCCAATCCGGGCCAATCGAATCTTAATCGCCATAATACGCTCCTTAGTTTTTCTTCTTCCTGAACTTTATAGTAACCAATGCCTGTTAAAAAGGCAAGTATCCTCTTTTGAGGGCCTTTCGACCACCCTTATTGAATTGTTTAAGCATCTTTTGCATCTGTTCAAAATTTTTAAGCAGTTTATTGACATCCTGTACCGTCGTCCCGCTCCCTTTGGCAATGCGCCGACGTCGGCTTCCATTGATGATCTGATAGCTTTTTCGTTCCTCCGGGGTCATGGAATCGATTATGGCCTCTACCCGAAGGAATTCTTTTTCATCCGGCTTGGCCTCTTTTAAGCCCTTCATTCGATTTAAACCCGGGATCATTTGCACCATCTGTTCCAGGGAACCCAATTTTTTTATCTGTCTTAGCTGGTCCTTAAAATCGTTCAAGGTAAAAGATTCCTTGCGGATCTTCTTTTCCAGCTCCAAGGCCTGCTTTTGATCAAAATGGAGTTGGGCCTTCTCGATCAGGGACAAAACATCGCCCATGCCCAGGATCCGGGAGGCCATCCGGTCGGGATGAAAAGGTTCCAAGGCCTCCAACTTTTCTCCGACACCGATAAATTTAATCGGTTTTTGAGTAACCGCCTTGATGGACAAGGCAGCCCCTCCCCTGGCGTCCCCTTCCATCTTGGTCAGGATAACACCGGACAGATCCAACCATTCATTAAATTTCTGGGCCACATTAACGGCATCCTGACCGGTCATGGCATCGGCCACCAGGAGGATCTCGTTGGGCCGGACCCGTTCCTTGATCTGCTTCAGCTCGGTCATTAAGTCCTGGTCGATATGCAACCGTCCGGCCGTATCCAGGATCAGAGGATTCAATCCCCGCTCGCGGGCCCATTCCACGGCCCGGCTGCAAAGTTCCACCGGGTTTATTTTTGGATCGGAAGGGTATACCTCGACCCCGGCCTGTTCCCCCACCTTATGAAGCTGGTCAATGGCCGCCGGTCGATAAACATCCGCCGGCACCAGGCCGGGTCGAAAATTCTTTTCCCTCAAATATAAGGCCAGCTTTCCGGCCGTGGTCGTTTTTCCCGAACCTTGAAGCCCGGCCAGCATGATGGCAATAGGTGCGCGACCGGCCAAATGAAGATCCTGGCGCGTCCCGCCCATCAACTCGGTCAGTTCCTCCTGGACGATCTTGATCACCTGTTGGGCCGGGGTGAGACTGGAGAGGACCTCCTGCCCCAAAGACCTCTCCCGGACCCGATCGATAAAATCCTTGGCCACCTTGTAATGGACATCGGCCTCCAGCAAGGCCAGCCGTACCTCCCGAAGCCCTTCTTTCATATTGGCTTCGGTTAATTTCCCCTCCCCCTTCAATTTCTTGAAGGTCAGATTCAGGCGTTCGGTTAAGGACTCAAACATAAAAGGCTTTTCTTGAAAAAGTTATAAATTTATAATTTTATTATCTATTTTAAATAATGTCAAGAAATTTTTGGTTTTCAAAGTGAATTTATTGGAAAAATGAGGGG
>CAVYLJ010000014.1:0-24468 GCA_963769305.1 uncultured delta proteobacterium | reverse complement strand
TGGCCTCAGACCGGCCAAGGGCGGCCTGGGCATTGTCGAGTGCCGCCTGAAAAGGGGCCGGATCGATCTGATAGAGCACCTGGCCGGCCCGGACATCGGAACCTTCCGTAAACAGGCGTTTCTGGATGATGCCGTTGACCTGGGGCCTGATTTCGGAGACCAGATAGGCAGACGTGCGCCCCGGCAATTCGGTGGTCAGCACGACCCGCTGCGGCTGGACCGCCGCCGTCGCGACCTCCGGGACGGGGGGCGGAGCCGGATGCTTGCGTTCACAAGCACTCATCAAAAGGCCGGCGGATAATACAATAAGGCTTACCAAGATCAACTTTGAAATTCTCATCCCACATCTCCTTGATGTATCAGTATATTTGGGCTAACATTTCCGGCTTTGGGCTCAATGCCTCTCTCAAAAATATAATTACTATTCGGTCAACTATTCGGGCCAAAACGTTCGAGCGAAAAAATTATTTTCCTCTTGGTCAAAGGCCATTGGCTGGAAAAATTAAATCGATTAGGCCTTTGGGATTATCGTCGGCTCCCGGTTAGAAGTTCCCGATGGAATAGGCGATTTTGGGGATAAAGTTCAGGACACAAGCATAAGTGATAAAAAAGATTATAAAGAAAAAAAATATCAAGATTTTAGTTTTAAGAGTCAATTTATTCCTCCTCCTGCCGCGACCTCCCGGATGCCGCCGAGGGAGAATCGGGTGATATGGTCGGCGATTTGTTCAATATGGGTTGGATCGAAGCTCTGCGGGCGGAGGGCCGCAATGATATGTCTCCCGATATGATGGTATAGACATTGTCCAATTATGCTCATTGTTACAAGAAAGAGCTCATTGCCTTCTTCTCCATCCGATGACTTTTCTTTGTCCATCAGTTCTCGCGCAATACCCGCCAGATATGCATAAAGAGGTCGACCAGAGTTTTCCACTATTTGATCGAAGGCATCGCTCGGATCAACGATTTCTTGGACGATGAGCTTCCCATGCCAGGCAGGCAAACCTTTATCCATGGCCCGCAAAAAAAGTGACAGAATAAATGCTCGTAGTCTTTCCTCCGGAGTGGCTCCTTCCGGGAGTCCCAAACTGGGCGGATATTTGCTAACCGCCAGTTGGTGTGAATACTCGATGATAGCCGCGTAGAGTCCCCTTTTGTCCCTGAAGTGATAGTTGACAGAACCGACATGAGTACCGGCACGGTTGCATATGTCTCTCACCGTCGTCGCACGATAGCCACGCTGGGCAAACATTTCCCCCGCCGCCTCGATCAGCCTGGCTTTGGTGTCCTCGTCCCTCTTTGAATTGTCTTGCATAGCCGACCCTCCGCCGATATAATCATTAGCAAACAGTCGTTTGGAACAACCGTTAGAAACAATTGTTAGATTATTTATTTCATTTGTCAACTTTTTTTTAGGATTTTTTTGGGGTTCGGGTGTATGGATTAAAAACTTAGTCATTCTTGATATATAGGAATATTGATCGGGTAAAGATAAATATTTTAACTTTAGAAGATCCTTTTACGTCTTATAGTTTTAGGTAAAAAAAGCTCCAAAAGGCAAAGGGGGGCTGAAAAAAGTTGGACGTCAACAATGGACTTCGTTTTGTTGATTTGGTAGGGAGGAAAAATGAAATTAATGAAGCCCATCATAGTGATATTAATAGCAGTCTCGGTGACTTGGACTGCTTGGAATGTCCAGGGGAGTGAATTGGTTTCCCAGACAAGGCTTCCTGAGAATAGGGCCTTTTCCTGTTTGCTTTCCCAACCATCTGCCGTCTTAGGGCCGGATTATAATGCGGCCCTCCCCGGAGTAAACGCCCTGCTCTATCCCTTCCTCAAGATGACCCCGGAGGAGACTGCCCAGCAGGGGCTACCCACGGTGTATCCACCGCCAGGCATCCGGGACTATAATACCAAGGATGGGGGTGGCGGCCTCTTTACCTTTCAAAGGTCCTTTCACGGATATTTCTGGGATACTTCCGGAAGGATCAAAAATACTACCGGTACCCATGGGTTTGCCGATTTAGCCCATACCTTCGGTCCGGCCACCCCTCATCTCTTTTTGGGCCGAGAAAATACCCAAAATAACAACGAGTGGAAGGTTGGAGACGATGACATTACGCGGATGATGTACGGGGCCAGCATCGACTACAAGGTAACCGACGATTTTTATGTAATTCCGGTATTTACTTATTATGATTGGAGTAATCAAGCGGAGGTTGCCGCTAAGCCGGACATCAACAAGGAATGGATTGGCGGACTCCAATTCCGGTTCATATTCTAATTTACTTTAAAAAAGTTGACTTGAAACCAGATTGAACCGGGACGGCGAGCGCATTTCCTTAACCAATCAGAAAATAACATGAACAGGCAGCAATGGTCTTTTCATGGTCCCGCGACGCCCTGCCCGCTGGTCACAAGCAATCCTTCTTCAACCCGTCCCGCATTGCTCACCCTCGGGAAAGCACCGGCGGTTTCCTCATTCGGGCCGAGTAAACGGCCCCTGCTCAACCTACAGCATTTTTTGTGAAAAAATACAGAGATCCCCTTATTTACCTTTCAGACGGCTTTCATTAATAATTTTATGATCGGAAGGGCAGGGGTTTATTTCAGAAAAGAAACCAGGATGCCGACGACCTTAAAATCCAAGAGTCTGGAACAATTACTGGCGGAGGCCGAAGAATTAATCCGTGGGAACCCGCCCCTTTTAAAATAAACTTTCAAGGAGGATTCACCGCATGGAAAAGAGAAAACTCGTTATCCACTTATTAGTGCTTCTTATGCTGGTCGGCACCCTCGCCGCCTGTGCACCGGCACGGACCCATGAAAGTACGGGGGAATACGTTGACGATTCGGTCATTACGACCAAGGTAAAAGCCTTGCTGGCCAAGGATGATTTTCTCAAGTCATTCCAGATCAGTGTGGAAACATACAAGGGGGTCGTACAACTGAGCGGCTTTGTTAATTCCAAAAAGGCCGTCGATAAAGCGGGGCAAATTGCCTGGAGCGTCCCAGGGGTCAAATCCATAAAGAATGATCTGGTCGTGAAATAAGCGGCCATTATTCTAAATATTTTTATTTGGTCTGAGGCGATCTTGCCCGCCCTTTACGAATCCCCATTAAAGAGGAGGTAACAACATGAAAGTCCGCCGATTAGGTTTTGTTTCCGTCATGGCAATCGTTTTTGTTCTGGGATTGTTCTTAAGCGCCTGGAGCGACGCGCAAAAGGAAGAGAAGGAAGGCTACAAGAAAGAGGTGCAAGAAAAACTTAAGGCCTTGGATAAGAAAATCGACGAGCTGAAAGGAAAGGCCGCCGGGCTAAAGGGGGAAGCCAAAGCGGAGTATAACAAGGAGATGACCGAGCTGCACAAGAAACAGAAAGCCGCGAAAAAGGAATGGAAAAAAGTAAAGAATGCGGCTGCGAATAATTGGGAAAAGGTAAAATCCGAAATGGATGCTGCGGTTCAGGACATAGAAAACGCCTATCATAAAGCGGCTTCCCATTTTAAGGCGAGCAAAGATTAACATAGACAGGCCTTAAAGCGGAGAGTAACCCGAATCCTGTTTTCGTATTAAAAAGTTCCCAATTGACAGGAAGAGATTTTAATTTTTAAGGTCTCACAGGCTGAAGAGATTTCTCTTTTAGCCATGTTGAATTCCGCCGCTATCTCCCAGGCCGAGGCACAGGGAAGTTTCTCCTTAACCAGGGATTCCCGTATGGCCGCTTCCATGGCTGGGGATACGGTCTCTGCCGCTATAACCCTTTTATCGGGGGGACCATATCCAAAAAGCCCGAGCTGGCATTTAATGACGGGTATTTCAAGTAAATCTATAGTAACGCCCACTTCACCTGGTGTTGCCTTTAATTTTCTGGCTACTTTAAAGGCAGCGGCGCAGGATATTTTTCCGTCAGAACTCCCTTGTTTGACGGCTTCGGCGATTGCCGGATTCAACTTAAGTTCCGGCAAGCGTTTTTTGGCATAACACCCTCTGTCTTTGTGTGTCATGGATTTCCTCCACTTCCATTGGTTGTGCTGGAAAACTTTATCCGACTATTTCAAAGTCATATTTTACCTTATATTTGACCAGAGAGACCTGCGGGACTTTTTTTACCTCGAGGATTATCTCATTATCAAAATCTTCTGCCACTATTTTGCCTCTAAGGCTCCTCTGACCAATCTCATTTCTGATTGAAGTTATGGATTTTAAAGTCTCGCTCAGAGTGCCGATATGCGCGGTCCCTCCCTTGAGCTTAATTACAACGAGGCTGCCTCTACTATCTGTTGCCAGGACGTCGATTTTGGCTGCTTTTATTGAGACATTAAGATCCTCTTTGCTGACAAGTTTGAGCCCCGGTTCAAGCTGGGCAATATCCTTTCTTAAATAACTTCTCATATATTTTTGGATGGTTAAGTTCACTCCGAGGGGATCTTCTCCGATTGGGATCGGGACTGCTGAAACGAATTGCACCTTCAACCCCGAAGATAACTTTTTAAATTTAGCTTCTTTTTCCGGGTCAATAAGTCTCATTTTTCCCGGCTGGATGGTGTAGAGAAATTTCTGGAAAGTTGGATAATATTTACTTGACTTGTGGTTGATGCTACAGCCAATGAGGTGGGTTCTGATGGTGATCTCTTTCCATTTTCCCGGATATTTTTTCTGAATTTGGTCGATGATTTGTTCTGTAGTCAAAATCTGATCTTTTTCCTTAAATTCTTCCCTGATAGCCTGGGTACACGTTATCATTGGTACTCCATTTTGATAAGCATTATAAAATGGCTTAATTATAGGAAGGTATGACAAGGAGGTCAAGTATATTGATTAAGGCTAGGGGTGTGAGGGGAATGAACGACCAGGCCACCTGGAATGATTTTTCCCACGCTTTGGGAAAGGGGATGTAATCCGCTTCATTCAGTAATTGAGCGAGTCAAGTCGGTTCCATTATCTCTTGGCAAGATCCTCTGCCAAAAATTTCTTTAGGGCCTCTCTTATTTCCGCCGGATGCTCATCGGCAATGGCTTCCACCTCGCTGGTGGTGAGCTTCATAGTCTTCACTCCGATCAGTTTGGATTGATTTTGATAGAAGCTGATCAGATCTAAACTCACCCGCCGGTCGCCTGTGCTGGCGATTACAATATGCCGTCCCCCGGTCCGCAGAGATCGCGTAGCCGGCTCAAACATGGCCCCACCGTCTTAAAGAGAGCCTTTTGATTCCTGCATGAAGTGGAGAAGGGGATGTTCTTCATTCCCTGTTTTCCGCCCTCCTTTTCTCCTTGCCCTGGTCTTTTTCTTGCCTTATACTCCATCTAAATAAGGTAAAAAGGGAAAGGTAAAAAGTAAAAAAAGAGAGGTGGGGAATATGGCTGATCCGCAGATCTGGGACGACGCACAACCCTTTTACTTCAAGGGGAACTCCACGGGGGTCCTGGTGATCCATGGCTTCACCGGCTGCACCCAGAGCATGCTGCCTTATGGGAAAGCACTGGCGGCCAGGGGCTACACGGTGATAGGGCCGCGCCTGCCGGGGCACGGCACCATGGTGGAAGATATGGCCTTGCGAAAGTATACCGAGTGGACCGGTGAGGCGGAGCGGGCCTTGCAGGAACTGCGCGGCCAGTGTGAGCGGATTTTCGTAACCGGCCTTTCCATGGGGGGCACCATCACCCTGCACCTGGCAGCCGTCTTCGGTGGTAAGATCGCAGGGATCATTCCCGTAAACGCCCTGATCCTCACCGATCCCTTGCTTCGTCTGACCGCCGTACTCAAATATCTGGTGAAAACCAGGCCGGGAGTGGGAAGCGACATCAAGAAGCCGGAGGCCAAGGAATCGTGCTACGACCAGGTGTCTGTTGCCGCCGCACATGAGCTGACCAGGCTGTTACAGGTGACCAGGGAAGGCCTGCCGCGCGTCAGTGCGCCTGCCCTGGTCATCGCCTCGCGCGAGGACCACGTGGTGCCGGAGCCGGCCAACGCCGCATACATCATGTCCAACCTCGGTTCAAAGGACAAGGAAATGCTTTGGCTGGAGAACTCCTATCATGTGGCCACCCTGGACAACGATGCGGAATTTATTTTCGAGCAAGCCGCGGAATTTATTGAGAGTAAAAGGTGAAAGGCCAAAAGGAAAAAGTTAAAAGTTAAAAAGAACGACCACAAAGGCGAAAGGGAGAAAGCGGCCTGGGTCATTTAACCTAAAGGAGATTGCCATGAAAGATCTAAATTATATGACCATTGCTGAGGAAAACATCAAAAAAATCAGGAAGGGGGCCTTTTTAACGGTAAAAGCCGGCAAGGCGTTCAACACCATGACCATTGGTTGGGCGACCTTCGGGTTTATCTGGCAAAAGCCGATCATGATGGTAGCGGTTCGGTCTTCGAGACATACCTTTGGTATTATGGAAGCGGCAGAGGATTTTACCGTGACGGTGCCAGCGAGTGACATGGGCAAAGAAACGGCCTTTTGCGGTACGAAATCCGGCCGGGACCTGGACAAGTTTAAAATGTGCAACCTGGAAATATCCCCCGGTAGTAAGGTCGCTTCGCCGATCATCAAAACCCCGGGGCATCATTATGAGTGTAAAATTGTCTACAAGTCCGCCATGAACCCGGCCTATCTGGACCCAGAATATGATACGTCTCTTTATCCACAAAAGGATTACCACACCCTTTACTTTGGCGAGATACTGGCCTGCTACGAAACCTGATATTGAAGCTCCCAGCAGCGAGGTGGGGGGAGCTTCAATGTGAAAATATCCATGAAACAAAAAATGCTCGACCTGTCCAATCTGGGCAGGACATACGGCGATACCATCGCCGTGGATGGGGTCTCGTTTGACTTAAGGGTCAACGAGATCGTCGGACTCCTGGGTCCCAACGGCGCCGGGAAGACGACGATCATCAATATGATCCTGGGCGTCCTTGAACCAGGCGCCGGGAAGATCCTCATCGAAGACATAGACATTTCGGAAAACCGTTCCCGGGCGCTGGAGCGTACGAACTTCGCCGCCGTCTACGCGCCGCTTCCGGGCAACCTGACGGTCCGCCAGAATTTGCGCATCTTCGGTCTGATTTACGGGGTCAGGGACCTCCCCGCCCGCATCGATGAACTCCTTCTCCAGTTTGATTTAAAGGCCTTTGAAAACGTCAAATGCGGTCTCCTTTCATCGGGTGAGCAGACGCGCGCCGGGCTGGCCAAGGCGCTGCTGAACCGCCCGAACCTCCTGCTTTTAGATGAACCTACGGCATCCCTCGATCCCGCTTCCGCCCGAGACATTCGGAACAAAATCCGGGAATATGGCGCGCAGGACACCGTCGGCGTGCTGTGGACCTCGCACAACATGCATGAAGTGCAGGAGGTCTGCAGCCGCGTCCTTTTTCTCTCGCGCGGAAAAATTCTGCTTGAAGGCGACCCCAGGACCCTCCCGGCCGAACACGGCAAAGACACGCTGGAGGATCTTTTTATCGCCGTGGCCCGCGAACCGCTGACCCTGGGGAAAGTCCCGGCATGAACTTCACCCGCGTATCGGCCATCGTGCTTCGGCAGTTCTATCTTATCCGGGGCAGCTTTTCGCGCGTGATGCCTTTGTTCGCCTGGGTTGGCGTCGATATCGTCCTCTGGGGGTTTATTACCAAATATCTGAATTCCGTTGCTGAAAGCGGCTTTAATTTCGTGCCGGTCCTTCTCGGCGCGGTCCTTCTCTGGGATTTTTTCACGCGGGTCATGCAGGGGGTGACCATGGCCTTTTTTGAGGATGTCTGGTCCAGAAACTTCCTTAATTTATTTGCCACCCCGCTTTCCATGTCCGAATATGTGGGCGGCCTGGTGATCACGAGCATTCTGACCAGCTCCGTCGGGCTTTCGGTCATGCTGCTCCTGGCGATCCTGGTCTTCGGGCTTTCCTTCTTTTCCTATGGCCTGGTGCTCATTCCGTTTCTTCTGATTCTATTTTTGTTCGGCATCGCACTGGGTGTTTTCGCCTGCGCCATGGTGCTGCGGCTCGGGCCGTCGGCGGAATGGTTTGTCTGGCCAGTCCCCGCCCTTCTTTCCCCTTTTGCCGGCGTGTTTTACCCTCTTTCGACCCTTCCGTGGTGGATGCAACCCATATCCCACATACTCCCTCCGGCCTATGTGTTTGAGAGCGCCCGGGCGCTCGTCTCGGGCCACCCGTTCCCGGAGACCTATCTGCTCGCGGGTATCGGTCTGGATGTCCTCTATATCCTGCTGGCCTATCTGTTTTTTTTCCGTACCTATCGGCATGCGGTGCGAACCGGAATTATTGCCCGGTATAGCGCCGAAAGCGTCAGTTAAATCGGGCTGCGTTATTTCTTTTTACGTATAGTCATCCTACCTGCCGTGTCGTTCCTCCCCTCCTTCAGGTCTTCCTTCATGCCGATTGCGCTGCGGTTCCTGACCCTTTCCTTGATGTTGTTGCCTCGGCTGCTCAAATTGATGGTGCTGCTGTCTTGGTTGATATTGCTCCTGTCTCGGCCCTTGCGAACCTCTCTCCGGGGGTTGTCGCCGTGGCTGCTCATGCTGAGGGGGTCTTTGCTGCTGATGATGCTGAACCTCGGGTCTCTGTTGATATTGTTCCTGCCATTGGCGTTTCATTTCCTGTCTCTGTTGCGGAGGATGAGGCTGATAGTTCTGGACACCCCAGGTTCTCTGCTTTTCCCAATACCGGTTCTTTTGCCAACCGCTCCAGTTTCGTTGAAGTCGTTGGGAGGGAATCCGTTCATAGTTCCACCGACGCCCGTACCAGTTATGATCTCTGTAGTGTTCTCTCCAACCCGGATCGACATCAAAATAAAAACGGGGGGCATGGTTATAATAGGCCCAGCCCCGATTATAATAATGTGAACGATACCAACGGCCATCCCATAAACGCCACCACCAACCATTCCAGAAAAAGAGGTCTGCGTCAATGTCAGGGTCAACGTAGACATAGGTCCCGGGTATCACAATCACCTCGGGAGGTGCGGCAAATAGGATGGGTGGCGGCAGAGCAATATTAACCTGCACATCTACCCCCGCCATCGCGGCAACAGGAATGACCATTATCAACATTAAAAGCGTCGTTGGTAAAAAGAACTTTTTCATTTTTCATCCTCCCTCTGCGACCCTCCCGGAAATCCCTCAAACCTGAATCTTAGCTCCGGCCTTCAGATCCGCTTCCTTCATCTGAAAAAGGGCGTCTAAAAGTTCGGTTTGAAAGCTGCCGGGACCCCGTCCCCTGGCGGCGGCTTTCTCACCGGCCAGACCAAAATAGGCCAATCCCGTGGCGGCTGCTCGAAAAGGATCGGGATCGACGGCCAGGAAGGCCCCTATGATTACGGTGGCCGTACACCCGGTCCCGGTAACGGACCTCATCATCTCATGCCCATTCATCACCCGGGCGACCCGCTTCCCGTCGGTGACCAAGTCCACGGCCCCGGTGATGGCCAGGACGGTCTTCAGTTCCTCGGCCAGGGCCACGGCGGTCTCTATGGCCTGATCCACGGTGTGGACGGAATCGACCCCTTTGGTAGTGACCTCAGGACCTTCTTTCGCCAGGGAGAGGACCTCCGAGGCATTCCCGCGGATCACCTGGATGGATATTTCTTCGATAAGTCGCTTGGCCGTGTTGGTGCGCAGCCTGGTGGCCCCGGAACCCACCGGGTCAAGGATCACCGGGATTTTAAGGGCATTGGCTCGTTTGCCGGCCTTGATCATGGCCTCAATCCAGGGGGGACTCAAGGTGCCGATATTGAGCACCAGGGCTCCGGCATAAGAAACCATTTCTTCCACTTCTTCGGCGGCGTGGGCCATAACCGGCGAGGCACCGCAGGCCAGCAGGGCATTGGCGGTAACATTCATGACTACGTAGTTGGTGATGTTGTGGACCAGCGGTTTTCGATCACGCACGGCCCTCAAATTTTCTGCGGCCTTCCGGGCCATTTCCTGATTGAACATACAAATCTATTCTCCTTTCTTCCTTGTGTTTTTTTGCGTATTTAAACCTTCATGCCCCGTGGAACACCACGAATCATGAAATAGGATTCAAGGGGTCCAGGGGTCAAGGATTCAAGTGAAAGAATTAGAATTTAAACCCTTGAACCCTCGAATCCTGGAATCCTCGAACCCTACTCTCAAATTAACGAAAATGATCCCATCCCGAGGGCTTAAGGGGGCGCCTTTGACCGTCGGACAGGAGCAAGGCGATCTCGCCGGGCCGTTCGGTGATCCTGCCTATTTCCGTTACGGGAACAGGGCAGCATTGGGCGCTTTCGGAAAGGAGCAAGGCGACATCTTCCGGCCGGCAGGTGATCACCAGTTCGTAATCATCGCTCTCACCCAGCAAAAATTCGTATGGGTCCTGGTTTAACAGGGCGGCCGTCCGGCGAAGCGCATCACTGATGGGGAGTTTTTCCCTGGATAAATCGGCCCCCACCCGGCTTTCCTGGCAGATATGCCCCAGGTCGGCTAAAAGTCCATCGCTGGTATCGATCATGGCCGTGGCCAAGCCGGCTTGGGCCAGTGTCGCCCCCAATAAGGCCCGATGCGAAGGGGTGTTAAAGATTTTGATTAAGGGATGATCCAAAATTTTGGAGTCATTTTGAGCCCGAAGCAAAAGCCCAAGCCCGGCCGCCGCCTGACCCGGATATCCGGTAACCAGGATGACGTCCCCCGGCCTGGCCCCGGAGCGGCGAACCCCCTTCCCTTGTTCGACTTCCCCGATCAAAGTGATGTCGATGAAGAGGCCATTGCCCGATCGGGTCAGATTGCCCCCGATGATCGAGGCCTTAAAAGGGTTCAACTCTACGAGGAATCCGCGGTACATCTCTTCCACGTCTTGGACCGGAAAATCGGCCTTTAACCCAAGCGAGACGAGGGCATAAAGGGGCTGTCCTCCCATGGCCCCGATGTCGCTGATGTTGAGGGTCATGGCCCGGCGCCCTAAATCCAGGGGGGTAATATGACCGGGCAAATAGTGGCGGCCTTCTACCAGGGAATCACAGGTGACCAAAATTTCATATCCGGGGCGGGGGAGAAAGGAGGCCGTGTCATCGCCGATTCCCAGGGTTACCCTTTCGGACCGGATGCCTTCCCCGATCAGGAGATCGTTGATTCTTCGAATCAGCCCGAATTCTCCAATATCCGTTATCCGTTGAGACATCGTGTCGTCTTCTTGTTTGATCGTCAGGCTTCTAAGGAGGCGTCTCTATCGAATCACCAGGCCTCGAAACCCTTCGGCCGCCGTCTTGGGGTCTTCTTGGCAACAGACCGCCGAGATCACGGCGATACCATAGGCCCCGGCCTCCATCACCCGAAGGGTATTATCCCGGGTGATACCGCCGATGGCAATGATCGGCAAAGGGATCTCCTTGACGACTTGCTCCAGGAGGGAAAGTCCGCTCGCCGGGCCGGCGTCCTCCTTAGAGGTCGTGGGAAAGACAGGGCCGAAACCGATATAGTCCGCACCTTCCAGGAAACACTTGCGGGCCTCTTCCAGGGTGCCGGCCGATCCACCGATGACGGCCTCTTCTCCCAGTAGTTTTCTGGCTAAGGGGATGGGGAAATCATCCTGCCCAAGATGAACCCCTTCGGCCTGGGCGGCCAGCGCTACATCCAGACGGTCATTGACAATAAAGGGCACCCCGGCCTTTCGACATAAGACCCGCATCTGCCGGGCCACCAGGATCATCTCTCTGGTACTCCCGGTTTTCTGACGAAACTGGATCGTATCGGCCCCGCCGGCAATGGCCAGCTCAACCAGCCTGGGATGAGAAAAGCGGGTTTGAAGCCGGGTATCCGTCAGGACATGGAATCTTCCGGTCTTTTTCATATTTTTACCGTAACAGATCAAAAGGGGACTTCCGGTAAGGAAGTCCCCTTTTGATCCATAGGTGCCGGTGAAAAGGTGCCGTGGGCTCGAATTTACAAAATCGAGATCAGCTCGACGGTAAAAATAAGGACCGCATTCGGGCCGATTTGGGGTCCGGCCCCCCGTTCACCGTAAGCCAGCTTTGAAGGTACGAACAGTTGCCACTTGGAGCCGACCTTCATCATTTGGAGCGCTTCGGTCCAGCCCGGGATGACCCCATTGACCGGAAAAGTGGCCGGTGCTCCTCTCTTGTATGAGGAATCGAATACGGTTCCGTCGATGAGGGTGCCCTCGTACTGGCAAGTCACCTTGTCGGTGGCCTTGGGTTTTTTCCCGGTGCCTTCTTTGATAATTTTGTATTGTAAACCGCTGGGGAGGGTTTTGACCCCCTCTTTCTTTTTATTCGCAGCCAGGAAGGCCTCCCCCTCCTTTTTATTTTTTTCGCCGACGGCTTTCATCTTTTCGGCCTGTTTGGCCTCCATTTCTTTTTGAAAAGCGGTCATGACCGTATGCATTTCTTCATCGGAAAGCATGGTTTTGGCGCCGGAAAGGGCATCCTTGAACCCCTTCGTAAACTGTTCCGGGTCTATTTCCGCCGGCAACTGTTTCATGTTTCTGCCCACATTGACTCCGATGGTGTAGCTCAGTTTGTCTTTCTGAGTTTTGAGGGCGTTGTTCTCCGCGGCAAAGACCGGTGTCGCCAAAAACACCAACCCCATCAATCCGATCCATTTCAATTTCATAATAACTCCTTTTACCCGTATTGGTCTGTCCGGTAAGACAGACATCGATCGTTCGATGTTAATATTTTTATCACTTCCCATCCGGTTTGTCAAATGGGGGAAGGTGAAAGAATTTTTCCAGAGGGATCAGGTTGAAATTAATCTCCTTGCCTGAAAATCATTCTCCGGGTTATAGTGGATTTTCATGGAAACAGGGTTCGGCGTTAGTCTAAATCTTTTTTCTGTTTCATCGGGGTTAAGTTTGAAACCCTTGAATGAACCTTAAAACAAACAGGTCAGTCCCGCTTTTGGCGGATTGCCCGAATCAGGAGGCGTTTAAACGAATGGCCACGGAAGCGAATAAAGTCATCTTTACGATGATTCAGGTCAGCAAATATTATGATAAGAAACCGGTATTGAAGAATATCTCTCTCTCTTATTTTTACGGGGCCAAAATCGGAGTCCTGGGGCTCAACGGGTCGGGTAAGAGTTCCCTTCTTCGGATCCTGGCCGGCGTCGACCAAGAGTTTAACGGCCAGACCATCCTTTCCCCGGGCCTTTCGGTGGGTTTTCTGGAGCAGGAACCTCAATTGGATGACAGGCAAGACCGTGAAGGAAATCGTAGAACAAGGGGTCCAGGAAACGATCGACCTGTTAAATGAGTTCAACCGGATCAACGAACAGTTTGCCGAGTCCATGTCCGATGAAGAAATGGACAAGCTCATTGCGCGCCAGGGTCGGGTGCAGGAAAAACTGGATGCCCTGGATGCCTGGGAGTTGGATTCCCGACTGGATATGGCCATGGAGGCCCTGCGTTGTCCCCCCGGCGAAACATCGGTCAAGGTGTTATCCGGAGGAGAAAGACGTCGGGTGGCCCTTTGCCGACTCTTGCTTCAAAAACCGGACATCCTCCTTTTAGATGAGCCCACTAACCACCTTGACGCCGAATCCGTGGCCTGGCTGGAAAGACATCTGCAGCGCTATGCCGGTACCGTCATTGCCGTAACCCATGACCGTTATTTTCTGGATAATGTGGCCGGCTGGATCCTGGAGTTGGATCGAGGGGAGGGGATTCCCTGGAAAGGAAATTATTCTTCCTGGCTGGAGCAGAAGCAGAACCGGTTGCGTCTGGAAGAAAAATCCGAAAGCAAACGTCAAAGGACTCTTGAGCACGAGTTGGAATGGATCCGCATGTCCCCCAAGGGCCGTCATGCCAAAGCCAAGGCGCGCATCAATTCTTATGAGGCCCTGGTCAATCAAGAAGGCGAAAAAAGGGAAAAAGACCTGGAAATTTATATCCCGCCCGGACCTCGTCTGGGGAACCTGGTGATCCAGGCGGAAAATCTGAGCAAGGCTTATGGCGACAACCTGCTGATGGACCAGGTTTCCTTTATGGTCCCGCCGGGTGGGATCGTCGGGGTCATCGGACCCAACGGGGCCGGCAAGACCACACTCTTCCGCCTGATTACCGGCCAGGAGACACCGGACTCGGGCCTGCTTAAGATCGGGGAAACGGTCAGGCTGGCCTATGTCGACCAGAGTCGCGATGTGCTCGACCCCGAGAAAACCATCTGGGAGATGATTGCCGACGGCCGGGACACTATTAAGCTGGGAACGCGGGAGGTCAATTCCCGGGCCTACGTGGCCCGATTTAATTTTTCCGGCAGCGATCAACAAAAAAAAGTGGGGCTCCTTTCCGGGGGGGAACGAAACCGGGTCCACCTGGCGCGCATGTTGAAGGAAGAGGCCAATGTGCTTCTTTTGGATGAACCGACCAATGATCTGGATGTCAATACCATGAGGGCTCTGGAAGAGGCCCTGGAGAATTTCGGCGGCTGCGCCATGGTCATCAGCCACGACCGCTGGTTTCTGGACCGCATCGTCACCCATATCCTGGCCTTTGAAGGAGAGAGCAAGGTCCTCTGGTTTGACGGCAACTACTCCGAGTACGAGGCCGACCGAAAGGCCCGCCTGGGGGCCGCCGCCGATCAGCCTCACAGGATCAAGTACCGTCATTTAACCCGGGGGTAGAATAGCTGATCGAGGGAGATTTGGTCGAGAAAATACCGCCCTGCAAACAACAATATACAGCTTATACCTTATTTTACCGATCCGGGAGTTTAGGTATGATAAATTTGTAAAAAGTCCATAAAGCCGTGGTTATTTGGTTATCTCAAACCGTTCAAGAAAGGAAGGATTATGAAAAAGCAGAGACCATTTTCGTTTTCCGTTGGGATTTTTTTCTTTATGGCCATCCTCGTTCTACCCTTGGGAATGTCAAAATTCATCACCCCCTGTCTGGCGGCCAACGAGGCCCTGGAGGCCAAGAAGTTAGTGGAAATGAGCAAGCTGACCTTAGAAAGCTTCATGGCTGATTCGAATTACCCCGATTTTCACAAATTGATAAAAAGGGCCAAGGGTGTGTATATCGCCCCCGAGATGATTAAAGGTGCCTTTGTGGTCGGTGCTTCAGGGGGCAACGGGGTCCTTTTGGTCAAAGATAGACAAACCGGCGCCTGGAACGGACCGGCCTTTTATACTATCGGAGGGATCAGCGTCGGTATTCAAGCCGGGGGTCTTGCCGCCGAGGTCGTCCTACTGATAATGACGGATCGAGGCGTTTCTTCGTTGATGGCCAATAGTGTCAAACTCGGTGCCGATCTGGGCGTGGCCGTGGGTCCCGTTGGGGCCGGGGCCTCTGCTGAAACGGCTAATCTCAGCGCCGATATCATCAGCTATACCCGTTCCAAGGGCCTGTACGCCGGCCTTTCATTGGAGGGGGCGGTGGTGGCGGTCAGGGATTCCTTGAACGAAGCCTATTATAACCAAAAGGTCCGTCCCAGCGATATCCTGATTGGGAAATCGGTTGTCAATCCTCAAGCCAAGGGGTTGATTGAAGAGGTTACCAAGGCGACCAGTGAAAAATAATCCCCAGACCTTTAAGAGACACCAGGGCCAGGTGGTGTCTTAAGACACCACCCGGTGTCATCTTTATTCATCGAATCCGGAGGCAATTTATTTCTGGCCTGATCTTCCTCCGGCGAGCCTTCGCCGGGGGAAGACTTTTCCCCAATAACCCCGGAAGATTCTCATCCATTCTTTAACCCATGGTCGAAAAGAGTGTCGCCCCCGGCGTGCATAAAGGTCGTCCATGATAGCCTATCGGATCACCTTCCCAGAACAGCCGCCCGGGGGTGAAACCAAAGGGGTCTCGCCATGAGGGATTGATTAAATTGTATTGACTTTTCAACCATGAAAATATAAAAATTTTAGGTAACCTTTTATAAACTAAAGCGAATAAAAAGTTTTTGGGTGACCTGGATAAAAAAACAGGCGATAAAGGATAGGGACAGGATCTATGGCCGCACAGGATGAGATTTTGGTTGTCGACGACGCTCCGGTAGTGGTGGAGCTGCTCACGGATATTCTGGCGGCTGAAGGCTTCCAGGTGCGATCCGCCGAGAGCGGAGAACTGGCTCTTCGCTCCGTGGCCGCCAGGCCGCCCGGGCTGATTTTGTTGGATATCAAGCTGCCGGGCATGGATGGATTCGAGGTCTGTCGGCGGCTCAAAGGCCGGAAAGAAAGCCGCGAAATCCCAATCATGTTCATCAGCGGCCTTGACGACCTTGATGTCAAGGTGAGAGGGTTTGAACTCGGGGCAGTCGATTTTATCTCCAAGCCCTTCCAGCGCGAAGAACTCTTGGCGCGGGTGCGCACGCATCTGGAATTGAGCCGGTTGAGGGAAAGTCTTGAAACCCAGGTGGCGGAAAAAACAGCCGAGTTGCGCAAGTCAACGGAAGCGATTCAGCGCGAACGAGATTTCTGTAATGTGATTATCAATAGCCTGCCGGGCATTTTTTATCTTTTCGATCAAACCGGAAAGTTCCGCCGTTGGAATAAAAATTTCGAACAAGTCGTCGGATATTTTTCTGAGGAAATTAAAGGAATGCACCCGCTCGACCTATTTATCGGCTCGGACAGGGCCTTGATCCGGGAGTGGATTGAGGAGACTTTTGTTGACGGCGTTTCTAATGCGGAGGCGGAACTTATCGCTAAGAGCGGGAAGGGGACGCCCTATTATTTTACCGGGCAAAAAATTCATATTGAAAAAAAACCCTGCCTTATTGGCATGGGAATGGACATAACCGAACGTAAACGGACCGAGAAGGCCTTATTAAAGAGCGAAGAACGGTTTCGGGTCGTTGCCGAAAGCACCAATGATTTTATTTTTGAAGAGAATTTCCAGACGGGTCAATTGGAATGGTTCGGCAAGGCAATTGAAAAATTGAGAGATCTGTTAGGAGAAATCCCTTATACTGAAACCGCTTTTGAAAATAGGATCCACCCTGAAGACCGCGAGCGCGTTGTGGGGGAGGTCAAAAGACACGTTTGGAGCCGGGAACCGTTTCGGGAGGAATATCGGCTCATCGGGAAGGACGGAAACGTCCTGGACCTGCTCAGTCAAGGCATTAGTATCTGGGATGAGAAAGAGAAACCTTATAAATGGATTGGGGCCTTAACCGACATCACCGAGCGCAAGAAAAAAGAAGAGGAGCTCAAGCAAAGCCTGGATAAATTGCATAAAGCCATGGGCGGGATCATTCAGGCCATGGCCCTGGCCGTGGAAAGCCGAGACCCTTACACCGCCGGTCATCAACGCCGGGTAGCCAACCTGGCCCGTTTCATCGGTCAGGAAATGGGGCTGACCAAAGACCAGGTCGAGGCCATCCGCATGGCCGGGATGGTTCATGATTTAGGAAAGATATCCATACCGGCCGAGATCCTCAGTAAACCCACCAGACTGACCGCTCTCGAATTTGAGCTGATCAAAGTCCACCCCCAAACCAGTTATGACATCTTAAAAGATATCGATTTCCCCTGGCCCATTGCCCAGATCGTTTCCCAACATCATGAGAGGATCAATGGTTCAGGGTATCCTTCGGGTATTAAGGACCAAGAAATTCTCCCGGAAGCCAAGGTCTTAATGGTCGCCGATGTGGTTGAGGCTATTTCCTCGCACCGTCCCTACCGAGCGGCTCACGGGGTTGATGTGGCCCTGGATGAAATCTCTCAAAAAAAAGGCATTCTCTACGATCCCGAAGTTGTCGATGCCTGCCTCAGGCTCTTCAGGGAGAAGGGATTTAATTTGGAATAAATCCGGGGATAAGGCGCCCGCCCAGTTATTGAACCCCATTCCCAAATAGAGAGGTGGGGTTTTTTATTATTAACTTGACAAAAATGACGGGAGGTTTATGATAAGAAAATTTTTTTAAAGGAGGATCTTCCTATGAGTAGCTCGAATTATTTTTTTACCTCGGAATCGGTAACCGAAGGACATCCCGACAAGGTGGCCGATCAGGTTTCCGATGCTATTTTGGATGCCATTTTGGCCGAAGATCCAAGGGGACGGGTAGCCTGTGAAACCCTGGTGACCACGGGCCTGGCCATGATCGCCGGGGAGATCACCACCTCTTGCTATGTGGATATGCCCCAGATCGTCCGAGAAACCATAAAAGATATCGGCTACAACGATTCTTCCATGGGCTTTGATTGGGAAACCTGTGCGGTCCTGACCACCATAGATAAGCAATCGCCGGACATCGCCCAGGGGGTCAATAGCCTGGGAGAGAAAAAAGAACAGGGAGCCGGGGATCAGGGCATGATGTTCGGCTATGCCTGTAACGAGACCAAAGACCTTATGCCCATGCCCATCTGGTATGCCCATCGCCTGGCCAAGAGACTGGCTGAAGTTCGAAAAAAGAAGATCCTTAATTTCCTCCGGCCCGATGGAAAAACGCAGGTGACCGTGGAATATCAGAACGGAAAGCCGGTTTCCATACCGGCCGTGGTTATCGCCGCCCAGCACAATCCCGACGTGACCTATAAAAAAATACAGGAAGGGATTATCGAGACGGTCATAAAAAAGGTCATCCCGGCCAAGCTCCTGACCAAGAAGACCCAGTATTTTATCAACACCACCGGCCGTTTTGTGGTCGGAGGGCCTATGGGGGATTGCGGCATGACCGGCCGGAAGATCATTGCCGACACCTATGGGGGCCGGGGTAGCCATGGCGGCGGGGCCTTTTCCGGAAAAGATCCCTCCAAGGTGGACCGCAGCTCTTCCTATATGGCCCGTCATGTGGCCAAAAATGTCGTGGCCGCCGGCCTGGCCGATGTCTGCCGGCTCCAGGTCTCCTACACCATCGGCAAGGCCGAGCCCCTTTCCATTTTTGTCGATACCCGGGGGACCGGAAAAATTCCCGACTTTCAGTTGAATCAGATCATCCGCCAGACCTTCAGTTTTAAGCCGGCCGATGTGATCGCCTATTTGGATTTATTGCGCCCCATCTACAAGAAGACCGCGGCCTACGGCCATTTCGGCCGCAGCGAAGAAAGTTTTACCTGGGAAAAAACCGACAAGGCCGAAATCCTCCGGGAACGGGCGGGATTGAAAAAATAATAACTAAAGGGTCAGGGTTCGAGGATTCCAGGGTACGAGGAATGTGCTTTGAATAATTTTCACTTGAATCCTTGAACCTTGACACCTTGAACCTTTATTTTATCAGAGAAAGGACGTGAACCATTGAACTACGACATCAAAGATTTGAATCTGGCTGCACAGGGGGCTTTACGGATCGAATGGGCCAATCAGAGCATGCCGGTCCTGGAAAGTATCCGCAAACGCTTTTTGAAAGATAAACCGTTAAAAGGGGTCCGTTTAGCCGCCTGTCTGCATGTAACCACTGAAACGGCCAGTCTGGTCCGAACCCTGAAGGCCGGAGGGGCCGAAGTGGCCCTCTGTGCCTCCAATCCTTTAAGCACCCAGGATGATGTGGCCGCTGCCCTGGTCCGTCAAGACCAGGTCCCGGTCTTTGCCATCAAAGGGGAAGACAGCCAAACCTATTACCAGCATATCTATGGGGCCTTGGAACTAAAACCCCATTTGACCATGGATGACGGGGCGGACCTGGTCTCCACCATTCATTCCGAAAAAAGGGCCCTTTTGAAAGGTATCCTGGGCGGGACGGAAGAAACCACCACCGGTGTGATCCGCTTGCGGAGTATGGCCGAAAAAAAGGTGCTGGCCTACCCGATTGTGGCCGTCAACGACGCCAAAACCAAGCATTTTTTTGATAACCGTTACGGCACCGGGCAGAGCACCATCGACGGGATCATCCGGGCCACCAACCGTCTGCTGGCCGGAAGCATCTTTGTGATTTGCGGTTATGGCTGGTGCGGAAGGGGCGTGGCCAGTCGGGCCAAAGGGATGGGGGCCAATGTGGTTATCGTCGAAGTGGATCCCTTGAAGGCCTTGGAAGCGGTGATGGACGGCTTCGGGGTGATGCCTATGGCCGAGGCGGCCAAGGTGGGGGATTTCTTTTGTACCCTGACCGGCGATATCCATGTGATTCGGAAAGAACATTTTAACCAGATGAAAAACGGAGCCATCGTGGCCAACTCCGGGCATTTTAATGTCGAGCTGGATTTGAAGGGTCTGGAACAGATCAGCAAAAAACGCCGCCTCATGCGTGAGTTTGTGGAAGAGTTTACCCTGGTAAGCGGCAAGAAGATTAATGTCCTGGGGGAAGGCCGGTTGATTAATCTGGCCGCCGCCGAAGGCCATCCTTCCAGTGTCATGGATATGAGTTTTGCCAACCAGGCCCTGTGTGCCGAATACATGGTGCGCAAGGCCAAGGCCTTAAAGAAGACGGTTTACGGGGTCCCCCAGGAAATTGATGACGAAATCGCCCGGCTAAAACTGGCCTCCATGGGGATCAAAATAGACAGCCTGACTCCGGAACAGAAAAAATATCTCTCTTCCTGGGAGATGGGGACGTAAAAGAAAAGTGACCAGTGTGAGAGTGATGAGTTATTAAGCCACTCGAGAGGATCATTTTACAAAGAATACCCCGGCCACCGAAAAGGGACCGGGGTTTTCCTTGTCGCTTGGCAACCGTCACTTCTTTTTATTTCTTTCTTCTCTTCTCCACCCTCTCATTGATGGCGGCCTGGGCCGCGGCCAGGCGGGCGATGGGCACCCGAAAGGGTGAACAACTGACATAATCCAGCTTCAATCGTTGACAGAATTCGATGGATCGCGGTTCTCCGCCTTGTTCCCCGCAGATACCGATCTTTAAATTTTTCTTGACCTTTCTGCCCTTGTCAACGGCCAACTGCATAAAGGCCCCGACCCCGTTAATATCAATCGTGGTGAAGGGGTCGGTCTTGAGAATGCCATGTTCTTCGTAATAAGGTAAAAAACCGGCCGAGTCGTCCCTGGAAAGACCATAGACGGTTTGGGTCAAGTCATTGGTGCCGAAGGAATAGAAGTCGGCCTGGGTGGCAATTTCCTCGGAGGTGATACAGGCCCGGGGAAGTTCGATCATGGTCCCTACGGTGTATTCTATCTTGATCTGATTTTTTTTCTGGACCTCCTCCGCCGTCCTGATGGTCAGTTGGCGCATCAATTCCAATTCATTGACATGCCCGACCAGAGGAATCATGATTTCAGGGATTACCTTTAATTTCTGCCTGGCTGAGTTCACAGGCCGCTTCCATGATGGCCTGGACCTGCATTTCGTAGATTTCCGGAAAGGTGATCCCCAGGCGGCAGCCCCGATGGCCCAGCATGGGATTGGATTCGTGAAGGGACCTGTTCTTGGCCTTCAGTTGATCGAAGGGGACCCCCATATCCTTGGCCAGGTCTTTCAGCTCCTCGTCGGTATGGGGTAAGAATTCATGCAGGGGGGGATCCAGAAGACGGATCGTAACCGGGAATCCGTCCATGGCCTTGAAGATGGCCAGAAAGTCACCCTTTTGCATGGGCAAAAGCTTGGTCAAGGCCTTTTTCCGGCCTTCAAGGGTGTCGGAGAGGATCATCTCGCGGACCGAACGGATCCTTTCGGCATTAAAAAACATGTGTTCGGTTCGACAGAGCCCGATCCCTTCCGCTTTGAAGCCCCGGGCGATTATCGCATCCTCGGGCCGATCGGCATTGGTTCGAACTTTTAATTTTCGGTTTTGATCGGCCCATTTCATTAATTCCAGGTACCAGGGATTATTGGCCGGATCGGCCGGCAATAATTTTAACCGGCCCTCAAAGACACGGCCCCGGGACCCATCCAGAGTGATCCAGTCCCCTTCCCGCAGGACCTTGTAATTGACCGATATCTTTTTGCTCTGAAGATCGATGTTGAGGGTATTGGCCCCGACTATGCAGCATTTACCCCAACCCCTGGCCACCAAGGCCGCATGGCTGGTCATACCCCCTTTGGCGGTCAGGATGGCCTCGGCGGCATGCATCCCGTGGACATCCTCGGGTGAGGTTTCGTTCCGGACCAGGATGACTTTTTCCCCTCTTTTCGCCCAGGCCTCGGCATCATCGGCGGTAAAGACGATCCTGCCCCTGGCTCCGCCCGGACCGGCCGGCAATCCTTTAGCCAGTTGCACGGCCCTCTTGGAAGTCTCAGGATCAACGCTGGGGTGGAGGAGTTCGTCGATCTGCTCGGGATTAACCCGGAGCAAGGCTGTTTCCTTGCTGATCAACCTGGACCGGGCCATTTCCACGGCCATCCTGATGGCGGCCTGGCCGTTTCGTCTTACCCGTTCGGGTTTGAAGCATCCAGAGCTTTCCTTCCTCAATGGTGAATTCGATATCCTGCATATCGGTATAATGATTTTCCAGGCTCTTCTGGATCTCGAATAACTGCCGGTACACATCGGGCATCATTTCTTCAAGAGATAAAAGATGCATGGTGTCGGCGGTCTTCCCCGCCTTATTGACCGGATTGGGAGTTCGAGTGCCGGCCACAACGTCTTCCCCCTGGGCGTTGGGCAGCCATTCTCCGAAAAATTTATTTTCTCCGGTGGCCGGGTTGCGGGTAAAGGCCACCCCGGTGGCCGAGTTCATCTCCGGTGTTGCCGAAGACCATGGCCTGGACATTGACCGCCGTTCCCCAATCTTCCGGGATACCCTCGATTTTGCGGTAAGAGACGGCCCGTTTGCCCATCCAGGAATGAAAGACGGCCCCGATCCCTCCCCAGAGTTGTTCGTAAGGGTCATCGGGAAATTCCTGCCCTAAATGGGTTTTGATAATCCGTTTGAATTCGTTGCACAAGACCTTAAGGTCCTCTGTTTTCAAATCCGTGTCCCGAAGGTATCTTTTCTCCTCCTTCATCAGGTCCATGACATGTTCCAGTTTGTGCCGGATTCCTGCCCCATCGGCCGGCTCAATCCCGGCGGCCTTTTCCATAACGACATCGGCATACATCAGTAAAAGGCGTCGATAGGCATCGTAGACAAAGCGTTCGTTTTTGGTCCTTTTGATCATGCCGGGGATGGTCTTGGTGGTCAGGCCGACATTCAGGACGGTTTCCATCATGCCCGGCATGGATTTTCTGGCACCGGAACGGACGGAAACCAATAAAGGGTTTTCCGGATCTCCAAATTTCCGGCCCATGATTTTTTCAACCCGGGCCAGGGCCGTTTCCACCTGTTTTTTCAGCTCCCGGGGATAGGTTTGGTTGTATTGATAGTAATAGGTGCAGACCTCGGTGGTTATGGTAAATCCCGGGGGCACGGGTACGCCCAGGTTGGTCATTTCCGCTAAATTGGCCCCTTTGCCGCCAAGCAAATTTTTCATGTCAGCCTGACCGTCGGCCTGACCTTTTCCGAAAAAATAGACGTATTTTTTTGTTCCGGCAGTTTTGGATGAAGAAGATCGCTTGGCGGACTTGGCTGTTATTGACTTATTTTTTTCTTTATCGGCTATCTTTTTCATGATTCCACCTCCTGCTTTTTATAATAGAATCGGTGAACCGGAGAAACGGTGATAAAATCATGCCTCTCCCGATTCACCATCCCTTCGCTTGTCACTCAATCCCAAGATTACCACCGAATAAGGGCGCTCCCCCAGGTTAAACCGCCGCCGAAGGCCGTTAACAAGACCAGATGTCCCTTTTGGACGGCACCGGTGCGAACGGCTTCATCAAGGGCGATGGAAACGGAAGCCGAGGAGATGTTCCCGTATTTGTGGACGGTCATATAGAATTTTTCAAAAGGCACGTTCAGACGCTTGGCTACGGCCTGCAGCATCCGTAAGTTGGCCTGATGGGGGATAAACCAGTCGACATCTTCCAGAGTAACCCCATTGGCCTCGACGGCCTCGACGCACGAATCGGCAAAGTGTTTCACCGCCACCCGGACCGAAGCACTGGCCTCGATCATCTTCAAGGTATGGAGGTCCTTGTCCACGCTTTCATGAGAGATGGGCGTAGTCCTGGAGCCTCCGCCGGGCATGAGCAGGTTGGCCCCGCCGGCCCCATCGGTATGGATATGGCTGGAAAGGATCTCGGGACCTCCGCCTTCCCGGGAGAGAAGAACGGCCCCGGCCCCGTCTCCCCAGAGAATGGCCGTGGAGCGATCCTTCCAGTTTAAGGTCCGGGTCATGATCTCCGAGGCGACTACCAGGACATTGGCGAAAGGTCCCGGCCTTCAGATACTGCTCGGCAACATTCAAGGCGAAAAGAAAACCCGAGCAGGCGGCGGTGACATCGAAGGTCACGGCCTTATCCGCCCCTAATTTGGCCTGAAGCCAATTGGCGCCGGACGGACAATGGGTGTCGGGGGTGATGGTGGCCAGAATAATTAAAGGAAGGTCTTTTATTTTAAACCCGGCCATATCCAAAGCCGCTTTGGAGGCTTCCAGGGCCAGGTCCGAAGCAGCCACCTCCGGGTCGGCCACCCTTCTTTCACGAACGCCCGTTCTTTGGGCAATCCATTCGTCGGTGGTATCAAGGATCTTTTCAATGTCCCGGTTGTGTAGGACTTTCGGTGGTACATAGCTTCCCGTTCCCCGGATATAAATAGGCATTCGTGTTGCTCC
>CAVYLJ010000013.1:0-186033 GCA_963769305.1 uncultured delta proteobacterium | reverse complement strand
TTTCTTGTTTTGGTTCGATCCGGCGGGCCTCGACCATTAGGTCGAAAAAGGACCAGGCCGCTTGAATAAAAAGATCGGCCCGGTCTTTGCCCCGGACCTCTATCCCCAGGTCGGCGGTATGGCTGATCAGACGATAGGGTTTTATGGATCGGGCCATGGATTGATTATAATGGACTTCCTTTTGCTTTTCAGCAAAATATTTTCTTCCACTTTTTGCCTTGCATTCTATGGTTTTTGGAATTAAAGATCTACAGGCAAAAGGGAAAGGCGTTCTGTTCTTCGCGCCTTATTATAATCGGATTTTCAGAAAGGACCTTTCTTTATGATTCGACCCATTGTCCTTTTATGCTTCTTTTTGTCCGGTTTCAGCGGCCTTCTTTATGAAGTCCTCTGGCTGCGAATGCTTATTTTGATCTTCGGCTCCACCACCCTGGCCGTCAGCACGGTCCTGACCTCCTTTATGGGCGGTCTGGCCCTGGGCAGTTATCTTTTCGGACGGATCATGGACCGCCAAAAACGCCCGCTCATTGTATTACGGCCTCTTGGAAGGGGTTATCGGTCTCTACGCCTTGATGGTCCCCTGGCTTTTTTCCCTGTTGATCCCGGCCTACCGGGTCATCTGGGTCCAGTTCCACCCCAACTTTTACGGCTTCACCCTGATGCAGTTTTTATTGGTCTCGGTGGTCCTGGTCGTCCCGACGACCTGCATGGGTGCCACCCTGCCGATCTTGAGCAAGTGGGCCGTTCAACAGGAAAAGACCCTGGGGATGACCATCGGCCGTCTTTATGCCTTAAATACCTTCGGGGCTGTCCTGGGCACGGCCCTAAGCGGATTTTTTCTGCTTCCTCTTCTGGGGGTCCAAAAGACTCTGGGGATCGCCGTAGCGGTGAACCTATTGGTGGCCTTGAGCATCCTGGCGCTTTACCGGCGCTCCCCGGCCCCGCCGGTTTCCGAAGGGCCTAAGCTTTCCAAAGATAATGAACCTTTCCGGCCCAAGGTTTCCATCCCGGTCTTACCCAAAAAGGTCATCTGGTCGGTGCTCCTGGGCATTTCCCTGTCCGGGTTTATTTCCATGATCTATGAAGTGGCCTGGAGCCGGACCCTTTCCCTTTTGGTGGATTCCTCGGTCTATGGTTTTTCGATCATGCTGACCACCTTCCTTGTCGGGATCGCTCTGGGCTCCTATTTTTTTTCCAACAAGGTGGACACCCTAAACCATCAGGGATTTACCTGGGCCTGGCTGCAAATCGGCATCGGGATTTTCGCCTTCCTCAGCCTGGTTTTTTTTCAGGAACTGCCTTACTGGTACCTGCTGCTTTACCGGTCTTTAGGAAAATCGATCAATCTGCTTTTGACCGGAAAATTCCTTTTGGCCTTTTTCATCATGCTGGCCCCGACCCTTTTTATGGGGGCCATCTTTCCTTTAACCATCAAGATCTATACCTCCAACTTAAAACAGGTGGGCCGGATGGTGGGAAACATCTATACCATCAATACCATCGGCTGTATCCTCGGGTCCTTTGCCGGCGGATTTTTTTTGATTCCCCTTTTGGGGATCCGCAATACCATCCTTTTGGGGATCGGGTTAAATTTATTGCTCGGTTTGTATCTGCTCATCCTCACCGCCGCCCCCCGTCCCTCTCTTAAATGGATCGCCGCCCCGGCCGTCTTTTTGTTGACCCTGATCATCCTATTATTTCCTCCGGCCTGGAAGGCCCCCCTGATGGTCAGCGGGGTTTACATCTATGCCCACAATTTCAAAAATATCTCCCACCAACAATTGATGGACATGTATGAACCCAAAAACGAACCCCTGCTGTTTTACAAGGAAGGGCACACCTGTACCATCAGCGTCCATAAATCCCGGCGCACCGGGACCGTTTATATGAAGTCCAACGGCAAAGTGGAGGCCTCTACCAAAGGGGATATGCCCACCCAGGTCCTGGTAGCCCATCTCCCCATGCTTCTGGCCCCTCATCTGGATGAGGTCCTGGTCGTCGGCATGGGCAGCGGGGTGACCGTGGGTTCGGTGACCCCCTTTCCGGCCAAAAAAATCACCCTGGTCGAGTTGGAAGAGGCGGTCATCCAGGGGTCCCGCTTCTTCGATCAGGTCAACAATCAACCGCTTAAGGACCCCCGTCTGACCCTTCGGGTGGCCGATGCGCGCAACTATCTTTTGGTCACCCCCGACCAGTATGATGTCATCATCTCCGAGCCTTCCAACCCCTGGATGGCCGGGGTGGCCAATGTCTTTACCCAGGAATTCTTCCGCCTGGGGTATCATAAATTAAAACCGGCCGGGGTCTTTTGCCAATGGCTTCAGCTCTACAAGATCTCCCCGGAAAGCTTTAAAACGGTCTTGACCACCTTTCATTCGGTGTTTCCTTATGTCTATGTTTTTCAGCCCCAGGAGAAAGATTTGGTGATGGTGGGGTTTAAGCAAAGGCCCGATTTGTCTTTGGCCCGGATAAAAGAAAGGATGAACTGGCGGCTGGTTCAACAGGACCTGAAACGGATAGGGGTCATGGACCTGGAAAATCTGCTGTCCCGTTTTACGATGGGTCCGGCCGAGGTGGCCGCCGTGACCCGAAGCGGGATCTTGAATACCGACGACAATGCCCTGATTGAATTTTCAACGCCCAAGACCCTGTTTGCCGAGACGGAGGATTTAAACGCCCAGATCCTGGAACCGTATAAACAGCCGGCGAAGAAGTATTTTTATTAAATCCATCATAGGACCCTCGATGATTACTGAGGGGTAACCCCTTTGAAAATGTTTTGATACCCCTTGTAGCGTGTAGTGTCTTAGGACACTACCTCACAACGGGCTGCGGGTAGTTTATTTTTTATGTTGAATTTTTTTAAAAAATAAATTAAATTAATACTTTTTTGTGTCGCTAAACGCTGGCTAAGCCGTACTAACTTACCGATTTACTTAATAATTAAATTTATCTGGATTGTCCGGTCCGGTTTCGGACGACCCTAAAAATAAAACTCGGAGCATTCTTTCAAAAAATTTCTTGAATATTTTTTGAAAGACCCTATAATAAAGAGTTATATTTTGGACGATTCTGCCAGCGTAGCTCAGCAGGTAGAGCGACTGATTTGTAATCAGTTGGTCGGGGGTTCGAATCCCTTCGCTGGCTCCAGGAAGGGTTTTATCGAAACAAATCATAAAGATAGTATTTTCCCCCTGTAATTATTGATGCAAAAAAACCCACATTGGGAGGGGTTCCCGAGCGGTCAAAGGGAACAGACTGTAAATCTGTCGGCCATGCCTTCGGAGGTTCGAATCCTCCCCCCTCCACCAGCCAGGTACGGGTATGGTATCGATTGGCGGGAAATCCGTCAACGAGGAGGATGTAGGAAATACGGTTAAGCAGGGCCATATTGTTAAAACTACAGCCATAGGTTCTCTTTTCCTCAACCATAAAAAAAGCGGGAGTAGCTCAGTTGGCTAGAGCGTCAGCCTTCCAAGCTGAGGGTCGCGGGTTCGAATCCCGTTTCCCGCTCCAACAAAAAAAGAGCTATTTGTAAAACCGATTCTAAGGGACAAATAGACCTAACATAATAAAAAGGCCCACGTAGCTCAGTTGGTAGAGCACTTCCTTGGTAAGGAAGAGGTTCACCGGTTCAATCCCGGTCGTGGGCTCCAGAACCATTTGTATCTAAATTTCAACCTAAGGGAATCAATTTTTAACCAAGGGGAGGCGGAGATGTCGAAGAAGAAATTTGAGCGGACGAAGCCGCATGTGAATGTAGGGACGATAGGGCATATAGATCATGGGAAGACGACGTTAACGGCGGCGATCACCTTATGTTTATCGAAGAGCGGGATGGCGAATTACGTACCGTTTGATCAAATCGACAAAGCGCCGGAGGAGAAGGAGCGGGGGATCACGATAGCGACGGCGCATGTGGAATATGAGACGAAGAAGCGGCATTATGCGCATGTGGATTGTCCGGGTCATGCGGACTATATCAAGAACATGATAACGGGAGCGGCGCAGATGGACGGGGCGATTTTGGTGGTAGGGGCGGATGACGGTCCGATGCCGCAGACGCGGGAGCATATCTTACTGGCCCGGCAGGTAGGGGTGCCGTATATTGTGGTATTTTTGAACAAGGTGGACATGGTGGATGATCCGGAGTTGATCGAGTTGGTGGAGTTGGAGTTAAGGGAGTTATTGACCAAGTATGAATTTCCCGGGGACGAGTTACCGATCATCAAGGGGTCGGCGTTGAAGGCCCTGGAATGCGGGTGCGGGAAAGAGGAGTGTAATAATTGCAAGCCCATCCTGGAATTGATGGATGCGGTGGACAAGTTTATACCGGAGCCGGTGCGGGATATAGAGAAGCCGTTTTTGATGCCGGTGGAGGATGTGTTTAGCATTTCGGGCCGGGGGACGGTGGTGACGGGCCGGGTGGAACGGGGGCAGATCAAGGTTGGGGAAGAAGTGGAGATCATCGGGATCCGGCCGACGGCCAAGACGATCTGTACGGGAGTGGAGATGTTCCGGAAGACCCTGGACCAGGGGCAGGCGGGGGACAATGTAGGGCTGCTGCTGCGGGGGACGAAGCGGGATGAAGTGGAGCGGGGCCAGGTAGTGGCCAAGCCGGGGAGCATCACGCCGCACACCAAGTTTAAGGCCGAGGCCTATATATTGACGAAGGAAGAAGGGGGCCGGCACACGCCGTTTTTTAATGGGTATCGGCCGCAGTTTTATTTTCGAACGACGGACGTGACGGGAGTGGTGACGTTACCGGAAGGGGTGGAGATGGTCATGCCCGGGGACAATGTTTCGGTGGAGGTTTCGTTGATCATGCCGATCGCCATGGAGAAGGAACTTCGTTTTGCCATCCGGGAGGGGGGCCGAACGGTCGGCGCCGGCGTCATTTCCGAGATTATCGAATAAAAAAAAGGTTCAAGGTCCAGGGTTCAGGGTTTAAGGTAAACCGTACACCTTACACCTTGTACCTTATACCGGTGAATATTAAGGATCGAATATGCGAGATATCATCATTTTGTCTTGTACCGGATGTAAAAGAAAAAACTACACCACCACTAAGAATAAAAGAAAGACTCCGGATAAGTTAGAATTTAAAAAATACTGTCCTTCTTGCCAGACCCACACGGTTCACAAGGAAACCAAATAGGTTTAAGAGGGGTTAAGCTGGTCTTCCAGGCCAGTAGCTCTAATGGTTAGAGCACCGGACTCCAAATCCGGGTGTTGGGGGTTCGAATCCCTCCTGGCCTGCCATCACTTATCTGGATCAAATCTCAAAGAGGCCCTTGGAGAGTATGAAAAAAGTCAAGACCAAAAAGAAAAATGGGATGGATGAGTCCGAAAAAGGGCTGGTGGAAAAAACCGTCGGGTCGAATAAAGAGGATGAGCCTTCGATTGACCCTAAAGCCAAGGTTAAGGGGAACCTTAAAAAATCGAATCTTAAAGAAGAGTCGGCAGAAGGACTGGCCGCCAAGTGGGTGGGGAAGAACCAGTGGATCGGACAGGTTAAAGATTTTTTCCGGGAGGTCCGGATTGAACTAAAAAAGGTGACCTGGCCTTCCAGAAAAGAGACGATTGCCGCCACCGGCATGGTGATATTTTTGTCCGTTCTGGTCGCTTTTTTCTTAGGGTTGTTGGATGTGGGACTGGCCAAAGCGGTAGGGACTATTTTAAAAAGAGGTTAGGTGAAAAGGTAAGCCTGTGGCACACAAATGGTATATTGTTCATACTTATTCCGGTTTTGAGCATAAGGTTAAATTGGCCTTGGAGGAGCGTGTCAAGTCCTTGGGAAAAGCGGATCTGTTCTCAGAGATTTTGGTCCCTACGGAAAAGGTGGTGGAACTGATCAAAGGGGAACGAAAGACCTCATCGCGCAAATTCTACCCGGGGTATATTCTGGTCCGCATGGAACTCAATGATGAGACCTGGCATTTGGTTAAAGACACCCCCAAGGTTACCGGGTTTATAGGCGAGAAAAACAAACCGGTTCCCGTCCCGGACGAAGAGGCCCAAAAGGTCATTAATCAGATGGCCGAAGGGGCCATCAAACCTAAGCCCAAATTTTATTTTGAAGAAGGAGATGAGGTTCGGGTGATTGACGGGCCTTTTTCCAATTTTAACGGTGTGGTTGAGGAAGTTAAACCGGATAAGGGTAAGATCAAGGTTTTGATCAGTATCTTCGGCCGGGCTACACCGGTTGAACTCGATTTTGTTCAGGTGGCCAAGATATAATAAAGCAAATTCGGATTTGAAACCAACCGTTTCAAATATTTTGATTAGGATTATTGAGGAGAATATCCAGCATGGCTAAAAAAATTGTCGCCTATATCAAACTTCAGGTGCCAGCGGCCCAGGCCAATCCTTCGCCGCCCATCGGGCCGGCCCTTGGCCAACACGGGGTCAATATCATGGAGTTTTGTAAGGCCTTTAATGCCCGCACCCAAGGGCAGGAGGGCATGATTATCCCGGTGGTCATCACTGTTTTTTCCGATCGGTCTTTTACCTTTATTACCAAGACCCCGCCGGCATCGATATTGTTAAAAAAGGCCGCTCAGATTGCCAAAGGCTCCAAAATCCCCAATCGGGACAAGGTCGGCAAGGTCAGTCCAAAACAAATCGAAGAAATCGCCAAGCTCAAAATGCCGGACTTAAATGCCAACACCCTGGAAGCCGCCAAGAAGATCATTGAGGGAACGGCGCGGAGCATGGGTTTAGACGTTGGCTAAAATCGTTAGAGAGGTAGGTTAGAACATTATGCCAGATCGAGGGAAAAAATATAAGAAAGCCGTTGACCAGGTGGATCGGACCAAACGCTATCCTTTGGAGGAGGCGGTTCAGTTGGCCTTATCCTCTTCCTTTACCCGCTTTGATGAAACCGTGGACATGGCGGTCCGTTTAGGGGTCGACCCCCGTCATGCCGATCAAATGGTCCGCGGGGCCGTAGTTCTGCCCAACGGGACCGGAAAAACCACCCGGGTTTTGGTTTTTGCCAAGGGAGAAAAAGAGCGGGAGGCCTTGGAGGCCGGGGCCGACTTTGTGGGGTCCGAAGAGATTATTGAAAAAATAAAGGGCGGCTGGACGGATTTTGACAAGGCCGTGGCCACCCCGGATATGATGGGTACGGTTGGAAAAATCGGAAAGATTTTAGGGCCCCGGGGGTTGATGCCCAATGCCAAGACCGGGACGGTGACCTTTGACGTGGCCAAGGCGGTCCGGGAAATCAAAGCCGGAAAGATAGAATTCAGGGCGGAAAAAAACGGGATCGTCCATGCACCGGTAGGGCGGGTTTCCTTCGGTCCGGAAAAATTGATGCCCAACATCATGTCCCTGTTTGAGATTTTGTTGCGGCTTAAACCCTCCAGCGCCAAAGGGACTTATTTAAAGAGCGTGACTATTTCAACGACCATGGGGCCGGGGATCAAAATCGATCCTTCTTTTGTCAAAGAAATAGCTAAATAAAAAAAAGCACGAAATTCGATATTCGGATTTCGAAGTGAATAATTTTGTTTAGGGTCGAAGACCGTAGGTGCCTTTTAAAGGCCTAAAGGAACCCTTTCTGCCTACCGAGACTCGTATCAGGGATTTTGGGTCAGCCGTCGGTGCCACGGACTTTAAAACCTAATCAAAATATCCGAGAGAAAGGAGGAATCAATCATTGAAACGGGCGGAAAAGGAAAAGATCGTGGCCGACCTCCACGAACGTTTAACCCGGGCCAAGGCCGTTTTTTTAACGGACTTCCGCGGGCAAAACGTCGAATCGCTAAATCGCTTACGCCGGGACCTGCGGCAGGGCGGCGATGAGTACCAGGTTGTCAAAAACACTTTGTTTTCCCGGGCTTCTCAAGGAACTCCTGTGGTATCCTTGAAAGACCTTTTTGTCGGGCCTTGCGGAATAACCGTAAGCTATCAGGACCCGGTAGCCTCGGCAAAGATTCTGGCCGACTTTGCCAAAACCCGGGAGACCTTTGTCCTGAGGGGCGGGGTACTGGAAGGAAAACCCATTTCCGGGGAAGCGGTCCTGCAGTTGTCCAAAATGCCTTCCCGGGAGGTCTTGCTGGGTCAGGTACTCGCATCGCTCATTGCCGTGCCCACGGGTTTGGTATCTACCCTGGCCGGAATCATTCAGAAATTTATGGGAACCTTAAAGGCCATTGAAGAACAAAAAGCCAAGGCCTAAGGAACAAGAGAAATTAAGGAGGACTTATTACGATGGCTGAAAAAATCACCAAAGAAGATGTAATCGAGTTTATTGCCGGTATGACGGTTTTAGAACTGTCGGATCTGGTTAAAGAGTTGGAAGAAAAGTTCGGCGTTAAGGCCTCGGCACCGGTCATGGCCATGGCCGGAATGGCACAGGCTCCGGCTGAAGCCCCGGCCAAAGAGGAACAGACGGAATTTTCGGTGATCATTACCGGGGTTGGGGATAAAAAAATCCAGGTGATCAAAGAGGTGCGGGCCATTACCAGCCTGGGACTGAAAGAGGCTAAGGACGCAGTTGAAAGCCTGCCGAATGCCATTAAAGAAGGGGTCACCAAGGAAGAGGCCGAAAAAGTGAAAAAACAATTGGAAGACGCAGGGGCGACGGTAGAAATTAAATAACCCGGTTCTTTTTACGGACCCTTTTATCCTCACCTTTCCTTATATTTATCCGTAAAATTTGGAAGAATATAAGGGGAGGTGGGGATTCACTTTCAAGAAGGATCTATTGGTAACAAGGCAAAGTAAGATTAAACTTCCTTGAACTCAGGAAGGAGCAAGAATGACAGAGCGGTCCATTCATAACGTCCGATTCCGAAAAAATTTCGGACGGATTGAAAAAATTATCGACATTCCCAATTTAATCGATATGCAAAAGCAGTCTTACGAACGGCTTTTGCAAAAAGATGTGGATCCCGAGATGCGGGACAGTATAGGACTTCAGGGCGTTTTTAAAAGCGTCTTCCCCATTCGGGACTTCAGCGGTATGTCTTCGTTGGAGTTTGTCCGGTATTCTTTCGGAGAAGTCAAGTATGATGTAGCAGAATGCCTCCAAAGGGGTATGACCTATGAAGTGCCGATGAAGATCACCGTCCGGCTGATTGTCTACGACCTGGACAAAGACACCGGCAGTCAGACCATTCGGGATATCAAGGAACAGGACATCTATTTCGGAACCATTCCCCTGATGACCGATAAAGGGACGTTTATCGTCAACGGGACGGAACGGGTGGTGGTCAGTCAGCTCCACCGTTCTCCGGGGATATTTTTTGATCATGATAAGGGAAAGACCCATAGCAGCGGGCGTTTATTGTATTCGGCCCGGATCATCCCCTTGCGGGGATCGTGGATCGACCTGGAATTTGATCCCAAAAACATGTTATACGTCCGCATCGACCGCCGTCGCAAATTTCCGGTGACTATATTGTTAAAGGCCCTGGGGTATACCAACCAGGATCTATTGAACTTCTTTTATGAGCGGGAACGGATCACCCTGGAAGACGGAAAACTGAGACGGGAAGTCAATCCCGATTTCCTCTTGGGAAAAAAGGCCCCCCGGGACATCGTTCATCCCTTGACCGGCGAGGTCCTGGCCAGGAAGAATAAAAAGATCAATAAAAAAATCATCAAGATGCTTCAAGAGGCCGAGATCACTTCCCTCCCGGCCAAGAATGAAGATATCGAGGGTTATTATCTGGCCCAGGATGTGATCGACCCGGGAACGGGAGAAGTTTTGGCAGCCAGTAACGAAGCCCTGACCCAGGACAAACTGAATCAGCTCATCCAGAAAAAGGTGGCCCATTTTGATCTGCTTTTCATCGATGGGGTCAATGTCAGCTCTTCCCTGCGGGATACCTTGATTATCGATAAAATTTCCAATACGGAAGAGGCCATCCTGGAAATCTACAAGAAACTGCGTCCCAGTAATCCCCCGACCCTGGAGGTGGCCAACAACTTTTTCCAGAATCTGTTTTTCAATCCGGAAAATTACGACCTTTCCACGGTGGGCCGGCTTAAATTGAACCGGAGGCTGGTGGCAGGAGATCCCCTTAGAGGAAAGGACCTTACGTAAAGAAGATATCTTGTTGGCCGTCAAAAAGTTGATCGAACTCAAAGATACCAACGGGCCGGTGGATGATATCGATCATCTTGGAAACCGGCGGGTTCGAGCCGTAGGGGAACTCCTGGAGAACCAGTACCGGATCGGCTTGGTGCGTATGGAGCGGACGATCAAGGAGCGGATGACCCTGCAGGAAATCGAAACCCTCATGCCCCATGATTTGATCAATCCCAAACCGGTGGCGGCGGTGGTCAAGGAATTCTTCGGGACCAGCCAACTCTCTCAGTTCATGGATCAAACCAACCCCCTTTCTGAAATTACTCACAAGAGACGGCTGTCCGCCCTGGGTCCGGGCGGGTTGACCCGGGAAAGAGCCGGGTTTGAGGTCCGGGATGTTCATCCCACCCATTATGGAAGGATCTGTCCCATAGAAACCCCTGAAGGTCCCAATATCGGTTTGATCGTTTCTTTGAGTACCTATGCCCGGGTCAATGAGTTCGGGTTTATCGAAACCCCTTACCGGACGATTAAAGACGGCGTTGTCTCCCGGGAGGTTAATTTCTTAAGTGCCATGGATGAAAAGGATCTCAATATCGCCCAGGCCAGTGTCATGTTGGACCGCATGGGAAAGATCGTGGACCCCATGGTTTCCGCCCGACGGGACGGGGAATTTGTCATGGTCAACCAGGAAGAAGAGCCGATTCATCTGATGGACGTTTCGCCGAACCAGTTGGTCAGCGTGGCGGCCTCCCTGATCCCTTTCCTGGAAAATGATGACGCCAACCGGGCCCTGATGGGGTCCAACATGCAGCGCCAGGCCGTCCCTCTTTTGGCCTGCCGGGCCCCGATTATCGGGACCGGTATCGAAGAGGTCGTGGCCCGGGATTCGGGAGTCACCATGGTGGCCAAACGGGACGGGATCGTTGAGGACGTGGATGCCGATCGGATCGTGGTGCGTTATCCCTCGGACAAGGAATCCGGAAAGGCCTTGGGGGCCGATGTGGAAATTTATAAATTGATCAAGTTTCAACGGTCGAATCAAAATACCTGTTTCAACCAGAAGCCCATCGTTCGAAAAGGGGACTTGGTCGGAAAGGGGCAGGTCATTGCCGATGGACCGTCCACGGAACGGGGGGAATTGGCCTTGGGCCGGAATGTCACCGTGGCCTTTATGTCCTGGGGGGGATATAATTTTGAAGATTCGATACTGGTCGGCGAGCATCTGGTTAAGGATGATGTCTTTACTTCCATTCATATCGAAGAATTTGAATTGATTGCCCGGGATACCAAATTGGGCCGGGAGGAGATTACCCGGGATATTCCCAACCTGGGTGACGAATCCTTGAAAAATTTGGATGAAAGCGGGATTATTCGCATTGGGGCCGAGGTGACGCCCGGGGATATTCTGGTGGGCAAGATCACCCCTAAAGGGGAAACCCAGCTTTCTCCCGAAGAAAAATTACTTCGGGCTATTTTCGGAGAAAAGGCCGGGGATGTCAAAGACACCTCCCTAAGGGTTCCGCCGGGTATCGAGGGGATCGTCATCGACGCCAATGTTTTTTCCCGAAAGGGTGTGGAACGGGACTCCCGGTCCAAGGCTATCGAAGAGGAAGAGATTTCCCGGATCATGAAAGACCAAAACGATGAAATCCAGATCGTTCAGCGGGAGGCCTTGCTGCGTTTAAAAGGGCTATTGGCCGGGAAAGTTTCGGCCGGAACGATTAAAGAGGATCGCAGCGGAAAGGTACTGATTTCCCGGGGTGAGAAATTTACCTCTGACCGTCTGTCCAAAATCCCGGTCAAAAAATGGAAGGAACTCTCGGTCGCCAAGGGAAAAGAACTGAAAGAAGAAGTAGACAAAATCATTAAAGATTATCAGGAACAAGTCAGCCTGATCAAAGAGAGCTTCGAAGGAAAGATCGCCAAGTTAAAAAGAGGGGATGAGCTGCCGCCGGGGGTCGTCAAAATGGTCAAGGTTTATGTGGCCGTGAAACGTAAGCTTTCGGTAGGTGACAAGATGGCCGGCCGTCACGGGAATAAAGGGGTCGTCTCCCGGATCCTACCGGCCGAAGATATGCCCTATTTCGCCGACGGGACCCCGGTTGATATCGTCCTCAATCCTTTGGGGGTGCCTTCGAGGATGAATGTGGGGCAGGTTATGGAAACCCATCTCGGCTGGGTATCCAAAGAATTAGGGAAAAAGGTGGCTGAGATGCTCAATACCCTGGGGAGGGATGGAGAAACCCGTCGTCTGTTCCGGAAGATCTATGAATCCAAGAAAGTGGAAGAATATATCGACAATCTCCCGGAAGAGAACCTGCCTGTTTTAGCCGACCAATTCCTGGAGGGGATCCATATGGCCACACCGGTCTTTGACGGAGCCGACGAGGAAGATATTCAGAGACTGCTTAAGCTGGCCGGATTGCCCGAAACAGGTCAATCCATTCTCTACGACGGCCGGACCGGTCAGGCCTTTGACCGCCCGGTAACGGTAGGGGTCATGTACATGCTGAAATTACACCACCTGGTGGATGATAAAATCCATGCCCGTTCCATCGGACCCTATTCCCTGGTTACCCAGCAGCCCCTGGGGGGGAAGGCTCAATTCGGCGGACAGCGATTGGGTGAAATGGAGGTTTGGGCCATGGAGGCCTACGGGGCGGCCTTTACCTTGCAGGAATTTTTGACCGTAAAATCGGACGACGTCGTCGGCCGGACCCGGATGTATGAAAAGATCGTCAAGGGCGATAATATCTTAGAGGCCGGGTTGCCCGAATCCTTTAATGTTTTGGTTAAGGAATTACAGAGCCTGGGTCTTAATGTGGAGCTCCTGGAAGGAGAACCTACCCAGGAGCGCTCTTAAGGGCGACATTAATAGATATAGGGTACAAGGTTCAAGGTGCAGGGTGCAAGGTAAAACCCGACGAAACCACCTTAATAGCCTCTACCTTTACCTTATGCCTTGAACCTTGCACCTTATTATTGAGGAGTACAATTTGGAAGATTTATTTAGCTATTTTGCCAAGCCAAAAGATCCCTTGAATTTTTATGCCGTAAAGATCTCTCTGGCCTCGCCGGAGAAGATCCGCGAATGGTCCCATGGTGAAGTAAAAAAACCGGAGACCATCAATTACCGGACTTTCAAGCCCGAACGGGACGGGCTCTTTTGTGCCAAAATATTCGGTCCCACCAAGGATTATGAGTGTAATTGCGGAAAATATAAACGCATGAAACACCGGGGAGTGGTCTGTGAAAAATGCGGGGTCGAGGTCATTCAATCCAAGGTCCGCCGGGAACGGATGGGGCATATCGAATTGGCCAGCCCGGTGGCCCATATCTGGTTTCTGAAGAGTCTCCCCAGCAAAATAGGGACCCTCCTGGATCTGACCCTCAAAGAACTGGAAAAGGTCCTTTATTTTGAGGCTTATATCGTTTTGGAGTCTAAGGAACCTTCCCTGCCCGTTCGCAGTCTGTTTTCCGAAGAGCGCTATCGCCAGATCAAAGAAGAATTCGGAGACCGGATCGTGGCCGGTATCGGGGCTGAAGCCATCCAACTCCTGCTGAAAAATCTGGATTTGGAGGCTGAATCCATAGCCTTGCGGGAAGAGGCCCAAAAGACCCACTCGGAGGCTAAAAAGAAAAAATTAATCAAGAGACTTAAGGTGGTCGATGCCTTCAAGGACTCAGGGAACCGTCCCGACTGGATGGTCATGACGGTCATACCGGTTTTACCTCCGGACTTAAGACCCTTGGTGCCTTTGGACGGGGGCCGGTTTGCCACTTCCGATTTGAATGACCTTTATCGGCGGGTCATCAACCGTAATAATCGTTTAAAACGGCTCCTGGAACTGAATGCCCCTGATATCATTATCCGAAACGAAAAACGGATGCTTCAGGAAGCCGTAGACGTCCTTTTTGATAACGGGAGACGAGGAAAGGTGATCACCGGGACCAACAAGCGTCCCTTGAAGTCCTTAAGCGATATGCTGAAAGGAAAGCAGGGGCGGTTCCGGCAAAATCTTTTAGGGAAACGGGTCGATTATTCCGGCCGGTCGGTGATTGTCGTCGGACCCAATCTCCGCCTGCACCAGTGCGGCTTGCCTAAAAAAATGGCCCTGGAACTGTTTAAGCCTTTTATCTACCAGCGACTGGAAGAAAAGGGTTATGTCACCACCATTAAGACCGCCAAAAAGATGGTGGAAAAGGAAACCCCGGAGGTTTGGGACACCCTGGATGAAGTCGTTCGGGAATATCCGGTGCTGCTGAATCGGGCCCCGACCTTGCATCGACTGGGTATCCAGGCCTTCGAACCGATCTTGGTGGAAGGGAAGGCCATTCAACTCCATCCCCTGGTCTGTACGGCCTTTAATGCCGATTTCGACGGAGACCAGATGGCCGTCCACATTCCCTTGTCCATCCAGGCCCAGATCGAGGCCCGGGTGCTGATGATGTCCACCAACAACATCCTTTCGCCGGCCAATGGTGAGCCGATCATTGTCCCCTCGCAGGATATTATTCTGGGTTTGTATTATATGACCCGGGACCGGATGTTTGCCAAAGGGAGCGGGAAGATTTTTTATGGGCCGGAAGAAGTCCGCATATCGTATGACGCCGGGGAAGTGGATCTCCAGGCCCGGATCAAGGTCCGCCTGGAGGATCGGCTGGTGGATTCCACGGTCGGCCGGGTGCTCTTAGGGGAAGTCCTGCCCCCGATGATCCCTTTTGAACGCATTAACCGCGTCATGACTAAGAAAGAGATTCGCAAACTGATCGATGAATGTTACCGAAAGGCCGGGATCAAACAGACGGTCCTCTTAGCCGACCGATTGAAAGATGTGGGCTACCACTATGCGACCCTTTCGGGGATTTCCATTTCCGTATCGGATATGAAGATTCCTCCTCAAAAAAAGGAGATCTTGAGAAAAGCCGAAGAAGAGGTCCGTAAAGTCGAGAAACAATATACCGACGGCTTGATAACCGACGGTGAGAAATACAATAAATTGGTCGACATCTGGGCCAGGGCCAGTGAGGACGTGGCCCAAAAGATGATGCAGGTCATGGGCTCGGAATTATCGACCGGGCCGGACCATAAAGAAATCCAAGTTCCCAGTTTTAACCCGATTTTTATGATGACCGATTCCGGGGCCCGGGGGAGCAAGGATCAGATGAGACAATTGGCCGGGATGCGGGGCTTGATGGCCAAGCCTTCGGGAGAGATCATCGAAACCCCGATTCGGGCCAATTTCCGCGAGGGATTGAGCGTTCTGGAGTACTTTATTTCCACCCACGGGGCCAGGAAAGGGCTGGCCGATACGGCCCTGAAAACAGCCAACTCCGGATACCTGACCCGGCGGCTGGTGGATGTATCCCAGGACGTGATTATCAATGAAATCGATTGTGGGACCATCGACGGGATTTTCGTCGAATCCCTCCGGGAAGCCGGTGAGGTCATCCAGCCGGTCGGGGAGCGCATTCTGGGCCGGGTGACCCTGGAAGACATCCGAGATCCTTTTACCGATGAAGTGCTGGTACCGGGAGGCAGTGAAATCGATGAGGCGGCGGTGGAACGGATTGAAGAAGCCAGCATCGAGAAAGTCTTGATCCGTTCCGTGCTGACCTGTCAAAGCGCCCGGGGGGTTTGTGCCAAGTGTTATGGCCGGGACCTGGCTTATGGAAAACAGGTCAATATCGGGGAAGCCATCGGTATTATCGCCGCCCAGTCCATCGGTGAGCCGGGAACTCAGTTGACCATGCGGACCTTCCATATCGGGGGCGTGGCCAGCAAACGGGGGGAACAGACCACCCTTCATTCCCGGACCGAGGGAAAGGTCCAATTTGTCCAGCTCCACACCGTGCAGAATCGAGACGGGGACCTGGTGGTCATGAATCGCAACGGACAGATCTGTGTCCTGGATGAAAGGAACCGGGAGCGGGAACGATACCCCCTCATTTATGGGACCCTGCTTAAGGTCAAAGACAAACAGATGATCAAGGCCGGAACCCTGCTGGCCAATTGGGATCCCTTTACCATCCCGATTATTACCGCTGTTTCCGGACGGGTCAAATTCGGAGATGTTACCGAAGGGACGACCATGGAAGAACGGCGGGATGTGGTTACCGGAAAATCCAGCCGGGTCATCGTCGAGTATCGGGATGCCGAGGTCCGGCCGCGGATCTCCATCAAAGATGAGACCGGGAAAACGGCCCGACTTCCGGATACCAATTCCTTTTCCCGTTATCTATTGCCCATCGGGGCCATTATCATGGTCTCCGAAGGGGACCCGGTTTTGGCCGGGGATGTGATCGCCAAAATCCCCCGGGAGACCACCAAGACCAAGGATATTACCGGAGGTCTGCCCCGGGTGGCCGAGCTTTTTGAGGTTCGTAAACCCAAGGAACACGCCGTGATTACTGAAATCGACGGGATGGTTTCTTTTGGGAAGCACACCAAAGGGAAAAGAAAAGTCATCGTGACCCCCGAGGTGGGCGAGGCCAAAGAATATCTGATCCCCAAAGGCAAACACGTGAGTGTCCAGGAAGGGGATATGGTCCTGGCCGGCGAGCCCTTGATGGACGGTTCGGCCAATCCCCACGATATTTTGAGCGTCAGCGGGATTAAGGAATTGGCCAAGTATCTGGTCAATGAAGTCCAGGAAGTTTATCGACTTCAGGGGGTCAAGATCAACGATAAGCATATCGAGGTGATTGTCCGGCAGATGCTGCGTAAGGTGCGGATCAAAGATCCCGGAGATACGGACTATATGGTGGGGGACCAGGTGGAACGGCAGGTATTTACCCGGAAAAACCAAGAGATCCAGGCTAAAGGGGGCCAGCCGGCTCAGGCCGAACCGGTGCTTCAGGGAATAACCAAGGCCTCTTTATCGACCGACAGCTTTATCTCGGCGGCCTCATTCCAAGAAACCACCAAGGTGCTGACCGACACCTGTATCGCCGGAGAGAAAGATTATCTAAGGGGTCTCAAGGAAAATGTGATTATGGGACGTTTAATCCCGGCCGGATCGGGAATGCCGGTTTATCGTAAGATCCTCCTGCCTCAAATCGAAGAAGGCGTTGAAAAAAAGATTGACAATTAAACCAAATCAGTTTATATAATTTGATTTTATATTTTCAGCGATTAGACCCACTTCAAGAAAGAACAGGTAAGCGTTTTATGGCCACCATCAATCAGTTGATTCGCCAGGGTAGGCAAAAAGTCAAAAAGAAAAATACCGCACCGGCCTTAAAGGGGTGTCCGCAAAAACGGGGGGTGTGCATTCGCGTCTATACCTCGACTCCCAAAAAACCCAATTCGGCCCTTCGGAAAGTGGCCAGGGTCCGCCTCACCAACGGCATGGAGGTGACGACCTATATCCCAGGGATCGGACATAATCTGCAAGAACACTCGGTGGTTTTGATTCGAGGGGGACGGGTTAAGGATCTGCCGGGCGTTCGTTATCATATTATTCGAGGAACCTTGGATTCCATCGGGGTGGCGGATCGAAAAAACAGCCGGTCCAAGTATGGGGCCAAGAGACCCAAATAGTTTTGGTGCCCGGAGTCCGGATTTTGTAGGCCGCGAACCCCGGGAGTAAGCACTGAAGCCATAAACCTAAGATCATTAAAACGAGGTCGGAATGCCGAGGAAAAGAGAAGTTGTTCACAGGGCAGTATTGCCCGATCCCAAGCATCACAGCCCGCTGGTAGCCAAGTTTGTCAATTCTCTGATGCGCCAAGGGAAAAAGAGTACTGCCGAGTCGATCCTTTATCGATCGTTGGATCTGATCGCCAAGAAGACCGAAGAAGAGCCGATCAAGGTATTTGAAAAGGCCATCGATAATGTCAAGCCGGTGATCGAGGTTAAATCCAGGAGGGTCGGAGGATCTACCTACCAGGTTCCGGTCGAAGTCCGGTCCGGCCGCCGGCTTTCTCTCAGTATTCGCTGGGTCATCAATTATGCCAAGGCCCGCTCTGAGAAAACCATGGAGGGTAAATTGGCCGGGGAATTGCTGGATGCGGCCAACAACCGCGGTTCGGCCATCAAAAAGAAAGAAGATACCCATAAGATGGCCGAGGCCAACAAGGCCTTTGCCCACTACCGCTGGTAACCGGTGAATAAGGGTATGTTTGAAACGGGAAACGGAGTCATTTTTTGTCTGAGAAGGTTTCATTATCACGGATTCGGAATATAGGGATCATGGCCCATATAGACGCCGGAAAAACCACCACGACTGAAAGGATCCTTTATTATACCGGGGTATCCTATAAGATGGGGGAGGTTCACGACGGATCGGCCGTGATGGACTGGATGGAACAGGAACAGGAACGGGGGATCACCATTACTTCGGCGGCCACCACCTGCTTCTGGAAGGACCATCGGATCAATATCATCGATACCCCCGGCCATGTGGATTTCACCATCGAAGTCGAACGGAGTCTCCGGGTCCTGGATGGGGCCATAGCGGTTTTTGATGCCGTGGCCGGTGTAGAGCCCCAATCGGAGACGGTCTGGCGTCAGGCCGACCGCTATAAGATCCCGCGGCTGGCCTTTATTAACAAGATGGATCGGGTCGGAGCCGATCACGAACGATGTCTGAAGATGATCGAAGAACGGCTGGGGGCCAATCCGGTCTTTATTCAATGGCCCCTGGGCAAAGAGGAATCCTTCCAGGGAATTGTGGATCTAATCGCCCTTAAGGCCTATTCGTTTAATGAAGCCACCCTGGGAAAGACCTTGGAATCCGAGCCTATTCCGGAGGGTTTGAAAGAAGTGGTGGGCCTTTATCGGCAGAAATTGATCGAAGCTCTGGCCGATACCGATGACGCCATTATGGAAGCCTACTTGGCCGGGGAAGAAGTAGCGGAGGAAACCATCGTCCAGGCCTTGCGCCGGGCCACCCTCGAGCAAAAAGTCGTTCCCGTCCTCTGCGGTTCGGCCTTTAAGAATAAGGGGGTCCAGCCGCTCCTGGATGCCATCATCCGCTATCTGCCGGCCCCCACCGATGTCCCTCCCATCGAAGGGAAAAATCCTTCCGGGGAAATAGAAGAACGAAGGGCCGACGAAGAGGCCCCTTTTACCGGTCTGGCCTTCAAATTAATGTCCGATCCCTATGTGGGGCATCTGACCTTTTTGAGGGTCTACTCCGGCCGCCTGGCTTCCGGGGACGTGGTTCTCAATGTCAATAAAGGGAGGAAGGAAAAGATCGGCCGACTGCTGAAGATGCATGCCAATCAGCGGGAAGAGATCAAAGAAATGAGGGCCGGAGACATAGCGGCCATCGTCGGTCTTAAAAATACGACTACCGGCGACAGCCTCTGCGATTTGCAAGCCCCGCTCTTGCTCGAATCGGTGAGTATCCCCGAGCCGGTTATTTCCATTGCCATTGAACCGAAAAGCAAGGCCGACTTAGACAAATTGGGGTTGTCCCTTCAACGGATTGCCGCCGAAGACCCTTCCTTTAAAGTCCATACCGACGAAGAAACCGGACAAACCATCATCTCCGGTATGGGCGAATTGCACTTGGAAATTATTGTCGACCGGTTGACCCGGGAGTTCCATGTGGGTGCCCATATCGGGAAACCCCAGGTGGCCTATAAGGAAACCATTACCCGGGAAGTCAAGGCCGAAGGAAAGTATATCCGTCAAAGCGGCGGGCGCGGCCAATACGGCCATGTCTGGCTTGAAGTCTATCCGCGAGAGGCCGGAGAGGGCTTTTTGTTTGAAAACAAGATTGTCGGGGGTGTGATTCCCAAGGAATATATACCGGCCGTGGAAAAAGGCATCGTCGAGGCCATGGAAGGGGGAGGACTGGCCGGATACCCTATGGTGGATATAGGGGTCCGACTGATAGACGGCAGTTTTCATGAAGTCGATTCTTCTGAACGGGCCTTTCTCTTTGCCGGCTCCATCGCCTTTAAAGAAGCGGCGGCCAAGGCCAAGGCCGTTTTGCTGGAACCGATCATGGAAGTGGAAATCGTGACTCCGGAAGAATTCATCGGAGAAGTCATGGGGGATTTGAATTCCCGAAGGGGAAAGATTTTAGGTCTGGAGAGCCGTGGAAAGGCCAGGATCGTGCGGGGCCAGGCCCCGATGGCCGAAATGTTCGGCTATTCTACCGGTATCCGCTCTTTGACTCAGGGGCGGGCCACCTTTACCCTCCAATTTTCCCATTATCAGAAGGTTCCTCAATCCGTTTTCGAATCTCTAATTAAAGATAAAAAAAAGGGTTAATCCACATTAATTATTTTTAGGACAGGGGTTAGGACTTAATTAACCAAGGGGAGGCGGAGATGTCGAAGAAGAAATTTGAGCGGACGAAGCCGCATGTGAATGTAGGGACGATAGGGCATATAGATCATGGGAAGACGACGTTAACGGCGGCGATCACCTTATGTTTATCGAAGAGCGGGATGGCGAATTACGTACCGTTTGATCAAATCGACAAAGCGCCGGAGGAGAAGGAGCGGGGGATCACGATAGCGACGGCGCATGTGGAATATGAGACGAAGAAGCGGCATTATGCGCATGTGGATTGTCCGGGTCATGCGGACTATATCAAGAACATGATAACGGGAGCGGCGCAGATGGACGGGGCGATTTTGGTGGTAGGGGCGGATGACGGTCCGATGCCGCAGACGCGGGAGCATATATTACTGGCCCGGCAGGTAGGGGTGCCGTATATTGTGGTATTTTTGAACAAGGTGGACATGGTGGATGATCCGGAGTTGATCGAGTTGGTGGAGTTGGAGCTGAGGGAGTTGTTGACCAAGTATGAATTTCCCGGGGACGAGTTACCGATCATCAAGGGGTCGGCGTTGAAGGCCCTGGAATGCGGGTGCGGGAAAGAGGAGTGTAACAACTGCAAGCCCATCCTGGAATTGATGGATGCGGTGGACAAGTTTATACCGGAGCCGGTGCGGGATATAGAGAAGCCGTTTTTGATGCCGGTGGAGGATGTGTTTAGCATTTCGGGCCGGGGGACGGTGGTGACGGGCCGGGTGGAACGGGGGCAGATCAAGGTTGGGGAAGAAGTGGAGATCATCGGGATCCGGCCGACGGCCAAGACGATCTGTACGGGAGTGGAGATGTTCCGGAAGACCCTGGACCAGGGGCAGGCGGGGGACAATGTAGGGCTGCTGCTGCGGGGGACGAAGCGGGATGAAGTGGAGCGGGGCCAGGTAGTGGCCAAGCCGGGGAGCATCACGCCGCACACCAAGTTTAAGGCCGAGGCGTATATCTTGACGAAGGAAGAAGGGGGCCGGCACACGCCGTTTTTTAATGGGTATCGGCCGCAGTTTTATTTTCGAACGACGGACGTGACGGGAGTGGTGACGTTACCGGAAGGGGTGGAGATGGTCATGCCCGGGGACAATGTTTCGGTGGAGGTCTCGTTGATCATGCCGATCGCCATGGAGAAGGAACTTCGATTTGCCATCCGGGAGGGGGGCCGAACGGTCGGCGCCGGCGTCATTTCCGAGATTATCGAATAAAAAAAAGGTTCAAGGTCCAGGGTTCAGGGTTTAAGGTAAACCGTACACTTTACATCTTGTACCGGTTTTACCGGTAGCCTCTTTGAGCCTTGATGTCTATGAATTTAAGGAAAAATTTAGAGGAAGTCTTATGATGACCAGCCAAAAAATTCGGATCCAGCTCAGGGCGTTTGACCATAAACTACTTGACCAGTCAGCGGCCGAGATTGTGGAAACAGCCCGGAGGACCGGGGCTAGGGTAGCCGGCCCGATTCCCTTGCCGACCATGATAGAGAAATTTTGTGTTTTAAGATCTCCCCATGTGGATAAGAAATCCAGGGAACAATTTGAAGTCCGGACTCATAAACGATTATTGGATATCCTTGAACCTACGCAAGCCACGGTGGACGCCTTGATGAAATTGGATTTGTCGGCCGGGGTGGACGTCGAGATAAAATTATAAACATATTTTTAGAAAATTGTTTTTCAGGAAGGCGCATGATGCAAGGGATCTTGGGAAAAAAGTTGGGAATGACCCGCATGTTCTTGGAAGAAGGGAAAGCCGTAGCCGTGACGGTCATTGAGGCCGGGCCTTGTGTGGTGATTCAGAAAAAAGGAGAATCGACCCAAGGGACGGTCTATCAATTGGGTTTTGTCCCGGCCAAACCCAAGTCGGTTAATAAGCCGTTAGGGGGACATTTTAAGAAAAAAGGGCTGGCCCCTTTAAAGTATCTCAAAGAATTTCCGGCTTCAGGCGACCAGTCCTATCAAGTGGGTGATGAAATCCGGGTCGATATATTTCAAGTCGGGGAAAAGGTCAAGGTCCGAGGGACGAGCAAGGGAAAAGGCTTTGCCGGCGTGGTCAAGCGTTGGGGTTTTTCCGGGGGGAAGGACACCCATGGTTGTACCTCCCACCGGGTTCCGGGTTCCATCGGCTCCAGCGCCTACCCTTCCCGGGTCACCAAAGGGAAAAAAATGCCCGGCCAGATGGGAAACCGTCTGGTCAGTATGCTGGACCTTTCGATTGTGGATATACGACCGGAACAAAATTTGCTGATTGTCAAAGGGGCGGTGCCCGGGAGCCGCAACAACTTAGTGGCCATTTATAAAAAGTGAATCAGAATCGCTTCTGGATTGATCCAATCTCTTTGATTAGGAAACATCATTCAAAGGCGTTAAGGAAAAAGGTATGCCAACGGTAACTGTCTATAACCTTTCCGGAGAAAAGGTGGAAGATCTCATTCTGAAGGAGGAGATCTTTAACCGGGAGGTCAATCCCCATATATTCCATCAGATCGTCTCGGTCTATCAAACCAATCAGAGGGCCGGAACCTCCTCGACCAAAGGTCGGTCGGAAGTCCGTGGGGGGGGTAAAAAGCCCTTTCGTCAAAAAGGGACCGGTCGGGCCAGACAGGGCAGCAGTACTTCCCCTTTGATGCGAAAAGGGGGGATTGTTTTTGGCCCTAAACCCCGGAACTATGAAATGAAGGTCAACAAAAAGGTCAAAAAATTGGCCTTGAAAATGGCCTTATCCTCCAAATGGCAGGGTGCGCAACTGACGGTCTTGGAACATTTTAATTTGGAAGAGATTAAAACGAAAAAATTTAATCAGGTCATGGATCGTCTGCAATTAAAAAAGACCCTGATCATTACCGATCAGGAAAACCAAAATTTAGAAAAATCAGCCCGAAATGTCAACGGGGTAAAAGTCCTGAGGGCGGACGGCCTGAATGTCTATGATCTATTAAGATACGATCAATTGGTCCTGCTGAAACCCAGTATTCCGATTATTGAGGAGGCCTTAGGCCAATGAAAGATATGTTTCAAATTATCAAAAGGCCCTTGTTAACCGAAAAAAGCACTCGAAAAAAAGAAGAATTCAATGAGGTGGCCTTTGAGGTGGACCGCCGCGCCAATCGTACGGAGGTCAAAACGGCCATACAGACCCTGTTCAAGGTTAAGGTGGAGCGGGTCAATCTAATGCAACTGGAAGGGAAGAAAAAGCGCGTAGGGAAAAAAATCGGACGGACCGCAGACTGGAAAAAGGCCTTGGTCCGGCTGGCCCCCGGGGAAGCCATTGAGAATCTATAAGGGCGACAGGCGCTTGGGTAAGGGAGAATAAAGATGGGCATTAAAACATGTACACCAACCTCGCCTGGAAGGCGGTTTCAGACCTTTGACACCTTCGAGGAGATCACTTCAAGGGGACCTCTGCGGGGACTGGTTGAACCCTTGTCCAGTACCGGGGGACGCAACAATTACGGTCGCATAACCAGCCGGCATCAGGGAGGCGGACATAAACGTCAATATCGGCGTATTGATTTTAAACGGGAAAAGACCGACATTCCGGCCAAGGTGGCCGGGATCGAATATGACCCTAATCGATCAACACGAATCGCCTTGTTGCATTATGCGGATGGTGAAAAGCGGTATATCCTGGCCCCTCATGACCTCAAATTGGGAGACTTGGTAATCAGCAGCGCCCATGCCGACATTAAGCCGGGTAATGCCTTGCCCATAGCCAATATCCCTCTGGGAACCACTATCCATAACATCGAATTAAGGCCGGGCTGCGGCGGGCAAATGGCCCGTAGTGCCGGCACTTACGGTCAATTAATGGCCAAGGAAGACAAGTACGGGCAAATCAAAATGCCCTCGGGAGAAGTGCGCAAGGTCCTATTGACCTGCAAGGCCACCATAGGGCAATGCGGTCATCTTTTACACGAGAGGGTTTCTCTGGGTAAGGCCGGCCGAAGCCGCTGGCTGGGTAAAAGACCCAAGGTCCGAGGTGTCGCCATGAATCCCGTGGATCATCCCCACGGCGGAGGCGAGGGCAAGTCCTCCGGGGGACGACATCCGGTAACCCCCTGGGGGGTTCCGACGAAGGGTTATAAGACCCGGAAGAAAAAAAGCAGTGATCGGTTGATCGTCAAGAAAAGAAAAGCCTAAACCAATTTCAGATTTCGGATTTCGGAATGCGGAATGAAGGTTAACTCCGCAATCGTCAATCTGAAATCCGCAATGAGTATGGGGGGGTATTTGTGGCACGTTCAGTAAAAAAAGGGCCGTTTGTCGATGGACCTTTGTTGAAAAAAGTAGAGGAATCCCAGGAGGCCAAGAGCCGTAAAGTCATTAAAACCTGGTCCAGACGCTCAACCATCCTGCCTGAGTTTGTGGGTCTGACCTTTGCGGTCCATAACGGTAAAAAGTTCATTCCGGTCTATGTGACGGAAAATATGGTCGGCCACAAATTGGGTGAGTTTGCTCCCACCAGGACTTTTTATTCTCATTCCGGGGACAAAAAGACCGCGGTTAAAGGAAAAACCAAGTAGGAAAGGGTAAACCGATGGAGACAAAAGCCCAGGCTAAATATATACGGATAGCGCCGCGAAAGGTCCAGGTGATCATACCGACCATCAAGGGGCGGAAAGTGGAAGAAGCCATTGCCATTCTCCAGTTTATGCCCAGAAAAGGGGCGCGTATCCTCCAAAAGGTCTTGCACTCGGCGGTAGCCAATGCCGAACAGAATAAAGTGGATATCGATACACTGGTGGTCAAAACGGTACTGGTGGACGGCGGTCCGACTCTAAAGCGCTTTATGCCCAGGGCCATGGGGCGGGCAACCCCCATATTAAAAAGGACCAGTCATATTACAGTTTATTTAGCGGAAGCTTAAGGACAAGGAGGTCGGTTTGGGACAGAAGACACATCCAAAGGGATTCCGACTGGTTGTAAACAAGGATTGGAATTCCAGGTGGTTTGCTGATAAAGAGTTTGCTCATCTGATTCAAGAGGATAAACAAATCCGCGATTTTTTGAAAAAAAGATTGTTTGAGGCGGGTATTGCCCGGATTGAAATAGAAAGGGCGGCCAATAAAGCCAAGATTATTATCTACACGGCCCGTCCCGGGATCGTTATCGGCAAAAAAGGGTCCCAGATTGAAATCCTGAAAAAAGACCTGGAAAAAAAGATAAGCCGGGAAGTCATTTTGGATATCCAGGAGGTCCGTAAACCGGAGGTCGAGGCCCAGTTGGTGGCTGAAAATGTGGCTTCCCAATTAGAACGCCGGGTGGCCTTCAGGCGGGCCATGAAAAAGGCGGTGAGTTCGGCGCGAAAATTCGGAGCCAAAGGCATCAAGATCGCCTGTGCCGGCCGCCTGGGCGGAGCGGAAATGGCCAGGACCGAATGGTATCGGGAGGGCCGAGTTCCGTTGCACACTTTGAGGGCCATTATCGATTACGGGTTTGCCGAGGCGGCCACAACCTACGGCCTTATCGGAATCAAGGTGATCATCTTTAAAGGGGAAAAATTAGCCGAAAAGGAAATACCGGTTTGATAAATACAGGCGATAGGCGCGAGGCACGAGGCGATAGGCAAAAAAATCATATAAAGAATTGTACTGATCTATAGCCCATTGCCTATAGCCTATAACCTGAAGGTGAGGAATATCTGACATGCTCAGTCCAAAAAAAGTAAAATATCGAAAACAACAAAAAGGTCGGATGCGGGGCGCCGCTTATCGGGGCTCCAACCTGGAATTCGGCGACTTCGGACTTCAGGCCATGGAATGCGGACGGTTGACCGCCCAACAAATCGAGGCGGCCCGAATCGCCATGACCCGTTCCATCAAGAGGGGCGGGAAGATATGGATACGCATTTTTCCGGACAAGCCGATTACCAAGAAGCCCGCTGAAACCCGGATGGGAAAGGGGAAGGGTGCCCCCGAAGCCTGGGTGGCGGTTATCCGTCCAGGACGGATCATTTATGAAATGGAAGGGGTTTCCAAAGAGGTGGCCGATGAGGCCTTGCGTTTGGCCGCTCATAAACTTCCCATTAAGACCAAAATTGTGGTGAGGAGCCTGCAGTGAAAGCCAAGGAGTTAACCGAATTGACCATAGAGGAATTGCGGTCCAAAGAGAAAGAGGTTCAGGAGACCTTGTTTAACTTACATTTTCAACACGCCACGGGTTTGCTGGAAAACACCATGCGCATCCCGATGACCAAAAAGGATCTGGCCCGCATCAAAACGGTTCTTCGCGCCAAAATGATCAACCTGTAAAAAAACAAAGAGGGTTAGGACATGAAAAAGAGGGGCAGTCATAAGACTTTAACCGGGACCGTGGTCAGCGACAAGATGGAAAAAACGGTTGTGGTTTCGGTGGAACGGTTGGTGAAGCACTCGGCTTACCAAAAGTTTATCCGCAGGAAAGACAAATTCATGGCCCACGACGAAGGGAATGAATGCCATATCGGGGATCGGGTTTTGCTGACGGAAACGCGTCCTCTAAGCAAGCTGAAGCGGTTCAAGGTCAGCAAGATCGAAGAGAAAATGGAGTAGAAGGCAGGGTGATCCCTTATGATACAGACACAAACACAACTCGACGTAGCCGATAATTCTGGAGCCAAAAAGGTATTTTGTATCCGGGTCTTGGGGGGAACGCGCCGCCGATATGCCCGGGTCGGGGATATTATCGTGGTTTCCGTCAAGGAGGCCATACCGAATGCCAAGGTCAAAAAAGGGGATGTCATGAAGGCCGTGGTGGTTCGGACCAAGAAAGAGATCTCCCGGCCGGACGGCTCCTATATTAAATTTGACGACAATTCGGCGGTTTTGATCAATCAACAACGGGAACCGGTGGGAACCCGCATATTCGGCCCGGTGGCCCGGGAACTCAGGGCCAAGAATTTTATGAAGATTATTTCTCTGGCCCCGGAAGTCTTATAAGGGCTTTTTAAGGAAAGCGAGCAAGGATTAACCATCATGGTCAGGCACAAGATCCATATAAAAAAGAATGATAAGGTCATGGTTGTTTCAGGGAAAGAAAAGGGAAAGGTCGGTAAAATCCTTAAAGTCCTTCCGGAAAAAAACCGGGTGATCGTAGAAAAGGTCAATTATATCAAGACGGCATACCCGCCCCGGGGGAAAGGTCAGTAAAGGGGGCATCATTGAAAAAGAGGCCCCTCTCCATGTTTCCAATGTGATGCTCATCTGTGGAAAATGCACCGATCCGGTTCGGGTTGGTTTTCAGAGACAAACGGATGGGAAAACGATCCGTGTTTGCAAAAAATGCGGGGAAATTTTGGAGAATAAATAGCCGGAAAAGGATGGAACAAGGCATGCCCAGATTAAAAACCCTTTATGAAAACGAAGTCAGACCCCAATTGATCAAGGAGTTCAATTATCGAAATGTCATGGAAGTCCCCAAGCTGCAAACGGTTGTGCTCAATATGGGTCTGGGGGAAGCCATTCAAAATATCAAAATCCTGGATAATGCCGTGGAAGAACTGGCCCTCATTGCCGGTCAAAAGGTGGTGATCACCCGGGCCAAAAAATCGATCGCTTCTTTTAAGTTGCGGGAAAATATGCCTATCGGCTGCATGGTCACCCTGCGCCGGGATCGCATGTTTGACTTCCTGGATAAATTGATCCACATTGCCTTGCCCCGGGTTCGGGATTTTCGAGGCGTTTCACCAAAATCCTTTGACGGTCGCGGCAATTATACCCTGGGAATCCGGGAGCACATCATTTTCCCGGAGATTAATTACGACAAGATTGACAAGGTCAAAGGCTTGAATATCACCATCGTCACCACTTCCAAGACCGATGAAGAAGGAAGGACCTTGTTGAAATTATTGGGGATGCCTTTTCGCAATTAATCCCTGGTGGATGGTAGGAACTTTAAGCCGGTAAAAAGGAGGAAGACAATTTGGCAAAGACGTCTTTAATGATCAAGGCCAAGCGGACCCCGAAATTCAAGGTTCGGGGTTATAACCGATGCCCCTTATGCGGTCGACCCAGGGGCTTTATTCGAAAATTCGGGATTTGCCGAATCTGCTTCCGGCTGATGGCCCTAAAGGGGGATATCCCCGGTGTCACTAAATCCAGCTGGTAACCGAGACATTCATCAATAAGGAACCAAAAAAGGAGCTAAAACTTATGGGTATGACCGATCCCATTGCCGATATGCTGACCCGGATTCGAAACGGCAGTTCTGCTAAATTCAGCAAGGTGGATATACCGGCTTCCAAGATCAAGATCCAGATCGCCCGGATATTGAAAGATGAAGGGTATATCAAAAATTTCAAGGTCATCAAGGATAACCGGCAGGGATTACTCCGCCTTTATCTTAAATTTGACGAAAAGAATCAACAGGTCCTCTCCAGTATCCAAAGGGCCAGTCGGCCCAGTCGGCGCTATTATGCCAAGAAGGATAACATCCCCAAGGTGTTGAACGGGCTGGGTCTGTCGATCCTGACGACCTCTAAGGGGGTCATGACGGAGCGGGAAGCTCGAAAGCAGGGCGTGGGCGGCGAGATTATCTGTACGGTCTGGTAAGAGGAAAGAGGCGGGAAAGGAGAAAGGTATGTCACGGGTTGGAAAAAAACCCATTCCGATACCCAATGAGGTCAAGGTGTTATTGACCGATGAGGGAGTCGTCGTTCAAGGTCCCAGGGGGGAGTTGCGGCGGATTGTTCCTCCCCAATTGGCCGTCAAGGTGGAGGATAACCGGATCATCCTTCAACCCCGGGAAGAAAGCCAAAAGGTCAACGCCTTGTTCGGCTTATTCAGGACCTTAATAGCCAATATGGTCAAAGGAGTGGCTGACGGTTTTGAAAGGGTCTTAGAGATACAAGGGGTAGGGTATCGTGCCGAAGTCCAGGGCAGTCAACTTATTTTGAATCTCGGTTATTCCCATCCGGTCCCTTTCCAATTGCCGGAAGGGATTTCCGCCCAGGTTGAAAAACAGACTAAGCTGACGTTAAGTGGTATCGACCGGGATCTTTTAGGACTGACCGCCGCCCGGATCCGAAGGTTTCGTCCCCCCGAGCCCTACAAGGGCAAGGGGATCAAATATCAGGAAGAAAAAATCCGTCGGAAGGTTGGGAAAACCGGTTCTAAATAATCTACAGAGGACGTTATGGAATCTCTAAAGAAAAAAAAATTGGCCCATTTAAAGAGAAAAAGAACGGGTGAGAAAAAAGATCTGGGGAGATGAAACACGACCCCGGCTTTCCGTTTTTCGAAGTGCCCGGAACATTTACGCCCAAATCATTGTGGATACCACCGGCCAAACCCTGGTCCAGGTGTCCAGCTTGAGCCCGGAAATCCGGGAAACCCGGGTTCCCGGAAAGGTGGCGGTGGCCCAAAAGGTTGGGGCCCTCCTGGCCCGGAAGGCCACGGAAAAGGGGATCAAACAGGTGGTTTTTGATCGGAACGGTTTTTTGTATCACGGCCGGGTAAAAGCGGTGTCTTTAGCCGCCCGGGAAGCCGGGTTGGAATTTTAGAGGGGGGCGAGATTGGCAGACTTCAATACAACGGATAAGCAATTAATCAATAAAGTGGTCCATATCAGTCGTGTGGCCAAGGTGGTCAAGGGGGGGCGTCGTTTCAGTTTCAGTGCCTTGGCCGTTGTCGGAGATGGAAACGGCAGTGTCGGGGCAGGGTTAGGAAAGGCCAACGAAGTTCCCGAAGCCATCCGCAAGGCCATGGAAAAGGCCAAAAGGGAGATGAAGGGATTCCCCTTGACCGATCAAACCATCCCCCACGAGGTCATCGGCTCCTTCGGCGCCGGACGGGTTTTATTAAAGCCGGCCTCAAAAGGAACGGGAATTATCGCCGGAGGGGTGGTGCGCGCGGTCATGGAGGCCGTGGGGGTACAGAATATTTTGACCAAATGCCTAGGTTCCCATAACCCACACAATGTCATCCGGGCCACCTTGGAGGGCTTGCGAAATCTTAACAGCCCGGAAATGATCGCCCAAAAAAGAGGCAAAACTTTGGTGGAAATCAGGTAAGGCCATGACCGAAAAGATGATTCAAATTACCTTATCCAAAAGTGGAATCGGCCGACCCCCAAAGCATCGGCGAACCATTCAGAGTTTGGGGTTGACCAAGATGAATAAAACCATAACCCGTAAAGATACGCCGGAACTAAGAGGGATGATTCGACAGATATCCCATCTGGTGGAAGTTAAAGAATGAGATTGGAGTCGTTGTAATGGATTCAGAACCAAAAGGCACGAGATATCATTTGGGCAATTTGTCACCGGCCCCCGGTTCCAGGAAAAAGCCTAAACGGGTAGGTCGAGGCTTAGGCTCCGGACATGGGAAGACGGCCACCCGGGGCAGCAAAGGTCAGAATGCCCGGTCCGGAGGAGGGGTCCGCCCCGGTTTTGAAGGGGGCCAGATGCCCATCCAAAGACGCCTTCCCAAGCGGGGTTTTACCCCTATCGACAGGAATGTTTACACATTGATCAATATCCGGGATCTCAAATCTTTTGAAAATGGGTCCACCGTGGATTTGCCCGGCCTGTTACAGACGGGGATCATTCGCCGTTTGAAAGACGGGGTCAAATTGTTGGGACACGGAGAGATTCAAAACGCCTTGTTTATCAAGGTCAATAAATGCAGCCAAGGGGCCAGGCAAAAGATAGAGGCGGCCGGGGGAACGGTTGAGGTGATTTAGGTGGTGATCGGCGGCATTCAAAATATTACCAAGATCCCTGAGTTGAAGAAGAAGATCTGGTTTACCCTGGCCATGCTGGCCGTCTATCGCGTTGGGGTCCATATCCCTTCTCCCGGGATTGATGCGGTGGCTTTGGCGGCTTTTTTCAAGAGGGCTCAGGGAACCTTGTTCGGTCTTTTTGATATGTTTTCAGGCGGGGCCTTGGAGCACATGTCCGTTTTTGCCCTGGGGATCATGCCTTATATCAGCGCCTCCATTATTCTGGACCTCTTGACGGTGGTCATCCCCTACCTGGATAAACTTAAAAAAGAAGGGGAGGCCGGACGGAAAAAAATTACCCAATATGCCCGCTATGGGACGGTGGTACTATCCCTTTTTCAGGGCCTGGGGATCGCCGTGGGCATGGAGAATATGTCCGGGCCCGGCGGGGCCTCGGTGGTCATTCACTCCGGCTGGGCCTTCCGTTTGATGACCATGATCACCTTGACTTCGGGTACGGCCTTTATCATGTGGCTGGGAGAGCAGATTACCGAGCGGGGTATTGGAAACGGCATCTCTCTGATCATTTTTGCCGGCATCGTGGCCCGCATGCCGACCGCTTTGACCAATACCTGGCAATTGGTGCGGACCGGTGAGATGAACTTTATCTTTATTTTGTTGCTGATGGTCCTGATGGCCGGCGTGGTCGGATTTATTGTTTTTGTAGAGCGGGGGCAACGGCGGATCCCGGTTCAGTACGCCAAGCGCGTAGTCGGCCGGAAGATTTATGGAGGGCAAAGCACCCACCTGCCCTTGAAGATCAATACTTCCGGGGTCATACCGCCCATTTTTGCTTCTTCCATCCTTATGTTTCCGGCCACGATCACCCAGTTTATACAAATCCAGTGGCTGAGCGGTTTTGTCAAGAATTATCTGTCCGTCGGCGGAGTGCTTTATTCCTTGGTGTACGTGGGTTTTATTTTTTTCTTCTGCTATTTTTACACCGCGGTGACCTTCAACCCGGTCGATGTGGCCGAAAATATGAAAAAGTACGGCGGGTATATCCCGGGGATCCGGCCGGGGAAAAGAACGGCCGATTATATCGACCGGATATTGACCCGCATTACCTTCGGCGGAGCCTTGTACATCTCGGCGGTTTGCGTCCTGCCGACCGTCCTGATCCATCGTTTCAATGTCCCTTTTTATTTCGGCGGAACGGCCCTGTTGATTGTTGTCGGAGTGGCCATCGATACCATGGCCCAAATTGAATCGCACATGTTGACCCGCCATTACGAAGGTTTCATGAAAAAGGGAATGGCGCGCATCAAAAGATAGTCTCAAGGATCAAGGAGGAATTCGATGAATCTAATATTGTTGGGACCGCCGGGGGCCGGCAAAGGGACGCAGGCCAAGATGATGATTGATAAATATCATATCCCTCAAATTTCAACCGGTGATATCTTAAGGGCGGCCTTAAAAGAGCGGACCCCTTTGGGACTGAAGGCCAAGGAATATATGGATAAAGGGCTTTTGGTTCCCGATGAAGTGGTCATTGATATTATCCGGGAACGGCTCAAGGAGCCCGATTGCCGGAATGGCTATATCCTGGACGGCTTCCCACGGACCGTCGCCCAGGCCCAGGCCTTGGACAAGGTCTTGGCCGATATGCATTCGGCCATCGATCATGTGATTTCGATCGAGGTGGACAAAGGAGAGTTGATCAAACGTCTGACCGGACGGCGGACCTGTCGTCAATGCGGCCGGGGCTATCATGTTATTTTTGATCCCTCTCTCAATAAGGATTTGTGCGATAAATGCCAGGGAGAACTCTATCAGCGGGATGACGATAACGAAGATACCGTCCGAAACCGCCTGGATGTTTATGATTCTCAAACTTTTCCTTTAATTCAATATTATAAAGAGAAAAATCTGCTTCGGTCGATCGAGGGGCAAGGGAGTATTCAGCAGATTTTCGACAGGATCGTAGAGGTTCTCTCTTAAGGAGGCGGATGATCTTCTTGAAATCCCCGGAGGAGATCGAAAAAATGAGCGCTCTCGGGGAAATTGGTGGCCGAAATTTTAGCGGAGATCCGAAACCGGATTAAGCCGGGGGTAACCACCCAGGAATTGGATCAGTTGGCTTCCCGGCTCTCTGTAAAAAAAAAGGCCCGGCCGGCATTTAAAGGGTACCACGGATATCCGTTCAGTTTGTGCGTCTCGGTTAACGAAGAAGTCGTCCACGGGTTTCCTTCGAAAAGAAGATTGGTGGACGGGGATATCGTCAGTTTGGATTTTGGTGTTTATCTTGACGGGTATTATGGAGACGCGGCCCTGACCCAGGCGGTCGGGGAGGTTTCCCCCTTAGCCGAACGGTTGATCCGGGTCACACGGGAAGCCTTATTTAAGGGGTTGGACCAGGTTAAGGCCGGAAGGCGGTTGGGAGATGTCTCTTCGGCTGTTCAAAACCATGTGGAGGACAAAGGGTTTTCGGTGGTCCGCCAATTTGTGGGACACGGTATAGGAAAAGCCCTTCATGAAGATCCCCAGGTTCCTAATTTTGGAGATGCGGGCCGGGGCATCCTTTTAAAACCGGGAATGGTTTTAGCCATAGAACCCATGGTCAATGCCGGGGCCAGTGAGGTTGAGCTGTTGGCCGACGGTTGGACAGCGGTCACCAAAGACAGGAGTTTGTCGGCCCACTTTGAGCATACGATAGCCGTTACGGAAAACGGTTGCCGAATTTTGACTCAGGCTGATCAGGGGACAACCCTTTTTTAAAGAGATTATGCCCAAAGAAGAAGCCATTGAAGTGGAAGGCACGGTAGTGGAAACCCTGCCGAACGCCATGTTCAGGGTGCAACTGGATAACGGGCATCGGGTCCTGGCCCATATATCCGGAAAGATGCGATTGCATTTTATAAAAATTTTGCCGGGGGACCGGGTAAGGGTGGAGTTGTCTCCTTATGATTTTAATCGGGGCCGGATCACCTATCGAACAAAATAACTAAAAGACGGTAAGGTGTAAGGATTTTTCCTTGTACCTTGAATCTTAGACCTTGAGGGGTATTATGAAAGTAAAGGCATCAGTCAAAAAAATATGCAGCAAATGTAAAATTATTCAGCGCAAAGGGGTTTTGCGGGTACTTTGTGAAAATCCCAAGCATAAACAGCGTCAGGGATAAGAAGGGGAGGACCGGTTTGGCCAGAATAGCGGGAATTGATTTACCAAAGAATAAACGGATTGAAGTAGGCTTGACTTATATTTACGGGATCGGTCGGGCCGCTTCCAAAAAGATCTTGGAGGAAGCCCAAATTCCTTTGGACACCAAGACCGATCAGTTGACGGAAACCCAGATCGCTCAAATCCGGAAAGTCGTTGACGGAACGGCTCGGGTAGAAGGCGACCTCAGGCGGGAAGTTTCCACGAGTATCAAACGGTTGATGGATTTGGGGACCTACCGCGGACTTCGGCACCGCAAGTCCCTTCCGGTGCGGGGTCAGCGGACCCATACCAATGCCCGGACCCGCAAAGGCCCGCGTCGGACGCTGGCCGGCAAAAAGAAAAAATAACTTTCGGGGTGAATCATGGCCAAAGAAGTAAAAAAGACAACCAAGAAAAAGAAGGAAAAGAAAAATATTCCTGTCGGGATCGCCCACATTCAGTCGACGTTCAATAATACGATTATCACGATTACCGATCCGATGGGGAATGTCATCTCCTGGGCCAGTGCGGGTACGCAAGGATTTAAAGGGTCCCGAAAGAGCACTCCCTTTGCCGCTCAACTGGCTGCCGAAGAAGCGGCTAAAAGGGCGATGGAAAACGGCATGCGCTCCGTGGATGTCTTCGTTAAAGGCCCGGGCGCGGGTCGGGAGGCGGCTTTGCGGGCCTTACAGGCCACCGGCTTTCAGGTTAAATTGATTCGGGATGTGACCCCCATACCCCATAATGGGTGCCGTCCTCCCAAAAAGCGTAGGGTATAATAATTCCTTAATCATCATTCCAGAGGAGGAAGAGGTTGGCTAGATATAGAGATTCGGTCTGCCGAATGTGCCGGCGGGAAGGCTTAAAAATGTTTCTTAAGGGGGATCGGTGTTATTCGGATAAATGTGCCTTCGAACGCCGGGGATATCCTCCGGGACAACATGGTCAGGGTCGCAGCAAACGTTCCGAATACGGAATTCAGCTCCGAGAAAAGCAAAAAGTGAAGTGGATGTACGGGTTGCTCGAATCTCAATTCCGGGGGACCTTTGTCAAGGCCGAACGTTTAAAAGGGGTTACCGGCACCAATCTCTTGGTCCTTTTAGAGAGAAGGCTGGATAATGTGGTCTATCGCTTAGGGTTTGCCAATTCCAGAACTCAGGCCCGGCAGTTGGTTCGACATAATCATTTTATGGTCAATGGCCGAAAAGTCAATATCCCCTCCTTTCAGGTGAAAAAGGGGGACACGGTTTCCGTAAAAGAAAAGAGCCAGAAAATAGCTTCCATTATTGAATCCATGGAAGCGGTCGCCCGAAGGGGAGTTCCCCAATGGTTGGAACTCGAGAAAGCACACTGTTCCGGAATCATTAAATCTTTGCCGGTCCGGGAAGATTTAACCATGCCCATTCAGGAACAGCTTATTGTCGAACTTTATTCCAAGTAATCGGGATGATTGCTGGGAAGAGGCTAAGGAGAGATTATGTATCGGAACTGGCGTGAACTGATCAAGCCCAAACGACTGGAAGTGGATCCGGATGGGCACAGTCGATTCTACGGAAAATTCGTATGTGAACCTTTGGAACGAGGCTTTGGGATTACCCTGGGGAATGCCCTGCGAAGGGTTCTCATTTCTTCGCTTCAGGGGGCGGCCATCGTTTCCGTCAAATTTGACGGGGTCCTGCATGAATTTTCGACTTTCCCGGGTGTGGTGGAAGATGTCACCGATATCATTTTAAATCTCAAGGCGGTCCGTTTAAAGCTCCATGGAGACGAACCGCGGACCATCAAGATCAATGCCAACCGGGAAGGAGTGGTCCGGGCCAAGGATTTCATTTGTGATCCCCATGTGGAGGTATTAAATCCGGAGCTGACCATCGCCACCCTATCCGGGGACGGCCAGTTAAAGGCCGAAATGACCGTTAAAATGGGCAAGGGCTATGTTCCCTCGGAAAGAAATAAGATGGAAAACGCCCCCATCGGGACGATTTTTTTGGACACGGCCTATTCGCCGATTAAAAAGGTTAACTATGTCGTCGGGAACGCCCGGGTCGGTCAAATCACCGATTATGACAAACTGACCTTGGAGATCTGGACCGACGGAAGCGTTACCCCGGAAGATGCGGTGGCCGTAGCCGCCAAAATATTGAAAGAACAATTGAGCCCTTTTATTAATTTTGAGGAAGAGACCGAAGAGCCGGAGCGGGTAGAGATAATCCACCAGGAAGAACAAATCAATCAGAATTTATACAAGAGCGTTGAAGAATTGGAGCTCTCCGTCCGATCGGCCAATTGTTTAAAGAATGCCAATATCCGCTATATCTGGGAGCTCGTCCAGAAAACCGAGCCGGAAATGTTAAAAACCAAAAATTTCGGCCGAAAATCGTTGAATGAAATCAAAGCCATTTTAGATGAGATGGGCTTACACTTAGGGTTAAAATTGGAAGGTTTCCTGCCTCCCCAAATAGAAGAAAAGAAGGAAAACAATTATGAGGCATAATTGTACTGGAAGAAAATTAAGTCGTACTACCAGCCATCGGAAGGCCTTGATGCGCAACATGGTTACCTCCCTTCTGGAGCATGAACGCATTGAAACCACCTTGGCCAAGGCCAAAGAACTGCGGATCGAAGCCGACCGCATGATTACCCTGGCCAAGCAGGGGGACCTCCATGCCCGCCGGCAGGCCCTGGCCGTTATTCAGGACAAGAAGGTCGTTTATAAATTGTTCGGAGAAATCAAAGACCGTTTTTTGGAACGGAACGGCGGCTATACCCAGATTACCAAATTGCGCTATCGTAAAGGGGATGCCGCCCCTGTTTCCGTCATAGAACTCATCGGCCACTCCGAAGAGAAAAAGACCAAAAAGAAAAAGAGCAAGGCCCAGAAAGCCATGGATAAGGTCAAGGGGATGATGCCCGGACAAGGCAAGAAGGAAGAGGAGACTGAAACCAAGGCGGATGCTTCAGAAAAGGTTTGACATTTTCACAGTGTTTAATGATATAATTTTTTTGTTCGTTGATCGCGGGGTGGAGCAGTCCGGTAGCTCGTCGGGCTCATAACCCGAAGGTCGCAGGTTCAAATCCTGCCCCCGCTACCAAGATTTCAATGGCTTGCAATGGGTTTTTGTGAGCCATTTTTTTTTGGAGTATATCAGTCTGGTTCTCCAATGTTAATGGGTCAAGACTTCCGGTCATGGATGGTTTTCCCTTTTTTTAGGCAGGTAAAAATCGTTTTTTGGGCTCAATCGATAATGGCGGGAAGGGAGACGTGTTGCTTATATTTAGGTTAATAGGTCCCGGATGTAACTCCAGATTGATTTTTCGATCAGACCTGTGTTTGAATACGTACACTATTTGATAAGGAGTTGAACTATGCACGAAACCGTACCTACCAAATTTTCCGGGGGCAAAAAATACGTCTTGGACGAAGAACTGGCCAAGATCGTCAATATTTCCATGTCCCTGGAAATGCCTTTATTGCTCAAAGGAGAACCCGGCACAGGCAAGACCATGCTGGCCCACGCCATTTCCGAGGCCTTCGGCATGCGGCTGATTAGTCTCAATGTCAAATCGAGCATGAAACTGATCGATGCCCTCTATCAATACGACACCCTGACCCGGTTAAACGACAGCCGTTTCGGGGATTCCAAACGGGATGTGAGCAATATAGAAGAATACATCAAAATGGGCAAAATCGGTCAGGCCTTTGTGGCCCAGGAGAAAGTCGTCTTGCTGATCGATGAAATCGACAAGGCCGATACCGATTTTCAGGACGACATGCTGGATGTACTGGACCAGATGGAGTTTGATATCATCGAGATCGACAAGACCATCTCGGCCCAGAATCGGCCGGTCATCATTATCACCTCCAATGCCAAGAAGGACTTGTCGGACCCCTTTTTAGGCCGCTGCAACTTTCACCATATCGCCTTCCCGGAACCGGACATGATGAGGAGGATCCTCCAGGTCCATTTCCCGGCTATCGACCGGGACCTGCTGGACAGCGCGGTCCAGACCTTTTACCGTCTGCGGGAGATCCGGGGGATAGAAAAGAAACCGGCCACCAGGGAACTGATCAACTGGATCCGGGCCTTGCGGTCCGATCCGGATTTCAAAGTCAAGGACCTGGTTAAAGGGGAGGTCCCTTTTTTGGGGGTTTTGTTCAAAAAAAGCCCGGATTATGTGGTGGCCCAGAACAATGTGACCCGTTTAAAGAGATAGCCCTATGTTTGTTGATTTTTTTTATTTTTTAAAAAAAGTGGGGATTCCGGTTTCCCCGACCTCTTTTCTGCGGCTGCAAAAAGCCCTCGGTATGGGATTGGTCAATTCATTGGATGATTTTTACATCGCCGCCCGGACCATCCTGGTCAAAAGCGAACGGTATTTTGACCTCTACGATCAGGCCTTTGCCCATCAATTCCGGGGCGTGGAATTTAAGGAAGGCGATGAGTTCGAGTTGTCGGATATGGTCCGAGCCCTCCTGGAAGAATGGTTGAAAGAACCGAAGGCCCTGGCCGATGCCCTGGGCTTAGATGAAGAGGAACTGAAACAATTAAGCCCGGAAGAATTGCTCCAGTACTTCCTGGACCGGCTCAAAGAACAAACCGAGGAACACCATGGCGGCAAGAAATGGATCGGTACCGGCGGCACTTCGCCGGTGGGCCATTCCGGCTTTCATCCGGGGGGCATGCGGGTCGGGGGCACATCCCGGAATAAATCGGCCATCAAGGTGGCCATGGAAAGAAGATATAAGGATTATTCCCAGGAAGGCCCGCTTACCCAGTCGCAGATCGGGGAGGCCTTGAAACGACTCCGGCACATGGTGCCGGTGGGGCCCAAAGACCGGGTCAATATCGATAAAACCATTTACCAGACCATGAAAAATGCCGGGGAAATCGAGATCATCTTTGACCGGAGCCTCAAAGACCGCCTGAAGGTGATCCTGGCCATCGATAATGGGGGCTGGTCCATGGATCCTTACATTTCTCTGGTTCAGACCCTTTTTAATTACTCCCGGGCCCAGTTCAAGGACCTGAAGACTTTTTTCTTTCATAATACCATCTACGATTATCTCTGGGAGGACCCGCAGAGACGGTCCAAGCCCTTTTCCACCGAGCAACTGGTCCGTCTGGATCCGGAAACCCGTTTTGTTATCGTCGGAGATGCCAGTATGGCCCCTTATGAATTGATGGGCACCGACGGGTCCATCTACGTAGGGGAGCGCTCCGGAAGACCCAGTGTTGAGAGGCTGAAATTCATTGCCGAAACCTTTACCCATGCCCTGTGGATCAACCCGGTTTTGGCCGATGAATGGAATTATACGCGGACCATCATGCAAATCCGGGAGATCTTTCCCATGTTTGAACTGACCCTGGACGGCCTGGAAAAGGCCGTAACCCATATGATGACCAAGCATTAATAGGAAAATAAGGTTCAAGGTGCAAGGTTCGAGGATTCAAGGGTTTTAATTTCAGCAAACCTTTCACTTGAATCCTTGACCACTTGAGCATACTGGAAATCCTTCGAGGAAGGACGATTCCATGGAAGAAAAGATACAAGAGGGCATGAAGGCTTTTTGCGAACGCCTGGGATTAAAGGAAGAACCCTTGGGGATGTTTTATACGGATAAGCAGCCTGAGGAGGGGTTTTCTCCCAAGCCGGGTAAGATGCCGACCAGGGAGATGGAAGTCAAAGGCGAGGTCAACTGGGGCTCTTTGTTTGAGGATTTTTCCTGTGTAATGGGAAATATCTGGCGGGCCCGGCGGAAAGGAACGGCCGCCTATTTCGATCGGGAACGATTCGGCTGTCTGGGCGGGGCGTTTTATCTGGGTTTCTTAAAACCCCAATTGGAATTCATCACCCATTATGTTTCCACCGGGATCCCCAATCAGGTCCAGGGAGAACATTACCTGGAATCACCGGAGGTCACCCGCCGTTTTTTTGAGACCGTCGATCCCAGACCGGCCCCGGCCCGTTTTTGTGTCTTCAAACCCCTCAGCCGATTGGCCGCAGGTGAACACCCGGAATTGATCACCTTTTTCGCCCGGGGGGAGGTCCTCTGCGGTTTGAATCAGTTGGCCACCTTTGTCACCAACGATTTTGAGGCCGTCTCTTCTCCCTTTGGGGCGGGGTGCTCCAATATTGTTTCCTGGCCGTTGCGCTATCTTTCGGCCGGAAAACTTAAAGCGGTGCTGGGAGGCTGGGATCCTTCGGACCGAAAGTTCTTAAAACCGGATGAGCTTACCTTTACCGTCCCTTATGAAATGTTTGACCGGATGGTCCGGCGTTGGCCCGAGTCCTTTCTAAAAACCTCGACCTGGGAGATCGTCAGAAAGAAGATCGATCGCAGCCGGCGTATCTGGGGAGAAGAATAGCCATGGGAAGATCGGGGAATATGCAGATTGATATCAACTGCGATATGGGAGAAAGTTTCGGCTCTTATAAAATCGGAGAAGACGAAAAGATTATCCCCTATATTACTTCGGCCAATATTTCCTGCGGCTATCATGCCGGAGACCCCATGGTCATGGCCCATACCCTGGAGATGGCCAAGAAACACGGAGTGGCCGTGGGGGCCCATCCCGGATATCCGGATCTGTTGGGATTCGGCCGCCGGAACCTGCAGACCTTTACCGGGGAAATCAAAAATTATCTCCTTTATCAGATAGGGGCCTTGAAGGCCATGGCCAAGGCCTGCGGGCTTTCCCTGCAACATGTAAAGCCCCATGGGGCCTTATATAATTTGGCCGCCCAGGATGAAAAAACGGCCAGGGAAATAATCGAGGCCCTTAAGGCCATTGATCCGGAAATAATTCTGGTGCTGCTGGCCGGGTCGAAAGGGGTCGAATTGGCCGCTGCCGCCGGGTTGAAGGTGGCCCAGGAGGTCTTTCCGGACCGGGCTTATTTGAAAGACGGCCGGCTGGCACCCAGGACCATGGCCGGGGCGGTGATCCACGAACCCGAGCGGGTCAAAGAAAGAATCGTCAAACTCATTTCCACCGGGACCTTGACCAGTCTGGAAGGAAAAGAAATCCCCCTGAAAGCGGACACCCTCTGCATACACGGGGATACCCCCGGGGCCTGGAAGGTGGCCAAAGTCATCTACAGGGAACTGAAAAAATCAGGGATAAAACCGTCTCCCTTGGCTAAGATGTTCGAGTGAGGGAATCCAAGGTGTCCTTAAAAAGTTTATGGGTCAGCAAGATAACGAAGTAAAACTGGAGAACAAGAAGATCAAGACCCTTCGCCTCCTGGTGGATACGGCCTGTCTGCAGTTAAGCCAAGGGAATTTGACCAGGGAAGAATCCTGGGAGATGGTTGAAAAGGTCAAACAGTGGGCCGTTATCCTTTTCCCGGGAAAGGAAGAGACCTTTGATTTGATCTACCGTCCCCGTTTCCGCCGCATTATCGAAGAACGGTATCCGCTCCATTAGGACGAAAAAGAATAACAAGAATTCAGAATTCAGGAGCCAGAATTCAGAATAAAAACTCTTTATCCGTTGATCCTAAGTTTTGTTTTTTTGCTTGGTCGGTACCTACCGGGGAATGAGGATTTACAAGGTTATCAAGAATGATTGATCTGGAGTATCTACTGGAAAAGGGCAATTCGGCCGAGGTCGAAACCCTAATAAAACAATCCCTCGAGCAAATGCTTGAGGAGATCCATTCTCCTTCCAACCTGGAAGAGACCTGGCCCGATTTGCGGGGCAAGGATGTTTGCCAGAATTTGATTAACCATTGGCCGGACTGGAACAAGGCCCATAGGGAAAGCCGTTGGGAGGCCCTGTGTCGAGAGCTGGAAAAGACGGCCTACGGCACCCGTCCCTTCTGTCTGCGTTGCGGAGAATGCTGCCAAAAAGGGAGTCCTACCCTTTATGCCGACGACCTGGGAATCCTGCGACGGGGGATCATTAAAAGGACGGAATTGATCACTTTGCGTCTCGGGGAAATCGGGTTTTCCAATGTGACCGACGACCTGGTCTTACTCACCGAGGAACGGGTCAAGGTGAAGGAAAAACCGGGCAGCCGGCAGTGTCTTTTTTTTAATCCGGGAGACAAGGGCTGCCGGATTTATGAGGACCGGCCGTTGCAATGCCGGGTCATGGAATGCTGGAACCCGGGGGGTTATCAATCTCTTGATTCCCATCGATTCCTTTCCAGAAAAGAATTGCTGAGTCCCGACGACCCGATGATTCCGGTTATCGAAGCCCATGAGAGGCGTTGCGCCATCCCCAAGCTTCAGGAGGCCTTGAGTCATATTAATAGGGGTAGGGCCTCGGCCCAGGAAGAAGCCCTGGATATGGTCCTCTACGACCAGAACCTGCGTCGATTGTTGGATGATCAAAAGGGAATAGTCCCGGAGAATCAGGTCTTTTTATTCGGACGCTCGCTGAAGGATCTCATTCTCAGCTTTGGGTTTCGTTTTGAAAAGAAGGCGGACGGCAATATCGAACTGGCGCCCTCTGTTGGGAATGAAGTCCCCCCGGCTTAAAGATAAAGATATGGGGCGCACCTTCTTCCCGCCATTAAAATATCTTGGCCAGAATTTTTTAAGACACGAGGCCATCGCCAAAAAACTGGTCGATAAACTGCCCTTGACCCCTGCGGATGCCGTGGTCGAATTGGGGGCCGGACGGGGGGCCTTGACTTTTCTTTTAGCCGAAAAGGCGTCCAGGGTCCTGGCCGTGGAAATCGATGCCGGCCACTCAGCAGAATTGACAGAGAAGGTCTTTGACTCAGGCGTAAAAAATGTCGAGGTGGTCCATTCAGATTTGTTAAAGTCTGATTGGCAGGAATGGGCGGCCCTTTTAAAGGGGCCGTTTTTTTTGGTCGGCAATCTTCCCTATCATATCTCCACCCCCACTTTATTTAAGATCATTGAAAATCGATTCTATCCTCAAGGCGGCCTATGTGATGCTGCAAAAAGAGGTGGCCGATCGTCTATTGGCCCGACCCGGGACCAAAGAATACGGTGTGATCACGGTCCTGATTGGCTATTATGCCCAAGTTCGTTCCATGATGCACCTCGGTCCGGGTTGCTTTTTTCCAAGGCCCAAAGTCTCCTCAACCTTTGTCGAGCTCCTTTTTCGACCAGAGCCGGCCCCCAAAATTGAAGATGAAAGCCTGTTCCAGTGGGTGGTCCGTTCGGCTTTCGGCCAGCGTCGAAAGCAGATCAAAAATGCCTTGACGGCCGACGGCCGCTTCCCCTCCGCTATGATTGTAAAGGCCTTGGAACTGAATGAAACCGATCCTACGGGCCGGGGAGAAACCCTGTCCATCGCCCAATTGGTAACCCTGTCCAATAGATTGGCCGGGTTGCAAAAAGAGTTGACCTGAGGGAGCCAAACTGACTTCCTCCATTTGAAGGGGGATTGAAGAGGGATGGTTACCTTTCAGGACTATTTTGAGACCGTTAATAACTTGGGAAATTAAAGAGGGGAAAAAATGACTGATACTTGTCCGGGTGATAAATTCAGGAAAGGGGTGATCATCCCGTCGTCCTTTGAACTGATTAAAGAAGAGGTAATTCGACAAAAGGTCCAAGGCCTTTTATTGGAGGAGAAGGGATATGTTGCAGAGGATATTGCCGAAGAGGTGCCTTTTGATTTAAAAACCGACCGAGAGGTCTTTCAGCTCAAGGTTTCTTTGGTGATCCGAATAAAAGGCCGGCCTTTGGTCTTGATCAAATGCGGGGCGGGATCCATCCTGGCCCGTGAACGGCCGGCCCTGTCCCTCTCGCGCCTTTTTGGGGAATACCAGGTCCCTTTGACCATCGTGACCAATGGGGAAGAGGCCACTATCTTAAATACCCTGACCGGGGAGACCCTGGGGTGCGGCTTGGAGGCCATCCCGGATAAAAAGCATCTCCTGTCTCAACTTGCGGACCTGAAAACCATCCCTTTACCGGAAAAGCGGGTCAAATTGGAAAAGCAGATCCTCTCCGCCTTTGAGGCCCTGGGGCTCCATGGAGAGTGCCATTAAGATGTGATGAGTCACGAGTGACGAGAAATTTTTTATCCTTCGACGCTCGCCACCCGTAACTTATCATTCTTTTCAGCTTTGTTCCCCAATATACCCTGTGCGGTTCTGGATCAAATCATTGATCTCGGCCTTGTGGGCCATCAGAAAATCCAGCATGTTTTTGGAATTGAATATGAGGGCGTTCGGGTCATAAGTCTTGATCTCTTCCGTCTTCAGGAGCATTTTATTCCGATACAGGTAATAGACGATGGCGTCTTCTGCATCCAGTTTCACCTGGAAGCGGTCTTTTAAAAAATCCAACCAATAACCGAATTCCTGGGTATGATCCAAATGTTCAACAGGGATTCCGGTCTCCAGACTCATCTGATTATAGGTCCCGGGCTGGTGCCCCGAGCCTTTAAGATAATCCAGGACATGGGCGATCTGATGGATGAGGGTGGAATCCTGGATTTTAGGGGTGATGGCCAGATAGATATGGCGAGGGTCGGCTTCCTTGGTTTTATAGACATTGACCATGATGCCGGCACTGTCTGCCAGGGTCTGAGCCGGAATGTCCTGGCCGGAGAATCCCAAATTCCGATAGGCTTCCAAGTCTATGCATTTAATCTTCAGGGAATCGTTGAGGACCCCTTCCCGGGTCAACTCCTCGATCATTTCCCTGGACCGTCCGTAATAGACTTGGGGAAGGTTAACGATCTGTTGCCCGGCCTCCCGGGGTAGGGGCTCATTTTTTCGCAGAAAGAGTTCCCCCTCGCGGCCCAAGTGACACCTTTTGAATTTTTGCCCGCTCCCGCAGGGACAGGGATCATTCCTGCCGGCTTTAAACATAGACATTCCTCCTGATTCAAGTTAGTTCGAAAATAGGGTTCAAGGATTCCAGGATTCGAGGGTTCAAGGGTTTAACTTCCACGCCTTTCACTTGAATCCTTGACTCCTCGGCCCCTTGAACCCTGTTTTATGATTCGTTGTGCCCCAAAGGGCGCATGTGGGCTTAATACGCAAATAGGATTCGAGATTACTCCTCGGCCAGCCCTATTTTCATGATTCGTGGTGCCCACTGCGGGCATGAGAGGTTTTAACGACGATTACTCTTCAATGATGTCGCACTTCAGGGCATCGTAGGACCAAACCGGAAGCGGCCCTTCCTCGCCGTTGGCCGGATTGTACCGGTGCCGGTAGGAAGCATTGGCCTTCATGGTCTTCATGGTCCAATCCCAGCCCCGGACAAAATAGGGGCATTCGTCATTGAAACAAATATACTGAAATTCCGTACCCCAGGTGGAGGCTGCCGGTGTCTTCCATTTTTTCATCTTCTGCCCGCAATGAGGGCAGAAGGTTTTCTTCTCGTCCATTCGTATAAGACCCTTCTCATAGAAATTTTTACCTCACTCACGAGGTGTCGTTAACATAAGGGGTATTCTCGATTTTGTCAAGAACAGACCATCCCTCAAATCCCCCTTATCTTCTAAATTTAATCCTTTAGGCTTGACAAAGGCTTAGGTGGTAATTAAATTTTAGGTAAATTTTTTAGTCACTCAATAAAGATTTAAGAGCTCAATATGACCATAGTGCTCACCCAAAGGGGTCGAGTCGTTTTAAACGCCATTATCAGGGATTATATCGAGACGGCTGAGCCGGTCGGGTCCCGGGCTATTTCCAAGAAAAGCGATATCCAGCTCAGTCCGGCTACGATTCGAAATATCATGGCCGACCTGGAGGATATCGGGTTGATCACCCATCCCCATGTCTCGGCCGGGAGGGTGCCGACGGAAACGGGGCTGCGTTTTTATGTCAATTCCATCCTGGAATTGCGTCCCTTGGCCGAATCGGAAAAACAAAGGATTCAAAATCTCCTCCTGGAAAGCAACCAGGAAGTGGAAGATTTATTAAAAACCACCTCCAAAATGTTGGCCGTGGTCACCGAACAGGCGGCGGTCGTTTCCCAGCCCAAGTCATCGGCCACGGTGTTTAAACATATCGAGTTCATTCGATTGCGGGACAATCTGGTCCTGATGGTCCTGGTTACCGAAGCCGGCCTGGTCCAGAATAAGATCATCGAAATCGAGGACAATCTTTACCAACCCGAATTGGATCGATTGACCCAGTATCTGAATGAATTACTCAGTAACCTGACCCTGGATCAGGTTAAACAGAAGGTCCTGGAGGAAATGAAAAAAGACAAGGAACATTTCGATGCCTTGTTGTCCAAGGCCCTGGAAATTTCCAATCAGGCCTTTCAGGAGGAATCGGTAGGAGAGGTCTATATCGAAGGCCGGACCAATCTGATGCAATACCCGGAATTCAGTCAGATCGAAACCCTGCGGGGGCTTTTTAAGGCCTTCGAAGAGAAAATTATCTTAATTCGACTCCTGGAAAAAAGTATCAACGCCAGCGGGATACAGATCTTTATCGGTTCGGAAACCCAGATCGATGAGATGGGCGGATGCAGCTTCATCACCGCCTCTTACAAGAAGGGGGATTATCCCATAGGGACCCTGGGGGTCATCGGACCGACCCGGATGAATTATGACCGGGTAATCCCCATTGTTGACTATACCGCCAAGGTAGTCAGCAAGATCCTGGAAAAAAAGATCTAACAGCGCTGCCGAGCGGTTTGGCAGAGATTAAAAATTGGTGACGATAAAGGATTAAGAGAGGTAAACCCTTTGACCCATATCAAGGTAACGGAAGAAAAAGAGCAACCCCTGAAATCCGATTCGACGGTGGAGCCGAAGGAACCGGCCAAAAAAGAAAACAAAACGGATTGTGAGAGCAAGCTTCAGGAGAAAGAGAAAGAAGCCAAAGACAATTACGATCGATTTCTCCGCCTGTCAGCCGAAATGGAAAATTTTAAAAAGAGGGTGGAAAAGGAAAAAAGCGAGACTTACAAGTTCGCCAATGAAAATATTATAAAAGAGCTGGTCCCGGTCCTGGATAACCTGGAACGGGCCCTGGAACACGGCCAAGAGACGGAAAACGCCAAGGCCCTTCTCTTAGGAGTGGAAATGACCCAGAAGGCCTTTTGGGCCGTTTTGGAGAAATACGGGGTAACCCGGGTGGAGGCCCTGGGGGAAGAATTCGACCCCAATCTGCATGAGGCGGTCATGGTTCAGGAAGATGCCGAGCGGCCTCCCGGCGTGGTCATCTCCCAATTGCAGAGGGGATATCGTCTGCATAACCGTCTGATACGGCCGGCCATGGTCGTAGTTTCCAAAAAACCGGAAATAAATCCTGATGAAGATCCCGAGGCCCAGTCTTAAAAAAGGCCAGGTTGGTTTCGGGTATAAGATGTTTATATAATTTAAGGAGGAAAAGATGAGTAAAATTATTGGAATTGATTTGGGGACCACCAATTCGTGTGTGGCCATTATGGAAGGGGGAGACCCGAAGGTAATTGCCAATGTGGAGGGAAGCCGGACAACCCCGTCGGTCGTTTCCGTCACGGAAAATAACGAACGGTTGGTGGGCCAGGTGGCCAAACGGCAGGCCATTACCAACCCGACCCATACGGTCTATGCCGTCAAACGGCTGATCGGGCGCAAGTTCGACTCTAAAGAGGTTCAGGATGATATCCATATCCTTCCCTATAAGATCGTCAAGGCCCAGAATGGGGATGCCCATATCGAGATCCGGGGCAAGGAATACAGCCCGGCCGAGATTTCCGCCATGATCCTGACCAAGATGAAACAAACAGCCGAAGAATATCTTGGGGAAAAGGTAACCGATGCGGTGATTACCACACCGGCCTATTTTAACGACAGCCAGCGGCAGGCCACCAAGGATGCCGGGCGGATTGCCGGGTTGAATGTTCAGCGGATCATCAACGAACCCACGGCGGCCGCCTTGGCCTACGGTCTGGATAAAAAGAAAGACGAAAAGATCGCCGTCTTCGATCTGGGCGGCGGTACCTTTGATATCTCCATCCTGGAGATCGGAGAAGGGGTCTTTGAAGTCAAGTCCACCAACGGGGACACCCATCTGGGTGGAGAAGATTTCGATTTGCGGGTCATCGATTATCTGGCGGCTGAGTTCCGTAAGGATCAGGGCATTGACCTGAGAAGCGACAAAATGGCCCTGCAGCGCCTGAAAGAGGCGGCTGAAAAGGCCAAGATGGAGCTGTCCACGTCCATGGAAACCGACATCAATCTCCCTTTTATCACCGCCGATGCCAGCGGCCCCAAGCACCTGAACCTGAAGCTGTCCCGGGCCAAGTTGGAGATGCTGGTCGAGGACCTCATTGAAAAAGTGGTCCCGCCCTGCCGGATGGCCATGAAGGATGCCGGGCTGTCGGCCGACCAGATCAACGAAGTCATCCTGGTAGGGGGGATGACCCGGATGCCCAAGGTCCAGCAGAAGGTCAAGGATCTCTTCGGCCGGGAACCGCACAAAGGAGTGAATCCGGACGAAGTGGTGGCCATCGGGGCTGCTATCCAGGCCGGGGTCTTGAAAGGGGATGTGAAAGATGTCCTGCTCCTGGATGTGACCCCCCTGTCTTTGGGGATCGAGACCCTGGGCGGCGTCCATACCAAATTGATTGAGAAGAACACCACCATTCCGACCCGAAAGAGTCAGATCTTTTCCACGGCCGCGGATAATCAGCCGGCGGTTTCGATCCATGTCCTCCAGGGCGAGCGGGAAATGGCCGCCGACAACAAGACCCTCGGACGCTTTGAACTGACCGGTATTCCGCCGGCTCCTCGAGGGTTGCCGCAGGTCGAGGTCACCTTTGATATCGACGCCAACGGGATCGTCCATGTGTCGGCCAAGGATTTGGGCACCGGCAAGGAACAGTCCATCAAGATAACGGCCTCCAGCGGATTGAGCGAAGAAGAGATCAAAAAGCTGATCAGAGATGCCGAGATGCACGCCGAAGAGGACAAAAAGAAGAAGGAACTGGCCGAGGCCCGCAATCACGCCGACACCCTGATCTATTCCACGGAAAAAACCGTCAAGGATCTGGGAGACAAGGTGGAAAGCGGTCTTAAGTCGGAGATCGAGACGGCCATCGAACGGTTGAAGAAGGCCATGGAAACCACCGACGCCGGTGAAATCAAACGGCTGTCGGATGAGCTGACCCAGACTTCCCATAAACTGGCTGAAAAGATGTATTCCCAGGCCAGTCAGCAGGGACCGGGCGGCGGTGCCGGGCCGGAACCCGGGGCCGGTCCATCGGGCGGAAAGAAACCCGATGAAGACGTGGTCGATGCCGATTTTGAAGAAGTGAAATAAGTTTTTTTGACCTTTTTAATCCCCTGTTTCTCCATTATCCGGAGGATCAGGGGATTTTTTTTGGCTTTGGCCGAACGAAGCTTGATTTATTTCGGCGGAAGCGTTTGGACAAAAAGTCCGGGCCTGGGCCCACTCCTTCAATTCAAAGGACCAAGGTATTAGTCGAAGGTGCAAGGCTCAATAAGGATTTTAATATTTTGAACCTTAGACCTTAAACCTTGGACCTTGGACCGTCTTTTATTTCAACGTAATGGCCTTCTCCGGGCACATCTCCTGGCAGCAGAAACAGGTGATACAGGTGTCGGCGTCCACTTGGGGGAGGTCGTTTTCATTCAAGGATAAGGCCGATACCGCGCAATGATCGATGCAGGTGCCGCAGGAGGTGCATGATTCCGGATCGACTTGCGGCCGCACCCGGATGCGGCTTTCCATGAACTCCCGGACAGCCGTATTGCCGGAAATCGCTTCGCCGCCCAGGGGGGGGAGTTTGAAGTCGGGAATGGGTTTCAGCTCTCCCATGACTTCAATCGTCGAAAGGTCATAGTCTCCCAGGCCTGCTTCTTTGGCCTTTTGCAGGAACCGCAGCCGTCCCGGTTCACAGCCCATCATAAAGGCCATAACCGGCGTCCAGGGCCACGGCATTATCGGAAGCCAGGATGAGCCCGATATCCCGAAGGTCCGGTGAGGCCGGCCCATTGCCCTCCATGCCGACCACGGCATCCATGATAAACAGGTCGGGCACCCGGAGCCGGAAGACATCGACCAGTAATTCATGAAAGCGTATGGGACCGCCGGCCGCCTTGTGCAGCTTGGCCTTCTGGGCACCGGGTAAGAAACCGTAACTGTTTTTGATGGCCCCGCTGATGACCGTCAGTCCGTGGGTCTTGAACTTCGGCAGACTGATGAGAATGTCGGCCTCCAGAATGGCCCTGGAGAGGCCCACCGTGGCCATGAACTCGGGATTGAAATCCATTGGCTGGGAATCAATTCCGATGTTTTGATAATAACCTTTGGCCGCTTCCGTCAGGCCCGTTTTCTCAAAAGAAGCCTCGTTTTGCCCATAGCTGAACACGCCCGGATTATCGCCCACCACGATGGAGGCGGGCTTCATGGTTTCCACCTTTTCCACCACGGCCCGGAGCACGGCCGGGTGGGTGGTGATGCCTTCTCTGACCTCCGAACCGCGAAGCACATTGGGTTTGATCAACACTTTTTTCCCGGAAAACTCTAAGGGGAAGAGGGCAAAGGCCCGGTCTACGGCCTCACGGACATTTTCGTAAGTCGCCGGATGGATCATGACTTTGGACATGGTTGCTGCCTCCTTTTTTATGGTTAAAAAAAGGCTCGAGAATAGTGCCTTTATTTCCCGCCGCTTTATGCCGAGCGTTTTTTTAATTCTTCATTTTAATCATTTTACCAATTTCTCTGAAGATGGTCCATTAGTATTATGCCCTGACCATCTTTCTGACCTTGCTGGGGGCGGCCAGCCAGATGAACAGACAGGAAAGAACAATGCTGATCAAAGAGAGAAAAAGGGCTATGGAATACGTTCCTGTTAGATCGTAAATCCAGCCGAGGAAAAGAGAACCCAAAGCGCCCCCCAGCCCGCCGCCGACATACATGACCGCAGAAGATCAGACCGAAGGACTTTCCCAGGAAGATGTCGGCACTGACCGAAGGGAAGAGAGGGGCGGCCGCCCCGTAGCCCAACCCGAAGAAGAGGGCAAAGAAAAGGGGCATCGGCCCCCGTATCCAACCGACGGCCATCAGACAGACCAGCCCCAGGGCAGTGACGATTCCGGCCAAGTTGTTGATCTTTTCCCGCTCAAAACGGTCGGAGAGATAACCGAATAAAATTTTTCCTCCGGCCCCGGTCAGACCCAAGATCCCAAAATAGTAAGCGGCTGTGGCCCGGCTCAATCCGCTGTCGACCAGTGCGGAAATACCATGCAGCAGGGTGGCTTGGTAAACATAGGAGCCGAAAAAAAAACCGACCACCAGATACCAGAACCGTTTGGTCTTGACGGCTTTCTTGAGGGTCCATTCGACCCGGCTCCACTGGGTATCCATGATTTTCACGACTCGCGTCGATCCGGATTGTCCGCCTGTTAGCAGGTCTCCATCCGGTTTGAGTTGAAGTTCCTGCGGGTTTTTTCGGGAAAAAATAAGATTTAAAGGACCGACCGAAAAAAAGACCAATCCGGCGAACAACCAATAAGTCGTCCGCCATCCGAAAAGCGATATGGAGTTTTCCACTGCCGGGACTAGAAACAACATACCGAATCCGATCCCGGACATGGCCAGACCCATGGCTAAGCCCCGTTTTCGTTCGAACCATTTGGGGATAAAGGCCGAATGGGAAGAATACCCTAAGAGGCTCACTCCCGCACCGGCCAAGACCCCGTAGAACAGGCGGAAGTGCCATAACTCCCGGACCTGGCTGGTCAAGATGAGAGAAATGGAAAGCAGCAGGGTTCCGAAGGGGATGATTTTCCTCGGCCCAAAGCGATCCTGGAGATAGCCGGTTAAGAGGCCCATCAAGGCCTGGGAGAGGATGAAGACGGAATAGATGCTGGAAGCGGCGGCCCGGCTCCAGCCGAACTCCTTGATGACGGCCAGAAAAAAGACCGAAAAGGAATACCAGACCCCGAAGGCCATCCCCAGGGTCACAAAGGCTACGGCCACCACCACCCAACCGTAAAAGAAAAGGTGAGGCTTTTCGAAGTTCGAACTCCCCATGGATCATCTTTGCAAATGACGGCTGTATTGCCAAAGCTTGGCCATGGCTCGGGCTCCCCTCTCGGGGGTGGGGAATATGACCGTTTTTCGGCCGCGATAGGAGACGGCCCTGGTAAAGCTGGTTACCCCACTGACCATGATCACCGGTTTTTTATAAGCGGCCATAAGGTCCATGATCAGATGAACATCCAGGTGTTCTTCCTGTTTTTCTTCCACTTCGATCCCGTCCAGAAGATTCATCTTCCCCAGCCTTTCGATGGACAGGGAAGTCTTTACTCGGGCTTCCACGCCTTGAGCAATGATTCCATCCACCCCTTCTTCCTGAATCAGGACTTCCAGACATTTCGGCAAGGCTTCCGGATTCAAGGTGGCGGCCATGTCCACAGGATTTCCATGACTCCAATAGGCAGGAAGGATCTGGTTCAGTTTTTCTATCAAACGGTCCGACAGGGCAGGGAGTTCCAGGCCCCATTCACGGCAGGCATCGGCGGCCACCACTCCCCAACCTCCTCCCCGGGTGAGGACGGCGATCCTGTTCCTTCGGGGAAGGGGGTAATTCAAGAAGACGGCGGCATAGTCCAACATACTGTCCGTGGTCTCGGCCTCAATCAGTCCGGCTTGACGACAGGCGGCCTTAAAGAGGTTGTAACGGCTGGCCATGGCCCCGGAATGGGATTGAGCCGCTTTGCTCCCGGCATCACTTTTCCCGCCTTTGAAATAGATTATGGGTTTTGTCTGAACGGCCTTTCGGGCTATGTCCAAAAAACGGCGTCCGTTTTTTAATCCTTCGATGTAGGTCAAGAGGACCTTGGTCTCGGGATCGGTGCTGAAATATTCGAGATAATCCTCAGTCTGAATATTCCCCTCGGTCCCGCTGGAGACGAATTTGGAAAAGCCGACTCCCCGCTCCATTCCCCAGGCCAGCATCTGAACGCCCACGTTGCCGCTCTGGGAGACATAGGAAACGCCGCCCCTTGGGGGCTGGACAGGGGGCATGAGGATATGCAAATGCGAAGTGGCGGAAAAGACCCCCATGGTATTAGGCCCGATAAAATGGATGCCTTTTTCCCGGGCCAGACGGTTTATATCGTTTTCCAAGGCCCGGCCTTGGGGGCCGGTCTCCGAAAAACCGGAACTGATGATGACGACCGAACGGATGCCTTTTTCGGCACATTCCTCCAGGGCCTTGAAAACCTGTTGGGCCGGTATGGTAATAACCGCCAGATCCACACGATCCGGGATCGTTTTCAGAGAAGGGTAAACCTTCAGACCCAACAAAGTCCCGGCCTTGGGATTGACCGGACAAATGAGGCCCTTATAACCGCCGGTCACAATATTAGCCAAGATACGAAAGCCCCATTTATTGGGATTAGCCGAGGCGCCGATCATGGCGATCCCTCTGGGTTTAAAAAAAGGTTCAAAATCGGATGGATTCATAGGGTTTGTTAGCTTCCTTAGTCGATATTATTAAGGGGAATTCAAGAGAGCGTAGGTTTAAGGTTCAAGGTTCAGTGGGAAAAATATGCCCTGCACCTTAACTCGTCAAAGCCACTCGAACCCTTGCCTTTTTTTATGTTAAGGCGCCAAGACGATCAAGGCATCGGCGGCAACGGGTTTGTTCCCGGAGATGATCAGCGGGTTGATATCGATTTCTTTTATCCCTTCGAGGTCCAACCCGATTTGCCCGAGTTGGATAAGGATTTGGGCCAAAAGGTCCTTGTCCACGGACTCCATGCCCCGAACGGCCCCGAGCAGCTTATGGGCCTTGGTTTCTTCCATCATTTCCAGGGCCTGTTTCCGGTCCAGCGGGGCGATCCGAAAAGAAACATCTTCCAGTATTTCAGCAAATATCCCCCCGAGACCGAACAGGACACAAGGGCCGAATTGGGGGTCCCGGGTCAGCCCGGCCAAAAATTCCCGCTGGCCTTTGAGCATCTCCTGGACCAGGACCGTCCCTGCCCGATCGTTCATCCGGTCCATGATTTCCCGGAAGGCCGTTTCGGCCTCCTCTTCATTTCGGACATCCAGCCGTATGAGGCCTTTTTCGGTCTTATGGGTCACTTGAGGGGAATTGCCTTTCAGGACCAGGGGATATCCGATTTCCCGGGCCGTCTTTCTTGAAATCGTCCCAGTCCTTACAGAGTCTTTCCCGGACGATCGGGGATTCGGTAATGGGAAAGAATCAGCTTGGATTCATACTCCGATAAAGTGGCCCGGCCTTCGTTCAAGGCCGATTCGATGATCTTTAGAGGGTCTTCCATCCTGGGTTTCCTTTTCGATTTTTTTTCGTCCCAAAAAACTTGATCTGTTTCCTGGAATTTGTTAATTAAATATTTAATAAAAAATGAGATAAAAAATAATATCGAAAATTAGACGGCCAGTCAATGAGAAATTATAGCCTGTCCCTCTTCACTGTTGAGAACATGGATTAAAGGATGCGAATGAAGAAGGGTCGAGGGGTCTTTTTAAATATCAAGTGCTTACCGGACCCAATTTACTGATATGGTGGCGAACCCTATGGAGGATCAAATTTTTGAAGAAGAGCATCGCCTCTTTCGGCAACAGTCTCCGGATTGTCGGAAGAGGTGCCATGGCCAAGTTTTGGCCTGCGAAAGCCGTCCAGTGCCGATGCATCCAGATACGGCGGCTATGGATACATGATGGAGTATGAAGTGCAGCGCATCTGGCGGGACCTGCGCATCATGCCCATCGGAGGAGGCACTTCGGAGGTCCAGAAAGACATTATCGGCAGACTGTTGGGGTTATAGGGGTGATGAGGCGGTCCGCATTTCCATAAAATATCCGGTTTCTTTTGTTGAAAGCCGCTTCGGTTGGATGTGCGGACCTTAATCACCGGGTACTCGGATAGCTGATCGATGGTGCAGGGGACCCTGGAACGGAGATCAGCTAAGGGGCAAGGAGATGGTGATTTTTATATGATGGTCATCCTCCTGGGTCACGTTGATCTTTCCGCCGTGTTTTTGAATGGCCACTTTGGGACTGGAGACATCCACCAAGTCCGAAACCGGCGCATTTTTTACAGACAAGTAATCAACGGTGAAGGGATAAAAATAATGTTCAATGTCGTCGGTGAAAATATAGGGGACCTGGAAGGTCAGGGTGACAACGGCCACCCCGCCGTTTTTGTGGGTGGTCAATTCCATCTCCCCCTTTTGCCCCATCCGTTGCCAAGCATTTTCCATCAGGCTGGTGAGGACTTTTTCCAACAGCTTTTCATCCAGCGGAATCAACCCCAGACCCTGGTCCAGGTTGGATTTGACTGAAAAACCGCTGTCCTGGAATTTTTTTCGCAGCCCCTCAATGGCCTGAATGACCACCTGGTTCAGGTTGCCGGGCTGCAGGCGGACCACCTGGGGGGTGATAAAAGTCAGCATCATATTCAGGATCTTTTCCAGTTTTTGTACCTGTTCCAGGATCATCTGTCCTTTTTCTGCCCGGTCGTCTGCGGCTTCGAAGGACTTAACGATTCGCCGGGCCAATCCTCCGATGGAGGCCAGCGGGTTACGCAGTTCATGGGCCAGGCGGGCTGAAATCAGGCTCAGGGTTTCCAGTTCCTGGGCTTGCAGGCTTTTTTCCTGGAGTTCCTTTTGCACCGTCACATCAATGATGATGCCGTCCATCCGGTAAAATTCCCGGTTTTCATTAAAAACCGGGACGGCATGATCAAAACAATAAACCAGGGTGCCGTCCTGATGAATCAGACGGTATTCGGCGTGGAGTTCCTGCTTCCCTTCCAGGCTTTCCTTGCGCAGGGCTAAGATTTTGGTCCGGTCGTCGGGATGAATGTGCCGGGACCAAACTTCGTAAGGTCCGTTCAACTGCTCCGGGGAAATGCCGATCATCTTTTCCGTGGCCCGATTTAAGAACAAGGTTTCCCCGCCGGGCCGGATCATATAAACGATTAAGGGCACATTTTCGACCAGAGTCCGGTAGGTCTGTTCGGATTCCTTGAGGCTCCGGGTCCGTTCTTCCACCCTCAACTCCAAATTCTGGGCATACTCCCGGAGCCGGTTTTGGGAGGCCTCCAGGGATCCCAGCATCCGGTTGATGGCCCGGGACATGACATCCAATTCATCTCCGCTTTTTACCGGCAGACGGGTATCGCGGCGGCCGGAGGCGATTTCATCGGCTCCCTTGACAACCGCATCGATGCGCCGGGTAAAGATGACGGAGATGAACCAGACAAAAGCGATCGAAGCCGTCAGACCGATCAGTCCCAGGGCGGCGGCCAGCAGGGCATACCGGTGGAGCAGGGTCAGGGTGGGACTGCGATCGACACTGATTTTTACCAGGCCGATGATCTTTCCCGAAAAATCCCGCAAGGGCCCGAAGATCACGGCCATCTTCCTTGGACCCAGGAGTTCCGGCTGAACCATCACCTCTCCTGAACGAAGAAGATGACGGAAAAGATCCACCGAAGGAAGAGGCTGGTCCACGGTAGAGGCAAATACCTCGAGGCATTCCCCGGTCGCCTTTTTCCTGAAGGTAGATGACCACCTCGGCGCTATAATTTTTTTTGTACTCCTCCAGCAGCGGCTTTCCCAGCGAGAGGCCGAATTCCACGGTGCCTACCTGGCGGCCCTGGTAAAAAACAGGCGCCACGCTGCGGATGCTCAGACCCAGGGTCCCCATTTCTATTCCCCCGACGCCGATGCCGGTCTCCCTGGCCCGGTTGATGGTCTGCCGATAGGTTTCCATTTTTTCTCCATATTGGTCCGGGGCATGGAGCCTGAGGAATGAAGTGGCCGGAGGCATATGAAAATGGAGCTGCCGGACGCCGAAATCCCGCCGCAGGGTCTCATAGGCCGGGGAAAAGAGCGCGGTCAGTCGGCTTCGGTCCCTGTGGGCCAGGGCCTCGGCCACCTCCGGGTTTTGGGCCGTCAGACAGGCCAGGCTCAAGGCCATATTTTTTTTAAGGACAAGGTCATTTAAAAAAACCTGATACAGATTTCTAAGCCGCTGCTCTTCATTGACCTTAATCAGGCTGGACTGAAAGCGAAAGGAAACCAGAAACAGGGTGGTCGCACCCATGGCGGCCAGGAAAAGAAAAGGAATGATCAGCTTCCACTTGAGGCTGATGTCGTTGATCCGTTTTAAATTCATAAAGGCATTTTTACCCTTAATTTTTAAAAAAAGAAAGGAAAATTCAGTCGCTTGACTTAGGAGGCCTCCTAATCAGCGGAGGGAGTCAAGGATGGGGAAGCGGTGGTTAACCCCTCTGGTTCCGCCGGTTTTTGTTTCTCTATGCTCAGATTCCGGAACGCCGTCACCGAATCAGCCTTGGTCCAGAGACCCACATACCCCTTGATGGGGGACTGGGCCTTATATTCCAGGACCGGTTTATCGTCAACATATCCTCTTAAGTGCGGGCCTTTGATTTCCACCTTGAGACCGTACCAGCGGTCGGATTCGATCTTCATCTTTACCGCCCCCCGCGGGAGCCGCTTATTGTTGATATACTCAAAGAGGATGACATTGTCCTCCAGGGCATTGATCCGGAAGACAAAATAATTACCCGCATTGTTTATCCCGAAGGCGATGCCCCCGGCCCGATCGATGTTGCCCTTGACGGCTTTAACCTGAACCTGTGCCGTCCCCGCGGCCATTTCGCTGTCCTTGGCAATGGCCAGAGGAAAATAATAATAGGCCCCGAGGTTGTCCAACAACTCCCGGATGGAAGGTCCCAGGACCTTATCGGCCAAGCCCACCAATCCCGAAAACAAAAAAAAACCCGAATCGGAACCGTCCTGGAGAAGGACGGTCCGGCCTTCTTCCTGATTCTGTTTCCAATCCCCGAGTTGAACATAAAAACCCGTTAATTTCTCCTGCTGCGGGGCGGTTAAAAAACCATATTCTTCTTTGAAAAACAAGCCGGTCATCCGCTCGATATCCCCCTGACCAGATACGACCATGTCTAAGAGGCGGCTGCAGGCCAACAATCGACCCAATTGATCCAGTTTCTCCTCCATGGCGGTTCGGTCATATCCGGTCAGGGAGGCCTCCAATAAATCTCCCTGGATGGAAACTTCAAAGTCTAATCTTTTTAAAATATTGGCCAGAAAAAGGACCCTCAAAGAACGCCCGGTAAAATTTCCGGCACCGCCGGAAAACTGGAGGGCCACATAGTTTTGGTCTCTGTTTTCCCCGCAGAGGGTATCCACCGTGGTGAAATGATAGCCGAACTTGGCATTGAAATTCAGGTAGTCCCTGGAAAGCAGGGCATAGCTGTCTCCGCCCGGGATAAGGCCGAATTCGGAGGTGGCCCCGGCGGCCATCAGGGTCATAAATTTTTTCAGGTCAAAATTGATCGAACCGGTCCAGGTGATGCCCGGATGGGTAAACCCCTTCCATAGGGCCTTCATGGGAATGGATTCAAACTGGTCGGGGGTGATCTCTTCACAGGTGGTTAGGCCTTCCCTGAGGCCGCCACCCAGATCGATCAGATAAAGAAACAGGGGGACCGTAGAAGTCAATTTGACGGCCACCGCCTTTCTGCCGGCGGCATCGGCCAGGCCGAACATTTCCTTTATGGCCATCTCGTGAGTGAAACGGGTCAGGTCATGAAAGGTCCTGCATCCTTCGGGAGAAAAAGAAGGATCATGGGGATCGATAAGGTTTAATGGAGAAATAAAATCCAGGATGGTTTTCAGGCGGCGGTGGAGCGGGCTTTCCAAGATCGGGGCCCTGGGTATTGGGGATTTTTGAGCGAGTTCCTCCACAATGCCTTGATAAACAATGCCGGTATCGGCATAGAGGGTCACCGGTTTTTTGTGGATAAGCACCGAGGTGGCCTTGACGGTGTCGAAGAGGGCCGGCACCCCGAATTCCCTGGCCACGGAGGCCAGGTGGCTGGTGATACTGCCGATATCGGTGATGATCCCTTTTATCCGTCCCATTAGTCCGGCATAATTGGGTGAAGCCGTTCTGGCTGCCAGGATTGAACCCGGCGGGATGTTTTCAATTTCTTCGCCTTCCCTTAAAAGATAAACCGGTCCGGCCGCGACCCCCGAGGAAGCCGTCCGCCCTTTGGAGATGAGTATCGGGTGACCGTGAAATTCTCTGGGTAATGGCCCTTTCTCCGGTTTGCGACTTGCAAGATTTAAAGGCCTGGATTGGAGAATAAACAATCGGCCCCGACGGTCCAATGCCCATTCAATATCCTGGGGTCGGCCGAAATAGTCTTCCAGTTTTAACCCGTGCCGGGCCAATTGGAGGACCTTTTCATCAGAAAGGGAAGCCCGCTCCTTGTCCTGATCGGGTACTTCCTCCAGGACCGTCTTTCCCGAGGCAAGGCCGATAAGCTGATGGTCTTTCCGGCTGATTTCTTTTTCTTGGATCTTCATCTCTTTCAGGTCCACCAGAAATTGATCCGGGGAAGCGCTGCCGTCCACCAGCCGTTCCCCAAGGCCCCAAAGGGAACTGATTTTCAGATGTCCCGATTCCGGGTTTTGCGGGTCCCGGGTGTAGACGACCCCGCTGGTTCGGGCGTCAACCATCTGTATGCCGGCTACGGCCATGGGGGTGAGATGGTCGATAAAACCCTGCTGATAGCGATAGAGCAAGGCCCGGGCGGAATATTTACTGGCCAGGACCGTTTTATAAGCCTCAAAAAGATTCTCCCGCCCGACATTCAACACGGTTTGAAACTGGCCGGCAAATCCGGCTTCCGTATCCTCGCCAATGGCACTGCTCCTCATGGCAATCCGCACATCTTTTCCCGTTCTTTCCTCCAAGGAATCATAGGTCTGCAATAATGCTTGACGAATATCCTCCGGTATCCGGGCCTGGAGAATCAGGGTCCTGAGAGTGGCGCTGATTTGTTCCATACTTTTTAACGAGTCGGGATCGAACAGGGACAATCCCGACTCTATAGGCTGGGATAATCGATTGTCCTCAATAAATTTCTGGTAGGCGAAGGCGGTGATGGCGAACCCTTCCGGTGCCGGTAATTTCAGATCGTTCCTTATGGCCGAGAGATTTGCGGCCTTGGCCCCCACCAGGTTTCTTTTTTCGGGGGAAATACCCTCCAGGGGGAGCACCAGATCTTGAGAAGGATAGGTGATTTGGGGATTCAACTCCCGATGCAGCTCTCTTTCCAGTGTCCGGTAGACTTCCGACAGGACCGCGTATTTTTCCCCCGAAAGGTTATGGAAGTCCTCCAAAAGATTCATCAGCTCCTCCGATAATCTCCCGACCTTTTTCCGCAGGTCAGTCAGGCTGAAAGGACGGCCGCCGTGATACAATTGTTCCAGTTCGGCTATGAAGCTTAAGGTCTGGTGATTATGTTTAAGCAGGGATTTAAAGGATTGGTATTGGCTGACGTGTTTCCCTTCGAGGTTGACCAACGGTCGACAGGCATCCCCTTTAAAAAAAAGCTTTAGAAAACTTTCCATCTTATCAATCCTTCAATCGTTGAATTAAAATTTCTTTCATCTCATCCCTTAATTTTCTAAAGCGACCCCTCTCCCCGAAAATAGAAGGGTGGGATAGGGCCGGATCTTGAAAAGGGATGTGCTCCCATTCGGTCAGACCGGGATAATAGGCGCAGACCTTATCCGCATCCGAGCACAAAGTAATCACCTTATCAAACTTTACCTCTTTGAAGGTATCCAGGTGCTTGGATTTTTGTGAGGAAACATCGATCCCGATTTCATATAAAACCTTTTTGACCATGGGGTGGACTTCCAGGGGCAGAAATCCGGCCGAAAAGGCGGCCCACCTATCTTTCAAAAAATGGTTGGCCAGGGCCTCGGCTATCTGAGATCGAACGACATTGGCCGTGCAAATAAACAAGACGGTCTTTCGTCCCTCGGCCCTGGCCTTTTGGTAGCGGATTAATTCAGGGTCCGGATGGTTGCTAAAATTTAATCCCATTTTTTTCCCTTCTTAAGAATTTTGTTTATCGAGGGGTTTAACCTCCACCAAAAAAACAAGGGCCACGGCTATTAAAATGACCGCGGCGTTTATAAAAGACAGAGAGAAGCCGAAAACTTTGGCGACGATCCCTGAGACCAAGGGGCCGGCGGTATGGCCGATATCCATAATGGAGCCGAGTATCCCCATGGCTGAACCGTAGGTTTCTTTCTGGCTGAAGTCGGCCACCAGGGCCGAGGTCGCCGAGGTCACAATCGACAAACTCAATCCGAACAGGATACTCAAAAGAAGCAAAGGGAAAAAGGATTTGATTAGCTCCAAGGCCCCCAATGCACAAGGCCCCCATCAAGGCCCCAGCCAAAATTTGAGGTTTCCGGCCGTGACGGTCGGAAAAGCGCCCCATAATAGGCTTGGTCAGGGCCAGGGTGATCACCTGGGCCGAAAGGAAGATCCCCACTTCATAGGCGCTGAGCCCTATTTTTATGGAATAGATGGGTAGAAAAGTTTCGAAGGTGCCATAAGCAAAAAGGACGGCTGCTTCCATCCCGCTGGTAAAAGAAATCCCCGGGTTGGCCATGACTTTTTTGAAGATCCTTAAGGTCTCCCTTAAAGGCTCTCTGTGCTTTTTTATTGCTGAGGGCTCGGGAAGTTTGAAGACCAGAAAAAAGGCCAGGATACCGGCCAGGCCGCAGACCAGATAAACGGCCTTAAACCCCAAAGAAGGATTGAGGACCAAAAAACCGATCAGGCTGCCTCCGATGATGGGGGCCATAAACCGGCCCAGCAAAGTGGAGGTGGAAAACCAGCCCAATTTTTCTCCCCTTCCCTGTTGGAAGAGGTCGGAGACCAGGGCCATGGCCACCGGGATAAAGATGGCCGTGGCCAAGCCGTGATAAAAGCGGACTAAGGCCAGTTGCCAGAGATGGGTGACGATCAGATATAAAAAGGGGGCGGTGGAAAAAACCAGAACGGAAAAAAGGAGCATCCTTTTCCGGCCCCAGCGGTCGGAGAGCAACCCGGCCGGGATGCTGACCACAATGCCGGTAAAGGCGGATATGGAGGCTATGACCCCGACCCCGGCCGGATCGGCCCCAAGGTAGGAGGCAAAAAGAGGTAGTACCGGACTTTTAGAGATGGTGGAACTGAAAATGGCCAATAGCCCGGCGCCGCAAAGCAATCGAAAGGGAGTCATTGTCATCCTTTACGGATTTATGTTTAAAATAATTATACCCAAAAGCGAGTGCAATTTAAAAGGGCCGAATTTTCTTTCCATGGTTGACCGGTTTTTTAATCCCAAAGAATGCTTTACAATTCAGGGATTTTTTTTTAAAATACAACACTCAAAGAATTTGAAACCCCTTATGAAATTCCAGATAAGCCCAAAAAGGGGACAGGAGAAAGTTTTATGAAAAATTTAGGTAATCTCATGAATCAGGCCAAGATGATGCAAAATCGATTGGCTCAGATCCAGGAAGAAATGGCCCAAAAGACCGTGGAGGCCTCCTCCGGTGGAGGGATGGTGACCGTAGTGGCCAACGGACGCCAGGAGATCCTTTCGGTTAAAATAGAGCCCGAGGTGGTTAACCCCGAGGATGTCGACATGCTTCAGGACCTGGTCCAGGCCGCGGTCAATGACGCCCTGCATAAGGCCCAGGAAATGGTCTCCCAGGAAATGGCCAAGGTAACGGGTGGACTAAAAATCCCCGGGCTTTTTTAGTCATGGGTGTGTCCGTATACCCACCCCCGCTGGCCCGGCTGATCGCCTCCCTTTCCCGCCTGCCGGGATTGGGTGAAAAGACGGCCGCTCGACTGGCCCTGCACCTTCTTCGGCGTCCCCAAGGAGAAGTTACCGAATTGGCCCGCACCCTGATGGAGCTTAAAGAAAAAATCCGCTCCTGTTCGATCTGTTTTAATTTGACCGAAACAGACCCCTGTCCACTGTGCCAGAATCAGGGCCGGAGCTCCGAAATCCTCTGTGTGGTGGAAGGTCCAGGGGACCTCATGGCCCTGGAAAAGGCCGGGGGGTTAAAAGGAAAGTACCATGTCCTGCAGGGGACCTTGTCTCCTATTGACGGGGTCGGCCCCCGGGACCTGCGCATCAAGGAACTTATGGAACGTCTCGACAAGGAAAATGTTTCTGAAGTCGTTCTGGCCATCAATCCCTCTACCGAGGGGGAAGCGACCGTTTCCTTTTTAATAGAACAGATCAAAACCAAAAGACCGGATTTACGATTGACCCGGATCGCTTACGGGATTCCCATGGGAGGGGATATCAAATACATGGATAACTGGACGATCAAGATGGCCTTAGACAGCAGGAGGGATGCGTAACCGTATGTCGTCGGGATTAAAAAAAGGTTCTGAAATCATTGTTGAAGTCTTGCAGGAAGAAGGGGTAGACGTTGTTTTCGGATTTCCGGGGGGGCAGGTCATCCCTCTTTACGATGCCCTTTATGATTGCCCCATCCGGCATATCCTGACCCGGCACGAGCAAGGCGCGGCCCATGCGGCCGACGGCTATGCCCGAATGACCGGGAAAGTCGGGGTCTGTATTGCCACCTCCGGACCGGGGGCCACCAACTTAGTCACCGGTCTGGCTAATGCCTACATGGACTCGGTACCAATGGTGGCCTTGACCGGCCAGGTCCCTACTTCCATGATCGGCAACGACAGCTTTCAAGAGGCCGATATTTACGGAATCAGTATTCCCATCACCAAATACAATTACTTAGTCAAGGACATCAACGACTTGGGACGGACCCTGAAGGAGGCCTTCTACCTGGCCCGCACCGGGAGACCCGGGCCGGTCCTGGTGGACCTTCCCAGGGATATCCAGGTGGGCCGGATCAAATACAAGCCCGTCAAAGAGGTGTATCTTCCCAGTTATCATCCGACCATTAAAGGCCATCCCAAGCAGATCGAGGCTGCCCTCAAGGCCATCAAAGAATCGGAAAGACCGGTGGCCTATGTAGGCGGCGGGGTCATTTCCTCCGGCGCCGCGGAAGAACTGCAGGCCTTTATCAGGACGGCCAATATTCCCATCACCAACACCTTGCTGGGGAAAGGGAGTTTTCCCGAGGATAATCCCCTTTCTCTGGGAATGCTGGGGATGCACGGCACCCGATATGCCAACTATTCCATTTATCACTCTGACCTGATCCTGGCCCTTGGGGTCCGATTTGATGACCGGGTTGCGGGAGACGTCAAAAAGTTTGCCCCCCAGGCTAAAATCGTGCATGTCGATATCGACCCCGCGGAAATTGGAAAGCGGGTCAATGTGGATATTCCCATTGTCGGGGACTTGAAAACCGTATTGGGACAGCTCTTGGCCAAGGTCAAGCCGGTGGAACGAAAAAAATGGCTGGATCAGATCGCCCAATGGAAAAGAGAGTATCCATTGGGCTATAAAAAAGAAGACGGACTCAAACCCCAGTTTATCCTGGAGTGTATCAACAGGATCAAAAATCGGGATGTGGTTATCAGCACCGATGTGGGGCAGCATCAGATGTGGGCGGCCCAGTATATCCTTTCCAAGAAACCCCGTTCCTTTATTTCATCCGGAGGATTGGGAACCATGGGCTTCGGATTCCCCGCCGCCATCGGGGCCCAGGTAGGCTGCCCGGACAAGACCGTCATCCTGATTTCCGGTGACGGCAGTTTTCAGATGAACATCCAGGAACTGGCCACGGCCCGTTGTTATCATATCCCGGTTAAAATATTTATCTTTAACAACGGCTGCCTGGGCATGGTCCGGCAATGGCAGGAATTATTCTGGAATAAGCGCTATTCCCAAACCCGCTTTGAATTTAATCCGGATTTCGTCAAGGTGGCGGAAGGATATGAGATCAAAGGAAGAGCCGTCCGGTGCTCGGAAGAGGTCATTCCGGCTATCGATGAGGCCTTGTCCGTCAAGGAACCTTTCTTGATTGATTTCCGGATTGCCTCCGGAAGAGAATGTTTCTCCCATGGTCCCGCCGGGAAAAGGCATTTGTGAAATCCTTGAGGAGTGTTGATTATGCGCCAAGTTATTTCCGTCTTAGTCCGCAATCATCCCGGGGTCCTTTCGCATGTAGCCGGGCTCTTTACCCGACGGGCTTATAATATCGAAAGTATAGCGGCCGGGATTACGGAACGGCCTGATGTAACCCGGATCACGCTGGTGGTTTCCGGAGACGAGGCCGTTTTGGAACAGGTAACCAAGCAGCTTAGAAAACTGGTCGATGTCATCGGGGTCATTGACCTGAAATACTCTCAGTCTGTCACCCGAGAGCTGATTCTGATGACCGTCTATCTCCCGCCGGACAAACGGGTAGAATTGGTCCAGGTGGCCAATTCTTTCGGCGCCTCGATCGTCGACATCTCCGATCAAACCGCCACCCTTGGAATTTTCCGGCAACGAACGACGGATCAATACCCTGCTCATGGCCCTGGCCCCTTTCAAGATCAAGGAAATAGCCCGCACCGGGTTGATCGCCTTGCCGCTGGAAAGTTCGATCGGAGACAGCCGGGACTTCTTGGCTTAGATACTTTTCCTTTAAAAAAAATATTGGCTGATATAGCGCAAAGCCAGAAAACTGATGACAACACCCAGCATCAGTTTGATGAATTTTTGCGGGACGAATTTTTGGGCCCGGGCCCCCAGATACATGCCGATAAAGCCTCCGGCACCAAAGAGAAAACCCAGGAGCCAGTCCGGAGCGGTGGCCAATCCGGCCTTGGCGGGGATGATGCTGTAAAAAAAGACCCCGGCAATGGAAGTCAGAAAGGTCCCGAATAAGGCCGCCCCGGCCACGGTATAGACCGGGAGGTGAAATACGGCCACACAAAAAGGGGCGATGATGGCCCCTCCGCCTATGCCGTAAGTGCCGCCGATAATCCCGACGACAAAGGCCAATAAAAACATGGCCGGTGTGCTGAAGGAAAAGCGTTCCCCCCAAAATTCGTATTCCACCCGGGATAAAGAAAACCGAATGGTTTTAACCACGGCCTCGGCCGGCAGACCCGGAGGCCATAGTGGGCCTGTCGGTTTGCCTTGAGTTCTTTGGCGTGCTGGTTGAATTTATCTTCCAGAGCCTTCATTTGTTTTTTCCCTTTTTGGGAACGGGAGGTCATTTCATAAAGAAGGCGAAGGCCTAAATAAAGCAAGACACAGCCCACAAATAATTTAAAGGCCTTGGGGTTTGGCAGATAGAGGATGCGGATATAATAGCCGATAAAAACACCGGGTAAGGTCCCGACAATGACCACCCAGGTGAGGGGCCAGGCCATCCGGCCCTCTTTGAGATAGCGATAGACCCCGCTGGGAATGGCTACGATGTTATAGACAAAGTTGGTGGCACTGACCGACGGACTGGTAAAATTCAAGAAACTGACCTGAAAGGGCAAGAGCAGAAAGGCCCCGGAGACCCCGCCCATGGAAGTAAAGAAAGAAACCACGAAGGCCACTAAGGGGGGAATAAAAATATAGGTTTTTACACCCGAGACCGGGAAGAGCCAGTATAGATTTTCCATTAGGGTTCCGCTCTGAGGACATCCTTGTTTTTTTGAATTTTGAAGATTTTCAATTTTAATACAACTTTAATGCCAAACCTTATTGCCGAAAGGGATAAGAACAGCGGTCTGAATAGCCCCAAATCTCTTATTTGTCTTTTTTATCCAAATAGGGTAAATACTATATACTTTTCCTAATCATGAAAATCAATAATTCTAATTTCGACATAACGAAATGTTTGTATTAATAGGTTCATAAAATGGAGAGGATACCAGTATGATTCTTTGGCCAAAAAAAATTTCCCCCGGACTTTTGCTTTGTCTCTTTTTTGTGTCTATCAGTCTTCTGTCAGGTATCTCCTGGGCCGAGAAAAAAACGGTCAAGCTTGGATTTGTAGCCGATGTAACCGGTCCGGCCTTTTTGATCACCCTTTCGCAGAAAAATGCCCTGGAGCTGGGCACCGAAGAAATCAATTCCTCCGGCGGTCTCCTGGGCCGAAGAGTGGAATTGATTATCCGGGATTCTCAAATGAAACCCGAACTGGGTGCGGTCCTGGCCAGGGATTTGATCCGCCGGGATAAGGTCGATTTTTTAATCGGACCGACCAGTCCGGCCGTGGCCCTGGCCGTCTCCCAGGTTTGCAAAGAAAATAAAAAATTGATTTATTTTCACGGCGCCAACAATGAAAGGATGACGGGCGAGCTGGGGCACCGTTATTTGTATCAGGTTATTCCCAACACCTTTATGGAAGGACAGGCCGTAGCCGACTTTCTTTCTAATAAAGGCCTATAAAAAGATCGCCATTATCGGGCCGGATATTGAATCCGGACACAGTCAGGCCAATGCCTTTAAGAAAAAGTTATCCGAAATCAACCCTTCGGCCCAAGTGGTCAAAGAACTCTGGCCCAAATTAGGGGAACAGGACTATGCCCAGGAAATTACGGCCCTGCTTTCCAGTAAGCCGGAGATCATTTACGCCATCCTCTGGAGCGGAGACTTGGCCGGCTTTATCCGCCAGGGCCGGGCCATGGGATTGTTCCAACACACTGCCCATTATCGGTCTTTTTGATTATGACCTCCTAAAAGGACTTGGCGGGGATATGATTCCGAATCTTTACGGTTTTGACTTCGCCCCTTTTTATGCCCTGAACAATCCCCAGATTAAGGCTTTTACGGAAAAATATAAGGCCAGGACCGGGGAATATCCGTCGGGCTGGGCCATCACCGCCTATGACGGGTTGATGGTCCTGAGAAAGGCCGTGGAAAAGGCCAAGTCTTTGGAGACCGAAAAAGTCATTGGCGCCCTGGAAGGTCTTCAATGGGATTCTTTGCGCGGCCCCCTTTATATCCGCCCCCTGGACCACATGGCCAACTGCGGCCTTTATTTCGGGATTACCTACAAAGACCCCAAATATTCCTTTTATCTCATGAGAAAAGTCTCTTATATCCCAGGGCAAGAGGTCTGGCATTCGGCGGAAGAGATTAAAGCTATCAAAAAATGAAAAGATTATTGATCCTCTCAATTTCTCTTTTATTCCTGATATTCATCCTTCCAGCTTTTATCCTTGGCGACTGAGCTTCCCAGAACCTCCGGACCTTCCGATCTCCTGATTGTTTCCGGGACCATCACCAATGTTCAGGGGAAAGGGATTAAAGAGGCCAAGTTAAATTTCTTCTTAAATGATCAGAAAGTTGAACAAAAGGAAGAAACCACTTCGGCCGGTACCGGAAATTTCAAGGCCGAGCTTTCTTTCCCTCTGGGAACCCTGGGCAAGGGAAAGGTGGACCTGGAGGCCGAAAAATCATCCTATAAAAATTCCGGCAAGATTGGGCTGGATAAGATCGTTAAAGAAAGGATCGACGAAAAAGGGAATGTCTATTACCTGGCCCATCAAAATATTTCCTTGGCCAGGACCATTTCCCCTGCTTTTTGGATGGCCACCTTGATTTTATTGGCCGTTTATGCCTGTAATTGCCTTTGAGCTTATGCATCGGACCCTGGCGGCTTTGCTCGGTGCGGCCCTGCTGCTGTTTATTTCCTATACCCTCGGGCACATTCCGTCCCGATTACTTCATCCTCAGTTTTGAAGATGCCGTCAAGGCCATCGATATGAACGTCATCTTTTTATTGATGGCCATGATGATCATCGTGGGGGTCACCAAAAAAACCGGTGTTTTTCAGTGGCTGGCCTATAAATCCTATCAAATCGCCAGAGGCAATGTCTTCGTCCTCTCCGGCACCTTGATGTTTATCACCGCTTTTATTTCGGCCTTCTTAGATAATGTAACCACCATGTTGTTGGTCATTCCGGTGACCATTGAGATCGCCGTAACCCTTAAAATAAACCCGATCACCCTGCTTCTGCCCGAGGCCTTTGCCTCCAATGTCGGGGGCACGGCCACCCTGATCGGGGACCCGCCCAACATCATGATCGGTTCTTATGCCAAATTGACCTTTATTGATTTTGTCAAGCATCTGACCCTGATCAACGGCATTGCCTTAGCAGCGGTAATTATATATTTTATCTTCTGGTATAAAAAAGAATATATGAAGGCCCAGGTCGGGGATGTGCAGAAGATGATCGCCCTTTTAAAGGAAGAATATAAAATCACCAATAAGACCCTGCTGACTTATTGTGCCATCATGCTGGGGTATCACTATTTTTCTCTTTATCATCCATGGGGCCTTGCACATGGAGCCGAGTATTGCCGCTCTGATCGGGGCCTCGATCCTGTTGGTCATCAGCCGGGTGGATATCGTCGAGATGCTGGAAAAAGAGATCGAATGGCCGACCCTGATTTTTTTTATGATGCTTTTTATCGTTGTGGCCGGGGCGGAAGAGGCCGGTTTGATCCAGGTTATCGCCGATTGGGTCAAAAACATCTCCGGGGGCTCTCTGGTAGTGGCCATCCTGATGATCCTCTGGGTCTCGGCCCTGGCCTCGGCCATTATCGACAATATCCCTTTTACGGCCACCATGCTGCCCATCGTGGCCTATTTGACCCAGGTCATTCCAGGGGCCCAGAGCGGGGTCCTCTGGTGGGCCTTATCCCTGGGGGCCTGTCTGGGAGGCAACGGGACCATGATCGGGGCCAGCGCCAATGTGGTCACGGTCGGCATGGCCGAGCGGGCCGGCTACCCCATTTCTTTTATGGTATTATCTTAAGGCAGCCTTTATACCGATGATTATTACGATCATCCTTTGTTCTTTCTGGTTGTTGTTGGTGGAAATGTAACAGAATCATGAAAGGATTCAAGGGGTCAGGGGGTCAAGGATTCAAGTGAAAGGCGTTGAAATTAAAACCCCTTGAACCCTCGGATCCTGGAATCCTCGACCCCTATTTTCGTATTAAGGAGTTTACTATGGCCTATAAGACAATCGTTTGCGGAGTAACCGGGTCCGAGGCTTCACAAAAAGCAGCCTTGGAGGCGGCGCGTTTAGCCAGGGATAATCAAGCCGACTTGATTTATGTTTATGCAGTAGACGCCACCTTCTTAGAAGGAATGACCATTGAGTTGACCTCCGATTTTGCCCAAAAAACCCTGGAGCATTTGGGGGGCCATATTTTGGAACGGGCTAAAGAGATTGCTTCGGCTGAAGGGGTCCCTTCGAAGAAGATATTAAGAGCGGGGGCCGTCCTTGAGGTTTTGAAACAGGTCCTGGTAGAAGAAAAGGCCGACTTATTGCTCATCGGTCATGAGAACCGGTCCTTTTTTGAAAAAGTCCTGTTTAAAGGAGAAGTCGAAGACCATATTCAGGAATTAATCAATCAGACCGGGGTCCAGGTTCAATTGATCCGTTGAAGAAATTGAAATTTTCTCTTCAGAGGGAAATGGGTTTTTTCTCCATTCACTCCCATTAATCAGCTCTTGCTTTTTCTTCCCTTACTTTATAATATACGGAAAATTAAAAATTTTTTACCTATATGTTCCAAAAATGAACTTATTTCGCCTTTTCAAAAAGGAGGGCCGGGCCGGGACTTTCGAGGGATCGACTTCCCTGGAGAAGATCTTTAATCACTTTACCGAATTGCTCAAAGAAAATAACGAGACTTTGGAATTGATGGCCGATTTGGAGGAAAAGGCCAGCGGGCATTTCCTCTTTGACATGACTTATCTTCGGTCTACCAGCAATCGGATTGTTGAAAAGGTCGATCTGATTATTAATCACCTTATTGAACTGGCCCCCAACCGGTATGAAGATCTTAAGGAAATTTACCTTCGGATTCTTCTGGGGATTCAAGAGACTCTGGAAAAAAAGAAAGGGATTCCTCAAGCCGATTATACTCTGAGCTTAAATCAGATCACAACCGAGATGCTTCCTCAGACCGGCGGGAAAAATGCCCACTTGGGAGAGGTGAAAAATGTTTTGGGTCTTCCGACACCGGACGGCTTTGCCATAACCACTTATGCCTATAGTCATTTTTTATCATTCGATCATCTGCAAGATCGGATCCTTTCCATCCTTCATGAGTCTCCTCTAAAAGACCAAAAAAAGCTTCAGGAGATTGAAGAGGAGGTAAAGGGCCTGATCCTGCAGAACCCCATTCCGTCTGACCTGGAAGAAGCCCTATTCAATTCCGCTCAACAAATTCGATCCAATGGGAAAAGACCCTCAGGTCTGGTCCTGAGAAGCAGTGCCCTCATGGAGGATACCGCATTTAGCTTTGCCGGCCAGTATGCTACCTTTCTGAATATTTCCCCTGAAGAAGTGCCCTCAAAATATAAAGAAATTATAGCCAGCCAATTCAGCAGCCGGGCCCTCTTCTACATGAAAAGCAAGGGAATCATGGAGGAAGAAATGGCCATGGCCGTAGCCTGTCAGAACCTGATTCCGGCCAAGGCTGCCGGGGTATTGTTCAGCAGCCATTTTGACCCCGGCCACGGCGAGGTCGTCCTGATCAACGCCTTGTGGGGGTTAGGAAAATGGGTGGTGGACGGGACAGCCAGTCCAGACCAATATTGGGTGGATAAAACTACCGGCCGGATTATTAAACAGCAAATTTCGAAAAAGACGAAAATGTTAACCGCCGGTCAGGGGAATAGTCTCCTTGAGGAATCAGTTCCTTTCTCCCTCCAGGGGAATCCCTGTTTGAACCCGGAGCAGCTTACCATCCTTTGGAAGTGGGCCTGTCTATTGGAAAGCCACTTTCATCATCCCCAGGATGTGGAGTGGGCCCTGGATCCGGATGGGCATCTCATAATCCTTCAAACTCGAAATTTGCGGGCCTATGAAAAGATAGAAAAGAAAAAAAATCTCGAACAAATATCGGCAGAATATCCCGTCCTCCTGGAGGGGGGGGTGGTTGGTGCCTTCGGCATCGGGGCCGGACCGGTCTTCAAGATTAAAACTCCGGAGGATTTGATTAATTTTCCCAAAGGGGCGGTTTTAGTGGCTCCCCAAACTTCCCCCCGATTCGTATCGGTGATGGACAAGGCCGCGGCCATCGTCACCGACGTGGGGAGCGCCACCGGACACATGGCCATCCTGGCCCGGGAATTTCAGATACCCGCATTGGTGGATACCCAGAAAGCCACCCAGGTTTTGACTTCGGGGCAGGAAGTGACCGTAGATACCTATAATGCCCGGGTCTATGAAGGACGGGTTGAAAAGTTATTGACCCGGATTCCCAAAAAGAATCCTTTATTATTAAACACGCCGGTTTATGAAAGGTTGCAGGAGGTTATTCGATTTATAGTCCCCTTGAATTTAGCCGATCCCAAATTGGAAAATTTTAAGGCCCGGTATTGCCAAACCCTTCATGATATCATCCGGTTTGTTCATGAAAAAAGCATTGAAGAAATGTTCAGACTCTCCGAAAGGGAAGACCTTCAAAATTTATCGACTATTCGAATAAAGACCCACTTACCCCTCAACCTCGACCTCCTTGATTTGGGAGGAGGGTTTAAGAAAGACGGCCGGCATTTTTTACCGCCGGAAAAGGTGATTTCCATCCCCTTTAAAGCCCTTTGGAAAGGAATCACCTCTCCTGGAATCCGCTGGGCCGGTCCTATCGGGGTAGATGTTAAAGGATTGCTTTCGGTGATGGCCCAGTCGGCCACCCAACCCTCCGGAGATTTCTGGGACAGGACCTTAGCCCTGGTTTCTTTGAATTATCTTAACTTCAGTTCCCGTTTAGGGTATCATTTTGCCACCGTAGATTCCTATTGCGGACCCATTCGCAACAATAATTATGTCACCTTTGTCTTCAAGGGAGGGGCAGCCGATACGGTCCGCCGGGGAAGGCGGGCCCGTTTTATCGGCACCGTCCTTGAGGAATTAGGCTTTGAAGTTCTGGTCAAAGAGGATCTGGTCAAGGCCGAATATCGCAAATACCCGGAGCCGATGATCGAAGAAAAATTAGAGCATCTGGGCCGTTTGATGGGTTGTGCCCGGCAACTTGACATGACCATGTCCGATGAGTCCATGGTCGGCTGGTACGCCCAGGCCTTTTTGGAGGGTAATTATGGTTTTAAAAAGATGAATTCTAAATCAAGGTTGACGAGTTACGGAATTAGGGATCGGAATCGCATAGGAGTTAAAACCCCGATTCCCGTATTCCTTAACTCTTCAACTCAACTGTTATAAGGGGTTTTTCATGTTCATACAAACCAAAAAATTTATTCTGGGTATCGGTCTCTTAACGGTCGCCTTGTTGATCGCCGGTCTGATCGTCGGGTTTTATTCCCTCCGGTATATCAAGGAGATCGTCAGCGATCAATTCAATCAGCAACAACTGGAATTGGCCACCCATGCCGCCCGACAGCTTGAAAACCGGTTTTCAAGGATTATTCAAGATGTGACCATACTCAATCAATCACCATCGGTCCAATATTTGGAAAAGGTCTCCTGGGCCAACCGGATCAAGATAACCCTTTCCACCATGCAGGAAAGCGGGGTGCTGGAGATCGGACGGGTGGATGGCTCCGGGAAAACCCTTTTGGCCGTAACCAATAGACAGGAGATCCGCATCGCCCCCGGCGACTATGGCGCCCAGGAACCCTTTCTGTGGGCCAAAAAGCCTGAAAATAAAAATCGGATCTTTTTGATCCCGGCCGATAAGGAAAGCGGGACCGTTAATAAACAGGTCATGAAAGTCATCATCCCGACTTATTTGGAATCGGTCGATGATGCCCACCCCGTTGCCCTGTCATCGATTTGCCGGCTATATTTATTTACTCCTCGACACGAGATACTTTGTGGCCGAGATGCTCAAAGACATCCGTTCCGGGAAAACGGGTTATGCCTGGGCCATCGATAATGATGGAAATTTTATCTATCATCCCGTCCCTGAATTTATCGGGAAAAATGCCTTTGAGATCAGAGGGCAGCGGGAGGCCAAGATCTCTTTTGATCAGATTAACCGCATCCAGAAGGAAAAGATGCTTCGCGGGGTCCAGGGAACCTCCTGGTACGTTTCGGGATGGCACCGGGGCATCCGGGGAAACATCAAAAAATTGATTGCTTATGCACCGGTTCGTCTCCAGGGAACATCGCCGACACTCAATTGGGCCGTGGCGGTGGTCGCCCCGCTTAACGGAAGTCGATGAGGTGATTCATACGGCCTATCTCTGGCAATTCATCATGCAGGGGTTCATTATCTTTGCCATCATTCTGGGAAGTCTTTCCATCATCGGCTTTGAATGGCAATACACCAAGAATTTGAAAACCGAGGTGGAAATCAAGACCAAGGACCTGCAGCGATCGGAAGAACGATATAAAAAATTGGTGGAAGGTGCCCAGGACATCATTTTTTCCGCCGATCGAGAGGGGCGTTTTTTATCTTTGAACCGTTACGGAGCCAATTTCCTGAGCGGTGACTTGTTCAACCCGGAAACCCAGGAGGGCCTCGAAACCGGGTATTACAAAAATCATACGGGGAAATTTATAGGGAAAAAATTGGTTGAATTTTTCACTCCCGATGGTCTCTTTCACCCCCAACTCATCGAGGAGATTTGGCAGACCGGAAAACCCAAGACCATAGAACACAGCCTTAAAATCGGAGCCAATGATTTTTGGTTGAATACCCAACTGATCGCCATTAAAGACGACCAGGGTCAGGTGCAGGGGGTGTTGGGGATCTCCCGGGATATCACGGAAAAAAAGAAGATCGAAAAGCAAATGATCAATACGGAAAAACTGGCTTCTTTGGGACTTTTGGCCGCCGGCGTTGCCCATGAAATCAACAACCCTCTTGGGGTTATTTTGGGCTATTGCGATTACATGTTGGATAAGATACCCCCGGAGGACAAGGTCCACAAGATCCTGGAAAAGATTGAGCGACAGGGAAATCATTGCAAAAAAGTGGTCGAAAATTTACTCAGTTTTTCCCGTTATACGGAACACTCCGATACGATCAGTGATATCAATGCCAACCTGGAAAACGTGCTGGCCGTGGTAGAAAATAATCTCCTGATCAAAAAAATTCACCTTAATAAGAAACTGGAAGGAAGTTTACCGAAGGTCAAGGCCGATCCGGTCCAGTTGCAGCAGGTCTTTTTAAATCTCATCAACAATGCCGTAGCGGCCATGCCGGCTGGCGGGACCTTGTCGCTGGAAACCCGCTGGAATGTTTACGAGGATAAAATCGAGATCGTCGTTTCGGATACGGGGACGGGCATCAAGAAGGAATATGGAGGGAAAATCTATGACCCTTTCTTTACCACCAAAAAGGTGGGGGAAGGTACCGGGTTGGGATTGACGGTCAGCTATGGCATTATTCATCATTATCAGGGGTCGATCGGTTTTGAAACCAAAACGGCGGATGAAGATCCAAACAATCACGGGACCAGCTTTACCGTAACTCTTCCCATTTATCACTCAAAACGGGAAGCGGAAAAGAAGGGGGAGTAATATGGCCGAAAGGATTCTCATTGTCGATGACGAAATTGATATGTTGGAGTTGCTGGAATTGATTATTACCGACCGGACCGATTATGAGGTGACCACTACGAATAACCCTCTCGAAGTGCCGGAATTGCTGAAAAAACCCTTATGATTTGTCATAACCATCTTCGATGCCCGATTACCATTAAGTGACCACCACCAATAACCCACTCGAAGTGCCGGAATTGCTGAAAAAAACCCTTATGATTTGGTCATAACCGATCTTCGCATGCCCGATGTGGACGGCATTGAGTTAATCGAGATGGTCAAACAAATTGACGATCAACTTCCTTTTATGATTATTACCGCCTATGGGACCATCGAATCGGCTGTTGAAGCCATGCGTAAAGGGGCTTTCGATTATATTACCAAACCTTTCCGGCAAGAACAGATTCTGTTAACCATTGAAAAGGTTATGAAATGGCGAAGGCTTCAGAAAGAGAATATCGCCCTTAAGGCCGAACTGGAAATGATGAAAAAAGGGGTTGAAGGTGGCCATAATCCGAGGTGCCCCTAAAAAAGGGAGAAAGGAAGAAAATGGCGGGAAAGATCCTTATTGTCGATGACGAGGTCGATCTCCTGGAACTCTTGGAATTGATCCTTGCAGAAAAGACCCACTACCAGATATTGACGACCAACAATCCCCTGGAAGTTTCCGCACTTCTTAAAGAACAGCCCATTGACTTGTTAATAACCGATCTTCGTATGCCGGCGATGGGGGGAATTGAACTGATTCGGGAAGTTAAAAAGAGTTATCCCGATATGCCGGTCATCGTCATAACGGCCTATGGGTCTTCCCAATCCGCCGAAGAGTCGATTGCCGCCGGCGCCTATGATTATATCACCAAGCCTTTTCGAAAAGATCAAATCATCATCACGATCAATCGGGCCATGGAATGGCAGGCCATGAAGAAGGAATTGGCGGCCCTTAAAGCCCGGATCAACTCCGGCACCTCTTAAAAACAGGAATAACCTGGCTGCTGTTGATTCCACTTCCCCGAGTACACTATTTAGGAAGATGAAAGAAAATATGGCGGTCCCCCCTATCTCCCATCGATTTCAGAGACCCGGGGGATAGTTATGTCTATTTCCAAATTACTTTCTTTCAGCCGCTATTTCAAGAAAGGCAAGGGAAAGGAGCCATCCCTCCAGGAGAGGTTTCAGGCCTTTCAGACCCTCCTTCAGGCCAACAACAAGGCCTTGGAGATCATGGGGGATATGGAAGAAAAATACTCCACCGGGGAATATGTCTTCGACCGCCAATATATTCGGGCCAGTTACACCGAGTTGCGGAACAAGGTCTTTGAAATGATCGAGGCCCTGAATCAAATGGTCCCCCATCGTTTCCATCTCCTTTATCCTGATTTTTGAAAGCGTGGATCAAACGGTTCAGCGAAAGGTTTTCGGCCGGAAAGAAATTCCTAAATCCCCTTTTACCCTCTCTCTGAGCGAGATCACCCGGGAAATGACCGAGCAGGTGGGCGGGAAAAATGCCAATCTCGGGGAAATCCGCAACCGGGTGGGGCTCCCCGTTCCAGAGGGGTTTGCCATCACTTCCTATGCCTACAAGATTTTTATCGAAGAAAACCAATTGGAGCAAAAAACCAGGAGACAATTGGAGTCCCTGGGCGGAAGTGACCTGGAAGCCATTGCCCTGGCCAGCAAAAAAATCCAACAAGCCATTCTCATGGCCAAAATCCCTCCTCCTTTGGAAGGGGCCATCTTGACCTCCTACAACCGGCTCACGGCCGAAGTCGGGCGGGAAATCCCCATCTCCATCCGCAGCAGCGCCGTCGGCGAAGATGGGGAAGTGACTTTTGCCGGCCAATATGCCACGGCCTTGAATGTCCGTCGGGATGATCTTCTCCAAACCTATAAGGAAATCGTGGCCAGTAAGTTTACTCCCCGGGCCATCTTCTACTGGAAGGACAAGGGCTTCAACGAAGAAGACATCGCCATGAGCGTGGGTTGCCTGGCCATGATACCGGCCAGGACCAGCGGGATCGTGTATACCCAAAATCCCAATAACCCCGATCAAGATACGGTCATTATCAGCGCCGTTTGGGGATTGGGCCAATATGCCGTCAGCGGACAGGTCAGTCCCAATGTCTACGTCATGTCCAGGAAGGACGGACGGATCTTAGAAAAAAGGGTTCCTAAACAGGAAGTGATGCTGGTCTGTCATGAATTGGCCGGCATTGTCGAAGTCCCTGTCCCCGAAGAAGACCGGGAGAAGGCCTGTCTGGATGACGAAGTCCTGAATCAATTATTTAGCCTATGCCCTTAAACTGGAAAACCACTACCGGAAACCCCAGGACATTGAATGGGCCATGGATGAGTCCGGAAAACTTTTTATCCTCCAAACCCGTCCCTTACGGATTTCTTCAACTCAGAATGGGCCGGAGAAAGCCCTTCCGCCGGACATACCGCCGGACCGACTTCTGATTGATTGGGGAGTGGTGGCCTCTTCCGGGGTTGGCGCCGGACCGGTTTTTTTAGTAAAGCAAGACCAGGACCTGATTCACTTTCCTGAAGGAGGCGTCCTGGTGGTTAAACATACGGCCCCCAAATATGTGACGGTCATGAACCGGGCGGCGGCCATTATTACCGATATCGGTAACGTCACCGGGCATATGGCTTCCTTAGCCAGGGAATTTCAAGTCCCGACTATCGTGGATACCCGCGAGGCCACTCAGCTCCTGAAAACCGGCCAACTGGTGACCGTGGATGCGGTCCGCAATAAAATCTATCAAGGGATTATCGAAGGATTAATCGAAAAAGAGAAAAAAAAGGATAAAAACAGTCTCAAACAGACGGCGATTTTAAAAAGACTGGAAGAGGTCCTTTCGGTCATTGTGCCTTTAAATTTAGTGGACCCCCGGGCTGAGTCCTTTAAACCCGAGCATTGTCAAACCTTTCATGACCTGACGCGGTTTATCCACGAGATCTCCATCCAGGAGATGTTCCGGTTCAATGAAGTGGAAAAATCCTCCAAGCATGAGCAGGCCAAACGATTGGTATCGGACATCCCGATCAATCTCTACCTCATCGACCTGGACGGGGGGTTGCAACCCTCGATGAGACATAAAAAAACCATCCGGCCCGAAGACATCACCTCCCTACCCCTGAAGGCCCTCTGGCGGGGCATGACCCATCCGGGGGTCAATTGGAGCGGGATGGTGGAAGTCGATTTAAAGGGGTTTGCCTCGGTCATGTTAAACACCCTGTCGGATTCGGCCGCTTACGGCCAGACCATGGGGGAGAGGAGCTATGCCTTAATCTCCAAGGAATATATGAATTTCAGTTCGAGGTTGGCCTATCATTTTAGCACGGTCGATTCCTATTGTTCGAAAATCAAAAACAATAATTATATTACCTTTCATTTTATGGGAGGGGGTTCCAGCTCGGAACGGAGGGCTCGGAGGGCCCGGTTTATCAGCGGGGTTTTGAAGAACCTCGACTTTGAGGTGGAATTGAAAGGAGACTGGCTCCTGGCCAAGTTAATGAAGTACGAAGGCAAGGTCATGGAAGAAAAGTTAGACTACCTGGGCCGTTTGATGTGTTGTTCCCGGCAATTGGATATGGTCATGTACAGCGACGGCGTAGTGGAATGGTATATCAAGGCTTTCTTGGAAGGTAATTATGGTTTTAAAAAGAGGGACAGGTGAATCGATGGAATCGGATCGGAATCGGTGTGAGCATCGGACACTCGTTGCAATTGCCATGGGTAATACTGTCTTTTACGAGCAACCAGCAACGGATAACTCGAACCCCGCACTTGTTGATGCCTTCCTATTTTCACTCGTCATTCCGCATTCCGAAATTCGAAATTGAATTAGTGCCCTCCCCCTCTTTTGAAGATCAATCCGACAAAGATCCCGGCCCCGATGGCAATAAGGGCGGCCATAATACCATAGACAACGGCATTCTTGGCCGCTTGTTGGGTAAGCCACTCGGCTAAGCCCGTTTGTTTGACCTGAAATTTTCCCTGGGCCAGAAGCTCCGCCTTCCCCTCCTTGACGGCATAACAATAGACCTGGTATTCCCCCAGGGGGGCATCGGCCGGATGCTTAACCTGAGCCATAAATTGGTTTCCCGACAACTGAACGGCATTTTCCTGCACCTGATAGAGCCTGCCCTCTTCTAAAATCTTGATCAGCCCGGTAATATATTCTTTCTTTAAGCCGGCGGCCTCGCCTTCTTTTGGGGGATTCTTATAATGAAGTTCGGCCTGGTCATAGATTTCCTGGTAATCCGGGGAAAGTCCGAGGGCCTTCTGCTGCTCAGGAGAAAGAATCCCGGAAATCTTTCCGGAACTGAGCAAGGCATACATGCCCGGAAGTTTTTTTACTTCGGCGTGGCCGATGGGCAACCAGACAAAGCCCAACCCTTTCCCGGACTTGTTTAATTTAAATTCCTTGGTCGGAGAAACGATTTTGATGATGATCTGCGCCCCTTCAGGGGCAGACCCGCTGATGGTCAGACTGTGAAACCGTTTGGAAAAGAGGGTCCTTTCCAGACCGGCGGGCTGAAAACTCAAGGTTCCCGCCTGTCCGTAATGACTGGTGACCAGGAGAACTATTAAAATAAGACCGATTAAAACCGGTATCCTGATTTCCCCCCGGGTTTTTCTTAAATCTCGCAATCCGTGAATCTGGAATCCGCAATTTCTTTTTCATCAGTGGCCACCTCCTCCCCTGGCCAGACTGATAAGATTGTCCGGCGTCACCAGTAAATCGACCAGCATCTTGACCATAACGATCAAGACAATAACGGCCAAAAGAATGCGCAACTGTTCTCCCCGCAAATGCCTGCTGACCCTGGCCCCGATTTGGGCCCCGATGGTGGAACCGATAAAGAGCAGGATCACCAAAACCAGGTCCACCGTATGATTGCGGATGGCCTGTTGGACCGTCACATTGACACAGGTCAGCACGATTTGAAACAAATCGGTGCCGATGGCCACGATGGTCGGCATCCCCAGGATATAAATCATGGCCGGGACCATGATGAATCCCCCGCCGACCCCCATGATGGCCGCTAAGATCCCCACGGCCGTCCCTAAGACAAAAGGGAAAATGGCCGAAGTGGTCATGCGGGATTTTTCAAAGTGCATCTGCAAAGGGAGTTTGGCGGCCAATTTTCCGGACCACCGATTCCCTCGGTTCATGGGGATGGGTCTCTTCGCCTCCCTGGGCCTTGCTTCGTTTCAGGGCGGAAAGGCTTTCAAAAAACATAAAGGTCCCGATGGTCCCCAACATGATGACATAGATCAACTTAATGACAAAGTCCACATTCCCCATGACCCTGAGGACCTTGATGATCTGGACCCCGATAGAACCGCCGACCATCCCGCCGATGAGGATGATAATCCCCATTTTAAAATCCACATTCCCCATACGGCTGTGGGCATAGGCCCCCGAAGAGGCGGCGGCGACGATCTGATTGGAATCACTGGCAGCGGCGACCGTAGGGGGGATGCCCGAAAAAATAAGGAGTGGGGTGAGTAAAAAACCTCCGCCCACGCCGAACAAACCGGACAAAAACCCGACTAAGCCGCCCAAGCCTATGAGCAGAAAGATATTGATGCTCATGCTGGCGATGGGCAAGTAAATATCCATGCTCTTCTCCTTTCTGAAATTTTTCTTATAACCTGAATATGGGCGGTTTGTAACAGAATGAAACAATAAAGTCAAGCCATAATCGCCCAAATGACCCTATTCTGACACATATTGAATCAAAAAAGTTTCAATTTAGAATTGCTAGATAATTTTAATCAATTATCGTGATGGCAATCTGAAGATTTTCCGAATAGTGTCCTTTGAAAAGAGACACTGTTTTATTATTTCGATGAAACATTCTATTATAGAGGCGAACTCGTTTCTTCAAATATCTTTGAAGATAATTCCGCGGCCGGGATGGTCGTGATCGGCAATATAATCGTAAAAGTTGTCCCTACCCCGGTCTTGCTGGAAACGCGAATCTGCCCGCCATGACGGGCCACGATCCCTTGCGAGACGGACAGCCCCAGCCCCGTGCCTTTCCCCTGGGTTTTGGTCGTAAAAAAAGGATCAAAAATATTGGGCAGGATATGTTCGGGGATCCCCGGTCCGTTATCGGTGATCTTGGCCGCTAAAAAATTGGGTTCTTCGTGGGCCACGGAGATCTGGATACGCCCGCCCTTGGGGATGACATCCAGGGCATTCAAAAGAATGTTCAGAAAAACCTGGGCCAACTGCTGGTGATCCCCGTGAATCCGGGGGAGATTGGGTAAGATACTGACATCCAGATGGGCCCCGGAAAGTTTGATTTGATTCCCGGCCAGGCGAACCGTTTCCTGGATCAGTTGTCCTAATTCCAGGGGTTCTATCTTTGGATTCCCCTTCCCTGGCAAAATCAAGCAGGTTACGGATGATGCTTTGAGATCGATCCGCCTGGCTGATCAGGTCATCGATCATTTCCAATCGTTCTCCATCCGATAATTCTTGATAATCTTCCTTTAGCACATGGGCGGTGAGGGTAATATTATTGATGGGATTATTGAGCTCGTGGGCAATGCCAGCCGTCAGGGTCCCTACGGCCCGGAGCTTGTGGGACAGGATTAAAACCTCATGCCGACGGTCCAGTTCCTCAAGCATGCGGTTCATGGCCAGGGTAAGATCTGAAAATTCATCCCGATAAGGTCTGGTGGGAATGACCGGGGTAAAATCCCCTTTGGCGATGCGACGGGTATATCCCAGCAATTGAGTCAAAGGCCCCAGGATCTGCCTGGAGAGGAGGTGGGCCAGATAGATCATCAGGGCGAAGAGAAATCCCAAAAAATAAAGGGGAACCCTTCTGGCCCATCCCAGCATTTGTTCCACCGATTGACGTTCCTTCTGGAGAACCGTAAAGGCCAGAGAGATCATCTCGGCCCCATGGAGGCGCAGGTCCGCCTCCAACTTTCTCCGTTGGAAGGCGTTCGTCTCCGATTTGGTATCCACCAACACCTGGATATTTTCCAAAAGGCCCTTATAGGTCTCGGTATGGGAGACCATGGTTTGAAAGGGTTCCTTGCCCACCACCGCCTGGAGTTTAAGGGCGTTGCTTTGAAGGAAAGTCAGGGCTGTCTGGACATGGCTTTGGGACTCGGCCAGGTTGGTACCATAGAGGAAAAAATTTTTTTCGAATCTTCGGGCCTGTTGAATTTCAAAGGTAAAGGTATCGGCCACTTCTAAAAAATGTAATTTTTCCTCCAATCGGAAAATAAAATATAAGGAGGCCAAGGTGATCCCCAGGGCCATGAGAAAACAGATCAGGAATCCAAAGGTGATGCGGGTCCGGATACTCAGACTGGGTTTTTCCGAAACAATCTTTTCGTCGCGGGAGGGGGGCAGGGCACTTCCTGAGAGTATGGGTTCCGGCATGGGTCGGCGGCCTTAAGTAAAGTAAATTTGACTTTTTTAAATCCGGGTCATCGAAGATCCGGAGGCAACTGAATCCTTTTAAAGACAGATAATGGATGTCTGATTACCTAATGTAGTGTTTCCATAAGGCTTCCAAAATCGTCATTCCGGACCCCGATTACACCCTTCGAGGGGCCGATTCGATCCGAAGCCAGTCTTTTTTAACCCAGATTCCCGCTTTCGCGAAAATGACGGTATTCGGAACCTTGAAAGGTGAGTTAAAGACACTACACTAATTACCCGGCATCCAGCAACCAGGTTCCAGAGACGATTGACAGCGATTAGTGACTATAGCTTTATGAATATGGGGTTGTCAAGGCCTACAGAACATAAACACTTAATAATCCCCAAACCTTCCATGTCGGCCGGCCCCTTCGGAGAAGCGGCCGGCCCCTTCCAAAGTCTCCCCGCTGTTGATCGTTTCCAGTCCTAAGCGAAACTCATTTTTTAAGGCCTCTTCAAAAAATAGATCGGACTGATCGTAAGCCGACCTCCGGTCGTTTCGCATACACTGCTGCGGAAACCGAGCCATTTGTTCGGCCATGGTCTCGGCCTCGGCCCTGGAGGTCCCTGGTTCCACCACCCGATTGGCCAGCCCCATGCGCAGGGCCTCATCGGCCTTAACCGGTCGCCCGGTGAGGATCATGTCCAGGGCCTGGGAAAGACCGATCATTCGGGGCAGGCGGATGGTGCCTCCATCGATCAAGGGGACCCCCCAACGGCGGCAGAAGACCCCGAATACGGCATCACTTTCTACCACCCGCAGGTCGCACCACAGGGCCAGTTCCAACCCGCCGGCCACGGCATAACCGGCCACCGCGGCGATGACGGGCTTGCTCAAAAGCATCCGGGAAGGTCCCATGGGACCGGCCCCGTCTTCGGCCAGACGATTGGGTCTGCCCTGACTAACGGCCTTCAGATCAGCCCCGGCGCAAAAGGTTCCACCTGCCCCGGTGAAGACCGCGACCTTGGCTTCCGGATCGGTATCGAAGGCCTCGAAAGCGGCAACCAGGGCCTCGGCCGTAAGTCCATCGACCGCATTCCGGACCTCGGGGCGATTGATGATAATCGTGGTCACCGGCCCTTTCTTTTGCGTTAAGACCAACATCATTTTCTCCTTTAGCCAGGATGAACTGAAATTTTTAAAGATTTGTTTTTGTCGGGCCTGTCGTCCAACAACCAAATAGGCTCAGGCCCCTTCAACCCAATCGATGAATTCTTCCGGCTTTCCCCTTTGACTTCGGAAAAGATTGGCCGGATGGCCCTTTTCAGGATATCCGATTCCTATCCCCATGATCAAGTCCTGATCCGAAGGGAGCCCCGTGTGTTTACGGACCACATCGGGATAACTGACCGAGCGGGTCAGGATGCAGGTCCCCAATCCTTGCTCAACCGCCAAAAGAGCGATGGTTTGCAGGATGATCCCGCCGTCCATCAGGGCATAAGGATGAAAGCCCTTATCAAAATGGAGATAGACCAGACAGGGCGCCCCGAAGAAGCGGGTCATGTCCAGGTTATAGGCCAGTCTTTTTTCTTGGTCCTCCCGGCCGATGCCCAGGGCCTTGAACAGGTTCTTTCCCAAACCTTTATATCGGGAGGTCTGGATTTCATTGAAGGCCGTTTGAAAAGGGAAATCCGGATTGATGGAGACTCCTTGTCTCGAAAGCCGGAGGTACTCTTCTCTTATTTTCTCCAGGGTAGGTCCCACCACAACGGTCAATTTCCAGGGTTGGGTGTTCCCCCAAGAAGGAGCTTGAAGGGCCTGTTCCAATATCTCTTTTAAGATTTCTTTGGGAATGGGTTCTGCACTAAAGGCCCGGATGCTTCGCCTGGCCTGCACCGCTTCTTTAACATCCATGACGTCCTCCCTTTCTCCTGTTTTTAGGTGCCGATTTTCGGCCGACCTTCACTATTTTTATGGCAGATCCCTGGCCAAAGGGCAATTCTTTTTGAGGATAGTCGTTTTATTCCTGATTTCCTTCCAATAACTTGCGGATAATTGGCTTTACATAGAGGTCATTGATCGGAAACTGCCTTAGAGCTTCCGTGAGGATCCGGACCTTTTCTTTGGCCATCGTCTGGGAATGAATGATCAAAAAATATTTCCCCTTCAGGCGGCAAAGTCCGCCGGCACCGGTTGACTCTTCCGCATTCAGGTTTTCATAACGGACCGCTATTTCAAGCCTGCCAGCCAACTCTTCAAGCTGATTCAGGAGAAAATCGTCATTCAATAGAAAGGACCTTTCCTCTGGCCAAAAGCTTTGGTTGATAAAATCAAAATATAGCAAGAGAAGGATTATTAGTCGAGACTATTCTGGATTCAAATGGTACGGGACATCATGGCATCAACGGCTTCCAGAAAGCTCCATTTTGGGCTTGACAGGCGAGTCCGATCGCTTATGATACTTTCTCAACTTAGGAGAAAAGGAGACTCACATGGAAATTAAAAACGGGTGGCCTTGATAACCGGAGGGGCTTCGGGATTAGGCGAGGTACGGTGAGATACTTTTTGGAAAAAGGTGCAAAAGTTTCCATCCTGGATTTTGCGGAAGAGAGAGGACGGCAATTGGCTTCTGAATTAGGATCTGACGTTATCTTTTGTAAAACCGATGTGACCGATGAAAAAACGGTTCAAGCCGCAGTGGACCAGACCCTGGCTGCTTTCGGGGCCGTTCATTTTGCCGTCAATTGTGCCGGAGTGGCCACGGCGGGCAAAGTCCTCTCTAAGGAAGGCCCCCTGCCCATAGCCCAATTTAATCAGGTGATCCAGATCAACCTCATCGGCACCATGAATGTGATTCGATTGGCCGCGGCACAGATGGTCAAGAATACCCCCAATGAGGATGGAGAGAAGGGGGTGGTGATCAACACGGCCTCCATAGCCGCCTTCGAGGGTCAATTCGGACAGGCCGCTTACGCCGCTTCCAAGGCCGGCGTGGCCGGCATGACCTTGCCGATTGCCCGCGAGTTTGCCGGATACGGCATCCGGATCATGACCATCGCCCCGGGGATATTCGGGACACCGATGCTCGGAGGGATGTCGGAAAAGGTTAAAGAGTCCTTGATTAATATGGCCTTGTTCCCTAAACGATTAGGGCAGCCCATAGAATTCGCCTTGCTGGCGGCTCACATCATTGAAAATCCCATGTTGAACGGCGAGGTCATTCGCCTGGATGGCGGTCTCCGCATGGGTGCCAGATAAGAATTGCATTTTGGACGATGAACGCAGATTAACAGGATTTTCGCTTAAAGAGCTATAGAATTATCTGCGGTATCGGCATTGCGTCCTAATAATTTACAAGGTCAGAAATCAAGGAAATCCGAAATCCTGCTAACTTAAATCGGCGGGGCAATGGTCACCAAAAGGCGAAGATCGGTTTCCGCCAGCAGTCCATGGGGTTCGTTGATGTCACTGATCAGCACATCACCGGCTTCTGCCGGCAGGGAACTGTTATCTTTCCCTAAAAATTTTCCCGATCCTTCCAAAACAGTCAAACTGACCTGTCCTTCCACATCATGGGAGTGAACGGGAAGCATCTGCCCGGCCTTAAAATTGAAATTGAGGATCTTAAAATAAGGGGAATCATGAACCAACAGCCTCTTGAAGGCCAGGTCGCTGAAATCGTTGGCCTGGAACAGATTGATTTTTTTCATGGCCCTCCTCCTTTTTATTGGACAATCCACTTTCCTGTTTTAAAAAAGGATAACAGCAAGCAAGAAAGAATCATCTGCAATCAAGAATGCCTATTGGTATCGAGGTTGTCCTCGGGCCTTCGGAACTCCGTTTTTAAGGGTCAAGACAGGATCCGCCTCCGCGAAATTACCTTGACATAAATCCCCTTTGCCTTTTTATGCTTGAATCAATAAGACAAAAAATAAGGACCCTGATAAGCAATGGAAGAAAACGATTATAAGGCCAGATTTACCGATCAAGTCTTACGGGACCTATTCCCCGATCAGCGGGCGGACCAATTTTTTGAAGCCCTTTACGGGGACTTGGAAGAGGGGGCCTACAGCATCGGTTTGAAATTCAAACGGTATGCCCCGGCCCCGAAGACCCTTTTCTTTGAGCTGGAATTAAAGGAACGACCCGGAAAATGTCTGGCCTGTAACCTCACCTACGGACTTCCGGAAGTCTTTTCCCGCCATCCGATCATTAATATCAAGGGGATGGTCAAAGAAATCGAAAAATTCCTGGGAGACGGGATACGGTGCGGAGAGTGGACCTTAGGAAGAACCCATCCGGTTTCCAACCGGCTTCACACGATTCCTTTGAAGATCAAATTACTCTGAGAAATAAATCGTTTTCCCGCCGGCGGTGAAAGGGGGCGGTCCTCAAGATTAGTCGCCCACGTTCGGCTTGAATAAAATGAAGGGTAAGCGATTAACGCCCCAGCCACATTCTCATCGTTCGGGTTACCAGGTCGGCCGCATCCTGCTGGACGAAATGTCCGGAATCGGGAATAGTGACCAGGGTCATATCCTGCTCTAAAAATTCCCAGGTATTGTTCAAGGTAGAGGGCAGGATGGCCATGTCCTTGAGTCCGAAAATGATCAGGACCGGCGCCTTGATTTTGGGCAAATGAAGAGGCCCTTTACTGAGGAGGAATTCCTTTTTGGGATAGTTTTTTTTGTAGTAATTGAGCAAGGCCTCAATATCCGATTGCTCAAAGGCCGCGATATACTTCTTTCTGGCTTCCGGGTCTTTTACCCATAAGGAAAGGAGTTCGGCATCGCTCATTCCTAACAGGGAGTTTCCCGGGGTTTGGTATTCATTCAAGAGATTATTGTCCTGAAAGATTTTTATCAAATTCCTGTGGGCATCGGCTTCCTGGAAATCCCAGGCATACTGGCTGCTCCGCATTTGGGCCGGGTTGTTCAGGATCTCCCTGGCCAGGGCCAGGGGATGGGCCACGTTTAAGATGATGAGCCGTTCCAGCAATTCAGGTCTGGTTATGGCCAGGGCCCAGGCAATCGCCCCGCCCCAGTCGTGACCGCAGATAATGGCCTTCTCCTGACCGAAATGTCTGATCACGGAAGCGACATCGCCGACCAACAAGGACATGGCATAGTTTTCCGACACCCCTGGGCTTGTCACTCAAATTATAACCCCGGGTATCAATGGCCACGCATTGGTAGTCTTCAGACAGGGCCTCCATCTGAAGCCGCCAGGTGTACCAATAATCGGGAAATCCATGGATCAAGATCAGCAGAGGTCCTGACCCGAGGGTGGCATAATGAATTTTTACACCATCGTTTTCAACAGTGCCATGTCTTACGCGGTCTTCAAAATCCATCGTATGTCCTTATCTTTAGAATTTGTGGCCCTTAATTAAAAACCCGGCCGCCGCAGATATTAATGGCCTGGCCGGTAATGCCCCGGGCGCCTTCCGAGGCCAAGTAGACAGCCAAAGAAGCGATCTCTTCCGGCTCCAGGACCCGTTGTTGCAGATTTCCACCGACCGCTTTTTTAATAATCTCGTCCTCGGGGATCCCCCGTGCCTTGGCCATCTGGGCTACATACCCCTCCGGGCCGGTGAACATTTCGGTGTTGACAAAAAATGGACAAATAGCGTTGACGGTAATTTGGGGATAGCCCGTCAGGGCGACCTCGGCGGCCAGTGATTTTACCAGGCCCAAAAGACCGTGTTTGCTGGCACTGTATGCGGTATTGAAGGGGACCGGAGTCTTGGCGGCCGTAGAGGCCATCATGATGATTCGCCCTTTCCCGGTTTGCTGCATCAGGGGGAGAAGGGCTTTGGCGCTCAGATAGGCGCCGTACAGATTGACCCGGAGGACTTCCAGCCAGGTATCATCATCATAATCCAGAAACCGGGAGCGCTTGGAAATGCCGGCGTTAATCACCAGGATATCCAGGCGTCCGAATTCTTCTCGGACTCTCCCAGCCAGGTTCTGAACTTCCTCTGGTAAAGAAACATCGCAGGGGATTGGCAGGGCCTTTCTTCCCTTGGTTTCGACTTCCATGGCCGTCTCTTTCAGTTGCTCGGAGGAGCGGGCCGTTAAGACCACATCGGCCCCTTCATCCGCAAAGGCCAGGGCGATACTGCGTCCTATCCCCCTTCCTGCTCCGGTAATAACGGCGATTTTATTGTTCAGCTTCATCTCGTCTCCTTCAGATTTTATGGAAAGGGAATTATCCCCAAGGGGCAGGTCTTGTCAAGAAAAACTCCGGCTTCGAAACCAGGTAGAGATAAAAATGCCGAGAGGGTTAAAACCCGGCCCGGTATTAAAAAGGTCGTCATTAAGAGGTACAGAATTAGTAGGGGCGGGTCCTAAACCCGCCCCTACAGCTTGTATCTATTGGAGATTTTCGAATATACCGGCTGCTCCCATGCCGCCGCCGATGCACATGGAAACCACCCCGTATTTCGAGCCTCGTTTCTTCATTTCGTAAACCAGTTGGACGGTTAATTTGCCCCCCGTGCAGCCCAAAGGATGACCCAGGGCGATGGCCCCGCCGTTGACGTTGACCTTTTCTTCATCAATCCCCAATTCACGCACACTGGCCAAGGCCTGTGAGGCAAAGGCCTCATTGATCTCGAAAAGATCGATCTCGTTAAGCTTTTTCCCCGTCACCTTCATGACCCGGGGAATGGCGAACATGGGACCGATGCCCATGAGTTCAGAAGGCACCCCGGCTACGGCAAAGCCGACAAAGCGGGCCAGGGGTTTGAGGCCTTTGGCCTTGGCCTTTTCCGAATCCATCAGCAGGACCGCGGCTGCGCCGTCACTCATCTGAGAAGAATTACCGGCGGTCACTGTCCCGTTCTTCTTAAAGGCCGGCCGCAGGGCGGCCATTTGTTCCAGGGTGGTGTTCCTCGGTCCTTCGTCCACTTGATAGATTTTGGTTTTTTCTGCCAGCTTGCCGGCCTCATTGACCTGAACGGTCTTGACGGTCAATGGGACGATCTCTTCCTTAAACCGGCCGGAGGCATTGGCGGCCAGGGCCTTCTGGTTGCTCTTATAGCCGAAGGCGTCCTGGTCTGCACGGCTGACCTGGTATTTCTCGGCCACGTTTTCGGCGGTGAGTCCCATGTTTATGTACATCTCCGGGTATTCCTCGACCAGGGTCGGATTGGGGGCGAAAGTGTAACCGGTCATGGGTACCTGGCTCATGGATTCGGCCCCGCCGGCGATGACCACATCGCACATGCCGGTCAAAATCTGCTGGGACCCGATAGAGATGGCCTGAAGCCCTGAAGAACAAAATCGGTTTATGGTCTGACCGGGAACGGTATAGGGAAACCCGGCCCTCATGGCCGCCACCCGAGCAAAGTTCATCCCCTGGGTATGCTCCGGGAAGGAACAGCCGAGGACCACATCCTCCACGTCGGCCTTTTCCACTCCGGGGGCGCGGGCCATGACTTCATTTAAAACGACGGCCGCCATATCATCGGGACGCACATTAACCAGGGTCCCCCGTTTGGCCCGACCGATAGCCGTTCGGGCAGCGGCAACAATCCAAACTTCTTTCATCATATTTCCTCCTATTTTATCCATATACCCCCTCAGACCTCCTGACATCAGGAGGGGAGAGGGTCCGTTTAATTGCGTAAAGGTTTTCCGGTCATGAGCAGGTGTTTGATCCGCTCGATGGTCTTTTCCTGGCCTAAAAGGGAAAGGAAGGCCTCCCGCTCGAGGTCCAGAATGACCTGTTCATCCACCCATTGGGGGGCACTTAAGGGCCCGCCGGAAAGGATATAGGCCACCTTTTTGGCTATAAAGAAATCATAATCGGAGATGTATTCTCCCCAACGCATGGACTTAACCCCTATGGTCATGGCGGCGATCCCGCGCTGTCCGACGGCATAGACGGATTTGGTCCGCGGCGGCGGGGCATATCCGGCCGCAACCATTTCCAGGACCATTCGTTTGGCCTCGGCCAGCCGATGTGCCCCGTTCATGACAATGCGGTCGCATTCGCTTAAGAAACCCATTTCCTGGGCGTTACAGGGCGCTGGCGCTGACCTTGGCCATGGCTATGTTTTCAAAGGCCTTCATCAGCAATGGGAGCGGGTCTAAGTCGGCAGACCTTTTCATGGCCGGACTGATTATCCGCTTGACCATTTCCCGGCAGCCTCCTCCGCCCGGTATCAGGCCGACGCCCACCTCAACCAGACCCAGGTACGATTCGGCGGCGGCACAGACCCGGTCGGCGGCCATACAGAATTCCGCCCCTCCGCCCAGGGCCATCCCGATGGGCGCGGCCACCACCGGCTTGGAACCATATTGAAAAGCCATCAGCTGGTCCTGCATACCCTTGATGCCCTGTTCAATCAGGTCCCATTGCTTGGCCTCGGCGGCCATGACCACATTAAAGACATTGGCCCCGACGCAGAAATTGGGGGCTTCGTTACCGATGACCAAGCCGACGTAGTCCTTTTCCAATTCCTCCAAGGCGGCCTGGCCGATGGCAAAGATGTCCGGGTCCAGGGCATTCATCTTGGAGTGGAATTCCAGACAAAGGACCCCGTCCCCGAGATCGACCAGAGAAGCGCTCATGTTTTTCTTGAGGACCCCTTTTTGTTCTTTCAGGTCGGCCAGAATGAGAATATTAGGGTCGACAGGCATGGGCTGATAAGATTTCCTGTTTTGATCCCAGTATAATTTTTTGATCCCTTCTTTTTTATAAAAGGATTCTCTTCCGGACTGGATCATCTCCTTGACCCAGGGGGCCACCTTAAACCCATCGGCTTCCATGCGGGCGGCCGTCTCCTTTACCCCCAGGGCATCCCAAATTTCAAAGGGGCCCATTTCATGGAAAAAGCCGGTCTTGACGGCGTCATCGATGCTGTAAAGGGTGTCGCTGATTTCCGGGATCAGATAAGCGCAATAGGACAGGGACAGGGCCGTGCCGTTCCAGACCAGTTTACCCATTCTATCGTCCTGTTTGACGATAAAGCGTAAGCGATCCGGCAGGGATTCAATGGCCTTGGCCTGTTTCAGCAAAGGCAGAGAAGGTTTTTGCTGTGGCCGGTATTCCAGGGTTTTGAGGTCCAGGATGAGATAATCCTTTTTTCCCTCCGGGGTTTTGATTTTTTTATAAAAACCCTGCTTGGCCTTGTTGCCCAGCCAGCCTTTCTCGACCATTTTGGAGGTCAACTCCTTGACCGGACCCACAATGGATTCCCGGAAGGGGTCGTCAGGAATGGCCGGATACAAGTTATTGGCTACATGGCTGCTCACATCCAGACCGACCAGGTCCTGGAGCCGAAAGGATGCGGTCTTCGGGTGCCCGATGAGTGGTCCGGTTATGGCATCCACCTCTTCCACGGTGTAATCGTTTTGAAGAATATAGTTCAGGCCCGAAGTCCCGGTGATGGCGGCTACGCGGTTGGCAATGAAGTTCGGGGTGTCCTTGCAAAGGACCACGGTTTTACCCAGGCGGCGTTCCCCGAATTTCATCATGAACCGGGTCAATTCGGGATCGGTCTGAGGCGTGGGGATGACTTCCAATAGCTTCAGGTAGCGGGCCGGGTTGAAGAAGTGAGTCCCCAAAAAATGGGCCTTGAATTCATCCGACCGGCCTTCGGCGATCTGCCCGATAGGCAGACCCGAGGTGTTGGTGGAAACAATACTTCCCGGCCGTCGACTTTCTTCTATCTTGGCCATGACCTGGTGTTTGATCGCCAGGTTCTCGACGACCACTTCGATAATCCAGTCGGCCTCTTTGATCCAGTCCCAGTTATCCTCCATATTTCCGGCTTGGATCAGTTCCAGACGGGTAGGGCTGAATAACCCCGGGGGTTTTGATTTCTTTAAAAAGTCCATTCCTTGATTGACGATCCGGTTCCGAACCACGGGGCTCTTTAGAGTGAGGCCTTTGGCCTCTTCCTCCGGGGTCAGTTGGCGGGGGACAATATCGACCAGATAAACCGATAGGCCGGCATTCGCCAAATGGCCGGCAATACCCCCTCCCATGACCCCTGAACCGACGACCATGGCGCGTTTGATTTGATAACCCATGAATAACCTCCTTCTTTTTTTGTTTAATGGCTCAAGGCTCAGGGCGCAAGGTGCAGGGCAAAAGCTCGTGAATTCCAATTGCCTTTACCCTTGTGCCTTAGCCTTATGCCTTCTATAAAATCATCTTGCTGATAATCTCTTTCATGATCTCCTGAGTGCCGCCGCCGATGGAGAGGATGCGGTTGTCCCGGTAAAGCCGCTCTACCAGGTATTCCCGCATATACCCATATCCTCCATGGATCTGGACGGCTTCATAGGTCACCTGATCGCTGACCTGACAGGAAAAGTTTTTGGCCATGGAGATTTCTTTTATCGGATTCAGGCCGGCGTCAATTTTTGCCGCTATCCGATAGGTAAATTCGCGGGCGGCCTCGATCAGGGTGGCCATGTCCACCAGCTTGTGGCGGATCACCTGGAACCCTTCCAGTCGACGGCCGAAGGCCTCCCGCTGTTTTACATATTTAACGGATTCTTCAAAGGCCAATTGGGCGGTGGTGATGGCCATGAGGGCCAATTGCAGACGTTCGTTCTGGAAATTGGCCATGATGCCATAAAAACCCTTATTTTCCTCCCCCAGAATGTTTTCCGCCGGGACCAAACAATCCTCGAAAAGGAGCTCGGCCGTATCGGAAGCCCACCAACCCATTTTTTTTAATGTCTGGGAAACGGAAAAGCCCGGGGTGGCGGATTCAATGACCAGCAGACTGATCCCGTGAGGGCCCGGACCGCCGGTGCGGACCGCGCAGGTCAGGACATCGGCCCTGCCTCCACTGGTGATGAAGGTCTTGCGTCCGTTGACCCGGTAAAAGCTGCCTTCCCGGACCGCCCGGGTTTTGATACCCCCCACATCCGAACCGGCGTCCGGCTCGGTGATGGCCAGGGCGCATATTTTTTCTCCCCGCAAGACAGGAGGGACCAGCCGATCTTTAAGGGCTTCCTGACCGAAGCGCAGGATGGGGGGCAGCCCGATGTCGAGCGATCCCAGACCGGCAGCCACCCCGCCGGACCCGCAGCGGACGATTTCTTCCACGGCCGCCACTTTAATAAAGATATCTCCTCCGGTCCCTCCATAAGCCTCGGGGTAGCCGATGCCCAGGATTCCGGCTTCCCCGGCCTTTTGATAAAGTTCCCGGGGAAAGGCCCCTTGTTCTTCCCAGTCATTGACCTGGGGCTTGATTTCTTTTTCAACAAACTTTCTGACCGTCTGTCGAACGATATTATGAGTTTCACCAAAATATTCTTCAAAAGGCATGGCTGATCATCTTTGTTGAATTCTTCCGGCCGTCTTTGCCGCCTTGTCCATGGCAAAAAGTATATTAAGGATTTGACCTTTTTCCAAAAACCGAGTAGGGCCGGTTTAAAACCGCTTCTTGCACTGCTGTCATCAATTACCCCTCCTCCCTTTTGTTGGGGAGGAGGGGATGGAGAACAGGATTGAATTAAAGCGGAAACAGTTGGGTGATCCGCTGGGCCAGCATAATATCCCCAGCGGCTTTCAGCTTGCCGCTCATAAAGGCCTGCATGCCATTCAATTCTTTATTAACCATGGCCAGCCAGGTTTCAGCGGACATGGTCAAGGTGACATTGGGAGAGGCATGGGTCCCCTCGGCCACATTGCAGGCACCATCCTTTACTTCCACATACCATTTGCCCCCGCCTTCGCCGGTAATGTCATACTGAAAGACCACATTCAGACCGGCAGCGGCACTGGCGTTAAATACACCGGGCATTCCATCAAAAACTTCTTTAACGTTGGTAAAAGCCATTTTTTCTTCCTCCTTTGTGTTGGTTGTGGGGGTATCCCCCGGTTAAGAAACCTGATCCTTGATAACTGGATACTGGATGCTGGATGAATGATCCGCTATTTTTTTCATCATCTTACCTCTTGCCGTGTTGAAAGTCCATGATTTCTTCCGCCGGATCGACCCGCATATTTCGGCCATTATCCAGCATCGAGTATCCAGCATCCAGTACTCATCTCCCCTTAAACTTCGGCTCTCTTTTTTCAATAAAGGCCATCATGCCTTCCCGGGCATCTTCTATGGAAGTAGCCCGGCCCAGGGCCTCGCATAAATAATCGACCGCCTCATCAAAAGGCATATCCATCATGTGGGTGAAGGCTTCTTTGCCGATCCGTAATCCAAGGGGACTTTTGGAAGTCAAGGCCTTTAACACGGCCATTACTTCTTCCTTCAGGTCTTCAGGCTCCACCGCCCGGCTGATGAGTCCCATCTGGTCGGCTTCAGGGGCGGTTACCTTGCGGCCGGTGAGGACCATCTCCATGGCCTTTTTAGGGCTGACGTGACGCATCAGAAGGGCCCCGACCATCATGGGGAAGATGCCCACATTGACCTCCGGGGTCCAAAAGGAGACATCCTTCCGGGCAATGACGATATCACAGGCCAGCATCAACCCAAGACCGCCGGCCAGACAGGCCCCGTTGACTTCGGCCACCAGGGGTTTGCCGAAGCGGACCATTTTTTTGAGCAGGGCCGCATAATTTCTGGCTCCGGTTAGACGATTTTCTCCCTCTCCGGCCAGGGTGGCGGCCAGGTCGGCCCCGGAACAAAAGGCCTTGTCTCCTGCCCCGGTGATACAAATAACTTGAACGGCTTCATCCCGGTCGGCCCGGTCCAGGAATTCATGAAAGGCGGAAATCATTTCCTGGCTGATGGCATTGCGGCGGGCCTCACGATTGATCGTCAGAAAGGCTACCCCCTCCTTCACTTCGTAGAGTAGATCATGATTCATCTGCGGTCCCTCCTTTAATCTCGACCAGTTTGTCCCCGGGCATGACTTTGGCCTGAAGAGCGGTGTTGATCTTCTCAACGCTCCCGTCTGTAGGGGCCTTTAAGGTGGTTTCCATTTTGGATTGTTCTACCTGTATTTAGCCAGACAATCATCGGCAATACGCATGCGCAGACATTCCGATGTTTCTCCGGCCACCGGACCAAAGCGGGCATCCCGGAAACATTCTTCTATTTCATTCCCGGCCATATAGCCTTCCCCGGCCATAATCTGCATGGCCTCCCTGGCTACCACTTCGGCCGCCTCGGTCACGAATACCTTGGCGGCCGCAATTACGGTTTCGGCCTCCTGGGCCCTGGTTTCGAGCAGCCAGGCCGCCCGGTAAATCATCCATTGAGAGGTTTGCCAGAGGGAAAACATCTCGGCCAGTTTAAAACGGATTTCTTGATAGGCCTGGGCCGGCTTGCCGCCGTTTTGACTTTCTCCGGCCTGTTTTTTGGCCCCTTGAAGGGCCCGTGCCATTACTCCCAGGGAGGACATGGTGACCATTAAATTTACCCTGGTTCCAAGTTCGGTCAAAGGAGCGGGATCGGGAAAAGGGCCGATCACCCGGTCTTCGGACACAAGGCATTGATCCAGGGTACACTTCGGACATGACCAGACCTTGATAGCCAAGGGTCTTCAGGGGTTCACCAATGGTCAGTCCTTCTTGACCCCGCTTGACCAGAAAAACGGCCCATTGGCCGTGTGCTTTTGCCGGTTACGGCCAGCCAATCGGCAATAGGTGCGTTGATGACCTGTCTTTTCCGGCCGAAGAGTCTATATGAATCCCCCTCCTTTTGGCCTTCGGTCTTGATCTCCTTTTCCGGAAAGTTTCCTGAAGATTCCGCCATGGCCACGGCCCCGATACACTGTCCTTTTTGGAGAGGGCTTAAACATTCCTTTATTTGTTTTTCGTTTCCATATCGGGCGATGATCCAGCCGAATAACCGGGTGCTCTGTTCGATGCTCAAAAATAGAGACGGATTAACCTTGGCCAGTTCCTCCCCGAGCAAGACCCAGGTCAGGACCTCTGTATAAGGGGATTTTTTACATTCACCCGGATCAATCCCAAGGGGTAAGTAAAATTGCAGTTCGGCCAATTTTTGCAGAAGGGTCCGGTTTTGTTCTCCGATTAGGTTGGTCTCTTTTCTTGGCAGAGGAATATGATCCTGAACTTCCTGTTTGAGCCAGTCGGACAGTTCTTTTTTCATCTCTTTTTGCCGGTCCGTTAAATCAAAGTCCATGCTTCTTTCCTTTACATCAAGCGGGAGATGATCATTTTTTGGATCTCCGAAGTGCCACCCCCGATGGAGGCCAGGCGGCTGTCTCGAAAAGTCCGTTCCACATCGTATTCATGGCAGTAGCCGTATCCTCCATGGATGGTGACCGCATGATTCGAGGGAACAAGGCTCCCGTCTCCGATAAAAAGCTTGGCCACGGCCGCTTCCAGGTGATTTAAGGGACGTCCCTGGTCTTTGCACCAGGCAATCCGGTAAACCAGAGCGCGGGCGGCTTCTAAAAAGATCCGGATGTCGGCGATTTTATGCTTAATGGCTTGAAATTCGGCAATCGGCCGGCCGAATTGGGAACGTTCCAGGCTGTAGCGGCAGGATTTTTCCAGGATATAGGCCATGCCCCCGAGAAAGGGGGCCATCAGAGTGCTTCGATCCCACTCCACGGTCTGCATGGCCATGAGAAAACCGGCCCCTTCCTCTCCCAGGAGATTCTCCGCCGGAACCGGACAATCCTCAAAAAAAAGGGCAGAGGTATAAGAGGTCCGGACCCCCATTTTGTTTAATTTATTTCCGGGGCTGAAACCCCTGGTCCCTTTCTCGACGATAAAGGCCGAAATCCCTTCATGGCGTTCTCCGGCCTGAGAGGTGCGGGCATAGACTACGGCCACGTCGGCGATGGGACCGTTGGTAATAAACATCTTGGAGCCGTTCAGGATATAATGGTCCCCGTCTCTTATGGCCCGGGTGGAAAGGGCGGTAACATCCGACCCGGCCCCTGGTTCGGTCAAACCCATACAGCCGATCCATTCACCGCTGGCCAGCTTGGGGAGGTATTTTTTCCGCTGGGCCTCGGTCCCATGGGTGTAAATGGTATCGGCGCACAGAAAGGTGTGGGCCCCGTAAGACAAGGTCAGACCGCCGTCGACCCCGGCTTCACCCAAGGCCTCGGCGGCCAGGACCGAGGTGACCACATCGGCCCCGCTGCCGCCGAATTCCTCCGGAAAGTGCAAGCCCAGGATGCCGAATTCCCCCAATTTTCGAAAGGAGTGAAAATCAAATTCTCCTTTCAGGTCATGTTCCTGGCAGCGGGGGACGATCTCCTTGCGGGCGAATTTAAGCACCTGTTCCTTAAAAAGCAATTGTTCTGCGGTGAAAGAAAAATTCATGGCCTACCCCTTTGGAGGGTTAACGAGAACTTCCTCCGGATTTGGCGCCGTTTAAAAAGACTTCCAGGATGGTGTCGGCAATTTTTTCTTTTTGGGCGTCATTTTTTATTTTTTGGTCCCCAAAAACCATGATGGTCAAAAAGGTTTCCATGGCCCCGAGGAAGATGTACGTAAGATAACGCGCCTCAAAATCGGAACGTAGAACCCCATTTTTTTGCCCGAGAATGAATATGGCCTCGGCAAGGCTGAAAAATTTTTTAAAATCATCCAACCGGGATTTGGTCAGGTTGTCGGTCGAGCGGGAAATCTGGGTGATAAAAATATGGATCAAGTCCGGTTTTCGTTGATAGATATTCAGAAAATAGAGTATGAGTCCTCTTAATTTGGAGTGAAAGTCTTCTTCGTCCTTTTTGATATTTTCCAGGAGTTGATAGAGCTTGGCCCACCATTGGTTGAGGATCTCATTACAAAGGTCTTCCTTATTTTTAAAATAATGATAAACCAGCCCATAGGAAATCCCCGCCTCATCGGCAATATCGGCTATTCGGGCCTTATGGAACCCCTTCTCCTTTATGACCTTAAGGGCGGCATCGAAAATAAGGCCCTGTTTTTCTTTTTTGATTTCATCCCAATTTTTTTTCACAAGCCCTTATAGCATTTATTGATTGATTTGTCAATCAATAAATGCTGCTTACCCCCCTTCCCTTTTATTGAACTCATGAGTGGTCCTGCTCATGAAGACCCTTTCAAAATTTGGTTCGGAAAAATAAATTTGACCTTATGGTGGACAAAACCTGAAGAAGGACCCTGGACCCTTGTTGGAATAGGATCTCCTGTCCAGTAGTTACCTAAAGGTGAAGGGAACACGACAAATGTCACCCTTGCTTGAAGGTCTTTGAGAAATGAAAAACGGAAGCAGGAGAACTTGTTGTGTTGTCTGATAGAATATGGTAAAAAAATGATCAACTTTTCGGAGCGGAGATTAAGTTTGAAAATAGATAAAAATCCTTTTATCAACCGGCAATCCGAGTTGAACTATTTTAAACAAAAGGCCGAAGAAATCGCTCAGGGGAAGGGAGAGGATCTGTTTTTGGTATCTCCCCTGGGAAGAGGGAAAACGGCCTTATTAAAAGAGTTGAAGGAAAGACTTTTTTGGGGACAGGAAGAGGTAACTCCGGTTTATTTTTCCTTCTCCCGGGATTATGGCGACCTTTTGGATTTTTCTGAAGAATATCTGATTGCTCTCATTAGTCAAATACTCTTATTTGAACAAAAAAAATGGATCGGAAGCGGCCGTCCGGTCCTATCTTCTTTCTCCGACCTTCAGAGGGAAGCTGAGAGGCTGGGGAAAGACATCATCAAAGAGGTTATTTCTGGCCACCAGGCGGCCGTCCGAAACACGGAGGATCGCAAGGGATTGTTAAATGCCCTGACTGCCCCCCGGCGCATCGCTCAGGCCTCCAACAGGCCTATCTGGGTGATGGTCGATCATATTCAAGCTATTGAGGCCTTGGTCATCAGCGGGAAGGGGGTTGCCGGTTTATGGAGAGAGGCCATTGCTTCTCCCTGGGCCCCCCATCTTTTTTCCGGAGAGCCGTCGGGTTTTCTGGTGAAAAATATTCTGCCTTCCTTTGGACCTCCTGATATACCCGTCATGGAATTGCCCCCCCTGGCCGATGAAGAGGGGGATCAATTGGCCCTTGCTTTGGAAAAATATTTTAACGTTAAAATAGCCGGGGATTTGAGCAAGGCCTGGTTTCATTACCTGGAAGGAAATCCGGGTCTGTTATTTTCCATAGTACGGGATGCCCGCCTGGAAACATCCGGCCTGGAAAGCCATCGGAGATTTGTCGAAATCTACTTGAAATCCCTGGAGCGGGGGGAATTGGGGCGTCTGTTTGAAAACCGTCTTTATGATTTCAAAGGAATGGAGCCCCTGATCGGCCCCCTGCTTCTCCGGATTTTAAATAAGCTGATAAAATCAGAAGACCCGATGTTGGCCTTACCCGATTTACAAAAGGTCTTAGAGCTGTCTTCACAGGAGATACCTTCTTTAATTGGACTATTGGAACGGGCCGGGATCATTTGGGAACGTTTTGGAATGATCGGTCTTGAGAAAAATCATGTTGTCCGGAACTGGGTGGAGGTGCTTTTACGAAAATACCTTTATCAGGAGGATCTGGGCCAGATTATCAAACAGTTAGGTGAAAAGATAGAAAAGCAGCTTTCGGACATACAAGAAGAAAAGGAAGTGCCCTTCCCTGCCGGCGAAAATGTCCTGCATTTTAGCCTGGTATTACCCATAAACTCGGAATCGGAGTTGGTCGCCGTTCGGGCCTTGGAGCAGATAGCCACTTATACCGAATTGGATGAGGGTAGTATCGATAAGGTCAAAATGGCCCTTATCGAAGCCTGTATCAATGCCGGCGAACACAGTCAAAGCTTGGAGAAAAAAATTAGAATTTATTTTACGGTCCGTTCGGAGGCCATTGAGATCCGGGTTGAAGATCGAGGACAATCCTTTGACCCGGTGGAAGTTCAGGCCAGGCTCGTTCGAGAGGCCGATCCCCTTTCACAAAAAAGGGGCCGGGGGTTGGTTTTGATCAAGGAGATGATGGATGAGGTTCGTTTCGAAAAAACCGATCTCGGGACCAGACTCTATATGGTAAAAAAAAACATTTTAAAGAAAGAGCGTAAGCAGAAATGAATAACTTTAATCTAAAACAGGAAGACCGGGAAGATGTGATTCTCTTTAAACCCCAGGGGTATTTAAACGATTTGGGTGGAGAAGAGGTGGAGAAGTTATTCAAAGAAGCGGTTAAGGAAGGGCATCGAAAATTTATTATCGATTTCGATAAAATCGCCTATATCAACAGCATCGGCCTATCTTTTTTGCTGGGCATCATGGAGGCTACCCGGGAAAAGGCCCTTAAGGTATGTTTTACTTCTTTATCCAAGATCAACGAGGAACTTTTTGAGATAGTAGGATTAGATAAATTTGCGGCTACCTTTGTCTCCAATGTGGAGGCCCTGGAGTTTTTGAAAACCGCTTAACCCACTAGAATTCTTGATCCTCTGTTGTTGGCACCCTCTATGTTCAGCGTAGTGATCCGTGTCTTTTCCCTCACCGTATTACCCTTTTCGTCCTCAGCCCTCTCAGGGTAGTTTCCTCCTCGGTCCTGGTCGGAATAGACAGCTCCAGAAAAGAAGGATATCCTTATTCCTCGTTCCCTCAATTACGAACTACCATATAGCAAGTCTTGGGTCAGGATCCCGGGATTCACTCCGATTACCCGGCAGTTTAAGATAAGGGAAGATCCCCCGTCTTCAAATTCCTATTGACTTCCTGAAATATAGTTTATATACCTTTTTGCATAGGTCCTGTCATTCACGGGCTTTTTTTCCTAATACCCATTCTTCGTTTGTTAGGAAGCTACCCTTTCTTTAACCGTTACACTCTTTCCGTCCGTAATTCTTGTTTGGTCGAAAACGGGCGGGAAAGGAGGCGGCCGGTGTTAAGCGACTTGATCGATGTGATCGGCGATCTTTCAGAAATAAGATTATATGACTTGGTAAAACCCCTGGTAGACGGGAAGAAGTCCGGTTTGGTGGCGGTCAAGGGTAAGGAACCAGCGGAGATCTATATTGAGGGGGGCCAGATCGTCCATGCCCGGACCGATACCCGCATCGGGGAAGAAGCGTTCCCGCCCATCATGAACCTGGACAATGGTCAGGTCACCTTCAACTGGCGAATGTCGCCCGAAGCACGCACGGTACTTCTGCCCACCGGAGAGATCATGTCGAATTGGTCCCGACGGGAGGAGGAGTGGAAAAAGATTAGACAGCAAGTGCCTTCCGTCAAGGCCGTCTTCTCCCTGATGGTGGACAGCGGCGGTCAAGACCGGATGATCCCTGCCGGGCAGTGGGGCATACTTGCCCTGTGCAACGGGCGACGAAACGTCGCTGAAATAGCAGGTCGGCTCGGACGAAGCGTTTTTGAAGTGTCGGACACCCTTTGCGCCCTGGCTGAAAAAGGTCTGGTCGAAAAAACGAATGTGGCCGATTCTTCCGTAGCGGGGCCGAGGGAAACGGTTGACGAGGCCTTTTTCGAGACCGCCGAGACGGAGCTCAAGAAGGTGATGGGACCGATCGCCCGGATCATCCTGAACGATACCCTGGCGGCTTTTGAGGAATCCCGGGATGCCTTCCCGAAGAACCGGGTAAAGAGTTTCATTTCGACGGTCTGTGGTCAGATCGAGGAGGGGCCGAAACGGGAAAAGTTCAGCCAGGTCATGCAGGTCATGTATGTCGCCCGGCTTTCTTCCTTCGAAACCAGCTAAGTAATTAAAACCAGGAGGACGATTATGACGGAACTATCGAAGCTTGCGGGGGACTTTTTGGACCGGGTCACGGGACCATTCAGGCAACGGATGAACCGGCAGGGATTAAAGAAAACCCTGCTGTTGGGGATCTTCGTCCCCATTCTGGTCGCCTTCCTGATCATCGCCGACCTGCTTTTCCTCAATATGGGTCCCTGGGTCAGCATCCGAGCCCTCGGGTCCGACAGCCTGAAGGAACTGGGCGCCTTCAGCGTCAAAGAATCCGTCGCTTCCCTCGACAAACTGGGGGAGAAGATCATCCGGGAAAAAGCCGAGGGGGTGGCCCGACAGATTGAAATCTACCTCGAAGCCCATCCGGGCCTGTCGGAGGCGTCCCTGGCCGGTCAGCCGCGCCTCCAGGAGATCGCCGTCCAACGGGTAGGGGAAACCGGGTACACGGCGGTTCACAACAATAAAGGGATCAACTATTTTCACGTCAACCCGAAGATCGTGGGTACCGACCTGCACGGCCTGGCCGTCAAACTGCCCGAGTTCGTCAAGGTCATGGAAGCGGGGCTGAAGGGGGCCTCCGGCGGCTATTACCAATGGACCGACATCGATGGGAAGGTACGTCCTAAGTACATGTTCAGCGCCCCGGTAGAAGGTACGAACCTGATCGTGGCCGCTACGACCTACATCGATGAATTCGGGAAACCGGCGGGCGCCATCCAGGCCAAGGTGGATCGGATGCAGGCTGCCTACGCGGAGCGCTACAGAAGCCGGTTCCTGATTTTCCTGATCATCGTCCTGCTCGACCTGGCCGTGCTGCTGGCGGTCATCTACGCCTTTTCGTCTTCTTTGGTCCGGCCGATCCGCCTCTTGTCGGAGGCGGCCGACCGGATCAGCATGGGGGACTTGGAGGCCGAGGTCGAGGTCAAAGGGGAAGGAGAGGTCGCCCGACTGGGCCAGTCGATCGAACTGATGCGGATCAGCGTCAAAACCGCCCTGGAGCGGCTGGAGAATCGACGACCGATCACCATTCGCAAATAAGAGGAGGAAGCGTATGAAACGGCGCAACCGCCCAAAGTGGGTCCTCCCGATACTTGGCCTGACGATCTTCCTGTTTTATTTCGGTGGCCGGGTTTCCGGACAGGGGACCCCCAGAGGGACTCACGATGTCGGTTCGGACCTTCCGGCCGCCGCAGACCGTTCTCCTGACCTTCCGGTACAAACCCTGACGATTCTCCGGGCCGGGAACGGACGGGGCCAAGTGAAAACCATTCCCGCCGGGTCTTCCTTCAAAAAAGGAGCGACGGTGACCCTGGAGGCGCTTCCCGATCCCCATTCCGCCTTCGAGGGCTGGAGGGGAAGTTGCTCGGGCACCTCCCGGACCTGCAAGGTCCTCATGTCCACCGACCGGACGGTCACCGCCTCTTTTGCCCTGAAGACCTACACCATCAGCGTCCGCCCCCCGGTGAACGGGGTTATCCATCCCTACGGCACGATCAAAGCCGGGTACGGAGAGAAGCGGAGGTTCCAGATCATCCCCCTGCCCGGCTACCGGGTTTCTGATGTGCTGGTGGACAAGGTTTCGCAGGGGGCCATAAACTCCTATACCTTCGAGGAGGTCACAGCCGATCACCTGGTGGAAGCGATTTTCGTGAAACAATAAGAATGCCTCATTGTTCAGGCTTTTTTCTGCACTCCGGGAAGAACGTCTCCCATTTCGACGCGGTATCGGGTGGCACCATTAACCCGATCGCGCTTTGGCTCCACAGGGGTGATCATTAACAACTCTTTAAATCCTGGAAACATTCAGAGTTTCAAGTCCTTTTCGCTCCCCGCATCCAACCCAGGAAAAAGAGGTCATGGAAAACCTGCCCGCTACATCATCTGGGCCTCTTTTTCTCATGGCCGATGACCTACCTCCCGGAAGAGTCTCGGAATACCCATGGCTCCAAGCTTGGAGGATCTGAAATTTATTGACTTTTCGACGTTTAAACGATTATAATTCCAGGTTAGTAAAAGACGTTTTTGGGTTGACTTACCCCCCACTAAGTGCGACGTATTTACTCCTCATAAATAAACAAATAGCCTATGATACCGGTAGCATAGCTCTGGCCATTCGAGATATTGAGGACTAAAACATCAACTGAAAGAAGTGGACAGAGCGCTTCCATCATGAAAAATCAGGTCCCACTAAAAGAACTGCAGGCCGCTTGGGAATATTATGGCTTTGCCGAAGAGCCCTTTAACCTAAAGCCCGATCCAAAATTCTTGTTCTTTACCCATAGTCACTGGAAAGCCTTCTCTGACATGATGGCTGGTGTCAAAGAAAGAAAAGGGGTTATCGTCGTTTACGGAGAGGTCGGGATCGGCAAAACTATTTTAATCTATGCTCTTCTAAATGATTTAAATGAAAAAATAAAAACGTCTTTTGTCTACCAAACGAAGCTCGATTTCGAGGATATTCTCAAAAATCTTTTAATTGATTTGGAAGGTCCGTTATTCAAAGAAAAAGAAGGGTTAGCTTCTCTCTTCTTCCATTTAAAAAGTTACCTGAAACAAAGCCTCCTCCAAGAAAAAAATGTGGCGGTGGTCATTGATGAAGCCCAAAGCCTGGATGAAGCCGTCCTGATAGATTTATTAAATCTGGTGAGTACCGATTTTTCGGGAGCTAACCCACTTCAAATTCTGTTGGTTGGGCATCCTGAATTAGAGGAAAAATTGAATTCCCCTAAACTGCGGATAGTTAAAAAGAATATCGGGGTGGTTAGCCGGATTAAGCCATTAAATCGAGAGGAGATCTGGGAGTACATAAAACATCGGGCCAAAGTGGCCGGCGGCAATGCTGACCCGGTTTTTACTAAAGAGGCCGTTAAGTATATTAAAAAATTTTCAGGGGGAAACCCACGATTAATAAATATACTCTGCAACCAAGCTTTGGTAGTTGGCTACCAGAGTTCCAGTCCGGTCATTAATCAGAAAATCATTCAACAGTCGATAAAAGATTTAGATTATTTTACCCTCCCCAAAAACCGCCGACCGTCATTCATCCTCTTGTTTTTTATATTTTCGGGTATGATTTTTTTATTTTCTTTAACCTTTTTGATTATAAATCTGCTTAGAAGATAGAAAAATTACTCTTTTTGGAAGACGAATTCGAGGGGTAAGGAGAGTTAGGTTTAATCTATGGTTTATTCCAATATAAAAAGAAGATTATAATCCATAAGAGTAATGAATAAGACAGCAATGAATAGGAAATGATCGTGATTTGATCGCTCTGTCGGAATTTAGTGATAAATCCTTCCATAAATTCGAAAAATCGTTGACCCTTGCCCGGTTTTTGAATTTTCCATAATGAAAAAACCGCCCTGACCTCCTCCACACCGATTTTTCTCCTGGAAATGGCATAGCCAAGAGACAGCGTCAAATAACAAATTCTATTAATATCACTTAGAATACCCTTGCTTCGCCAGCAGATTAATTCAGCTGCTTCCTGGGTGAAGACGTTTTTGATACTACTTCCCACTTGATTAAGTCGGAATTCAATATACTGTATGGTTTCCAACGGGGTTAATGGTCGAAGCTGGTAGCGCCCCGCTATTCGTTGCTGTAGTTGCCGTAAATCATAAGATTTTAGCTTATCTTCAAAATCCGGTTGCCCAACAAAGACTTCTTGAAGCAAAAAAGGCCTTCGAGGATCCTGATTGCAGAGTAGTCTCAATTCTTCCAAGGTATCCTTGGTTAACGCTTGCGCCTCATCAACAATAAGTACTGAGTTTTCACCCCGGATTGATTTTTCTACCAGGTAATTGTTAAAAGTAGATAACAGGGAACCCTTGTTCCTCTCTACCAAGGGAAATTCTAAGCCTCGGACCACTTCCTCTAATAGTTCATTAATGTTATTGTTTGGTTGAAATATGGGAAAGGCCTTGATACTTGAGTCCAGCAGGGTTGATAACTTATTGATCAAGGTCGTCTTCCCTGTCCCGGTCTCGCCGGTAAGTAAAATAAAGCCTTTCCGCTCAGTAATTCCATCTACCAGGGAGTTTAATACTTCTTTATGATTTTCAGTCATGTAGAAAAACTTAGGATCATAGGAAAAGGAGAACGGATCTTCTGAAAAATCGAAAAATTCTCTATACATAATATTTTGGCAAAGGGGTACAGAACGATGGAAAATTCTTTATCGATTAAGGTTTTCCGGCCCGGTCGATTTAATCCAAGGACTGACACGCTCTAATCGAAACCGGATTTTTTCACCCAACTCGTATGGGCGTATGAAATCTATCCGTCAAAAAAGGTTTTAACCGGATAAGATTTTTAATTTAATCTTAATTTTTTCTCTTTATGAGTTATATAGATTATAACGTAAAGACAGGTCAAGGGAAAAATTGGGTTTCGGATCAGGGTGCCCCTTGATGTTTTTGTGTAGGATTTTTTTGATCACACCTTAAAGTCGGTTGAAGACGTAGAACGATGAACATCAACCCTGTTCGATAGCATCAATTCTTAAGATGGCCAGAGCAGAGTGGCGCGGAGGCAGCCCCCTTTTTCGTGAAACACACTTCCCCCCAGGGTCAAAGTTATCCCTACCTCGGAACAATAGGTGATCATCCTGGTCTGTTCCATCGACAGACGTTCATTCCAGGAGTATTTTCCTGCCGTATAATATTCCTCGGTTCCGGAATCCGTTTTTACCGAAAACCCGGAGAACCGCCAGGGCATTTTAAAGCGGATAACCACCGGACGGTTGGTAACGGAGTTGATGAATTCGATTCGGCCTTTTTGCCAGGCCCAGAGACATAAGAGGCCTGAGCCGTGGTCCCCGGCGATCCTGACCGGCCGGATAAATCCCGCCAGGAAAAGAAGCGCGGCCAGAAGGACCGCCAGAGACAGGGCTATTAATCTTCTCCGTTCGGACCGTGGTCCGAGCAGGATCACTTCACGGCGCCTTTTTCCTTATAATAGCGCAGCGAGCCCGGGTCGTAGGGAATGGTACCGTGGACAAATTTTACGGCGTTCGACAGGGTGTTGTCCTTGGCCGCCTTGACCGCTTTTTGCAAAAGGGGCAGGTTTTCAAACAAGGCCTTGGTGATGGCGTAAGAATATTTTTCGGGTAAACTTTTAGGCCCCATGAAGAGGTTCCAGAAAGCCAGGGTGTGATTGTCCTTGTCGGTTCCGTAAACCTCCTTGGGAATCACTCCCGGTTCCATGACGCCGGGGAATTTCTGAAGAAGTTTTTTGACCAATTCGCCCTTGGGGTCCAGATCGACTAATACCATTTTGCTTCCCTTGCGGGACAAGGTGGTGGCCAATTCGGTCACCGAGCCGGTGGGAAGGCCTCCGGACCAGAAGTAGGCGTCCAGGGTGCCCTGGGACAGGGATTCCGACGATTCGGAAGCCCCCAGGCGTTCTTGCTTGGCCAAATCGCTGGTCTTAATACCGGCGGCTTCCAAGACCATAAAGGCCTCGATTTCGGTGCCGGACCCGGGCGCCCCGGTGGAGACCCGTTTCCCCTTCAGGTCGGCCACGGTCTTGATGCCCGACCCCGGCGCGGCAACGATATGAAGGATATTGGGATACATGGCCCACATGACCCGGACGTCTTTAGCCGGTTTGTCCTTGAAGCGTTCGATCTTTCCGGTGTAGGCCAGGTAAGCCGAATCGGGGAGCACCGTTCCTAAATAGTAGGTGTTTTTCGCGGGGTCAGTGCGCCGTTGGATTAAAAGCAGATTGTCCACCGAAGCGGCGGTCTGGATGGCAGTCGCCTCCACGCCGGCGTATTTCGTGAGGATTTCGGCGACGGTCGTGCCGTAGTAATAATACACCCCGCCGATGCCGCCGGTGGTAATCATGATTTTGGGTTTCTCTTCGGCGAAAACGGATAGACCACCCAACCCGAAAATGACGATTAAAATAATGCCAACGATCTTTTTCATCATGCCCTCCTTAGGTAATTTTTTTTTAATGCCTGTTATTATAAGATCCTTTAATAAATAAGCCTTTAAGCGAGAACCGGACTCTCGTTTTTTTTGCTGAAGAAGAGCCAGGCCAAGACCGGAAGAATGACGATATTGACCCAGAGAAAGGGTAAGAACATACCGACGGAAAGAATCCCCAGGACCCAGGACTCCCATTTACGCAAGGTCCGCCGAGAATATCCCACGTTGGCCGCAGCCATGGCAATCGCGCCGATCAGCACTGCGGCGAGGCGGATAATAAAGTCCATGATCGCCTGAAACCCCGAAGCGGTGCGCCACATGGGGATCAGGAGAAGGGCCGTGCCCTGGTAGGCCAGGATAAAAGAAAAACCGAGTAAATATTTGGGCAGGGCTACCTTGGCCGCGTAGATCCCGGTTCTTAAGGGGTCGGTTAAAAAAACCGAGGCCGAGGCATAGGCCGAGAGGGCCACGGGCGGGGTGACGTCGGCCAGGATGGCATAATACATGAGGAACATATGGGTGGACAGCAGGGCCGCCTCCGCCGGGATGCCGTTGGCCATGGCCACCTTGATAATGGCCGGGGCGGTCAAAGACGAAGCGACCACGTAAGTGGCCGTGGGCGGTATGCCCATACCCAGGAGCAGACTGAACCCGGCGGCGAATAAGGTGGCCAGCAGCAGGCTTTCCCCGGAAACCATGGTCAACAACTCGGAGAATTTGTTGGGCAGACCGGTCATGACCATCAAGGTCAGGATCAGGTTGGCACAGACCACGGCCGTGCCGATGGGGATCAAGGAAGAGAAGCCGTTGGCCAGCCCGTTGAGCAGGACCCGCGGACTCTTTGGCCGGATGGTCGGGTCCAGGTAACATAAAATGACAAAGAGGAACAAGGCGCAAACCACGGCCAGGCTGACCGAATAGCCCCAATAAATAAAGGCCACGATCAAAAGAATGGGCAGGAAGATGTAACAATAGCGGCGGAAATACTTTCCTCCGTAATGCTCGCCGTCCTCGATGGGTTTCAGCCCTTTCTTTTTGACATAAAAATAGTTGTAAGACAGGATGGCCACGGCGTAGAGGGCCATGGGTCCCAGGGCCATGATACAGATCCAGAAATAGGGGATGGAAAGGATCTCCACCATGACAAAGGCCATGGAGCCCAACACCGGCGGGGTGATCATGGCAATGGTGCCGGCCGTGGCGGCGATCCCGGAGGCCACATAGCGGTCATAGCCGGCCTTTTCGTACATGGGTTTGCTGATGGTGGAGACGAATTGGGTATCGGCCGCGCCGGAGCCGCTGAACATGCCCATGAAGACCGAGGCGATGGTCGTGACGATGCCCGGCCCGTCGGCCCTTCCGCCCGAGGCCATCGAGGCGATGTTGGCGATGATGCGGCCCAAATTCAAGGAGCCGATGATACCGCCCAGGATGGTGAAGTAGACCAGGTATTTCATGGACACGCCGGTGATCATGCCGAACAGACCGGCCTCGGTCTCGCTGAAAAGTTTTCCCAGCAGCAGGTCAAAATCGAAAGAGGCGTGGGCCAGGACCCCGGTGAGCAGGTTACCATGGAGGTCGTAGAGTAGAAAGGTGAGCACCAGACAGGGTAGGATGGCCCCGGTGTAGCGATAGACCTGACCGAGAAGCAGGAAGGTCAGGCCGAAGGCCATGACCAGGTCCCAGGGTTCCGGCATCATGGCCCGATCGATGATGATCATGGAATAAGATGACCAGATAGAGGTAAGGAACAAATACCAGAACGGCCCCCAGTTTGTCCACCCAGCGGCCCGATGAGGGATAAACCGCCGGCAGGACGGCAATCAGCCAGAAAACCGTGGCGATCAGGTTCAACTTTGGGTCCAAGCCGATCCGCCAGAAGGCATAGAGCGGAAAGGCGGCCATGACGGCGAAGACGAAGGCCCCGGCTCCGGCCCGCCTACGGTCCCGGAGCGAAGAGAGAAGGTAACCGGTGATGAGCAGGAAAAAAACGTGGGTCGCCCTCTGGACCTGGGTGAGGTCCAAAACGGAAATGGATAATTTGGAGAACGGCGTGTAAGGATGAATCACCAGATAAAGACTGTAGAGACTGGCGATGATTAAAAGGGGCGTGATGACAAGGCGCCTGAGTCCGCTTTCCTGAGTAGATTGGGGTTCCATGTGCATGTTTGCCGTCATCCTTTCATCCAAAGAAGGAAATCCCGCAAAAACAGCGGCCTTAGGGTCGTTGTCGCTTTCTTTCGGAAGGCCAGAGTATAAAATGGACCGGAAACAGGAGTCAAGGAGAAAAGCCTGACTTCTTATTCCCAGGGGCTCATCTTAATGGACCTTTTTTTCATACCGGTCCCAAAAGGGATCCCGCAGGGCCTTTTTGAAAAGTTTTCCCGATCCGGTCCTGGGCAAAAGATCAAGAAAGGTGATCGACTTGGGGGCCTTGTAAGAGGCCAGGTGGTCCTTGCAGAAACGGATGATCTCTTCTTCCGTGGCCTTTTGGTTTTCCTTCAGAACCACCGCGGCATGAACGGCCTCGCCCCATTTTTCATCAGGCACGCCGAAGACGGCAGCCTCCAGGATTTTAGGAAACAGGTAGAGGACATTTTCAACCTCGGTGGAATAGATATTTTCGCCCCCGGAGAGAATCATATCCTTTTTGCGGTCCACGATGTTGACATAGCCCTCTTCATCGATAACCGCCAAATCTCCCGTATAGAGCCAGCCGTTCTTGATGGCCTTGGCAGTCTCTTCCGGAAGCTTCCAATAGCCTTTGGTAATGGTGTCTCCTTGAACGATGATCTCACCGACCTCCTGATCGTCCGGACGCACTTCCTGGCCGTTTTCCCGGACCACCTTGAGCGAAACCCCGATAAATTCCCGGCCGGTCCTGGCCTTGAATTCAAACTGTTTTTCAGGGGGCAAGTGTTTTTAGATGTCCTTTGAGGATGGAGAGGGTCAGATAGGGGCTGGTTTCGGTCATGCCGTAGGTTTGAATGTAGTCGCAGCCGAAGCCCTGCATGATTTTCCTGACCACCTCCGGGGCGATGGGCGCTCCGCCGCTTAACAGGACCCGAAGGTGAGGGAAGGAATAGTTTGGGAAATCCGGATGGTTGATCAGCATATTGAGCATGGTGGGGATCATATTGGAGATGGTCACCTTCTCTCTGACCATGGTATTAAGGACCGCTTGGGGAACAAATTCCTTGACCAGGATATGGGTCCCTCCCACCCAGGTGATGGCCCAGGTGGCCCAGGCATCGGCCAGATGGAACAGGGGAGCCACATGGATCCAGACATCGGAATCGGTCAATTGAAGCTCGGCCATGGTCCCTAAGGCATGGAGGTAGTCATTTTTGTGGCTGAGCATGACTCCCTTGGGGCGGCCGGTAGTGCCGCTGGTGTAATAAATCTGGGCCGTGGCCTCATCTCCCGGTCCCCAAGTAAGAATCGGCTCGGGCGAAGAAGATTTCAGGGCCGTCTCATAGTCTGACCCGAAGGCGCGGGTCCGGTCATTGGGTTTTATCCAGAGCAGGGTTTTAAGCGAAGAATTCAACACCTCAAGGGGTTCGATCTTGGAAAAAAAATCAGAGTGGGCGATCAGAAGTCTGGATTCGGAATCCTGGAGAATAAAATCGATTTCTTTGGAGGAGAGGCGATAATTAAGGGGGACCAGGATGGCCCCGACAAGGGCGGCGGCATAATAGGCCTCCAGGAAAATATGGCAGTTATAATGCAAGATGGCCAGAGTGTGTCCTGGCCCCATCCCTTGGGCCTTTAGGAAATGGGCCATTCTAAAGACCCTTTGAGAAAATTCCTCATAAGTAAAGGTGGCCTCTTGGCAGCGAACCGCTTCTTTTTGAGGATAGGCCCGGACGGCCCTAAATAAAAGTTCGGCTAAGTGAATGGAAAACCCTCCTTTAAAAATACGGTTTAAGGTTCAAGGTTTGGAGAAACTAAATTCCATGATTGTGGTCCTCCCAGGGAATAAAGAGGACTGAACTGAAAATCCGTCTAAATAAATTTTCGATATATGAATAATGGTGGATATTCTATTTTGCTTAAACCCGGAGCCTTAAGCCTTGAGCCCTGTACCCTGTACCTTAAACCTTATTAATAGAGAGCCAGTAAAAATTCAACAAAAAAAGAGGTCTTAAAATTTCTTGACATTACCATAGAAAACAAATAAATTCGCCCAATTTAGAGGAGAACACCCCATGACGCAAAACGATGTCCCCGGAGATGGACCGAATGTCTTCATGGAAATAAAAGATGAGATTTTGGAGGTCTTGAATCAACTCCGAGAGGTCTCCGAGCGGCTGCAAAAAGGTTTAGAGGTCTCATGCGACAAGGTCAATTCGCTTTTGGCCCGTGGGGAGGCCCTGGCTCAAAAGATCCGTTCCCTGCCGGGAATGGTGCAGGCCGGAGAAGATTTTTCGGTCCACATAAACAAGATTGGCCAGGCCATAAAAGACCTTCAGAATTTTGATGCCTTAAAGAAAGAAAACCTGATAACCGGCGTTAAATTTTAGCCGAAGCTATTTGAAATTTTTAGGGTTGCATTTTTAGATTAGATATGATAACTAATCAAGGTAAGTTTGGGTTCCCCTTTTTAAATCGAAGCAGGGCGTTAAACGGCCGATTATTCCAGAGTAGTCATGAAAGGATGGGGAATGTATAGAATTGCTTTTCCGAATGTGCTTTGGTTATTGATCATATTGTTTGTTGTTGCCAGCCCTTCAAATTCGTATTCCCTAACTCCCCCCAATTTAATGGGACCAAAATCTCCACCGGTCCCCGAATTAATACCCGACTCAGCACCCAAGACTTCCTCCGGCCCGTCATCGCCTTTGGAGTTGATCCCCCCCTCTGAGGTTGAGGAAGATGCTCTTGATGTCGTTGCCAATGACCTCCCTCCAATTATCAAACCTTCCCGTGAAGAGATCAAAGAGAAGGTCATCTTAGAATTAAAGGAACTCGAAAAGAGAAAAGATATAAAGACCAAGGTCTCCTTCGACATTCCCATCGTCATTAATGATCAGGTGGAATACTTTATTGATTATTTTCAGACCAAACTTCGTAACCGTTTTTCGCTGTGGCTGTCTCGTTCGACCCGTTATTTCCCGATGATGAAAAAGATTTTAAACGAATATGCCTTGCCGGAGGATTTGGTCTATCTGGCTATGATCGAAAGTGGATTCAGCACCAAGGCCTATTCCAGGGCTCATGCCGCGGGACCCTGGCAATTCATCCGGGAGACAGGAGAGCGATACGGACTTCGGGTCAATTCCTGGGTGGATGAACGGAAAGATCCGATAAAATCCACCCGGGCGGCAGCCAAACACCTCTCCGACCTCTTCGATCGTTTTGGTTCTTGGTATCTGGCCGCAGCCGGGTATAACGCCGGTGAAGGAAAGATTTCCAGGGCCCTGGTCCTCTATAATGCCCAGAATTATTGGGAAATCACTGCTGACCATTGTCGTTACATCAAAGAAGAAACAAAGCAATATGTTCCCAAGATGATCGCCGCTGCTTTAATTGCCAAAGAACCGGAAAAATATGGATTTGTCAATATACCCTATTACCCGCCCCTTTCTTATGAAGAGGCGACGGTTCCCGGCAATGTTGAATTAAAAGATGTGGCCGCGGCCTGCGGCGTGGATTTGGAAACCATCGTTGATCTGAATCCGGAATTAAAGCGCTGGATTACTCCCCCGGGAGTTTCCAGCTATACGCTTCGGATCCCCGATGGGACCAAAGAAAAACTGATGGAAAATTATGCCCAATTAATAAAACCGAAACCCGTGGTTGCTTATGCCGAACACCGGGTAAAAAAAGGGGAGCGGTTAACTTCCATCGCCAAACGGTACGGAGTCAAGGCCAGCCTGATTGCCCGGATCAACCGGATTAAAGGCAAAGGCCGTCTTAATCCCGGCCTGGTTTTGTTGATCCCCCAAAAAGGAATTCCCCAGGGGCAACCTCTGAGATAGAATTAATCGACCAGGAAAACCATTTAGAAAAAACGGCCTCTCAGCGGGCCTCCCGAAGCATCCGAGAAAAAAAGGTTTCTTTAAAGACAAGAATGGGAATGAAAAAGAGGACCATCTCCGTCGTATCCGCTACAAGGTAAAAAAGGGAGATTCTCTTTTTTCCATTGCCGAAAAGTTTGACGTGGAAATTTCCATGATTAAAAAATGGAATCCCAAAGGGGGTAAAAAAATTCAAGCCGGAAACACCTTGACATTATTTGTTCTCAAGGGTGATTCCGACCGGGAAGGAAAAAAAGAAAACGGGAAACCCGGCAGGTTGAATCATAAAAAATTCAAGGCAGAGGGCAGAGGCCGGATAAAGCTGGTTCGTTATACAGTGAAAAGAGGGGACAGCCTATCGGAAATCGCCCAAAAATTTAAGACAACCCCGGATCAAATCCGGGCCTGGAACAAACTGGCCACCCGGGGTCCTATCAAACCCGGTGACAAGCTCGACCTGAAGTTAATCCATCCATTCGTCGAGAATATTTAATCCCTCTCTTAAACATTGCGTATTCCCGATCGTTTTTTTTTCAGCAATTAAATCCATCGCCTATTCTTAGACAGGAGTAACAGGATCTTAAGGCATCTCCCCATTTCATCTGGAAAGGGGGAAATGGATCCCTGTGGAGGCAATCGATGCCCTCCACGGGTCCGGCGTTTTCCCGTGACCGGGAAGTTCCAGGGCCGTCGGAACCCTTTTTCATGTCTCGTTGTGCAAGCGGGAGGGAAGATGGGCCGGAGACTCAACCGAAAAATGGGGCTTAGACCAGAAGAGGTTTTAGCCAAGGAGACTTAACAGACTCAGCTAAAATGGGTTGGTTCCATTATTTAGCCGAAGGCTGATCTTCCAGGACTAGGCCGCCTTGGCTAAAATTGGATTGGCTACATGATTTTTTTGAATTCTTCTTCCAGGATGGGCACGACTTCAAAAAGATCCCCGATGATTCCATAATCGGCCTTTTGGAAAATGGGGGCATCCGGGTCCTTGTTGACGGCCACGATAACCTTGGATGATCCCATACCGGCCAGATGTTGAATGGCCCCGGAAATACCGCAGGCGATATAAAGGTTCGGGTTGACCACCTTGCCGGTCTGGCCGACCTGGTCGCTGTGAGGCCTCCAGCCGGCATCGACAGCCGAGCGGGAAGCGCCGACGCTGGCGCCGATCACGGAAGCCAGTTTTTCCAGGATTTCAAATTGCTCGGCTCCCTTCATGCCGCGGCCTCCGGAAACGATACAGGTGGCTTCGGTCAGATCCACCTTGCCGCTCTGATCGGCCAGCTCTTCAACCAGGGACGTTCGCAGGTCTTCGGGTTTAAGAGAGACCGGGACGGCAACGATCTCAGCCGTTCGACAGACATCGGGCTCCAGAATCGCAAAGACATTCGGGCGGCCCGTGGCCATCTGGGGCCTGGCTGTTTCACAAACCACTTCGGCATAAACTTTACCGGCGTACATGGGACGCTTGGCTATCAGCAACCCGTCTTCCAAACGCAAGGACACACAATCCATGGCCAATCCGGTCTCCAATCGGGCGGCCAGACGGGCGGCCAACTCTTTCCCCTGTTGACTGGCCCCTCCCAAAACGATGTCCGGTTCATTGGCCTTGATGAGTTCGCCCAAGACCGCGGTATAGGCCTCCGGCGTATAGGCCGCCAATTCAGGGGCATCGGCCACATAAATGGTATCCGCCCCATAGGCCGCCAATTTTTTGGCCTCTTCGCCGATTTGATGACCTAAAACAACGGCCGATAAGGGTTGACCCGATTGATCAGCCAGACGCCGTCCTTCACTAACCAGCTCCAATGATATCTTGCGGAGGGCTCCCCCCCTTTGTTCCGTAATAATCCAGATTCCTTTTGCCATTGCCTATCTCCTTCACTAAATAATTTTGGCTTCTTCTCGTAAGAGCCTCACCAAGACCGTTCCTTTTTCCTGAACCGTTTCTCCTTCGACAATCTTGCCCGGTTGGCGTTCGGGAGGTGGGGTTAATGATCTGATTTTTAACTTAGACCCCGCTTCCCCTACCTGGTCCGGAGAAAGGCCCAGGTCCCCCAGCTTTTTAACGGCCAAGGGTTTTTTCTTGGCTTTCATAATCCCCGGCAAAGAAGCATAACGAGGTTCGTTTAACCCTTTTTGGGTAGTAATCAGGGCCGGCAAGGGAGTTTCCAAGACCCAGGTGGCCCCTTCCACCGGACGGTGAACCTTTACCTTGGTCTTGTCGTCGGAGATCTCCACCTTGGTAATTACCGACAATAAAGGGATCTGCAGCAGCTCGGCTAAAGCCGCTCCGACTTGGGCGTTGTCGTCATCCACGGCCCGCTGACCGCAGAAAATAAGATCAAAAGGGACTCCCTTAACCGCCGAGGCCAAGACGCGGGCCATGGCTAAGGCATCTCCCCCTTCGACGGCCGGGTCATCTACATGGATCGCCTCGTCGGCCCCCATGGCCAGGGCCGTACGCAAGGATTCGACGACCCGTTGAGGCCCGACGCCGATTACGGTTACTTTACCCCCTGTTTTTTCCTTAATACGCAGGCCTTCTTCAACTCCAAATTCATCATAAGGATTCATCACCCATTTGATGTCGGCCGTTTGAATTCCTTTTCCCCCGGAATCGATTTTAATTTGTGCTTCGGTATCCGGAACTTGTTTGATACAGGTCAATATATTCACGGTTCCCTCCTTTTCCGCCCATCCCAATCCGATTGGAAGGGCCGGTATTTTTTTAGATTCTTGCTGTTAAGCACTCTACTGTTTTATGGCCTTATTCAAGCAGCCAGCCCTTTCAAGAAATAATCGCTGATCTGTTTAGCCGCTTTGGGGATCGAATATTTTTTTTGGGGTGCCAGGACCCAAAGTCTGGATAGTTCGTCCAGGGCCCCGAAAAAGGCCCGTTTGGCGATCCCGGGGTTAATGTCCTGGCGGAAGACCTTTTGGGTCTGTCCTTCAACAATGATCTCGGAAATTAAATCCAGATATTGGGCGAATTTTCGATTGTCATATTCCTTCATAAACTTACTGCTCTGCCTGGTCTCCACCTGAATGACCTCGGCCAGGTCTCGATCCTTTTTGACCATGCCCATATGGGTCTTGGCAAATTGTTCGATTTTTTTCCGGGGATCGGTTTCCTTGGCGATCTGAGAGCGCATATGGTCTATAATTCTGGTCATGGCCTCTTCAAAAAGGCTGATCAGGATATCATCCTTGTTGTGAAAATAGAGATAGATGGTCCCGTCGGCCACAGCGGCCGCCTTAGCGATTTCGGAAACTTTGGACTGATAAAAGCCTTTCCGGGCAAACACCTGAATGGCCGCCCGTAATATTTTTTCTCTTTTATAAAGGTCTCGCATGGCCCTTTGTGAATGATCACTCATTCAACTTATAACCAAGCTCCTTAAGGGTGTCAAGTTTTTATTTTTTTTCAAATTGGAACAATGAATTCCGATTGACAAAAGCGTCTTTGTGAAGCAATATCACCCCTGGAGATTAAACGATTTGGGGTTGGGAGTCTTTTAATTACTCTCGTTAATTAATCTCTTGACAGGCCCATTTGGTTATAATATAGCTATAAAATAGTTTTTAGTCGTCTTGAAGGCTTATCCTAACTTATGATGGTCTCACAAGAAATCCTCTTTAGTGATTTATTAAAATCCTTTTTATCAACCGAAAGAAAAACCGAAAACTCTATGAACGATTAGCCAGGGTTCTTCGAAAATTAAAATCAAGGAAGGGGGTGGAAACTGCCTTAAAAAAGGAAATGGAAAGCGTTGATTGTTAGAAAAGGCCTTTAATCATTTAAAAAGACAAAGAGGAGGAATTTTATGAAAAAACTATCTTTTATGTTTTTGATTGCAATCCTGCTAACCATTGGGCTGGTCGGTTCCTTGTTTGCGGCCGAACCCATCAAACTTGGATTTGTGGCCTCAATTACCGGGGGAGCCTCCTTCCTGGGTGAACCGGAGAAAAATACCGCTATCATGATCCAGGATGACGTCAATAAAGAAGGGGGAATCAACGGGAGACCTCTTGAGATTCTGATTGAAGATTCTAAGAGTTCGGAAAGTGATGCCGTCTTAGTTACCAAAAAGCTGATCGAAAGGGATAAGGTCGTGGCGATCATCGGTTCTTCCACCTCGGGGGAGTCCATGGCCATGGCCAACATCTGTGAAAAAGCCCAGATTCCCATGATTTCCATGGCTGCCGCCAGCCAAATTGTCACCCCGGCGGACGAATACAAACGGATCATCAGCAGCCCCAAGGCCGCCTTTGAAGTCCCCAAAGTCCAACGGCCCTGGATTTTTAAAACCCCTCAAACCGACACCTCTGCGGTTGAAGCCATTTATGCCTTTATGAAGAAAAAAAATATCTCCAAGGTCGGGATTATTACGGTTTCCGACGGCTTCGGCAGTTCGGGACGGGCGGAATTAAAACGCTTAGCCCCCAAATACGGGATCACCCTGGTGGCCGATGAAGTCTATGGTCCCAAGGATTCCGACATGACCGCCCAACTCACTCGCATCAAGGCCAGCGGCGCCCAGGCCGTAATCAACTGGTCGGTAGGACCGACCCAGGTGGTGGTCACTAAAAACTGGAAGGCCCTGGCCATGGGAATTCCCCTTTACCAGAGCCATGGTTTCGGGAGCAAAAAGAATATCGAATTGGCCGGCGGGGCGGCCGAGGGCGTGATCTGTCCCCTTGGACGGTTGGTGGTCTGGGATAAGCTGCCCAAAAGCAATCCCCAATACCCGGTACTTTCCAAATATGCCCAGGAATATGAAAAGCGGTTTAAGACCGAAGTATCCACCTTTGGCGGCCATGCCTATGATGCCCTCTACATGGTCATCGACGCCTTAAAAAAAGTCGGGCCGGACAAGGCCAAGATCCGCGATTTTCTGGAAAACCATATCAAAAACTGGCCGGGCACCGGGGGGATTTTCAATATGTCTCCAACGGATCATACGGGCTTGGACCTCCATGCCTTTGAAATGATTCAGGTGGTCAAGGGTGATTGGGAATTTGCCAAATAGGTAATAGGCACGAGGCAAGAGGCACGAGGCGAGAGAAAACCCGCTGCACCTTGAGTTTTTAGTTAGACGGCGTTTTGGTTTACTTCTTTTGCCTCGCCCCTCATGCCTCATGGCTCATGCCTGAAAGGTAGTGATGGATCTTCAGAGTCAAATCATCCAATACCTGGTGACCGGATTGACGGTGGGCAGTATCTATGCCATGGTCGGGTTAGGGTTCACGATCATCTACAATGCCACCGGGATCATCAATCTGGCCCAGGGTGAATTCGTCATGTTCGGCGGATTGATCATGGTCTTTTTGACCGCCACCTTAAGGCTTCCCATGATCCTGGCCTTTTTTGTTACCTTGGCCCTGGTCACGGCCGTGGGGATCGTTTATGAACGGGTGTTTATTAATCCCCTGAAACAAACCTCTTTAATTACCCTCATCATTGTAACCGTGGCGGTCTCCATATTTTTCCGCGGTATTGCCATGTTCATTTGGGGGAAAGACTCCTATAGTCTTCCGCCTTTTTCCTCTGGAAAACCCTTGATGATTGCCGGGGCGGCGATTCAGCCCCAGATATTTCTGGGTCTTGGGCCTCTCCCTGTTTAGCGTCGTTCTCATGAATCTATTTTTTAATAGAACCATAACCGGTAAGGCCATGAGCGCTTGTGCGGGGAACCGTCTGGCCGCCAGCCTGGTGGGCATCAATGTCTCCAAGATGATCCTTCTTTCCTTTGCCCTGAGTGCGACCCTGGGGGCCATCGCCGGGGCAGCCATAACCCCGATCGCCCTGATGGAATATGACCGCGGACCCTTACTGGCCTTAAAAGGGTTCTGTGCCGCCGTTCTCGGCGGTTTAGGGTTTGGGACGGGGGCTGTGGTGGCCGGCTTTATCATCGGGATAGTCGAATCCTTTTCAGCCGGTTTTATTTCCTCGGGTTTCAAGGATGCCATTGCCTTGATCCTCTTGATTTTAGTCCTTTTTATCAAACCCAGTGGACTTTTCGGCAGCCAGGAAGTGGGAAAGGTAAAACAGTTTTAAAGGGTTGCCTATGGGTAAAAAAAATTATTTAAAACTCCTGGGATTAAGCATCGTCATAATCATACTCCCCCTTTTTATTCGTGGCGATTATTATCTGAGTGTCCTGGTCTTTATGGGCCTTAACAGCTTAGTCGTCATGGGTTTAAGTCTGCTCATGGGCTATGCCGGACAAATATCACTCGGCCATGCCGCCTTCTATGGGATCGGGGCCTATTGTACCGGGGTCTTGACGACCCACTTCGGCTTCTCGATCTATCTGGCCTTTTTGGCCGGGGTCATGTTATCCATCTTGGTGGCCATTATCGTCGGTATCCCGGCTTTGCGCTTGAAGGGACATTACCTGGCCGTGGCCACGCTGGGAATCGGGGAGATTGTTTTTATTATTTTCAATGAGCTGATGGACCTTACCGGCGGGCCTTCAGGGTTATCCAATATTCCGGGGATTCATCTGGGAAATTTTCAATTCAACACCAGTTTTCGCTTTTATTACCTGGTCTGGGGCATCACCCTTCTGGCCCTCCTGTTTTCTTTAAACATCATTCACTCCCGAGTCGGCCGGGCCTTGCGTTCCATGCATGGCAGTGAAACCGCATCCAGCGCCATGGGCGTTAATCTTTCTTTTTTAAAGATCCAGGTCTTTGTTTTGAGTGCGGTCTATGCCTCCATTGCCGGAAGTCTTTATGCGCACTTTGTTTCTTTTATTTCCCCTAATAATTTCGGCCTCATGGTTTCCATCATGTTCCTCATGATGGGAGTCATCGGAGGGATCCAGAATATTTGGGGGGCCCTTTTCGGGGCTTCCCTGCTGACTTTCCTGCCGGAATATTTACGGGTCTTTGATCAATACGACATCCTGGTCTATGGGGCCATCCTTTTGGCCATCTTATTATTCATGCCCCAAGGGTTTTTAGAAGGCGCCCCTGTTTTAATCCGAAAACTGTTTAGGCGGGAGAAGAGCTGATTTTGGCGGAGTCTCTATTAAGGATCGAAAGCTTGAAAAAGGCCTTTGGCGGCCTGATGGCTATTGTCGATTTATCCTTCGAGGTCAAACCCGGTCAGATCAAATCGATCATCGGCCCGAACGGGGCGGGGAAAACCACGCTTTTCAACCTGATTACCGGAGTTCATTCGGTCTCCGGGGGGCATATCTTTTTCCAGGGGGAAGACATTACCAGCCAGAGCCCGTATCTTATCGCCGGGAAGGGGATCTCCCGGACCTTCCAGACCGTTGAACTTTTCGGGAATATGACTGTTCTGGAAAACGTCATGGTGGGCTGCCACAGCCGGTTCAAAAGCGGTTTGCTGGCCTCGGGCCTCCGTTTGCCCTATATGAAAAAAGAGGAGTCCCGGATTCTGGAAAATTCCCGAAAACTCCTGGAGATGACCGGGCTCTCGGCCAAGGCCCTCTTCCCCTCCACCAGTCTGCCCCTGGGGGAACAAAAAACCCTGGAAGTCCTTCGGGCCCTGGCGACCCAGCCGAAATTAATTCTCTTAGACGAACCGGCAGCCGGATTGAACGAATCGGAAACCCAAAAGATGTCCGAATTGATCTATACGATCCGGGACAGCGGGATTACGATTTTATTGGTTGAGCACGACATGAGCCTGGTGATGAAGGTCTCCGATGAAATCGTGGTGATCAATTACGGACAAAAGATTGCCGAAGGCCCCCCCGAGTTGATCCAAAACGATTCCAAGGTGATCGAGGCCTACTTGGGCGGGGAGATGGAATATGCTTGATCTGAAAGGGGTGAATGCCTCTTATGGCACTATTCAGGCCTTGAAAAATGTCTCCCTGAAAGTGGGTGCCGGAGATATTGTTTCCATAATCGGGGCCAATGGGGCCGGGAAGACCACCCTGCTTAAAACCATATCCGGGGTGCTCCCATCCAAAAGCGGGAGCATCTGGTATCAGGGAACCAATATCATCCGCCATCCGGCGGTAAAAATCGTCTCTATGGGAATTTCTCAGGTCCCCGAGGGCCGGCAGCTTGTTCGCCCATTTGACCGTATTGGACAATCTGCATCTGGGGGCCTATCTTTATCATAACCGAAAATTCAAAAATGAAATCCAGGAAAAATTGGAGTGGATTTTTAATTTATTCCCCGTCTTAAGGAAACGGGCCAAGCAGTTGGCCGGAACCATGAGTGGAGGAGAACAACAGATGGTGGCCATCGGCCGGGCCTTGATGTCCCGTCCCAAACTCCTTCTTTTGGACGAACCCTCCATGGGTCTCGCCCCCCTGATCGTTCATGAAATATTCAAGGTGATCCGCCGGCTCAACGATCAGGGAACAACCATTCTCCTGGTGGAACAGAATGCCCGGGCGGCTTTGAAGATCGCCCGGTACGGTTACGTATTGGAAACCGGAACCGTAGCCCTCGAGGGCCCGGCCCAGGAACTTTTGGCCGATGAAAAGGTTCGCCATGCTTATCTTGGAAAGTAAACCGCTCCAAGAAAAATCTCGCAGTAACTCTCATGAAGCAAACCTCCGACCATAAAATTGGGGCCGTATTAATAGCCGGTGCCGGTATATCGGGCATGCAGTCGGCCCTGGACCTGGCCAATGCCGGCTTCAAGGTCTATCTGATGGAAAAAAACATCAGCATCGGCGGGGTCATGGCCCAGTTGGACAAGACTTTCCCCACCAATGACTGTTCCACCTGCATGATCTCCCCGAAATTGATCGAAGTGGCCGGCAACCCGAATATTGAAATCCTGACCGGCAGCCGCTTGAAGGAGATCAGCGGTTCGCCCGGTCACTTTCAGGTGACCGTCCGAAAGGAACCCCGATACATCGACGAGGAAAAGTGCACGGGTTGCGGGGTTTGCACGGCCAATTGCCCGGTCAGAAATGAAGTCTATCTGCCGGAAAAACAAAAGCCCGAGGTTTCCTTCGAAGACCAGGAGGAGGAATCCTTTGTCCGCCAGGTTTTGGACCGATACCGGGAAGAGCCGGGCAATCTTTTACCCGTTTTGCTGGCCATAAACCGTCGGTTCAACTGGCTTCCGCCCCATATTCTCGTCTTACGTAGCCGATGAACTGAAGCTCTCCCTGGCCCAGGTTTTGCGGGTGGCCACCTTTTACAATGCCTTCAGTCTAACTCCCCGGGGGCGTCATGTGATCCAGATCTGCTTAGGCACCGGCTGCTTTGTCAAAGGATCTCCGGCCCTCCTGAGTCGCTTGCAACGGGACCTTTCCATCGAGGCCGGAGAGACTACCGAGGACCGTCGTTTTACACTGGAAACCGTGCGCTGTATCGGTTGTTGCGCCCTGGCCCCGGCCATCCGGATCGATCAGGATACCTTCGGCAATCTGAAGTTAAACCAGATCCCTCTCATTCTGAAGAATTATCAATAAGGAATCGAGAGAAATCTATGAAGATAGAAAACTTAAAAGATTTAGAAGCCCTGAAGGAAAAAGGCCTCTCCCTGACCTATCCCGGAAGACCCAAGATCTTCGTGGGCCTGGCCACCTGCGGGATTTCGGCCGGGGCGGAAAAGGTTTTTCAGACTATTTTGGAGGAAGTGCAAAAAGCCGGGCTGGATTGGGCGGTGGACCGGACCGGCTGTATCGGGTTTTGCCAGCGGGAACCCCTGGTCGATGTCATCCTTCCGGGCAAACCCCGGCTGACTTATGAACGGATGAACCCGGAAAAGGCCAGGCGACTGATCCAATCCTTAGCAGAGGATAAGCTGTTTGAAGAAGGGCTCCTTTGCCGTCTTGATCAGGACGAATTCCTGGTTGAAAAGGAGGTCCGAAACTATTGCGGGAAGGGGATGCCGGTTGAATATCAAAATATCCCGGCTTATGCCGACCTCCCCTTTTTCAAGAAACAACAAAAAATCGCCCTTCGCAATTGCGGTTTTATCAACCCCGAGCATATTGAAGAATACATCGGCCGGGGTGGTTATAAGGCCCTCTACAAGGCCCTTTTTGAAATGACCCCGGAAGAGGTCATCGGCCAGGTCAAGCAGTCTGGCCTGCGGGGCCGCGGCGGGGCCGGGTTTTCCACGGGTCAGAAATGGGCCTTCTGCCGGCAGGCCCCCGGCGATATCAAATATGTCATCTGCAACGCCGATGAGGGGGACCCCGGGGCCTTTATGGACCGCAGCATCCTGGAAGGGGACCCTCATGCCGTCATCGAAGGGATGGCCATCGGGGCCTATGCCATGGGGGCCAAAGAGGGCTATCTCTATGTGCGGGCCGAATATCCTCTGGCCATCAAGCACCTGCAAAGGGCCATTGCCCAGGCTGAAGAATATGGCCTGCTTGGGCGACCGCATCTTCGGGACTTCCTTTGGCTTCAGACTCAAGATCCGGGAAGGGGCCGGGGCCTTTGTCTGCGGGGAAGAAACGGCCCTGATCGCTTCCATCGAGGGAAAGGTGGGCGAACCCCGGCCCCGTCCGCCCTTCCCGGCCCAGCGCGGTCTCTGGGACTGCCCGACGAATATCAACAATGTCAAGACCTGGTCCCATATCGCCCCCATCATCGCCCGGGGGGCCGACTGGTATGCCCAAATGGGTACGGCCAAGGCCCCGGGGACCACGGTCTTTTCCTTAGTGGGTAAGGTGAAAAATACCGGGCTGGTGGAGGTCCCTTTGGGGATTCCTCTTAAAGAGATGATTTTTGACATCGGTGGCGGAATCTTAGACGACAAGCCTTTCAAAGCCGTCCAGACCGGCGGCCCTTCCGGGGGCTGCATCCCGGCCTCGCTCATGGAGACGCCGGTTGATTACGAATCTCTGTCCCAATTGGGATCCATCATGGGCTCCGGCGGCATGATCGTCCTGGATGAGGGGACCTGCATGGTCGATCTGGCCAAGTATTTCATCTCCTTTACCATGGAAGAGTCCTGCGGCAAATGCACTCCCTGTCGGGAAGGGACGAAGCGGATGCTGGAAATCCTGACCGATGTCTCCGAGGGAAAGGCCACGGAAAAGGACCTGGAAGTCCTGGAGGAGTTGGCCCGCTATGTCAAGGAGGTCTCCCTCTGCGGATTGGGAGGGACGGCGCCCAACCCGGTTTTAACGACCCTTAAATATTTTCGCGATGAATATCTGGCCCACATCCATGAACAGCGTTGTCCGGCCGGGGTTTGCAAGGCCCTGATCACCTATCGGATCGAGGTCGGATCAATGCACCGGCTGTCTGGCCTGCGCCCGTATTTGTCCTCAAAGCTGTATCAGCGGTGAAAAGAAAGGACCCCAGACCATCGATGAGAAGGAATGCATCCGCTGCGGGGCCTGTTTGCAATCATGCCAGTTCGGTGCGGTGAGGGTATTCTAAACCATCCAAACCGGAAGCCGAATTGGAGTCGCTTGAAAACAAGGGGGATGAAAAGATTTAAAAGTGCGATCGAGAAGAAATAAACCATGATCTCATTATTCATAGACGGGCAACCCATAGAAGTTTCCAAAGGCACCACCATCCTGGAGGCCTGTCGGCAATTAAGTATCAACATCCCCACCCTTTGTTACTACCAGGCCATCGAACCTTACGGCGGATGCCGTTTGTGTCTGGTAGAGGTGGGACCGGGGGGCCGGTCCCGTTTGACCACCGCCTGCACCGCCCCGGCCGAAGAAGGTCTGGTAGTCATCACCCACTCAGAACGGATCGCCCTGGCCCGGAAGATGACCATGGAACTTCTTTTGGCCCGCTGTCCCGAGGTCCCGGAGATCCGAAAATTAGCCGCCCAATTGGGTGTTGAGGAGTCCCGTTTTAAAAAAGAGGATCATCAGTGCATCCTTTGCGGCAAGTGTGTCCGGGTCTGCCAGGAATTGATGGGGGTCGGGGCCATCGGTCTGGTGAACCGCGGCTCGGAAAAGAAGGTCACCACCCCCTTTGACCGGTTTTCTGAAATCTGCCGCACCTGCGGGGCCTGTGCCTTTGTCTGCCCCACCGGGGCCATTACCCTGGATAAGATATCGGCCCGCATCCCGAAGATCCGCGGCTCTGAATTTGATATGGGATTGTCTGAGCGGCCCAATATTTACAAACCCTTTCCCCAGGCCGTACCGGCCATGCCGGCCATCGATGCCCAAAACTGCCTGCACTTTCTTACCGGGGACTGCGGGGCCTGTGAAAAATTCTGTCCTGCCGGGGCGGTGGATTTTCAGCAAACCCCCCAAGACCTGACCCTGGAAGTGGGGGCCGTCATCGTCAGTCCCGGATTTGAGACCTTCGATGCCCGGCTGAAAGGGGAATACGGCTACGGCCGGTATCCCAATGTCATCACCAGCCTGGAGTTTGAGCGGATACTCTCGGCCTCCGGACCTTCTGCCGGTCATGTAAAACGTCTTTCGGACGGTCGGGAGCCGGCCAGGGTGGCCTGGATCCAGTGCGTGGGCTCCCGGGACGCGGGTCTGAACCAGGACTACTGCTCGGCGGTTTGCTGCATGGTCGCCACCAAACAGGCCGTCATTGCCAAGGAGCATGTTCCGGCGTCTGGACCCGACCATCTTTTTTATCGATATTCGGGCACAGGGAAAGGGATTCGACCGGTATTACGAACGGGCCAAAAAAGAGCAGGGGGTCCGCTATGTGCGCAGCCTGATTTCCAGGGTGGCCGAACATCCCCAAACCCACAACCTGATCCTTTCCTATATCGATGAAACCAACACCTTCCAAAACGAAGAATTTGACCTGGTCGTCCTTTCCGTGGGCCTTAAACCCCACTCGGAGGCCAAGGAGTTGGCCCGGACCTTAAATATCGAAACCGATCGTTTTGGCTTCTGCCAGGGTCCCCCGTTCAGCGCCCTTTCTACCTCCCGACCGGGCATCCTGGCCAGCGGGGTCTTTCAAAATCCGAAAGACATTCCCGAGACGGTTACCCAGGCCAGCGGGGCCGCCGGGGAAGCAGCGGCCTTGCTTTCAGAAGTCAGGGGCACGAAGGTAACGGCCTTGACCTTTCCGGAGGAACGTTCCATTGCCGGGGAAGAGGCGCGGATCGGTGTTCTGATTTGCCACTGCGGGATCAATATTGCCGGGGTCGTCGATGTGGACCGGGTCACGGAATATGCCAAAACCTTACCCGGAGTGGTCTATGCCGATCATTTCCTCTTTACCTGTTCGACGGACACTCAGGAGCGGATGCAGCAGGTTATCAAGGAAGAGCGTTTAAACCGGGTCATTGTGGCCTCCTGCTCCCCCAGAACGCACGAAGTCTTATTCCAGGACACGTTGCGAAAGGCCGGGTTGAATAAATATCTTTTTGAAATGGCCAACATTCGGGATCAGTGTTCCTGGGTCCATCAGAACGAACCGGTTCTGGCCACGGAAAAGGCCAAGGACCTGGTACGCATGGCCGTGGCCCGGGCCCGGCGTTTGGAACCCCTCGAGGAGTTTCCTTATGCCGTGATCCAAAAAGGCCTGGTCATCGGCGGAGGTGTGGCCGGGATGACCGCCGCCCTCAATTTGGCCGATCAGGGGTTCGAGACCTTTCTGATTGAACAATCCGATCGCCTGGGCGGTCAGGCCCTACGTCTCTATCAAACCCTCGAAGAGAAAAATGTGGCCGATTACGTGGGAGGACTGATAAAACAGGTCGAGGCCCATTCCCGGATTCAGGTCTTTATGCAGGGCCGGGTCCTGGAAATGAAGGGTTCGGTAGGTCAATTTATGACCACGATTGCCCTAAAAAAACCCATGCCTGAACCGGGGGTGATCAGAGATTGAGGCCGTTCAGGCAGTCTTCCCCTCCCTCGGCCCTCCCCCTCGGAGGGGGGAAGGAAGGGGTGGCGGTGGAAAAGACCTTGATTGAACACGGGGTAGTCATCGTGGCCACGGGTGGTTCGGAATATGAGCCTAAAGAATATTGTTTTGGCCGTCACCCCGGGATATTAACCCAATTGGATTTCCAAAAAATAGTATTCGAGCATCCGGAAGAAATTCGTCAGGCCAGACAGATTGTCATGATCCAGTGCGTGGGTTCCCGGGAAGAAGAGCACCCCTATTGCAGCCGGGTCTGTTGTTCCACGGCCGTGGCCAATGCCTTAAAGATCAAAGAGGTCAGCCCCCAAACCGATGTGGTCATCCTCTATCGGGATATGCGGACCTATGCCCGGAAAGAACTCTATTATAAGCAGGCCCGCGAGGCCGGCGTCCGGTTTATTCGCTTTGATCCGGAAGCAAAACCCGAAGTAGCGGAAGACCAGGGGAGATTGATGGTCACGGTCCTGGACCAGAACCTGAAGAGGGTTCTTCGCTTCAGGCCTGATTACCTGGCCCTTTCGGCGGCCATCCGTCCGGGCCGGGAAGCCAAGGCCCTGTCCACCACCTTGAAACTTCCGCTGGATGCCGATGGTTTTTTCTTAGAGGCCCATATTAAACTGAGACCCTTGGACTTTGCCAATGCCGGTATGTTCCTCTGCGGCCTGGGACACGGGCCCAAATCCCTGGAAGAGAGCCTCGTCCAGGCCAAGGGGGCGGCAGCCAGGGCAGCCACGATCCTGGCCCAAAAAGAAATACAGGTGGGGGGCAAGACGGCGGTGGTGGATGAAGAGTTGTGCGTAGCCTGCCTGACCTGTGCGCGGGTTTGTCCCTTCGGGGTGCCGGTGATCAATGAACGTCATTTTGCTGAAATGAACCCGGCCGCCTGCCAGGGATGCGGGAACTGCGCCAGTGCCTGTCCCCAGGGGGCCATCCAGGTGGGCCATTCGAAGGATGATCAGTATCTGGCTTTATTGGAGGCCTGTTAAAGAAAGGTATAAGGTGAAAGGTAAAAGGTAAAAGGTAAAAGGAAAAACGTTGAAGGTTAGATTGTTAATGGCTTCGTAATGCATTGAACCTTGAACCTTAAACCTTGCACCTTGTACCGGTTATTTATTATGTCTGAATCATTTGAACCCAAAATCATGGCCATGGTCTGCACCTATTGCACCTATACGGCCGCCGATATGGCCGGGTCCATGAGGCTTCAATATCCGTGGAATGTGCGGATCGTCAAATATCTTTGTACCGGCAAGATCGACATTCAGCACATCCTGAAAGCCTTTGAAAAGGGGGCCGATGCCCTGCTGGTGGGCGGCTGAGAAATCGGTGACTGCCATTTCCTGGAAGGAAATCTAAGGGCCAAAGAGCGGGTGGAATACGCCAAGGATCTGCTGAAAGAAATCGGGCTTGAACCGGAACGTCTGGAGATGTTCCACATCGGGGCCTCCGATGCCCCGGGCTGGGCCAGGGCGGTGACCGAGATGACCGAGCGGGCCAGAAAGTTGGGAGCCAATCCGTTAAAAGATAGTTAAATTGAAGATCTAAAATGCCACTGCGTCGCCCCGGCAAACCTGGATTCCGACATTGGGTTTACGAAGTCCGTTTCAGGACTTACGAAGATACATAAGATTATATGATCGTTGCCAGTCGGAAACCCTTTGAAGAGATCAAGAAAAACTCTGGCCCCTTATCAAAATATTTTGGTGGTGGGCTGCGGGACCTGTGTGGCCGTCTGCCTGGCCGGGGGGAAAAAAGAGGTCGGGCTTTTGGCCAGTCAGCTTCGGATGAGCTTTGGACTGGACAAGAAAAAGGTGCGCATTTCCGAAGAAACCCTGGAACGACAGTGTGACCGGGAATTTCTGGAGATGATTCGGGATGAAGTTAAAGAATATGATGCCCTTCTTTCTTTGGCTTGTGGCGCCGGGGTCCAGTATTTGGCCGAAGCCTTTCCTGAAAAACCGGTTTACCCCGGGGTGAATACGGCCTTCATCGGTGTGGCTGAGGCGGCGGGTTTATGGACCGAGCGCTGTCGGGCCTGCGGCGATTGTCTGCTGGCCGTGACCGGGGGGATCTGCCCTCGGACCCAGTGTACCAAGGGGTTGAATAACGGTCCCTGCGGGGGGATGGTTGATGGAAAATGCGAAGCGGACCCTGAGCGGTCTTGTGCCTGGGTTTCCATCTATGAGCGGCTGGCCAACGAAGGAAGGCTCCATCAGATTGAATCCATGCTCCCTCCCACGGACTTTCGCCGCCGGACCAAACCCGGAAAAGTCCATCACCCGGCCTATCTGAGGAGGTATCATGCCGGCTCCAAGTAAGTTTGCCGAAGGATTAAAATCCGGGACCTTTCTGGTGACCTGTGAATTGGATCCGCCGAAAGGGATCGACCCTTCGCTGACGGGAGATAAAATCAAGGCCCTGAGGGAAAAGGCACAAGCCCTGGTCGTTTCCGATAATCACAACGCCCGTATGCACATGGCCCCCCTGGGGTTTTGCCGTTACCTTCTGGATCAAGGCCTTGATCCGGTTATGACCATGACCTGCCGGGACCGTAACCGTCTGGCCTTGCAATCCGATCTCCTGGCAGCTGTTCCGTCTCGGGATTCAAAATATCCTGGTTGTGACCGGGGATTATATGACCTGGGGAGACCACCCGGAAAGCAAGCCGGTCTATGATCTGGATGCGGTCCAGTTACTCTGGACCATCTCACAGCTTAATTCAAACCGGGATATTTCCGGAAATCCCCTTGAAGGTCCTGCCCCCTCTTTTACCTTCGGGGCGGCGGTGTCCCTGGCGGCCAATCCTGTTTTGCCCGAGATTTTAAAATTCCGGAAAAAAGAAGGGGCCGGGGCTCATTTTTTTATGAGTCAGCCGATTTTTGAATTGGCCGGTGTGGAAGAATTTTTCAAACAAACCCTTGAACTGAAATCCCCTTTGTTGGCCTCGGTCTGTTTATTAAAAGAAGAACAGATCCGGGATTACGGCCCCGGGAAATTCCCGGGGTTAAACATACCGGGAGGGCTTTGGGAAAACTGGCAATCCTTGAAGCCCGGCGAAATCCGACCGAAGATGATGGAACATACGGCCAAGCTGATTGAGGCCATAAAAAAAGACGGCCGTTTTCGAGGGGTCCATTTGATGTTGCAAGGGGAAGAAGAAAAGATCGGGCAACTGATTTAAGATCGTGGATTCAAGGGGTCGAGGAGTCAAGGATTCAAGTGAAAGGCATGGAAAGTAAAACCTTTAGTCCTCGAATCCTTGAACGTTGGTTTCGCACAAAAAAAGCGGAAAGTACTGTGCTATAAAAGTGAAGGCAACAAATCAAAAAGTACTGATCCTTGGCGGCGGCATCGCCGGCATTACCGCCGCCCTGGCCCTTGGCCGTTTGACATATTCCGGTGGTCCTGATCGAAAAATCAGAGGCCTTGGGCGGGATGGTCCGCAATTTTTGCTGTAAGGCCACGGATGCCTGTCAGCAATGCGGGGCCTGTCTTTTGAATGATTCACTGACCGCCTTAGCCCAGGACCCTGCCGTTGAGATTCATTTGCAAACCGAGTTGACCGACATAAAAATGGAAGCCAAAGAATTTCTTTATACCTATAGCCGCCCTGGGGGGGGCGGCGAGGGAAGGGCCGCCGCCCTTCTCCTGGCAACCGGTTTTACCCCCTTCAGGGCTGAAGACAAACCCCAGTACCGATATAAAACCCTGCCTAATGTCCTGACCGGTTTGGATCTGGAAAGACAGCTCAAAGAAACCGGGACCATCCTCAGGCCGTCCGATCAGACCCTTCCCAAGTCCATCGCCTTTATTCAATGTGTCGGCAGCAGAGACCTTCATTTGAAGCATCCTTTTTGCTCTCAGGTCTGTTGCGGTTATGCCCTGCGAATGGCCAACCTCATCAAGCATAAAAATCCGGAGATGGAAATCACCGTTTTTTACATGGACATCCAGACCTTTGGCAAGGACTTTCCCTTGTTTATGGAACAGAGCCGAAACAGGTTGTCTTTTATCCGTTCCATTCCGGGCGAGATACAAAAGGGGAAGGAGGACCAGGTCCTGTTAACCTTCCAGAAGGAGACCGGGGCCGGCAGCCAAAAAGAGGCCTTTGACTTAGCCGTGCTTTCCGTGGGTATTATGCCCGGGCCGGACAATTCATTTTTAGCCCGACGATTGGGCCTTTCCCTGGGTCCCGATGGTTTTTTGAGCGAAGGGGAGGGGACTTCAGACCGATTGGAAGGGATTTTTTTGGCCGGCACCGTTCAAGGACCAAGAAGTATCGAAGGAAGCATTTCTCAGGCCTATCGGGCGGCTGAAGAAGTTGCGGCTTATTTGAAAACGAGGCCGGCATCATGATTCCCCAGGAAGAATTCAGAAAAATACCCAGGGTGCTGATTTGGGGGAGTGGTTTGTCGGCCAGGGAAACGGCCTCACAGCTGATTTCGTTAGGCTATGAAGTGTCGTCGGTGCCTTCGGATGGGCAAACCCGATTGCTGCGGATCGAAGGTTTTGCCGGGGATTTCCTGGTCGCATTTTAAATCAGATCAAAAAGAATGGGCAGAGGCAGCCGGGGCTATTGTTTTTGCCCCTGAATTGATTTCGGGAGCCGATCTTAAAGACGTCCCTTTGACCGCCTCCGGGCAAGTGATGGGGCTTAAAGATTTATTCGCCCTCTTTTCTTCCTCAGGCCAATCCCCTGCCAAGGGAGAGGGCCGGCCGGCGGCTTTCACTCCCGCCTCTTATGTGGCTTTTCTGACCGGTTTCAATGGCGAAGGAAACGTGGCCGATATGGCCCGGACCCTGTCTCTGGCCCTTAAAATCCGACAGGAATATCAAGCCCAGGTCTTTATTTTTTGCCCCAATGTCAAGGTGGCCGAAGAAGGGATGGAGAGGCTTTATCAGGCCTGCCGGGATGAAGGGGTCCTCTTCTTTAAGTTCGATCATAAAGGTCCGGAAATCATCCGTTCAAACGATCTTCTTTCTTTGGAATTTATCGATGCCGTTCTGGGACAGCCCTTTCAATTGACCCCCGATCTCCTGGTGATCGATTCCCCTCAGTCCTTGCCCGAAGAAATTCAGGAAGCGGCGCTTTCCGCTCAAATCGGAATGGATGAAAGCGGCTTCCTGCAACCGGCCAATGTCCATCTCCTCCCCCAGGCCACGGAGCGTGCGGGAATATTTATTGCCGGTTCGGGCAAAGGCCCGATGCTCTCCCGGAGCTTGTGTCGAGGAAGCCAGGGCCACGGCTTTGTCGGTCCATCATTTTTTTGAAGGAAGGATTTCAGACCGGATGAACCGGGAGGTAACGGTGGATAAGGGGCTTTGCACGCTCTGTCTGACCTGTCTCCGCTATTGTCCCCACCAGGCCATAGGTTTTACCCACCGGGTCTTTATCCATCCCTTTGCCTGCCAGCGCTGCGGGATCTGCGCCAGTGAATGTCCGATGGATGCCATTCAGATTAGCGGTTATTCGGATGAAGAGGTTGAATTGAAATTAGCCGCCTTGCCGGAAAGATGGGGCCAAGGTGAATCCGGCCGGCCCAAGCTGGTCATCTTCGGCTGTCAGCGATCAGCCGGGGTGGCCTGGGAAGAGGCGCAAGGCACAGGGTACAAGGTCCAAGGCGAAGTGGAATTCATAGCCCTTCCCTGTGCCGGAAAGTTGGATCCCGACTATGTGCTTAAGGCCTTGGCCCTGGGGGCCGACGGGGTGCTGGTCCTGGCCTGCCCGGAAGAAAACTGCCAGTCCCTGCATGGAAATACCTACGCCCGGGAGCGTATTCGGGAGGCCCAACATTATGTTGAAGAGGCCGGGCTCAATCCGGAACGAATCCGTTTTAAGAATTTATCAAGCAACATGGTTTGGTATTTGAAAGAAGTGGTTGATGATTTTTGAGACGATTAAATGAATCCTCACCTGAAAAAAGATTTCGCCGGCACTTCGTCTTAAAAACTACGACTATAGTAGCCGTGGAGCCTATTTTGTAACCCTTTGTTCCTATCAACGGGAGCATCTTTTTGGACAAGTAGTTAACGAAGAAATAGAGTTAAATGAAACCGGGTCTAGTTAAATGGTATGTACTTGCCTAATCATTATTCTGATATCAATTAGATCAATTCGTGATTATGCCGAATCATATTCATGGAATTGTTGTTCTTTGTGGACCCGTAGGGGCGGGTTTTAAACCCGCCCCTACAAGGCCCAAAACCAATGGATTGCCGGAAATAGTACGGGCCTTAAAAACATTTTCTTCCCGTAACATAAACCTATTTTTAAAACACCCAATAGACCGATTTGGCAGCGTGGTTATTATGAACATGTGATCAGAGATGAAAAATCACATAATAAAATCAGGAATACATTATCCATAATCCGCTTTCTTGGCAGCTTGATCGTGAAAACCAGGAGCGAATCGGTGAGGACTTTGATATTTTTGAGACCGTTGCACGGCAGCAGGGCGGGTTTTAAACCCGCCCCTACAAGAAATTTATCTGATAATGGACCGCATCGACTTAAAAAAATTGGACCCTGAATTCAAACACCGGGTCGCCCGGGAATTGGGGGGAGCACATCAAAAAGTGCTTTTCCTGCGGGGTCTGCTCGGCCCGCTGCCCGATTGAAAAGATCGAGCCCGAATATAACCCGAGGAAGATCATCCGCATGATCCTGCTGGGCCTGGAAAAAGAATTGCTCAAAGAGGAATTCCTCTGGCATTGTTCGACCTGTTATACCTGTCAGGAAAGCTGCCCCCAGCAGGTGAATTTCACCGAGGTCATCTTTGCCCTGCGTAATATGGCCGTCCGCCAGGGCCTGGCCCCGGCGGGCATGGGGGCGGCCCGGAATCTGCTTGAACAGCAAGGGCGACTGTATGAGGTGGGAGATTTCGAGAATGAAAAACGTCAGGAACTGGGCTTGCCAACCATAAAAGGGAATCCGGAAGACTATAAGAAACTTTTAGGGTTATAATCGTAAGGAGTGACGGTTTTATAAGAATTTCACAGCCGGGGGCGGCTGTGCTACATAAGGCAATAACCGATCTTATTGTTTTGGAATGATAGAAAAAATCGAACAGGCTTAAGTTGATGTCGTCCGAGAATCATAAAAATAAAAAGGTAACTCAGGGGTATGTAGCACAGCCGCCCTCGGCTGTGTCTTCTCCCTCCTTGGCTAAACCAACCAAAGGATTTCATCGACGTAACTTGCCCCATTTGCAGGCAGAAGATAAAATTTATTTTGTTACCTTCGCGACCCATAAACGCTGGCACCTGCCTGAATCGGTAAGGGGGCTTGTAATTAAACACTGCCTGCATGATCACGGAATCAAAATACATATTTTTGGTATGGTAGTTATGCCGGACCATGTGCATATGATTTTTGCACCTTTGAAGGATGCCCCAGGAAACCCTTTCGGTTTATCCGAGATTATGAGCGGTATTAAAGGGGCTTCGGCCCACGGCATCAATAAATTTCTCAATCGACGGGGGCCTGTCTGGCAAGATGAATCTTTTGATCACATCCTACGCTCAGATGAAAAGGCAGAGAATAAGGTGGAGTACATCTGTCAAAATCCGGTGAGGAAGGGTCTGGTAAAAGCAGTGGATGATTATGCCTGGTTGTGGAGAGATTGGATGGAAGGTAGGAATGTCACGACCGGATAAAGGATCACAGCCGGGGGCGGCTGTGCTACAAGAGCAAGCTGTGCTACAAAAACAAGGATTTCCAACATAGCAATGAAATATGCATTTTTTTTAGGCTGTACGGTCCCGGTCCGGAACTTGAATTACGAGCTTTCCGCCCGCTTTGTGGCCCGAAAAGTGGGGTTGGAGTTGGTGGATCTGGATGATTTTCAATGCTGCGGCTTTCCCCTGAAATCCATCAATTTTTTAGATTCCCTGGTGATCGCCGCCCGCAATCTGGCCCTGGCTGAAAAAGCCGGTTTGCCGGTCTGTACTTTATGCAGTGCCTGCGGAGGTTCTTTGAGCGAGGCCAATCACCTGCTTCAGCATAATGAAGCATTAAAAAAGCAGGTCAATGATCGTTTGAAGGTCATCGGCCTGGAATATCAAGGGACCGGCGAAGTCAAGCATTTTATCCGCATCCTTTACGAAGAAGTGGGGATCGAAAAGATAAGGGAAATGATCGTCCGCTCCCTGACCGGCTTTACCTTCGCGCCCCATTACGGCTGCCATTATTTCAAACCGGCGGAAACGGCCGGCGGAATAGACCCGGTGGAAACCCCCAAGTCGCTGAGTGAATTGATCGAAATCACCGGGGCCAGGGCCTTGATCTACGACACCTTGCTTAACTGTTGCGGTGGAAGTGTGCTGGGGGTCAAAGAAGACCTGGCCAATACTTTGGCCGGGCAAAAACTGGCCGAGGTGAACCAACTGGGAGCCACGGGCCTGGTCCTGATCTGCCCCTTTTGCAATGTCATGTTCGAAGGCCAGCAAAAAAAGGTCGAGAAGAAATTGGAACAAAAGCTGAAAGTGCCGGTCCTTTATTATCCGCAGCTTTTGGGGTTGGCCTTAGGGGCGGCACCGGAAGAATTGGGGTTTAAGTTGAATCGCATCAAGGATAAAGAATTTCTAAAACAGTTTGAAAAGGAGGTCTGATTATGGAAATGGAAGGTTACGTTTTCCCCGATGATTTATGGTATGATAAAAATCATTTCTGGGCCCGGATTGAAGGGGATACCGTGGTCATGGGCACTACCGATTTCGCCCAGAAACTGGCCGGCGATATCGGTTATGTGGAAATCCCGGAAGAGGGTCAGAAGGTCATCCAGGGCAAACCCTTTGGTTCCATCGAGTCCGGGAAATGGGTGGGAAGGATCTATGCCGTTTTCTCCGGAGAGGTGACGGCAGTCAACGAGGCCCTGGAGGATGAACCGGAACTGATCAATTCTTCCCCTTATGATAAAGGCTGGATCTGTAAAATCGCTCCGGAGAATCTGGAGGCCGAAAAACAAAACCTGATGTCGGCCTCGGATTTGAAACCTTTTATTGAGGCCGAGATAGCCAGGGTTAAGGATTTAATGAACAAGTAAAGTCAGGTGCAAGGTCTAAGGTACAAGGTATACGGGAAAAGCCCCAAAAAGGTTCGCTTTTTCTTGACCTCGGACCTTAAACCTTACACCTTGAACCTTTTAAGAAGGGAGTTTTGCCATGGGGTATATCGAAGAATTAAAGGCCATTGTCGGTGAGAAAAATGTCCATACCGGAAAAATTGATTGTATCGGTTTTTCCAGGGACATGTCGGTTCATCAAGGGATACCGGAGGTGATTGTCTTTGTCCGGACCGCCGATGAGGTGAGCCGGGTGGTCAAGGTGGCTGCGGCCCATAAAATACCGGTCGTCCCCCGGGGGGCGGGGACCAGCGTGACCGGGGCCGTTTTGCCGGCCAAGGGGGGAATTCTCTTAGACCTCTCCCGGATGAACCGGGTCATAGAGATCAACCGTAATGACGGCTATGTCGTCGTCGAGCCGGGGATCGTCTGCAATGCTTTGAATGCCCAATTAGAGCCCAGCCACTTTTTCCCGCCTGATCCGGGCAGCGCCCCGATCTGTACGGTCGGGGGGATGATCGCCTGCAATGCCAGCGGGGTTCGGGCCGTCAAATACGGGACCACCCGGGATTATGTCAAAGGTCTGGAGGTGGTCATGGCCGACGGCCGGATGATTCATACCGGGACCCTGGCCCCTAAAAGTTCGGCCGGTTACGACCTGACCCGTCTTTTCAGTACTTCCGAAGGGACCCTGGGGATCATCACCGCAGCCACCTTGAAGATCCTGCCCAAGCCGGCCTATACCGCCTTTGCCAAGGCCTCCTTCCCTTCCATCGAATCGGCCGGAAAGGCCGTGGAAAAGATCCTGACCTCCGGCATCCAGTTGTCGTCCTGTGAGATCTTGGACGAGGTGTCCATCGGCGTGGTCAAAAATGCCATGAATCTGGAAATCCCCCCGGAAGTCAAGTGTCTCCTCTTTATCGAGATCGACGGCCACAAAGCGGCTGTTCAGGATTATATCCGGCAAATAGATGCGGTCTGTCAGGACCTGGGCGGGCTGGGCAATGAATGGTCGGATGATCCCGACAAACGTCTGGCCATGTGGTCGGCCCGGCAGAGGCTGGTCCCGGCCCTCTCCCGGGTCAAGCCGGGGTACCGTCAGATCCCGGTGGTGGAGGACTTCGGCGTGCCCATCAGCCAGATCCCGGCCACCATCAAGGAGATTCAGAAAATCGGGGAGAAATATAATGTCCCTATCGCCACCTTCGGCCATATCGGCGACGGCAACCTCCATGCCATCAATTTGATGAATGTGCGCCGCCAGGAGGAGTGGGAGACCTTGCGAAATATCGCCCGGGATTTTATCGACCTGACCCTGAAATTCAAGGGCACCCTGACGGCCGAACACGGGCTGGGGATGGCTAAATCCCCTTTTATCAGGGAGGAGTTGGGAGAAAGCCTTGAGGTGATGGAACGGATCAAAAAGGCCCTGGACCCGGACAATATCCTGAATCCCGGCAAGATGGGTTTTAAAGACAGTGTCCAGGACATCCTGGGTAACTTTGCCTATGCCCAATTGGTCGAACACCCCGAAGGGGTGCGAAGCTTCGGCGAGAAGATCGATAACGAGATTTTTGCCTGCATCCAGTGCGGGTTCTGCCGGGCCGGCTGTCCGACCTATGCCCAGACCGGGCTGGAGACCATGAATGCCCGGGGCCGGGTCGTTCTGGCCTTTGACCTGATGAGCGGCCGCTTGCAGCCTTCGGCGGAAATGGCCGAGCGCCTTTATCAATGCACCACCTGTCTCAACTGCAAATACACCTGTCCGTCCCAGGTGGAGGTCTCCGATGTGGTCCAGGCGGCCCGTAAACGGCTGGCGGAAAGCGGTTTTCTTCCCCCGGTCTTTCAAAGCAGCGGCAAGAGCATCGCCCAGTACGGCAATCCCTTCGGCGAGCCCAGGGAGAAACGGACCGACGTCTTTCCTGCCGGCTTTAAACCGGCCCAAAAAGGCGCCGAGGTCCTGGTCTTCGGCGGTTGTGTGGGCTCCTATCAGGATGTCAACATGATCCCCAATTTGATGACCATCCTGGATAAGGCCGGTATCTCCTATACGGCCCTGGGCCAGGAAGAAGACTGCTGCGGCTATTTGAGTTACTTAGTGGGGGCCGAAGAGGATTTTCGGACCTGTGTCCTGGCCAATACTAAAAAATTTGCCGACCTGGGGGTCAAGGAGATCGTCACCAGTTGTCCGGGCTGTTTCCGGACCCTGTCCAAGCTGTATCCCGCTTATGGAGGGGCAGGCGATATCAAGGTCCATCATGTGGTCACCTATCTGAATGAACTGATGAGCCAGGGGAAGCTCCCCTTGAAGGAAGGCAGCCCCATGACCGTGGCCTATCATGACCCTTGCGACCTGGGGCGTCACATGCAGGTCTTTGAAGAGCCCCGGAATATTTTAAAACAGATCCCCGGTGTGCAATTGAATGAATTTAAGATGAACCGTCTCCTGGCCAAGTGCTGCGGCAGCGGGGGCGGGGTCAAAGGCTTTGACAACCAGCTCAGCCAGGACATCGCCTACAACCGGGTCCTTCAGGCCCTGGAAGTCGGGGCGGAGGTCATCGTTTCCGCCTGTCCTTCCTGCAAGAGCAACCTGACCCAGGGGGCCGCCCGCCTGCGGAAAGAGAAGAAGGGGAAAATCAAGGTCAAGGATATTACCGAGGTGGTTGCCTCGGCCTTAGCCTGATAGAGGAGGGGGTCTTGGACTTTGGGCATAAACCAGGATTCAAGGAGTCCAGGGGTCAAGGATTCAAGTGAAAGGCGTTGAAAAAAAACCTTGAACCCTCGAATCCCGGAATCCTCGAACCCTATTTTTTTTAAAGGAGTTTAAGGTGAAAGAATTTCAATCTTCCAAATTATTAAAGAAAATCATGGCCGATCATTTTCTGGAAATGGACCGGGCCGCCAAAGAGGGAAACCCCAAGATCGCCTGGTGCACCAGTGTCGGTCCGGCCGAGCTTGCTGCGGGGCATGGGCTTTCTGGTTTATTTCCCGGAAAATCACGGGGCCATGCTCGGGGCCACCCGAATGGCCACGGATTTTATCCCCTCGACCAATGCCCTGGGCTATTCGCCGGATATCTGTTCTTATCTGACCTGCGATATCGGGTCCTATCTCAAGAAGACCACCCCCCTGCAAAAGGCTTATGGGATTGAGTCCGTTCCCAAGCCGGATGTCCTGGTCTTCAACACCAATCAATGCCGTGATGTGAAGGACTGGTTCGCCTGGTACGCCCGGGAAATGAAGGTGCCTTTTATCGGAGTTCATTCCTATCGAAATATCGGGACCATCACCCGCTATGAAATTCAGGACATCGCCGAGCAAATCAAAGGACTGATACCCACCCTGGAAGAAGTCAGCGGGCAAAAGTTTGATCCGGATCGTTTTAAAGAAGCGGTCCGCTTATCCAGGGATTGTTCCCGGCTCTGGCGGGCTACCCTGGAAACCGCTGCGGCCCTTCCTTCTCCCTGGACCTTTTTTGACGCCACCATTCACATGGCCCCGGCCGTGGTGGCCCGAGGCACCCAGGAGGCGGTGGATTATTATCAAACCTTGCTTCCGGAATTAAAGCAACGGATTGAAGACGGGGTGGCGGCCGTGGATGGGGAGAGGCATCGTCTCTACTGGGAGGGCATGCCCATCTGGGGGAAACTCCGGTCCTTATCCGAGCTTTTTTCCTCTTTGCAAACCTGCGTGGTGGCCTCCACCTATTGCAATAGCTGGATCTACGACCAACTCGACCCCGACGACCCTTTTGAAAGCATGGGCCGGGCCTATACCGAACTGTTTATCGTCAGGGACGAGGCCTATAAGGAAAGTTATATCGAAAGCTGTCATCGTCTGTTTAAGTTCGACGGGATCCTCTTTCACGATGCCAAGACCTGTCCCAACAACTCCAATAATCGCTACGGCATGCCGGAGAGGCTGGCAAAAAAGTTGGGGATTGCCACCCTGACCATTCAGGGCGACCTGTGTGATTTGCGCTGCTATTCGGAAGAACAGGCCAAGACACAGATCGAGGCCTTTATCGAACAGTTGGAAGAAAGGAAAAGAAAGGTATAAGGTCACGAGGCAATAAGGCTTGAGGGCAAAGAAACCTGCAAAAATGGTTCTTTACTCTTACGCCTCACGCCTCGTGCCTCTATGCCTAAAGAATATGATTTTTGTCGGTGTCGATGTCGGTTCATCCACCACCAAGGTGGTGCTCATGGACCGGGAAAAAAAGTTTTTGGGCTGGTCGGTTCAACGGTCGGGGACCGACTTTGCCGACGTGGCCGAGACCGGTCTGAAACAAGCGCAAACCATGGCCGGGGTGACCATAGACTCAAAAGAGATAAAAACCATATCCACCGGCTATGGGCGGAAAAATGTCCGCTACAGCAACGGGGACAAGACCGAGATCAGTTGCCATGCCCGGGGGTGTTATTTTTATTTCCCCGAGGCCATCACCATCATCGATATCGGAGGCCAGGACAACAAGGTCATTCAATTGGATGAAAAAGGCCGGCGGATCAATTTTAAAATGAACCGGAAATGTGCGGCCGGGACCGGTGCCTTTTTGGAAGAGATGGCCCTGCGGCTGAATATCCCTTTGGAGGACATGAATGATCTGGCCCGGCAATCTCAAGAGGTGGTTGAGCTGGGGAGTTTTTGCACGGTCTTCACCGCGACCGAGGTCTTAGAGAAAATCCGCCAGGGGAAAAAGGTGGCCGATATCGTCAAGGGGTTGTTTTTATCGGTCATCAAGCGGGTTATGGAAATGGATCTTTTAAGTGAACAGGTCGTCATGACCGGAGGGGTGGTGGCCTTTAATCCTTATCTGAAGGTCATGTTGGAAGAGGTTATCCATCGGCCGGTTTGGGTGCCGAAATATCCCCAGCTTACCGGGGCCATCGGGGCGGCCCTGTTTGCCAGGGAAATTTTTTCGTAATCCTTTAAGTGTTAAACTCTCATGCCCGCCAGATGCGGGCGTCGACGAAGAATGAAAATAATTGGTTCCCCCTCACCCCGCCCTCTCCCGCCAGGGGAGAGGGATTTACTTCACTCCCCCTTGACGGGGGAGGACAGAGGTGGGGGTGCATGTAAGAATCTATTTTCGCATTAAAAATGAATTTTAAGTTTACCTCGGTGAAAAAGATTTTCAGAAGTTAATCAGATATCATTTTTTCAATTGAAAAAGGAGGAGATGACCATGACCAAAAGTAAATGGATGCACATGGGAACGGTACTGAAGATGAATGCCATCAACTTTCCGGACAAGCTCGGATGGCAGGATAAATCCAAGGAGTTTACCTTTAAACAATGGAACGACCGCTCCTGCCGGTTGGCCAACGGTCTTAGAAAACTCGGGGTCCAGTATAAAGACCGCTTTGGCGTTTTGGCCTACAACCGGGGGGAATGGATGGATATTTATGCCGGGGCGGCCAAAGGCGGCCAGATCGTCGTTCCCCTGATGTTCAGGCTGGCCGGACCGGACATCGAGTTTATCGTCAATCATTCGGAATGCAAAGGACTGATCGTCGAAGAACCCTTTGTCGACCTGATCAATGGGATCAAGGACAAATTGCCGATCCCCAAAAACGCCTATATTTTCCTGGGGGACGGTCCTGTGCCGGATGGGTATGTGGGCTATGAAGAATGGCTGGCCCAATCCTCTCCGGAAGAGCCGGATTATCTGGTCGATGCGGCCGATCCCTGGACCTTTATGTACACCTCCGGGACCACCGGCCGTCCCAAGGGAGTGGTCCGCTCCCACGAGAGCTACCTGGCCCAGTATTATCTAAACGATATCAACATAGGGGCCCGGACCACCGACAAGGTGATGCTGGTCATGCCCATGTGTCATGTCAACTCCATCTTTTACTCTTTCCCCTATACCCTGCTCACGGCCCCGGTCTTTGTCTATAACATGGTCTCCTTTGATGCCGGAAGACCTCCTGCGGACCATCGCCAAGTACAAGATCACCTTCACCTCCCTGGTGCCCACCCACTACATCATGATCCTGGCCCTGCCCGAGGAGGTTAAGAAGGATGTCGATGTCTCTTCCATCCGGCAGCTTCTGATTTCTTCGGCCCCGGCCCGCAAGGAGTTGAAACTGGCCATCATGGATTACTTCAAGAATGCCGAGCTGTGGGAGGCCTATGGCTCCACCGAAGGCGGTCTGGTGACCCTGCTCCGGCCTGAGGATCAATTCAAAAAATTAGGTTCCATCGGCCGGGAAATCTTCGGGACCGACCGGATCCGCATTTTGGATGAAGATCGGAAACCGGTGCCCGACGGACAGGTGGGAGAGCTTTTCTACCGGACCCCCATGCTCTTCACCGAATACTGGAAGGAGCCGGAAAAGACCAAAGAGGCCTTTGACAACGGCTGGTCTTCGGCCGGCGATATGGTCCGCCGCGATGAAGACGGCTATTATACCCTGGTGGATCGTAAGGCCAATATGATCATCACCGGCGGTGAGAATGTCTATCCCTCGGAAGTGGAAAATGTGGTCGGCAGCTCATCCGGCGGTGAAGGATGTGGCCGTCATCGGCATACCGGATAAGAAATGGGGGGAGGCCATCAAGGCCATCGTCATCCTTCATGAAGGCTATCAAGGGTCTCCGGAATTGGCCAAGGAGATCCTGGATTTCTGCAAGGATAAAATAGCCGGGTACAAAAAGCCCAAGACCATGGATTTTATCAGCGATGCCGAAATGCCCCGAACCGGAACCGGCAAGATCCTGCACCGGATCCTAAGGGAAAAATACGGGAAGTGGAGCGATCAGGGATAAGGCGATCGAAAATTTACCTATAGACTCATGGCAAGGACCGTCATGCCGGACTTGATAGGCCTGCCCCGGACTCCGGATCAAGTCCGGGGCAGGCTTTGGTCAGGTCTGCCGGGGTGACGGTTTATGCCCCACCCAGTATCTTCCTGATCATCAGCGAAAGTTCGCTCAGACCGAAGGGCCTCTCCCCCCTTGGCCGCTTTACCTGGTCTCAGAGTTTTTCTCGAGCTTGCCCCGCTCACCCCAAGGACCATCTCCCCATCGTCAACCAACAGTTCAGTCCCGCGACCTCTGTCGATATCGATCGAGGGTTCCTTCTCCAAAGGCACTTCCTCCTCCGAGGCGGGGAGATAGCGAGAGGAACAGATAAAAGATTGCTTTCACCGCAGAGCCGCAGGGGACGCAAAGGAACATATTTTTTGCTTTCCGCTGAGGAAAGCGGAAAGCAAAAAGAGCTTTATTCATTTGCCTGCCTCTCACAGGCAAATGAAAAGCCTTGACGCTGTGTCCTCCACGTCTCGAACGAGTCCGCCCAAGCGGACGAGTGGGCGGTGAAAAAATATTTTTCTTCCTTTTTTTATTTAAACTGACTGACATGATGATGGCAGTCTGATAGGATATCTTTAAAATTACATAAGGAGTCAATCATGTCCTATAAATTCGATTCCCTGATGATGATCCTGAATAAATTAGACGGCCGGGAAAAGGTAACGGTCGATTCCTTAAGGGAAGACCTGGGAATCAGTGAAAGGACGGTCTTTCGTTACCTGAACACCATCCAGGTGGCCGGGTTTCCGGTCGTCTTTGATAAAGAGCAAGGAGGTTATACGTTTATGGAAGGCTACAGTTTGAAAAGGCCGGATCTTGTCCGTGGAAGAAACCTTGGCCCTGGGTATTTCCAAAAAAATGATGGCCGGCATGGGAAGCGGCTGGGAAGAGAGCCTGAAGCGCATCGAGGAGAAGCTCTCGATCAAGAAGACAAATATTCCCAGGCACATCATCCTCTCCAAAGGAAAGCTGCCGGAGGAGGTGGCCGCCCATATCGGCCTTATTCATCAGGCCATCATGAATTTTCAGAAGCTCAAGATGACCTACCGGCCCCTTCATTCCGATCAAAAGACCAAGCGCAAGGTGGACCCCTACTATCTCTTTTTTGAGGAGGATTTTTGGTACTTTCGGGGATATTGTCATCTCCGGGAAGAAGTCCGGACCTTTGCCCTCGACCGGATCATGGCCTTAAAGGTCTTGGAAGAACATTTCATACCCCGGAATATTGCCCCGGAGGAAGAACTGTCGGGGGCCTTTGGAACCGTGGTGGACGGTGAGCCGGTGGAGATCGTCCTGAGATTCGATGCGGAATGCCGCCCTTATCTTCAAAGAAAAAAATGGCACGAGAGCCAAAGGCAACGAGAGCTTAAGGACGGCCGACTGGAACTGCGGTTCAGGGTCAACGGCCTGGAAGGGATCACCCCCTGGATTTTTCGCTGGCTGCCCCATGTGGAGGTGGTCGCGCCGAAAACCTTGCGGGAGGGGGTCAAACAGGAATTGGGGAGGGCCTTGAAAAAATACGCTTGATCTGTTTAATTATTCTGTTAGAATTATCCTCTTAGAATAATTCTTCGAGAGAGGATGTAAGACATGAATAAAAATAACTCCTTAAATCCCTTTTCGCTCGGCGTTATCTCATCGGCCCAGGCCTTTTGCAACCGGGAGAAGGAGATTAAAGACCTGACCCGGCATGCGCTGAATTGTACCCATGTGGTGGTCTTTTCACCAAGGCGTTACGGAAAGACCTCTCTTGTCAAACAAGTGATGGCCGAGGCCTCAGCCCGAGGATACGTGACGGTCTATGTGGATTGTTTCTCGATCATCACCAGGGAAGATCTGATTCAAAAAATCCTCTCAGCCATAATCGCCTCCCTGGGTAAAAACGTTGCCGAGGGAACCGTTCTGCAGAAGACGATGAAATTGTTCAAACGGATCACCCCGTCGATCGAACTAAGACCGGACGGTGTTTCCATTTCCGCCAAGTATGATCAGACCACGGCTTTTCCTTACCTGATTGAGGACATTTTCCAGGGTCTGCTAAAGCATCTCCACTCGAAAAAGACCAGGGGCATGATCGTCCTGGATGAATTCCAAGAAATAACGGAGTTGAAAGAAAGCAAACAACTGGAGGGGATCCTCAGGGAGCAGGTTCAGTCGATTACGGATATGGGGTTTTTTTTTGTGGGGAGCCGAAGGCGGATTCTGAAGTCCATGTTCAACGATCGGAATCGGCCCTTTTTTAAACTGGCCCTCAATTACCCCATAGAGAAAATCTCCCGAAAGGAGCTGTCGGGTTTCATTGTGAAGCTGTTCTCCCAGACGAAGAAAATTTGTCCCTTGCCCCTGGCCGAGAATCTATACGACCACGTAGAGGGAAATACCTATTATGTCCGAAAGCTTTCTCACTTGCTCTGGGACAGGACGCAAAAGGAAGTCACCCCTGAATTAGTCAAGGAGGCCCAAGAGGAGCTTCTGGAGATGGAAAACCTCGACCTCCAGGGAGTTTTCGCCAGCCTTTTAATGGGAGAAAAAAAAGTGGCCATGGCCCTGGCTAAAGAGCCGGTAGTCAAACCCTATGCCATGGAATATCTGAAAAAACACGATCTGTCACCGGGCGGTCTGCAAAAAAGCATAAAATCTCTGCAGGGAAAAGACCTCATCGAACAGGATGACGAAGGCGTTTACCGGCTGACCGATCCCATCTTCGGAAAGTGGTGCCGGGCCCAAAGCCTGCTATAATCTGGACGCAGTGATTGACCCATAGAGGTAAATATTCAAATAATAAGGGCCTTGGTCAAACTCCGGGAGATGATCGCCACCGATAAAGATTTAACCCGGCGGCTGGATGAGTTGGAAAAAAATACGAGGGTCAGTTTAGATCGTCTTTGATGCCCTTCGGGCTTTAATGGCTCCGCCAATGAAGCCCAAACAAAAAATCGGATTTAACTTGAAGGAAAAACAGGCGAGGTATGGCAGGAAGGGGGGATAAAATGACGAATGACGATTTGCGATTGTCGAAGAGTAAAGATTGGGAGGTTCAGAAATATTCGAAAATCGACATTTGAAATTTGACATTTTGTGGATTCGACATGTTGAAAGGAGGAATGGACGCAATGGGAAAGGTGGTAAAGGGTAAATGGAAGGAAGCTGTTCCAAAAGCAAGACCAAAGGTAAAAAAAGATGAAAACCAGGGCGGGGTTTACCAGCTAAAGATATCCATCACCGGCAGTAAGCCGGAGATTTGGAGGCGCATCCTTGTCTCGGGCAATACCCATCTGGCCAAGCTTCACAACATCATTCAGGAACTCATCGGCTGGGAGGATGATCATCTCCATGAATTTGTTGTTGCCGGGGTGCATTACACTATGCCTTTGCCGGATGACCTGGTGCCGTCCCAGGATGAAAAACGATTTCGTCTTTATGAGGTAGCCGCCAAGCAAGGTCTGAAGTTCCTCTACATCTATGATTTTGGTGATGACTGGCATCATGAGATCATCATCGAAAAGATTCTGGAAGCGGATGAACGGTTCTCCGGAAAACCGGTCTGCATAGGGGGTGAAAATGCCGGCCCTCCCGAGGATGTCGGCGGCATATACGGCTACTACGAGACGTTGAAAGCCGCCAAGAATCCGCGTCATCCGGAACACGACGGGTTGAAGGAGTGGCTCGGGGAGTTCGATCCCAAGGCTTTTGATATCGATTTGGTAAACCGGATTCTGTCGAGGATGAGATGAAAAAATACTATGCCCACAGCCTGCCCGGCAGGCCCCCTTCCGAATGGCAGCCGTTGGAGGAGCATTTAAAAAACGTGGCCGAACTGGCCCGGGGATTTGCTGAAGGTTTTGGGGCGGGGGAGTGGGGCTATCTGGCGGGGTTATGGCATGATTTGGGGAAATTCGCTTCTGAGTTCCAGAATATGCTCCTTGCAGAAAATGGATTTGATGAGAAAGGGGAGAAAAGGAGTGGCAGAGTCAATCACTCCACAGCAGGCGCCGTCCTTGCCATGGAGAGGTTCAAACTGGCAGGACGAATTCTGTCTTATCTTATAGCTGGTCATCATGCGGGTCTGCCCGATTGGGAGAGGTGATAAAACAGGCAACGCCGCACTCTCCATACGCCTGAAAGATAATCATCTTATTCGAATCAATTAAAAACACTATTTCCCAAGAAATTATTTTCTCGTCCCTTCCGAAAGACCGCCCCAGACAAGGAACCGATCCCGCACTCTGGATAAGGATGCTCTTCTCATGCCTCGTAGACAGCGATTTCCTGGACACGGAAGCATTCATGACTTCCAACAAGAGCCTCCTCCGAGGAGGATATCCGGCACTCCCTGAGCTATTACCGCTCATTCGAGAAGTTCATGGGGGAGAAAACCGCTGGAGCAGAGGATACCACCGTGAACCGGATTCGCTCTCAGGTGCTGACCCGTTGTAAAGTAATGGCGGAAAAAGCCCCGGGCATCTATACCCTCACCGTGCCCACTGGAGGCGGCAAAACCCTTTCTTCAATGGCATTTGCCCTTCGCCACGCGGTTTTCAACCGGAAGAGCAGAGTAATCTACGTCATTCCCTACACCAGTATCATCGAACAGACAGCGGACCAGTTCCGACAAATATTCGGCAACTCCGTAATAGAACACCATTCCAATTTTGACAGCAGCGATGAAGATGACGAGAGCGGTAAAGCTGCGACTTGCCTGCGAGAATTGGGATGCACCTATTGTGGTCACCACTTCAGTGCAATTCTTTGAATCACTCTTTGCAAATCGTTCAAGCCGGTGCCGAAAACTTCACAACATCGTCAACGCCGTCATTGTCCTTGATGAAGTTCAACTTTTACCACCTGATTTCCTTAAGCCTATCCTTCACTCAATCACCGAACTGCAAAAGACATACAATGCCACCTTTCTTCTCTGTACGGCCACGCAACCGGCGTTTGGCCCACACCCGGAGTTCGGTTTTGATGGACTCAAGGAAATGAAAGAGGTCATGGAAGACCCTGGCGAGCTCTATCGCAATCTCAAAAGGGTTGAGGTAACGGTTCCAGACAACATGCTTCAATCCAAAAGTTGGGAGAACCTCGCATCAGAGCTAAGCGAGATCGAATCGGTTCTGTGCGTAGTAAACCGCCGTGATGATTGCCGGGCATTATGGCAGATGATGCCGAAAGGGACATTCCATCTTTCAGCCCTAATGTGCGGTGCGCACCGCTCCGCCAAGATCGCTGAGATTAGAGATCGCCTCAAAGAAGGATTGCCAACCCGTGTTATCAGTACACAGCTTATAGAGGCAGGTGTCGACGTAGACTTTCCCGTTGTCTATCGAGCCGTTGCGGGCCTTGATTCTATTGCTCAAGCGGCGGGCAGGTGCAACCGCGAAGGACGCATGGAGATGGGAAGAGTCGTTGTATTCTGTCCTCCGAGTGAACCTCCAATCGGCCATCTGCGTCAGGCCGCTCAGATCGGCAGGCGTTTCCTTGATTCAGGCGGTAAAGATTTTCTCTCACCTGATAAATTCACACGGTTTTTCGAGGAACTTTATTGGCTTCAGGCAGACAGGCTCGACGCAAAGGGCATCATGGATGACCTTGCCCCTGACAATGAGTTCCGTTTCAGCTTCAGATCGGCAGCACAGAACTTCAGGATTATTGACGAACAAAAACAAGGGGCTGTTCTTGTCGCCTATGGAGAAGGCGCAGCATTGATTGCACTCCTTGAGAAGAAAGGACCGGAACGATGGCTTATGCGAAAGTTGCAACGCTACGTGGTCAACCTCCCTCGCTATCTGCACACCAAACTTGTAGCGGAGGGGGCCATTCGTCAGATATATGAGGGCATATTCGTCCAAGGCCACAGCGCCCTCTATCGTGATGATATTGGATTCTGCCCTGAACAGTCAATCATCTATGCGCCCGATGATCTGATCTGTTAGGTAATAAAAGAAAAGGAGGTACTATGGATGGAACAGTGAGAAAAAGCAAGACCATACTTCTCAAGGTCTGGGGCGACAACGCCTGCTTTACCAGACCGGAAATGAAGGTGGAACGTGTCTCTTACGACGTCATGACGCCATCGGCGGCGCGTGGTGTCCTGGAGGCGATTCTCTGGAAACCGGCCATTCAATGGCAGGTTGAACAAATTGATGTACTGAACCCGATTCGGTGGGAGTCGGTGCGACGGAATGAAGTAGGCGCTCAGATGTCAAGCCGCACGAACGGCCTGTTCATCGAAGACCAGCGCCAGCAAAGAGCAGGACTTTTTCTGCGAGAAGTAGCATATACAATCCACGCCCATTTCATGATGACCGGTAAGGCAGGCCCTGAAGACAATGTTGTCAAATTTGAGGAAATGTTTATTCGGCGGGCAGAAAAGGGCCAATGCTTTCATCGGCCCTATCTTGGTTGCCGTGAGTTCTCGGCCAACTTCAAGCCGGTGTTGCCCCACGAGCAAGCCCCTGAGGCGGTTGGAGAGACACGCGATCTGGGATGGATGCTCTTCGACATGGTTCATGACAATAGGGCCGACAGGGACCACGTTCATAGCTGTACGGAGGGGTGCCGGCCATCGTTCTTCAAAGCCATGATGGAAAACGGCAAAATCGATCTCAGGGGAATCGAGGTGCGATCATGATACTGCAGGCGCTGAACAATTATTACAATCGAACAGCCAGAGGCGGGGGAGATATTGCTACCCCTGGATTCCAGAAACAACAAATCCCTTTTCTCATAATCCTGCGCCAAGACGGTCATTTTGTAGATTTTCAGGACACTCGTAGTGGAGAGGGAAAAAGAAGGTTGGGAGAACTTTCACTGTACCTAAAGCCTCCAAGAAGACAAGCGGCGTTGCTGCCAACCTTTTCTGGGACACACCCGCCTATGTTCTTGGCCGTCCAAAGCCGGATCAGGATGTCTTACCAGACAAAGCACTGAAACAGAGGCAGGCATTCTTGGAACGTATCAAAGATAGCTTTCCAGATACAAACATAGACATTGGGATTTCTGCCGTCCTTACTTTTCTCGAAGGAAACGACTTTCAAGCCCTTTTCGAACACCCTCTGTGGAAAGAAATCGAAGAAAAGGGGCTTTTACTCAGTTTCAAGATGTGATGGCGACAACTGTCTTGTTTGTGAAAGACAAGCTATTGTTCAAGTCCTCGGGGGGACAAATAGTTCAAAGGGAAGACAACGTCTGTCTCGTAAGTGGAGAGACAGACAGGGCGGTCAGGCTTCACTACTGCAATTAAGGGAGTATGGGGCGCACAAACTTCGGGTGCAAACATTGTTTCCTTCAATCTCAAAGCATTTACCTCCTTTGGCAAAGAACAGGGCTTCAATGCCCCTGTGGGAGAGCGGTCTGAATTCGCCTACACTACAGCACTCAACACTCTTCTTGCAAAGGGATCGCGCCAGCGTTTACAGGTAGGCGATGCGAGCACAGTCTTCTGGGCCGAGAAGAAACACGATTTGGAGGACGTCTTTGCCGACATATTCGGTGAACCCGCAAAAGAGAATCCTGTGCAGGATCACAAAAGCCTCATTGCCATGTTTCGTGCACCCGAAACAGGCAGCAAGCCGGAGCTTGACCCAAATACGCGTTTCTATGTCCTTGGCCTTGCTCCCAATGCCGCCAGAATAGCTAGTCCGCTTTTGGTATGATGGCACGGTTAAAGAAATTGCAGACAACATTTACCAGCATTTTGAAGACTGTTCAATTATTCACGGACCTAATCAACCGGAAACGCTTTCGCTCTTTCGCCTGCTGGTGTCAACAGCAGCACAAGGGGAAGTCTGAGAACATTCAACCCAACCTGGCTGGTGAATTCATGCGGACCATTCTGACGGGAACACCATACCCACAGACACTTCTGGCGGCTGACTATTCGGCGGCTCGAAGCGCTGGAACGCAGCAGAATGTCACATACCCTCGCGTTGCATTAATAAAGGCTGTACTGGTCAGAGAGTCAAGATACTACAACAGAAACGATAAGGAGGTAGGTATGGCACTGGACAAGACAAATAACAATATCGGGTACCGGCTTGGACGACTCTTCGCTGTCCTTGAGAAGGTACAGGAAGAGGCGAATCCCGGCATTAATGCCACAATCCGTGATCGCTTCTACGGCGCTGCCTCAAGCACGCCTGTGGCGGTCTTTTCCCACTTGATGAAGCTCAAGAACCACCACATCTCAAAACTTGAAAACCGTGGACGGGCAGTCAACTTTGAAAGAATGATTGGGGAGATAGTCGATGGTGTCGATGGCTTCCCACCCCATCTCTCGCTTCCCGACCAGGGACGCTTCGCCGTCGGCTACTACCATCAGCGGCAGGATTTCTTTACCAAGAAAGACGACCAGCACATATAACCAAAACCAGATAAGGAGGCTATACCATGAGTGATGCAACCAACACAATTCAGAATCGTTACGACTTTGTTCTCTTCTTCGATGTTAAAGATGGTAATCCCAACGGAGATCCCGATGCAGGAAACCTCCCTCGTATGGATCCGGAAACCGGCCACGGCCTTGTCACCGACGTGTGTCTTAAGAGGAAGGTAAGGAACTATGTACAGTTGGAGAAGAATTGCGAAAAGGGAAATGACATATATGTCAAGGAAAAGGCTGTACTGGGACGAGCCCATGTGGAGGCATTCAAAGATCTAGGTATTCAACTCGGCGAGGAGTACAAAACATCAATAGCAAAAGAGGTCTATGATGGGTTGGAAGAAATCGGACTTCCTCCAGGAATTACGACAGATGGTGATGAAGATGCCAATACGTACAGCCTCACAGTGGCTTCCGATGCTGACAAGAAAGAAATAAAAGAATGGCTTAAAGACAACAAGCCGATCAAGGCGATCAAAGACACAATAAACGATGCCCTCAAACAAGCCAAGACAAGAAAACCGTCGGCAGAGGAAGTTGAGCAGGGTAGAGAGAAGATGTGTCAAAAGTTCTTTGACATAAGAACTTTTGGAGGTGTTCTTTCTCTCAAATCAGCACCCAACTGTGGTCAGGTCAGAGGCCCCGTCCAGTTGACCTTTTCTCGCAGTATCGATCAGATCGTGCCTCTGGAGCACAGCATTACCAGAATGGCAGTAGCCACCGAAGCAGAAGCAGAAAAACAGCAGGGAGATAATCGCACCATGGGCCGCAAATTTACTGTGCCTTATGCCCTTTATCGCTGCCACGGTTTTATTTCTGCCCCTTTAGCGGAAAAGACCAAATTTACTGATGACGATTTGACCCTATTCTGGAATGCCCTCACGAACATGTTCGAGCATGATCGGTCTGCCGCTCGCGGTCAGATGGCGGCCCGCAAACTCATCGTTTTTAAGCATGACTCGAAAATGGGCAATGCCCCTGCCCATCAGTTGTTCGATCTTGTTCAGGCAGCAAGAGACCAACGGTGACGATAAACCACCCCGAGCATTCTCGGACTATAAAATCACCTTTGACAAAACCAAGGTTCCCGCAGGGGTAACCCCGGAGGAGAAGATATAACAACACTGGAACTCGTCAAGGGATGGGCACAAATTGTACATACCCTTTTAGTCTTGGACATAGGCGGACCCCAAAGAAGAACGGTTTTAGCCTGATTGAAGGATGATTCTTAAGAGTGGTGGCCTGCCATCAAGGGTGGGGACAAATTGCCACCCCCCTTTGATTTCAAAACACTGGAGAACTATAAAAGAGATTGAACCATATAAGGGCTAACTATGAGCGATCAAGATAAAAATCCTACTCGTGTCCCAGATATCAATTTAGACCCCTACCGGGGTACAATTTGTACCCCCTAAAGTTGAGTCGCACGATGGAAAAGATACAAGCTGTTCCTAATATTAAGGGCATTTTTCTAATCATTCGGGTAATACCTTTATCTGAAGAAAGGAGGAATTAATGTCGTGACATTACGTCACGGGTTGAAGTGGTTGTTAAGTTGTCGACAATTTGGCGACAACTTAAAATAGTATTCGAGGACGTCCATCCCTTTTCTAAGTTGAGAGAGAAGGAGCAAAAAGAATTTTACAGACTGAAAAAACAGAAGGCTAAGGCGCAATCATAAAAGGACCGATAATGGACAATAAAGGCGAAAATCCAAAGTTGATCCCGCCTCATGGCGGCTACCAGGACCTCCAGTCCTATCAGATGTCCGAGATTGTCTATGACGGCACGGTGGTATTTTGCGACCGATTTGTCAGCCGCCGCTCCCGCACCCATGACCAGATGGTCCAGGCGGCGCGGAGCGGTAAGCAGAATATTGCCGAAGGCAGCATGGCCTCCGGCACCTCCAAGAAAACCGAGCTCAAGCTGGTCGGCGTGGCCCGGGCCAGTCTGGAAGAGCTGCTGCTGGATTTTAAGGATTTTCTGCGCCAGCACGGCCTGCCCCTTTGGGGCAAGGACCACCCAAAGGCCAAGGAAGTCCGGGGGCTTTGCTACAGAAAGATAGGTCCTATGCGACCTATAAGCCCTATATTGAGGAAGGTTCTCCGGAAGTGGCAGCCAACACCATGATCTGCCTGATCCACCAGACCAACTACCTCTTGGACCAGCAACTGCGGGCTCTGGAAAAGGAGTTTTTGGAAAAGGGCGGCTTTACGGAAAGGCTTTACCGGGTGCGGTCAGAGGTCAGAAAAGAAAGAATAGGTCCTATATGACCGATAAGACATATAATTATTCTGAAGAAGATTTAATTCATGATTTCGGCCTTACAGCACATTGTTTATTGCGAACGCCAGTGTGCCTTGATTCATGTCGAGCAGGTCTGGGTTGAAAACCGTTGGACCGCCGAGGGCCGGATTCTCCATGAACGGGTCCATGAGCAGGAGGGGGAGTCGAGGGCCGGGGTGCGCATAGAGCGGGGGCTGCCCTTGCGGTCCCTGCGGCTTGGGCTGGTAGGTGTGGCCGACGTGGTGGAATTCCATCCTTTGCCGGGAGGCGGATGGCAGCCCTTCCCGGTGGAATACAAACGGGGCAAACCGAAGCCGGACCATTGCGATGAGGTCCAGCTTTGCGCCCAGGCCATTTGCCTGGAAGAAATGATGGAGGTGGAGGTTCCACAGGGGGCCTTGTTTTATGGCAAGACCCGGCATCGCCATGATGTTGTTTTTAACCCGGACCTGAGACGAGAGACCGAAGAAACGGCCAGAAGGGTCCGGGAACTTTTAGCTTCAGGCAAAACGCCAAAACCGGTTTATGAAAAGAAATGCAAGCAATGCTCCTTGGCGGAGATCTGCCTTCCCAAGCCCTTGGGCCGGAAAAGATCCATTGAACATTATCTTTCGGGGGCCATAGAACCGTGAAAAAACACTTGAATACCCTTTTTGTCACCACCCAGGGGGCCTACCTTTCCAAGGAAGGGGAGACCGTGGTGGTCAAGGTCGAAAAAGAAATCCGTTTGCAGGTGCCCATCCATACCATCGGGGGGATTGTCTGCTTCGGCCAGGTATCGTGCAGTCCTTTTTTGATGGGATTCTGCGCCGAGCATGATGTGGGTATGAGCTTTCTATCGGAAAACGGACGTTTTCTGGCCAGGGTTCAAGGACCGGTTTCCGGTAATGTCCTATTGCGAAGGCAGCAATACCGGCTGGCCGATGATGAAAGCCACTCGGCTGATGTGGCCCGGTCCATCCTGACCGGAAAACTGGCCAACTGCCGGGCGGTGCTTCAACGCACCTTGAGGGATCATGCGGAAAAGGTGAATTCCGATGAAATAAAGGCGGCCTCGGAGCGGTTGAAGAACGGCCTGCAGATCATGCAAAATGAAAGATCCCTGGATGTGCTTCGGGGCATCGAGGGAGATGCGGCCCATACCTACTTTTCCGTTTTCGATCACCTGATCGTCTCCCAAAAAGAGGACTTTTTTTTCAACGAACGCAATCGCCGCCCGCCGTTGGATAAGGTCAATTGCCTTCTCTCGTTTATTTATACCCTCCTGATGCATGATGTCCGTTCGGCCCTGGAAAGTGTCGGCCTTGATCCGGCCGTCGGTTTCCTGCATCGGGACCGCCCGGGCCGCCCCAGCCTGGCCCTGGATCTCATGGAGGAATTCAGACCCTTTATCGCCGACCGGCTGACGCTTGTCTTTGATTAACCTCAATCAGGTCCAGAAAGGAGGATTTAAGGCCAAGGAAAATGGAGCGGTCCTCATGGATGATGAAACCAGAAAGGCCGTTCTGGTGACTTATCAAAAAAGAAAGCAGGAAGAAATAGTTCATCCCTTTATCGAAGAGAAGGTGACCATCGGGATCCTGTTTCATATCCAGGCCATGCTTATGGCCCGTTATTTAAGAGGGGATCTGGACGGGTATCCTCCCTTTCTGTGGAAATAGGAGATGATATGCTGGTTGTAGTCAGTTATGACGTTTCGACAATCGAAGAAGGAGGGCAGCGGCGACTGGCCAGAGTGGCCAAAACCTGCAAGAATTACGGACAGAGGGTCCAGTACTCGGTCTTTGAGTGCTCCGTGGATCCGGCCCAGTGGACGGTACTGCGTGACAAGCTGATCAAAGAGATCGATCCGGAAACGGATAGTCTGAGGTTTTATTTTTTAGGGGCCAACTGGAGACAGAGGGTGGAGCATATAGGGGCCAAGAAAGTCGATTGATCCGGATGATCCTTTGGTGGTCTAAAAGGGAGGTGCGAACCCCAAGCTCTCATTTAATGTTTGTTGGATTTTCTTTGATAGTTCTTGGAGTTAAGGGTCATTTAGGAGGGGCTGGGTTCGCAATTTTAATTTAGTCTATAATATCGTTTGGTTACAAAAATAGCTCTTTGACAATTGAATAGGTTGAGGTCGAAAAGTGGAATGGTTCGCAGAATTGGGCTTATAAGAATATTAATTTTAAGAAGTTAGAAAGCAACAGTCGCGCCCCGTGCGGGCGCGTGGATTGAAACATTGATCAGGGTATCACCGATCCATCGATTTAGTCGCGCCCCGCGCGGGCGCGTGGATTGAAACTACCGGTCATGTCTGGATCGATAAGGACCGCCGAGGTCGCGCCCCGCGCGGGCGCGTGGATTGAAACACTGCAAGGACTGGACTCGGTCATCGGCGTATGAGTCGCGCCCCGCGCGGGCGCGTGGATTGAAACAATTAGACGATGCGTCAATGCATGACTTGAGACCAGTCGCGCCCCGCGCGGGCGCGTGGATTGAAACATCATGACACGGTATCCATCTGGGATCGAGTATCATAGTCGCGCCCCGCGCGGGCGCGTGGATTGAAACTGTCCAAGTCGATACGATATGAGCCGATTATGCTGTCGCGCCCCGCGCGGGCGCGTGGATTGAAACCATTCAACCTAGTATGTCTTGATGCGACTTTCAAGGTCGCGCCCCGCGCGGGCGCGTGGATTGAAACACATATAATCCAGCGATCCGGTGCACGGCATGATCAGTGTCGCGCCCCGCGCGGGCGCGTGGATTGAAACTTATCACGTGACGCATGAAATCGTTGACTCAATGCAGGTCGCGCCCCGCGCGGGCGCGTGGATTGAAACAGTTATTCCAGGTCATGCCGGGATCAGAGTAGGAAGTCGCGCCCCGCGCGGGCGCGTGGATTGAAACACTCAGATGCAACCGAGGCGTATGCTACTTGGATCAGGTCGCGCCCCGCGCGGGCGCGTGGATTGAAACTCGTAGTGCAACCGTGCGCTATTTCCCAGAGCCTCGATGTCGCGCCCCGCGCGGGCGCGTGGATTGAAACTCATTAAACGTCCGGCCATCCTTACTTTGGCCGACCGGAGTCGCGCCCCGCGCGGGCGCGTGGATTGAAACCGTATGGCAGCGTACAGTGATCAAGCTGGTGCCGGAATTATGGTCGCGCCCCGCGCGGGCGCGTGGATTGAAACCGAATGGGTACCCGTCCCGGCAGATCATCTGAACGTGTCGCGCCCCGCGCGGGCGCGTGGATTGAAACATGAATGACGCCCTGGACGCTGCGGTAGGGTGTCGTCGCGCCCCGCGCGGGCGCGTGGATTGAAACCCTGGGCGCGGAGAAAGACTCCCCCAAGAAAGAAGTTGACATTTCAGTTACTTTTTTGTATACATATATGTAAACGATATGTGGGCAAGGAGAGACCATGTCAAGTTCAACCGTTCGAATAAGTAAAGAATCGAACAATATTTTACGGGAGATTGCCGCGCAGGAAAAAAAATCGCTCCAGACCATCCTGGATGCCGCGATTGAGGAGTACCGCCGCCACCGTTTTCTCCAAGAAGCCAATAAGGCCTATTCGGTATTAAAAGAGAACCCCAAGAACTGGAAGGTGGAGCTGGAAGAAAGAAAACAGTGGGAAACCACCTTGTCCGATGGTCAAAGGGACTGAAGAAATGGCCGAACCGCGGCGTGGGGAAGTCTGGTTGGTTGATTTGAATCCTACCCGGGGACGTGAGCCTTTTGGAAGAAGGCCCGCCCTGATTGTCTCGGTAGATCTGTTTAACCAAGGCCCGGCAGAGCTTATTGTCGTTATACCCGTCACCTCAAAGGAAAAAGGGATCCCCTTCCATGTTCCCATTGAAATTTCCGAAGGAGGACTCCTTAAACGAAGTTTTGTCAAGTGTGAAGATATTCGTTCCATCTCCAAGGACAGGCTGTCCAAACGTTTGGGTCCGGTGTCCCAGGAAACAATGGCCGCCGTGGAAGATCGCCTTCGTATTCTACTGAATTTGTAATTATTCGGCTTCTTCCTTCCGTGTCAAAGAGGTCTTGTTTTTTTCCCTGCCTTAAGGTAAATTTTTTTTAAATCATGTCTTCCCCCGCTTCCCCGGAAATAAAAGAACTGCTCCATAATCGATCCCTTCTCCTGTTCTGGTCGGCCCGGGTGGCCAGCACCGTAGGCAACCAGATGCTGGCCGTGGCCGTGGGCTGGCAGATCTACGCCCTGACAAACAGCCCTTTGTATCTGGGCCTGGTGGGACTGGCCCAGTTTTTACCCATGTTCCTACTGACCCTCATCGTCGGCCAGGCTGCCGACCGCTATGAAAGGAAAAAGATCCTGCGCATTTGTCAATTACTCCAGGGCGCGGGGGCATTTATGCTGGCGGCGGGCAGTTATGGCGGATGGCTCAACAAGGAAAGCATCCTGGGGATCGTTTTCCTCTTCGGGGCGGCCCGGGCCTTCGAACTGCCGACAGGACAGGCCCTGATGCCTAATCTGGTATCCAAGGAACTCCTTTCGCGGGCCATTGCCTGGTCCACCTCCTTCACCATGAGTGCCATCATAGCCGGGCCGGCCCTGGGCGGATTCCTCTATGCAGCCGGGGCGACCATAGCCTACGCCGTGATCGGCGTGCTCTTTTGGGGGGCCAGTCTGCTCGTTTCCTTCATCCGGGTGGAGACTTCGAAACTCGGCAGGGATCCAGCGGGCCTTCAATCGGTCTTTGCCGGCATTGCCTTCATCCGCAGTAAATCGGAAATTTTCGGGGCCATCTCCCTGGATCTTTTCGCCGTACTCCTGGGCGGGGCCACGGCCCTGCTGCCGGTATATGCCCGGGAAATTTTATTGGTCGGACCCTGGGGATTGGGCATTCTCCGTTCGGCCCCGGCCATAGGGGCGCTGTTGATGTCCCTGTACCTGGCCAATAATCCCATAAGGCACAAAATGGGCCGGACCATGTTCGTCGCCGTGATCGTATTCGGGGCCGCGACCATGGGGTTTGCCGTATCGACCTCCCTGGCCTTGTCTCTCGGGATGCTGGTCATCCTCGGTGCGGCCGACGTCGTCAGTGTCGTCATCCGACAATCCCTGGTCCAGATGCGCACGCCCGATGCCATGCGGGGCAGGGTGAGCGCCGTCAATTACCTGTTTGTCGGCACCTCCAATCAATTGGGCGAATTCGAGTCGGGCGTCACGGCCGCCTGGTTCGGGGTTGTGCCGGCGGTGCTGGTGGGCGGTCTGGGCACGATCTTGGTGAGCCTTATCTGGATGCGGCTCTTCCCCGACCTTCTCCGGGCCGATACGCCGGAGGATTCGATTCTCTCAAAATTAGGGATGGTTTTCTTTTCTCCTTGACCGCTTCGGTATTCCCATTTTATACTTCCACATAAATTTTTCTGAAAAAACTTTGATAATTGGCGGTTTCATTTTATGCAAAGACAATTTATTCCCTCGGCCGATCGGCCTTCCGAAAGGATGGGGCCGGCCTGGTGGTTTACTCTTTCTCAAGGGAAAGCTGCTGGTCTCGACTGGAGAAAGACCGGGTGACCCTCCCTCTTTTACACGGCCCGGATGAACTCGGGCTTGAGCCTTCGGAAAAGGTCTTTTTGGGGACCCTGGAAGGCAAGCCCTGTTATGCCGCTGCCCTGCTCGATTCCCAATCGGCCCCGGCGGGAATGGCCTTCCTCGACCTGCGCCAGGTATACGGCCGGATAGAAGAGGAACTGATCCCCGTGGCCTTTCGGGCACTCCATCTTCTCGACTGGTCTCAAAAGACCCGGTTCTGCGGAAAGTGCGGAATGAAGATGCAGGACAAGGACGGAGTGTATGCCAAGGAATGTCCGGGCTGCGGGAACTTACGGTTTCCTCGAATCTCGCCGGCGGTGATCGTCCTGGTTGAGCGGGGGGATCAATGTTTATTAGCCAGTTCCCCCCGGTTTAAAGACGGCTTTTACAGTACCCTGGCCGGATTTGCCGAGCCCGGAGAGACTCTGGAAGAAACGGTAGCCCGCGAGGTCAGGGAAGAGACGGGCATCGAGGTGCAGGACATCCGCTATTTCGGCAGCCAGCCCTGGCCCTTTCCGGACTCGCTGATGATCGGCTTCACGGCCCAATATGCCGGAGGGGAGATCCGGGTGGACGGCACGGAGATATCGGACGCCCAATGGTTTTCATTTGATCGGCTTCCCAAGATTCCGGGCAAGATCAGCATCGCCAGAAGACTCATCGACTGGTTTGTGGACAAGCATCAACCCAAACCCCAATGAAAAAAAGGATTCAAGGGGCCGAGGGGTCAAGGATCCAAGTGAAAGGCAAGGAAGTTAGAACCCCGGAATACTTGAACCTATTTCATATTATTAATGTCTCATTGGTGCATTAACCGGGTGAGGCACCCTTTTCTTCCGTCTGTGGCTTTCGGGTCGGTCTTTTCTAAGTTTTCGGGAAGAGCTCAGGCTTGGCGTAGTCGGTGATGTCGATCGCGAAATGGACAAACAAATCCTTTCCGTCTGAAAGAGGGAGCCAATAAGAATCCAAGACTTGTTTCCTGGCAGCCGAGTAACCGACGGCTCTTTTGGCCGCTCCTTCTTGCAGGGCCGCATTTCCCAGACAGTGTTTGTGAATATCGTCATCCCCTGAGAGTTGAAAGCATTTTCCGCCCAACCGAACGCCCTTGTCTTTGGCCGTTTGGTTGCGGTCCAGAATAGTCCGGTCCTTCCTTAATAGCAAAACGGGGAAAGGAAAAATATCCCACATGGCATGAAAGGCTTTCAAAATATCAGGATCGACCTCGGTGTTAATTTTTCCCTCATCCTTTTCCATTTTATTCTCCAGCTAAAAAATGCTACATTGAGGTTCAACGGTAAAATCGTAAAAAGCCGTCATTACGGTCCTGCCGCAGGCCAGATAAACTACAGCCGGAATCCAAAAGAGGCCATCATCAATAAACCTGAATGATAAAAACCTGTCAAGCATTTTATAAAAGGGGAATAAGCATGAATAAAAGAGTTTTCCAAATCGTTTTGTCGGTCTTAGCCTTTGTATTCGTCGGTCCTATGATCATTTCCGCCCAGGATCTCAAGACGGTTCCTCTTTTGAAGCCTCAAACGGACGGAGGCCGTCCTTTGATGCAGGTGTTGAAAGATCGAAAAACTTCCCGGGAATTCGGCCCTGAGAAAATACCGGCCCAGGTGCTTTCCAATCTGCTTTGGGCGGCTTTTGGAATAAACCGGCCGGACTCGGGGAGGCGGACCGCACCTTCGGCCCTGAATCGGCAGGAAATCGATCTTTATGTGGCCACCGCCGACGGCCTTTTTCTCTATGAGGCCAAAGAAAACCGATTGAAGACGATTCTCGCCAAAGACATTCGCGCCCTGACCGGCCGCCAGCCCTACGCGAAGGAGTCCCCCGTCAGTCTCGTTTACGTGGCTGATTTTTCGAAAATGGGGAGAAGCGCTAACGAGGAAAAAGAGATCTATGCGGCGGCCGACACCGGCTTTATCGCCCAGAATGTTTATCTGTTTTGTGCCTCGGAGGGATTGGCCACCGGTGTTCGGGCCTTAATCGATCGACCGGCCCTGGCAAAGGTGATGAATCTCCGGCGGGGCCAGAGGATCACCTTGGCCCAATCGGTGGGGTATCCGAAAAAATAAACCTCTTCCCCTCTGACCCCAACCCTCTCCCACCAGGGGAGAGGGAACCGAGATTAACTTCCTCTCCCACTTGAGTAGGGGCGATTTAGACCGGCCCTGCGGGGTGGTTCGAAATAGGCCCTATGCCGGCACAAATTCGGCCGGCCGGATCTCTTCCAGAGAGAGGGCTTCTTCCGGGCAGGTCACTAAGCAGACCCCGCAGCCCATGCACTTTTTCGCATTGACTACGGCCGTATCCCCTTCTCCTTCCAGGCTGATGGCCTCGAAATGGCAGCGGTCCAAGCAGGTCCCGCAGGAGGAACATTTTTCAGATTCCACCTGGGCCCGAAAACGGCTGGGCACCACGAATTTCCCCAGACCGGTCCTGAGCGACGGCCAGTTCAGACAACAATCACTGCAGCAATTACAGATTACATGACCAAGGGCCCTTCTGTTGTCGCCCACATGCACCAGGCCTTCTTCCTCGCACATCTTCATCAATCGGAGGGCCTCCTCCTTTTCCAGCTTGCGGCCCGTGCCCCGTTCAATGGCATAGTCGGCGGCCTTATCGACCTGGACGCAGACCTCCACCGGCTTGCCGCATTTTCCGTCTATGAGGCGGCAGGAGCAGGGGGTGACCGCCAGGGTCCGGGCATTAGCCACCAGGGTCTTGATGTCGTCAAAGGCCAGGATCTGGGTCTCGGGATTGATGGAGATGTTGACCGGGATGACCCGGAGCACTGGGGCGGGCAAGGCCTCTTCCAACCTCCGACTGTAATCGTCGAATTCTTCGGCCATGAAGGCCTTCCACAGCTCCAGCATGCCCTTAGGCGGATTGACGGTAACGGCCGTCGAGTCATGGAGCTGAAAGAGATTGCGAACCCGGTAGTAGCGCATCCCGTCGGCCTTTTTGGATTTAAAGATCAGCCCTTTCCGGAAGAGGGGATCGATCATCTTCTCGATTTTTTTCTCATTCAGCCCCGTCTTCTGGGCGAGCTCCTGAAGTGTGGCCGGCGGGGCCGCGGCCAACAGGACCTTGGCCTCATTTTCATCGGCCAATTTTTCAAAAATACCGGGGATGTATTTTGACTCCCCGGCACCAATGGATTCAGCCAGTTTTTGACACATTGATTTCTCGGTCATCGGTTTTCCTCCTCGTCTACTTATACTTAAATAAAATTGGTTCTTCTCCCGGTTGGTTTGGTCGAAAGGACTTTTCCCAAACCTTAAGCTCTTTGTAATTCTTCAGCATTTCCCTTGTCCCCCGGAAACCTTGACCCCTTGAACCCTTCGCTCATCGCCCACTCTTTTGGAGATGAGCCATAAGATTATATATCATAATTGGGTCAGGATTTCAAAATCACGTTGGCATCGACTGCCAGGGGCATCCCCTCACTGACCACCAAAGGATTGATGTCGATCTGGGCGATCTCCGAATAGGTTGCACCCACTTGGCCTAAACGAACCAGAATATCGGCCATGGTCTCTTTCTTCAGGGGCATCTTCCCCCGAAAGCCCCGCAAGAGGCGCCGGCCGTGGATCCTTTCGAGGAACTCCAAGGCCGCCTTCCGGTCCAGGGGGGCCAAGGCGAAGGCCACGTCCGGTTCCAGTTCTGAGAAGATCCCTCCCAGGCCGAACATCACACAAGGTCCGAACTGATCGTCCCGGATGAAACCGGCAATCAATTCATAGTCGAACTTGATTTCTTTCTGGAGCAGGATTCGGCCCCCGGGCCCGAGCTTCCCCAGAATGTGCTGAAAGGCGGTTTCCAGTTGAGGTTTATCGAGGATTCCCAGCCGCACCAACCCCTGCTCGGTCTTATGGGCCTGGCCGGGCATCAACCCCTTTAAGACCACCGGCCACCCTGTTTCTCGGGCCTTGTCTAAGGTTTCTTTAAGGTCTTTGACCAGGGCTTCCTCCACGACCGGTATTTTCCACCGGGCCAGAAACCGCTTACTGTCAAATTCATCCCATACTTTTTCCAGTAAGGGAAGAGGCGGCCTCTTAGAAGCCGACGGCAGGGTCAGGTCGCCGCCAACCCCTCTTAGCCGGGATTGGTGTTCCTTGAATCGGGATGCGGCCAACAGGCATTCGGCTATTCTACCGACGTCTTCATGAACCGGGATGCCCAGCGCCCGGGCCTCCTGACGGAACCGTTTGCAGCCTTGTTTCCTCCCCATCAACCAGAAAAGGATCACTTTCCCCGATAGATCGGCTTTTTGTTTGAAGGCCTTCAGGTCCGGAAGGTTTTCCTCCAAACCGGCCACATAATGAATGAGCAGCACGTCGCAATGGGGGTCGGTGAAGACCGCCGAACCGGCCCGGTCAAAGACGACACCGCGGCCATGGGCTCCCACGGCCGGGAAGAGGTCGATGGGGTTGGCTACCGGCATCCAGGACGGGAAGATTTCCCCGATCGACTTTTTGGGTATCCTCGGATAATTGGGCGATGGGAATCCCCCGTTTTTCCAGGGCATCGCAGGCCAGGATGCCCGCCCCGCCGCTTAAAGTAAGGATGACCGTCCGACAGGCCGGATTCACCTTGGGGATCAGGGTCAGGGTGTTGGCTATCTCCATCATCTGAAAAATGCTGTCGGCCAGGATGACGCCGGAATTTTCCAGGACGCTGTTCAAGAGGCGGGAGTTTCCGGAAAGGCTGTAGGTATGGCTCTTGGCCGCCTGAGCGCCGGCCGGGCTGTTGCCGCCTTTCAAGACTACGATGGGCTTGGGGGATTTTTCAGCCAACCTGGCAAAGAGCCTCCCCCGGGGAATGGATTCCAGATACAGGGCGATCACGTCCGTATCGGGGTCCTTCAACAGATACTCCAGGACATCCACTTCGTCCACATCGGCCCTGTTGCCGATGGAACAGGCCTTGTTGACGCCTATGCCCCTCCGTCCCAGCTCGGCCAGGAAGATGGCCGACATCATGCCGCTCTGGACGATCAAAGAAATCCGGCCGGGAAGCAGTCCCTCCTCCCGTATGCCCGGATGCATAAAGGTAAAGAAATGCCCTCGGGGGACATCCACGATCCCCATGCAGTTGGGTCCCCAGATCCGCAAGCCCGCCTGCTTGGCGATGGCACCACATTGCTCCTGCAAGGCCAATCCGGCCTCACCGGTCTCGGCGAATCCGGCACTTTCGATGATCACCCTTTTTATGCCTTTCCGGGCACAGGCCGTAAGCACGGACGGGACGGATAAGGCCGGCACCAGGACAATGGCCAGGTCGACCGGCCGGGGGATGTCGTCTACGGAAGGAAAACAAGGCAGGCCTTCAATTTCCTTATAGTTGTGGTTTACCGGATAAATCGGTCCGTTGAACCCGGCCAGCAGATTCTTGATGACAAAATTTCCGATGTTCCGTTTACTGGCCCCGATGACGGTAACGGAGCCGGGGTTGAAAAAAATATCCATAATTTCCCTTATTTCCTAAAGTCCAGGACAAAACGGACCTTGGTTTTGCTGGAGGGAATATAGGCCAAGGAAGGCTTGGGTGTCAATGAAAATGACCGGGGAAAATACTTTTCCTTTTTTAACAAAATACAGCCTTTACCGTATTAACTCCCGAAAAGACTTTCGGTAATATTTAAATAGAAAATAGGGTTCAAGGGTTCAAGGATTCAAGGGTTCAAGAGTTTAAGAATTTTTATTTCCATGCCTTTCACTTGAATCCTTGAACCCCTGAATCCTGGTTTTTCACCTTTCCCTGAGCCCCTGAGGGCCTGAGGGCTTAAAAGGAGGAGCATCATGAAATATTATTTCAACAAGACCATCTCCATCCCCTTCGATGAGGCCATTGTCAAAGTCACCGAGGAACTCAAAAAAGAAGGATTTGGAATCCTGACCGATATCGATGTCCAGCAAACCTTGAAGAAAAAACTCGATGTTGACTTCAGGAGGTATCGGATTCTCGGGGCCTGCAATCCCTCCTTTGCCTATAAGGCCCTGCAGGCCGAAGATAAGATCGGGACGATGCTGCCTTGCAGTGTCATCGTCCAGGAGCTGGACCAGGGGAAGGTCGAAGTGGCGGCCATCGATCCCATGGCCTCCATGCAGGCCATCGAAAATGAGAGTCTAAGGGAAATAGCCGATCAAGTCCAATTGAAGCTGAAGAAAGTCATCGACAATCTTTGATATTCGTTACTCCAACTGGAAGGAATCCGGCATGAGAAAGGATTCGAGGGGCCAAGGGGTCAAGGATTCAAGTGAAAGGCGTGGAAATTAAACCCTTGAACCCTCGAATTCTATTTTCGTCTAAAAGGAGGGGCCTATGATTTCACTCAACGTAAACGGAAAAAAATATCAGGTCGAGGTCGCCCCGGATACCCCGCTTTTATGGGTGATCCGGGAAAGCGTCGGCCTGACCGGTACGAAGTTCGGCTGCGGCATGTCCCAGTGCGGTGCCTGCACCGTCCATGTAAACGGAGAGGCGGTCCGTTCCTGCGTCACCCCCGTCTCAGCCGTTGCGGACAAAGAGATCGTCACCATCGAGGGGCTTTCCCCCGATAACAGCCATCCGGTGCAGCAGGCCTGGATCGAAGACGATGTGCCCCAATGCGGCTATTGCCATTCGGGACAGATCATGTCGGCGGCCGCCCTTCTGGCCAAGAACCCGAAACCGAGTGATGCCGACATCGATGAGGCCATGTCGGGAAACCTCTGTCGATGCGGGACCTATCAGCGCATCCGTCGGGCCATCCATCGCGCCTCCGAAATGATGGCCAAAGGAGGGTCAAAATGAAAGAGATAAAGGATCAGGCCATGGCCGCGTCCCAGGCCCCCACGGCCCTCAACGCTTTCATTCGTATCGGCCAGGATAATCAGGTCACCATCGTGGTCAACAAATCGGAGATGGGACAGGGGGTTTACACCGCCTTGCCCATGCTCGTGGCCGAGGAACTGGAATGTGATTGGGCCAAGGTGCGCGTGGAGTCGGCGCCCGTGGAGTCCGTATACAACCATACCAGTTTCGGGATCCAGATGACCGGAGGGAGCACCAGTGTGCTCAGTGAATGGGACCGGATGCGCCGGGTCGGTGCGGCCGCCCGGGAAATGTTGATCGCCGCCGCCGCCGATCTCTGGAAGGTGGAAAAAACAAGCTGCCGGGCCGAGAAGGGCATGGTGATTCATCCCAAGGGGAAAAAACTCTCCTACGGACAATTGGCCGAGAAGGCCGCGGCCATGCCGGTGCCGAAAGAGGTCCGGCTCAAGGACCCGTCGGAGTTCAAACTCATCGGCAAGCCGGCCAAGCGCCTAGATACCCCGGCCAAGACGAACGGCTCGGCCGTCTTCGGCCTTGACGTTAAAGCCCCGGGCATGCTCACCGCGGTGATCGCCCGTCCCCCTGTTTTTGGTGGAAAGGTCAAGAGCTTCGACGCCGAAAAGGCCAAGGCCCTGCCGGGGGTCAAGGAGGTGGTGGAAATCGAGGCCGGGGTGGCCGTGGTAGCGACCGACTTTTGGTCGGCCAGGCGCGGAAGGAGGGCCCTTAAGATCTCCTGGGACGATGGGCCGCTGGCGGAACTCTCAACCGCCGGGATGCGAAAACAATATGCCGAACTGGCCCGAACCCCGGGGGCCAAGGCCCGAAAAGAAGGGGACCCGGAAAAGACCCTGGCCGAAGCAGCCCAGACAGATCGAGGCCGAATACGAAGTCCCCTATCTGGCCCATGCCACCATGGAGCCTTTGAACTGTTTTGTTGATTTGCGTCCCCATAGTATGGAAATTTGGACCGGCACCCAGTTTCAGACCGTGGACCGGGAGGCCGCCGCCCGAGTGGCCGGTCTCAAGCCCGAGGAAGTCAAGATCCATACCACCTTTTTAGGCGGCGGTTTCGGCCGGCGGGCCAACCCGCAATCGGATTTCGTGGTTGAGGCCGTACAGGTGGCCAAGGCGGTGAAGAAACCGGTCAAGGTGATCTGGACCCGCGAGGACGATATGAAGGGCGGTTATTACCGGCCCATGTGGTTCGACCGGATTGCCGCCGGACTCGACTCAAAAGGAAATCTGATTGCCTGGCAGCACACCATCGTCGGACAGTCGATTTTAAAAGGGAGCCCGTTTGAACAGGCCATGGTCCAAAGATGGGGTCGATGTTACCTCCGTAGAAGGGGCGGAGGACATTCCCTACGAGATCCCCCATATCCTGGTCGACCTTCACAGCCCGGTCCTCAACGTGCCGGTCCAGTGGTGGCGCTCGGTGGGACATTCCCACACGGCTTTTGTCGTCGAGAGTTTTATGGATGAAGTCGCCTACGCCGGCGGAAATGACCCCTATGAATTTCGACGCCGACTCCTGGCCAAGCACCCGCGCCATCTCGGCGTGCTGGAACTGGCCGCCCAAAAGGCGGACTGGGACAAACCGCCGGCGCCGGGGCGGGCCCGGGGCATTGCCGTTCACGAGTCCTTCGGCAGCTTTATCGCCCAGGTGGCCGAAGTCTCCGTTAGCCCGGCCGGAGAGGTGCGGGTTCACAAGGTGGTTTGTGCCGTCGACTGCGGCCGGTTCGTCAATCCCGGTATCATCGAGGCCCAGATGGAAGGCGGTATCGTCTTCGGTCTTTCCGCGGCCCTTCATGGGGCCATCACCTTTAAAAACGGGCGGGTGGAGCAGGGCAATTTCAATGATTATCCGATCCTGACCATGAAGGAGATGCCGGTCATAGAGGTCCATATCGTCCCCAGCCAGGAAAGCCCGGGCGGCATTGGAGAGCCGGGAGTGCCGCCTATCGCCCCGGCCGTTACCAATGCCATTTATGCGGCCACCCGGAAAAGGATCAGGCGATTGCCCATCAGTGCCGAAGAGCTGAAAAGGACGTAATTCATGGGTAGCCTTAAAAACGACCGGAGTCAACGGCCTCTTCTCCTTGGAGAAATCGTATGAAAAAGGGTCAGATTTATGTTACGGAAATGATGGTCTTCTTTTGGGCCATTGCGACCTTTGGGGTCATGGATGCCGCGGTTGCCTTCGCTCATGAAGACATCAAAAAATTTCCATCCTGTCCTCTCTGTGGAATGGACAGGCAGCAGTATGGATATAGCCGCATGCTCATCAAATATGACGAAGGAAAGGCCACCGGGACATGCAGTATTCACTGCACAGCCGCTGAAATTTCAGTCAACCGGGATAAGACGGTGGAGAGCATGCTGGTAGGGGACTACCATACGAAGAAACTGATCGAGGCTAAAAAGGCCTTCTGGGTCATCGGCGGAGCGAAACCGGGTGTAATGACCAATCGGGCCAAATGGGCCTTCAACCGGAAAAATGACGCTGAAAAATTTGTCAAAGAAAACGGAGGCCGGCTCGGGACGTTTGACGAGGCGATGAAAGCGACCTTTGCCGATATGTATGAAGATATAAAGATGATACGGGAAAGGAGACGGGAGAAGCAGTCGAAGATGCCGGATATCAAGACTTTTCCTGAATGCAAGTATTGCGGGATGAACAGGGAGAAGTATGCCAGCAGCCGAACCCTTATCGAATATGAAGACGGATCGGCGGTCGGGACTTGCAGCGTTCATTGCCTGGCCATCGAACTGGCCCTAAATCCCGGGAAGATGCCCAAGATAATCATGGTGGGTGATTATTTCTCGAAGAACCTCATCGACGCCGAGAAGGCCTTCTGGGTTTTGGGAGGGGATAAGATGGGTGTCATGTCCATCAGGGGGAAATGGGCCTTGGATGAGAAAGAAAATGCGAACCGACTCATTAAGGAAAACGGCGGCCAACTGGTCACTTTTGACAGGATTATCAAGGCCTCGTTTGAAGACATGTATGAGATACTCAGATAACCCGGAAGGATATAAAAAAATTTTAGGTGCCAAGGGGTGTCCTGTTTCACAGCGGCCCGAAACCACCGATGGAGGAAAAGGCCGTCCTGCCGGGTAGAGATTACCTGGAGACGCCTAATAAACATAACAATAAAAAGGGGTTGACTTTAAGAGAAGCTGGAAATAAAATTCATAGCCAATAGAAAGCAGAAAAGGGGGTGAAACCAGATGAAGAAGGCATGGATTGTTCTTCCGGTTCTTTTTGTATTGACCATGGTTGTTTTTTCCTTCGCCGCCGAGAAAGGGAGTCTCAGCCTGAAGGTCGGAGATGAGCGTTATGTCTGCAACTGCGGTGAGAAATGTGCCTGCAACACCATCTCTTCGAATCCGGGCAAGTGTACCTGCGGTAACGAGATGGTGAAAGCCAAGGTGGTCAAGGTTGAAAAGGGTAAGGCTGATTTTAAGGCAGAGGGATGGGCGAAGGCCAGGACCTTTAAGACCGTTGGAAAGTATATGTGTAACTGTCCTCCCGACTGCAAGTGTGGAACCATCAGCCAGAATCCGGGCAAGTGTACCTGCGGCACAGTAATGAAGAAGATATAACCTCATTATCCAGAGGTTTGTTTTAGAGACAGGCGATGGATCTGCATCGCCTGTCTGCGTTTGAGGGATCTGATTCTCATGCCGGTCCCAATCCCCATCCGGAATCCAAACTCCGACCTTCGGTGAGACTGATCCGATTGACCGCTCCCCTTCATGAAGACCTCCGATTGCGATTTCATGATTATTGCGTCTCCCCTCTCCGATAAAAATTCTTGATAGACAAAGACGCCTAAGATTAATTTTAAATGTTTTTTTTCATTTCAAAGCGGGGAAAGCTATTGTCTGAAATTATAGTGGGGATTTCTTTCGGCTGAAGAGCGCCGGCAGGACACACTGGAATCTCGGGGTAAAAATACAGTCCGGCGAAGAGTAATTTACATCCTTTACCTTATTGGCCGTCTTCGAGAAAATAGACTAATATAAAATTAATGAGAATAGAAAGATCCAGGCGATAGGCGCCAATGCCCATGGTGATCCCTTGGTGATCCCTTTTCCGGCTGAAAATTGAATAAAGGAGAACATCAAGCCTGAACTTTGGATGGAAATTAGGATGAATCCTTGAGATGAAAGATTGTCTAAAAGAGCCAGATTCTCAAATCTCCAGAAGACATTTTGGAAAAATCTGTTTGGAGACCGGATTCTTTTTTACTGTGCTCGGAGGGTTTCTTCGCAGAGCTGAAGCGGCCTTGCGGATAGGGGATATTCCGCCAAAGTTCACCTTGACCGATTTGAAAGGAAACCGATTCATCTTTCCGGATGCCTTCAAAGGGAAGGTGGCCCTGTTCCATTTCTGGGCGAGCTGGTGTCCTTTCTGTCGAAAGGAGATGGCCTCTCTCGAGTCCTTAAACCGAGTCTATGGGGCAAAAGGGGTATTCCCTTGTTCCATTAACCTGGGTGATGGCAAGGAGGCGGCCCTTCGGTACATACAAGACATCAAGATCACCTATCCCGTTCTCCTTGACCCAAGTTCATCGATGGTCAGACCCTTCGGTATTTCCGGTATACCGACCTGCTATGTGCTCGACCGGGGAAATGTCGTCAGGTTCAAGATCCTTGGGGAAGCCAACAAAGACGGATTGGAAAAGATGATCAGGACGCTTTTATGAGAAAAATAGTTTCTTTAACTCCAGCCCTCATAGCACTCCTGGTCCTTTTGAGCTCTCCGTTTAGCTCTGTACCGGCTCATGACTCGGACCCACACGGAGGACTTGTCTGTTACTGCTGTTCCGGGCAGGGAAAATCATGTACCTGTACCAGGTATTCTTGTCCCAAGTGTAATACCCAAATCGGCATCGCCGGATACTGACTGGTCGCCCGATTTAATACTCCCCTCCTTTGAGATGGCTATTCATTTTCACCCTTTGGTCAGCAATTCGGAGCGTTTTTATCCACCAAGGACCATTTACCTCCAGGTCCCGGTCAAACCGCCCAATACCCTTTCCGCATTACCTCAAATCGACTGCTAAAATTTTCATTTAATCAACTTTGCCTTGGACCGGGCCGTGGGGGTCGCCGGAAATCTGCCCACTGTCCGCCAGGCTTACAAAAAGAAAGGAAAAGTCATGAAAAAAACAAACTTTGGCTCGATGTTAATGGTATTTTTTTTGGTTATGGGGAGCGCTCTTTGGGCCTACGGCCAGGATGTCAAGGAAATACCGGCCTGTAAATACTGCGGCATGAACCGCGAGATGTTTGCCCACAGCCGGATGCTCATCGAATATGACGACGGCACGGTAGTGGGGACTTGCAGTCTTCATTGCGCGGCCCTCGATTTGGCCTTGAACCTGGATAAGACCCCGAAGGCCATTCGGGTGGGGGATTTTGGGACCAAAGAATTGATCGACGCCGAAACGGCCGTCTGGGTCATCGGAGGGAACAAACCGGGGGTGATGACCAAGAATGCCAAGTGGGCCTTCGCCAAAAAGGAGGATGCGGAAAAATTCCGGCAGGAAAACGGCGGCACCATTGCCGGATTCGATGAGGCCCTCGAAGCCGCCTATAAGGACATCAACGCCGATACGAAGATGATCCGGGAGAGAAGAAAGATGATGAAGATGAAAATGATGGAGAAAAAATAAGGGAGCGTTTAAAATAACCAATCTTTTCATTCCGGCGCCTTCCCCGGGTCCGATCCGGGGAAGTCGCCGGAAGGCTTTACTGAAATAACGAAAATGGGCTTAGACGACTTTTTGCGAACCCATCAATAATGATATGGAGAGGACATAACGATGCCTAAATCCGTTATAAAGGTCCCCATTTTTGTTCTGCTGTTGTTCCTTTGGCTGGCATCCTTGGTCGCAGCAGCCGAAAAGGGGATGCCGAAACCGACGGCCAAAGACAAATGTCCGGTCTGCGGTATGTTTATCTTCAAGTATCCCGACTGGACGAGTGCGGTGATTTTCAAGGACGGCTCTCGTGCTTTTTTCGATGGTCCGAAAGATATGTTCAAGTATCTTCTTGACCTGAAACGATACAACCCCTCGAAAAAGACCGAAGATATTGATGCCATTTGGGTCCTGGATTACTACGCCGTCTCCCCGATAAACGCCAGGAACGCCTGGTATGTGCTGGGTAGTGACGTCTTCGGTCCCATGGGCCGGGAATTGATTCCCCTGGAAAAGGAATCAGGGTGCCAAGGAATTCATGAAGGACCACAAGGGGAAGAAAATTCTTAAATTCTCCGAGGTAACAGCGGAGGTTATCAAAACCCTTGATTAGAAGATTCTACCGGAAAAAGGGAAAAGGGTCCCGGTTTTCGATAAGAAAATCCAGCCTCGGCCTGGCCTTCTTTGCCGTAAGTCTATTGCTTATAGGCCTGATGTTCATTCATGCCTATGTGCAGCGGCAGGCCGACGGTCCTTTTATCAAAGAGGTGGCTGGTGTTGTCCACAATCTGGAACTGACCGATCTGTGTCTCTTTACCGAGGCCCGCTATACCCGTCATCTTTCCCAGGCAGACCTGTATTCGGCTTTCCAGGATCACCCCATGTCCCTGGAACATTTTCCGGCCGGCTCCATCGCCGGCCCTCCGGCAGGTCTCAGGAGGTTGCATGGCAAGCTGGATTGAGAAGCAGAGGAGTATCCTTGAGTTCACCCTCTCCTCGCTGCTGAGACGGAAAGGTAAAAACATCAGTCTCCTCGTGGTCTATACGCTGGTGGTCTTTGTGTTGGGGTCGGCCATGTTTTTCACCCAGGCCATGAAACGGGAGGCCGCCCTCATCCTGAAAGACGCCCCGGAAATGGTGGTCCAGCGGTTATTGCAGGGTCGATACGACCCTATCCCGATAGACTACCTGGAAAAGATCAGGAAGATCCGAGGGGTGACCTCGGCCGGGGCCAGGCTGTGGGGGTACCTCTATGACCCGGTTGTCGGCGCCAACTATACGCTCATGGTCCCCAGAAACTTGACGCTCCCCCCCGAAAAAATCATCATCGGGAACGGGATCTCGAGGAGCCGGATGATCTTCCGCCAAGACATGATGGCCTTCCGGGCCTCAAACGGGGCTGTCCGCACTTTCACCGTGCAGGACGTGATTTCGCCCCAATCGGAGCTGGTCTCCGCCGATCTGATCCTTCTTTCAGAGGGTGATTTCCGGGATCTTTTCGGTTTGCCCGCTGAACGGGCCACGGATCTGGTAGTCACCATCCGGAATCCCAAAGAGCTGGTCACCATCGCCAAAAAGATCGCCGAGATATTCCCGGATACGCGGCCGATCATCCGGAACGAAATGGTCCGGACCTATGACTCGGTCTTCGACTGGCGAGGGGGAATCGTTGTCGTCCTGCTGACCATGGCCCTCCTTTCTTTTATCATTCTGGCCTGGGAAAAGGCCTCGGGGCTCAGTGCCGAGGAAAGACGGGAAATCGGCATCTTGAAGGCCATCGGCTGGGAGACGACCGATGTGCTGGCCGTCAAGGGCTATGAAGGGCTGACGGTCTCCTTTTTTTCTTTCAGCCTGGGTATCCTGCTGGCCTATGTCCATATCTTCTTTTTTTCGGCCTCCCTGTTCGCACCGGCCCTCAAGGGCTGGTCGGTTCTCTACCCGGACTTCAGGCTGACGCCTTTTCTGGACCCCTTTCAGATTACGGTCCTCTTCTTCCTGACCGTTGCGCCCTACACGATTGCCACCATCGTGCCTTCCTGGAGGGCTGCTATCGTGGATCCTGATTCGGTGATGAGGGCCTGACAAATGGGGAATGCGGATTTCGGATTTCGGAATGAAATGACAAGACAGGCCGAATGTCCCCTTTGGCCTGATGAGGGAATTTGAATGATACAACTTCTGAATATAAAAAAGGGATTTAACCTGGGAAAAACGAATGAATTTATTGCCGTCAACGGGGTAACGCTTTCGTTGGAACCCAACCGGATCACCGTCTTGAAAGGACCGAGCGGTTCCGGCAAGACGACCCTGCTCAGCCTCATCGGCTGCATGGCCAGACCGACCTCGGGCCGAATCCATTTACAAGGGTTCTCGTTCGCCCGCACCGGGCTTCCGGAAAACGGGGACAATTCCCACCTGGAAGTAACCAGCCTGCCGGAACGATTTTTAACGGAGATAAGACGGCGGACCTTCGGCTTTATCTTCCAGCAGTTCCATCTGATAAAAGGGATCACGGTCCTGGAAAACGTGATGCTGCCTTCGTACCCTTTGGGAGAAAAACATGGGTCGGTTAAGAAGAGGGCCGTGGACCTCTTAGACCTTTTCAACCTGGCCAATCGGGCTTCAGCCCGAGTGGAATGGCTCTCCGGCGGAGAGGCCCAGCGGGTGGCCATTGCCAGGGCCTTGATGAATGATCCCCCGGTCATCATTGCCGATGAACCGACGGCCCACTTGGACAGCAAACTATCCCGGGAATTCATGACCATTATGGCCGACCTCAAGGATCAGGGGAAAACCGCCATCATTGCCAGCCATGACCCTCTGGTCTTTGAAGCCCCCATGGTCGACCGGGTAATCGCCGTCCGGGACGGCCGGATTGATGGAGCCCCGGAATGATCCTCCATCCGGCCATCATAGCCCTTATGCTGGTTTCCCTCTTGATCTCCGGGATGATTCTCTATGCTTCCTTTTTCGGGATCCGGATCATCCGAAGATGGGATATGGAAAGCGGGAGCGAGGAGCAGCTCGCCCTGGAGCGAAGCACCTATCTCATTTCGACGATCCTTTCCTATGTCCTTGTTTTCCAGATCGGCTCGCTTTTTCTTTATATCTATACGGCCGACAGCCTTCACCAGCTTTTTGTCGGGGCCATGTGTGCCGCCGGGACCCTGAACGTCGATCCTTACGGTTATCCGACCTTTCTTTTGAAGATACTCAATTTCATTTTGGCCGGCCTTTGGCTGATTATCAATTATACGGACAATCGGGCTCACGACTACCCCCTGGTTAAGAAAAAATATTGGATGCTCCTCTTTCTGGCCCCATTGATCGTCACCGATTCCATTCATCCAGACCCTATATTTTCTGGGCCTTAAAGGGGATGTCATCACCTCCTGCTGCGGCAGCCTGTTCAGTACGGAACGAAGCACTGTCAGCTCGGATATAGCGTCCGTACCGGTCAAAGTGGCCATGACTGGCTTTTATGGCAGTATGGCCCTCACTTTCTTTTTGGGTGCCGTTTATTGGATCAAGGAGAAACTGGGACGTCTTTTCTCGCTGGCCAGCGGCATTTTTTTTCTCGTCTCCTGTGTCTCGCTGATCTCCTTCATCTCCTTGTATTTTTACGAGCTTCCGACCCATCATTGTCCCTTTTGCATTTTGCAAAAGAGAATACGGATACATCGGATATCTGCTCTATGCCACGCTTCTGACGGGGGTTGTTTCCGGGCTGGGGGTGGGGGTCTTAATGCCCTTCAAGGAGATCAAGAGTCTTTCCAAAAGTCTGCCTCTGATTCAGAAGAGACTGGCGCTGGTGTGTCTTGTTGTCCTATCTGCTCTTCGCCGGGGTCTCGATTTACCGCATGATCAGTACGGATTTTACTCTGGGGCTATACTAAATCCGGAACCGGCACCTTCCGCAATCCGATCTGTTATGAAACGGATGGTCCTGTTTGATCAATCAAGTTCAGGACTCTCTTCCGCCGAGGCACATTTGGAGTCGGTCCAACTGGCCGTTTTTGACCCAGCCATATTTTTCCAGGAAAAGCCGATCGAAGGAGTTTAATTTTCCTTTCCTGTTGACGTTTCAAAAACCGCTCAAATTGGTCCGGGCCCCCGTTATACATGGCGTACACGGCCCCGCCGAGAACATCGAGAGGAAGCGTTTGTTTCGGACCCAGGCGGTCCAGGGCATATCGGCGAAAGTAAAGCTCTAAAATCTCGGCACCGGCCAGGACGTTATAATGAATATTCCAGCGGAGGCTCCTGGGTTGATACAGCCCCCTCCAGACCCGGATATTGACCTGCATCAGCCCGACGGAAGATCCGTTATAGGAAAGAAGACAGCGGATTTTACCACCGGAGGCGGTCAATTGTCGCCAGCAGCTTTCCTGCCAGGCCGTGGCATAGACCAGAAGCCTGAACAGGCCATGGTATTTTTCTTCCAAATTTTTTTTAGACAGGACCTTTTCGGTTGCCCCTTGCAGAACTTCTTCAACCCGTTCAAGATAATCGTCACTATTTTTTTCGTCCGGCAGCCATTTCATTAAATCACGGCCGGCCTTGGGGGCCTTTCCCCCGTCCGGGGAAGCCGTTACGTATTGCAGAAGCCTGGAGATCCTGCTTCCGGGAGAAAGGTTTTCCGGGGAAGGGTCGGGCAGATCAAGTTCGTCTTCCTCATACTCCGGTCCGGTTTCATCGATCGGGGTACCCAGGTCCAAAAGCTTTCTCAGTTCAGGATTAACCTCAAAGGAATATCCGGGACTCCATTGAACCTTGTCCCTGAGACAGCAACCGGGCCAACCGGATCAGGCCGTCTTGGCTGATTTCCAGCCCAAAGGCGCCTCCCAGGTTGTCCAGAATTTTCAGGGAATCCATGGCGGTGAAATAACCCATATATCCAAAGAGTGAAGGGGCGTCTTCCCGAATAAGGTGCTTTCTCATGATCGGCCCCAATTCGGTCCAGCTTTTTATGAACTGTTCCCGAACCAGGTCGCGGTCCGGGATCCTGCGCTCCAAAGCATCCACAAAGCCATACCGAATATCCAGGAGCGTCTTCAGGAGGGTGCCTCTCTCCTCTTCGGTCAAGGGCTGCCCGCTTAAAGAAAGCAACTCATGGACTAAAAAAGAGTCCCAGGTTTCCCAGGTATTGATAAACCGGGTCTTTTCCGCCTCGGTCAGAGGCTCGGGGGCCTTGCCGGATTCCATTCTCGTGGGGACATCCACGTCCAACAGCATTTCAGCCACCACGGCATCAGGACCAACCCTTATTGAACCAGGTCTGAGAGTACTCAACCCCGATTTCAATTTTTCCTGTTGTTCCGGTTCGACAAAAAAGGGGAGCATCTGGGTAACCTCATTGATCGGAGGGGCCAGATTGATCGTCACCCGGTCCAGAGGTGGATGCACATATTTTTTAATCATTTTCCAGATGATCTCAGCCACCGTCATCTTTTCATGTTGCTGATTATAGAAAGTGGAATCCTGGGTCTTGAATCGCAAGCGCCAGGTCTTCTGTTCCCAATAGGGCTTTAGCCGGATTTCCACATAGCCTTCCCAGGCCACCGGCTGAAGGCAGCGATTACCCAACTCAAGGCCGGCCTGCAACTTGATCTTATTGGTAAGCAGAATCGAAGAACGATCCGGCCTGATCCTGGGGTCGGAAAGTTCAAGGCGAACACAGCGGTTGTTTCGATCCAGCAGAACGGCTTTTTGCCCCGGCTGGGTATAGACCTGGGCCATCAAGGCCGAACGAATCAAAGGGTAGTCGAGGGTAATCGGCAGAGCGATGGTTTTGGGCAGGGCCCAGGCGCCATAAGACCATCCGATAATAAACAAAACCAGAACCAATATCAGGGGCAGGCGGCTTGCTTTCATCTTCAATACCTTTTTATGAGACTATTGGGTATCCATTCGGAAACGGCTCTCTTCCGGATGGAGCATTAGCCATCAGCTTTTAGCCTTCAGCAAAACCCTTTATCGTTGGGGGGTTGATCTAAGTGCTGACCGCTGACTGCTGAAAGCTATCCGGAAATCATGGATTTCCGGATGAAAACTATTTATAACTGCCGGCACAAGACATAAAAGTATAGGACAAGCCCGGAGAGGGATCAAGGAGAAAAAAAGAGGGGTTTTTCTCCTTGACTCTATCCATGCCCCCACTTTATAATTTCCCCATCTTGAGAAAAAAATCAATCCATGATCTCAAAGGAGGGCTATTGGAAGCCCCCTCCAACATTTTCGAGGTCTTTTATCGCACCTTCCGGGACATCAGCAAATCCGTGCACTCCAGCACGAAGGTCGATGAAGTATTATCCTTGATAGTCAGAAAGTCAACCGAGGTACTTCAAGCCAAGGGCGCCCTCATCCGCATCCTCAATCTCGACAGCCGTGAGATGGCCCTTTTTGCCTCTTACGGACTCAGCGAAAGTTATCTTTCCAAAGGCCCGGTTTCCAGCGATACGATTATTACCGACCTCTGTAATTTAAACCAGGTCATCCTGATCCGCGACTTTCTTAAAAATCCCCGCATCCAGTACCCCCGCGAGTGTTTGAAAGAGGGGTTCCGCATGGCCCTGGATATCCCCTTAATGCTCAGAGAACACGTCGTAGGGATTATCCGGGTCTTTTTCGACCAACCCAGGGACTTTTCGGCAGCAGAGCTCGATTTCTTGACGGCCATTGGCGAACAGAGTGCCCTGGCCATAGACAAGGCCCGGATTATTGAGGCCCAGGAATCCCGGTATAACCACCTCGTCCTGCACACGGAGAAGCTCACGGCCCTGGGCCGGATGGCGGCCGGGGTGGCCCACGAGATCAACAACCCCATGGGCGGGATACTGGTTTACAGCACCATGCTCATGGATCAGGTTCCTGAAGAAGGTCCTGTTCATGAAGGCCTGGAAATCATCGTCCAGGAAACCGTCCGCTGCAAACGAATCATTCAAGAGCTCCTGGATTTTTCCAGGGAGCGTCCGCCGCAGAAGAAAATGGCCGATCTCAACTCGGTGATGGAAAAGTCCCTGAGCATCCTAGACAACGAATTCCGACTCCGTCATATTCAGATGGAGAAGGACCTTTCCCCCGACCTCCCCCCGGTTTTTTTGGACGTGAATCAGATCCAACAGGTCTTTATGAATCTCCTGATCAATGCCGTTGAGGCCCTCCAGGACCAAGGCCGGATCTCGGTCTCTACCCGACTCGGCCCCGAAGGCGAATTCCTGCTGGTCGAGATCGCCGATAATGGCTGCGGTATTCCCGCGGAGAACTTGCCCAGGATTTTTGAGCCCTTTTTTTCCACCAAGGAGAAGGGAACGGGCCTGGGATTGTCCGTGAGCTTCGGGATTATCGAAAACCACCAGGGCCGGATCGAGGTCTCCAGCCTACCCGGAAGCGGTACCCGCTTTTCCATCACCCTGCCGGTCCTTCAAGGAGAGGCTGCCTCACCATCGGAGGGCCATAAGGTTGCCGCCTCTTAATATCCTGGTCATCGACGACGAACGTTCCATACGTGATGGCTGCCTCCTGTCCCTCAGTAACAAGGGCCACAAGGTCGATACCTGCCCCAATGGCCGGGCGGGTCTTGAGGCCATCCGGCAAGGCGCCTATGATATCGTCTTGCTGGATTTACGATTACCCGACATGGACGGTATGGACATCCTCAAGACGGCCTGTCGGGAAAAACCCGCCCTTTGTATCATTGTCATCACCGGGTTCTCCACGGTGAAGGGGGCCGTGGAGGCGATGAAAAACGGGGCCTTCGATTATTTGGCCAAGCCCTTTTCGGAAAATGACCTTCTGCTGACCGTTAACAGGGCCCTGGAAAAGAAGCGTCTGATCGAGGAGAACCTCTCCCTTCGAAAGGAAGTCCAGGATCGGTTCGGTTTTCAGAATATCGTCGGGGAGAATTCCCGGATCCTTGATATATATGAGCAAGTCCAAAAGGTGGCCCCCTTAGATAGCGCGGTTATCCTCTATGGGGAAAGCGGGACGGGGAAAGAGCTCTTCGCCAGGGCCATTTATGCCAACAGCCACCGGGTCGGCCGGCCTTTTATTGCCGTCGACTGCAGCGCACTCAGCCCGGGGATCCTGGAAAGCGAGCTCTTCGGCCATGTGAAGGGAGCCTTTACCGGGGCCGTGGAGGACAAGGCGGGGATCTTTGAAATGGCCAACGGGGGCACCCTTTTCTTGGATGAAGTTTCCAATCTGCCCCCGGATGTTCAGGGGAAACTCCTCCGGGTCCTGGAGGCGCAGGAATACAAACCCGTCGGCGGTAGCCAGATCAAAAAGGGGGATGTCCGTATTATCTCGGCCACCAATCGGGACCTCAAGGTCCTGGTGGATGAGGGTCACTTCCGGGAGGATCTCTTTTATCGGCTGAACGTCTTTCCCATCTTCATCCCGGCCCTTAAGGAAAGAAAGGACGATATCCCCCGGTTGGCCTATTACTTTTTAAACCTCTTCTGCCGAAAGACCGGTAAGCGCGTCGAAGGATTCACCGATGAGGCCCTGGAGACCCTGATCCGGTACGATTGGCCAGGAAACGTCCGGGAGCTTAAAAACGTCGTGGAGCGCCTGGTCATTCTCGCCGAAGGCAAAACTCTGGAGAATATCTATCCCCTTTACCCCACAAGGCTCCGGGGAGGGTCGAAGGCTGACCGAGTCCCTGAAACCGCAGGGGAGTTGAGGGATTTTAAACGGCACCTCATAGAAGAGACTTACGAGATGGTAGAAAAGACCTTCCTTCTCAAGGCCTTGGAAGACTGCCGGGGGAATATCACTCAAGCCGCCCAAATGGTCGGTATGCAAAGACCCTACTTCCATTCCCTCTTGAAGAAGTATGGGTTGAAGGCCAAGGACCCGAAGATGGGCCGATGACGGCGATACAAATCTGTAAGCATGGACTTACAAGTTATAACTGCCTGACTTATTAAGCGAAATCCAGATTTTCCTTCCGTGGGATGTACGATCGGTCTTACAATCGTCGGCCGGTGGGAAAAGGCCGCCTCGCTTCCTTCGAAAAATTTTAAATCATTATAAGATGTTACCTGATTTTTCTTTTCTTTCACCGAATCTTCTTGCATGGTACGTCCTTTGCTTATACCTAACTGTGACTATATAAAAAAATAAACCGCTTAATCATGGAAAGGAGGTAATCACCATGAAAGGAAATATCGGTATAAATACCGCTCCTGAAGGAGCAGCCCGCCATCCTCAGATCTTGCTGGTGGATGACGAATTGACCCTCGGCAGAGGACTGGAAAAAATCTTACACAATGAGGGTTACACCGTTGACTATGCCACCACCGGTAAGGGGGCCTTGGATTATTTCGGCCGGAAGCCCTATGATCTGCTGGTGGCCGATTTAAGATTGCCGGATATCGACGGCCTGGATGTGGTCAGGGAGGCTAAAGGAAAACACCCCGAGCTCCAGGTGATCATCATCACCGGATATGGCAGCGTCCCCTCAGCCGTCAATGCCATGAAGCTCGGGGCCTTTGACTATCTATCCAAGCCTTTTACCAAGAATGAGTTCGTTGATTCGGTGCAAGGCGCTCTAAAAGAGACCTATGCACCCATGCTCAGAGAATCCGTCGAGAAACGGGAGATGAAGTCCTTTTTGGAGAGGGCCGCCAAGGATCAAGCCTTCAGGCGGGAGGTGGTGGAGAAGGGGTTCGAGGCCCTGGCGAATTATCAGATTTCCAATGATGCCAAGACCGCCATCGTTTCCAAGGACTTGGAGTGGATCAACCAGAATATCGGCCAGCTCAGCGATTCGCAAATCCGCTCGATAATGACCTTACTGGAGACAGAAGCCACCTTCATCGAGAAACAGGAAGTGGCCCGCGTCCTGGAACGGACCGCAGAGGACCGAACCTTCTGGCTTGAAGTGCTGGAGAAGGGCTCTCGGGCCCTGGGGGATTACCGGATCACCAACGAGGCCAAGGCGGCCATTGTTTCAGGCGACCTGATTTGGATCAAAGAGCATGTGGGCGAGCTCAGCGAGAAACAGCTACGGTGGATCCTCTCCAGGCTGGAGATGGAGGCCTGGTAAAGTCTCATGCCAAGGAGGGCACTTAAGAAACATGAAAAATAACCTTTAGGGGCGGGTTTAAAACCCGCCCCTCAGAACCCCTAAAGAGGTAGGGGACTGTTTAAATCTATTTTCCTGTCAATAATTCCCCTTCAATTTTGATTCCCCATATTTTTTCCGTTATTGCATTTAGCCAACTAAACGATGTATGATCATTATAAATTCCGACAAAAATCGGGCTGACCAATCGCCCCAATCAACACCCAAAAGGACGCGACCGGATTTTATGTTCATCGAACTTCTCCCTTCGGACGGGTCCAAACTTTGGCGCTTCCCTTTCACGCCCTCATGGTCGGAAATGAGGAGATCCAGCCACATTAACCGATCAGAATATAAGGCATGAAAAAGAACAAAAACCGGAGTCTTTACCATTTCCCCTATCTTCTGCTCACCCTGGCGGTGTTTTTCTGGTCCGGCAATTTTATCGTCGGACGGGCCGTGCGCGCCGAACATACCACCCATTGCCCTGGCTTTTTGGCGTTGGACCTGCGCCTCACTATTGGTGTTCTTTTTAGCCTGGCCCCATTTGAAGCGCGACTTGCCGATGGTGAAACGCCACTGGCCCATATTAACCCTGCTTTCTATCCTCGGCGTCGCTTCTTTCAACACCCTGGTCTACACCGGCCTGCAACGGACCATCGCCCTGAATGCCTTTCTGATGCAGGCGATGATGCCGGTTTTAATCGTGGCCCTGTCATTTCTCCTGTTTCGGGAAAAAATATCCGGCCGGCAAACCTTCGGCGTGGTGCTTTCATTGGCCGGGGCCTTGGTCATTATTGTCCAGGGCAACATCAACGCCCTGCTTTCGTTGTCCCTGAACCGGGGTGACATCCTCATCTTCATGGCCGTGGTTTGTTATGCCGGATATTCGGTCCTATTACGCCAGCGCCCATCCATTCATCCCCTCAGTTTTTTAAGCGTTACCTTTATGTATCGGGTCTTTGATACTGCTGCCTTTCTATCTGTGGGAGACTCTTACCCTGCGTCCCATCCATTTCGACCGCTCCACCCTCATGGCTATCGGCTATGTGGCCGTCTTCCCCTCGATTGTTTCCTATTTCTGTTTCAATCGCGGTGTGGAACTGGTCGGGGCCAATCGGGCCGGATTGTTTATGTACCTCATGCCGGTGTTCGGCAGTCTCATGGCCATTGTATTTCCTTGGCGAATCCCTTCATTGGTATCATGGTGCCGGCATACTATTAATCGTCTCCGGCATTTTATTGGCCACCGGATCGAACAGTCCGTTGTTTCGTCCCCTGCTTTTCTTCCCCGGCTTCCGAAGCAGGTAGATTCCCTCCCGGTTCTTTTCTTGCTTTCGCCTGAAAGTTTTGTTATCGTCTCGCCCAAAATAGATTAACTGGATCTGTGTGCGCCAGGGAATAGGCCAATGTTAAACCCGAATCTTAAAATTCTGAATGATCCGGAAGGAGAAAAGCATTCCGGAAGGACTTCCGCCTGTCGTTGATGCCCATGTCCATATCTTTCCCGACAATATATTCTCGGCAATCCGGTCCTGGTTTGACGAAAATGCCTGGTCCATTCGCTACCGGCTGACCACCTCGGAGGTATTGGAATACCTCTTGTCCCGGGGCGTGAGTCGGGTAATCGCCTTGCAATATGCGCACAAGCCCGGCATTTCCCGCTGGTTGAATCAATATATGGTGGAAAAGTGCCGGGAGTTTCCCGGAAGGGTTTCAGGCTTGGCCACCGTTTTCCCCGGGAAGAGGATGCCGGCCAAATCCTCAAAGAAGCCTTCGATAGGGGTTTGACGGGGGTGAAACTCCACGCCCATGTCCAGTGCTTTGACATGGATTCCGAAGAGATGGGGATGATTTTCGATCTCTGTCAAGCGGAGCGGAAGCCCATGGTCATGCATGTCGGCCGGGAGCCGAAAAGTACGGCCTACCATTGCGATCCCTATCAAATTTGCAGTGCCGAGAAGCTGGAGAGGGTTCTCAAAAATTTCCCCGGATTAAAAATCTGTGTGCCTCATTTGGGATTTGATGAGATATCCGCTTATCGGAAATTGATTGAGCAGTACGACAGCCTCTGGTTGGACACCACCATGATCATGGCCGATTATTTCCCTTTAAAGGATCCTGTCAACCTGAGAGATTTCAGAGCAGATCGGATTATGTACGGATCCGATTTCCCCAATATCCCTTATGCCTGGGACCGGGAGCTCAAGCGATTGAAGTTCTTGGGGCTGCCGCCGGATACTCTGGAATGGATCCTGGGAAAAAGCGCCGCTGATTTTTTCAGCTTGGATTAAGGGTTCTTGTATTCGTCCATAACCTCGATCAACACCCCGTGGGCATATCGGGGCGCTATCCAGGTCCACCGGCCGCTCGGGGCATTGACGTCGAAGAAGAATTGATCCCCCTGCAGGGAGACTTCTTTTTGCTTCAACTGCTGAAAGGTATCTTCCAGGCGGGATGAGGCGAAGGCAATGTGGTGCAAGCCCTCTCCGTGCTTTTCCAAACGCTTGAACAGCGGTGATCCGGGTTCAAGGGGCTGCAGAAGCTGGATATCGCAGTCATCCCCGGGGCCGTTGAAAAAGGCGGTCACATACCGGTCTTCCCCGGCGAAACATTCTTTCTTGGTCACTTCCTCTTTCAAAAATTGGGGAGACACGGCGCCAAAAATGTTTTTGTAATGCTTTATGGCTTGGTCGATGTCTTTAACCAATATACAGATATGAGCCAGTCGTTGTTTTACCCTGTCCGCCATGGGCGTCCTCCTTTTTCCAAGAGTATTATTTTCAGTTTCTGTTAAAAAAATTTTCCTATTACCAGGCTCAGGGAATTTAATCCCGCGTTTTCATGATTGAGACTGCCGTTGGAAAAATGTTGTATCCTGAAGGTGATCAGATAGACGGCCCCGGAATCGGTTTTTATTTCCGAACCTATACCGAAGAGGGGATCGAAGTTAAACCGCAACCCCTGTCCTTTAATCTGAAAATCCGTATAGACTACGCCTGCTCCGCCCTCGGCATAAAGACGTAAAGTATTAAAGCAAAAACTTTTCAGATAAAATAAGGCCAGTACATCGGCCGAGGCCATCAGTTTTTTATAGGGTGTTATGGTGCTGCCGAGATTCGCTTCCACCTTCAGCCGGAGCCGTTCCGGGATCCTGTAGCCACAAAGCCGTTCACGATCAAGTAAGGCGAACCCGTTTAAAAGCACAAAGCCGATATCCTTTACCGGTTCATAGGTGTTTCCGATGACGGTCGATAAA
>CAVYLJ010000012.1:0-93633 GCA_963769305.1 uncultured delta proteobacterium | reverse complement strand
AATGACAAAGAGAAAGTCGGGATCGTTTCCTGCAGCGGTGAGGACTTGCCGGGGGAACGGTCTCCCGACTGGCCAGTCGAAAAGTACTGGATGAATTGAAGCCCGGCGAGTCGGTAACCATCTGCCTGCCTCTTTTTGTTGCCGGCGGAGAGGAAGAGCGGTCCTTCGCCCAAAAGTTTCCCACCATCACCGTGGATGGCTGCGAAAAGCGCTGCGCCCAAAAGAGTACCGAGGCCCTTTCCGGGAAACCCGGCAAGTCCATCCTCATCCCTGAAATTTTGAAAAAGCAGGGGCTTGACCGCACCCACCCGGAGAAGGAATCTTGGACCAGAAGAGCGGGAGGCCGTCCAGGCAGTGGCCGAGGAAATCGCTCGGGCCGTAGATGAATTGACCAAAGGATAAATTCAAAACGAGGTGATTCAAATGCCAATTTATAAAAACAAAGTCGAATGGCGCGGGGAGCATCGCGGTTACACCTGGTGCCAGAACGGCGTGGAAATGGTCTTTTCCGCGCCGCCCGATCTTTACGGCCTGCCGAACGTCCTGACGCCGGAAGACGCTTTTATGGCCGCCTCCAACACCTGCTATTTCATGATGGTGGTTTGGGTTGCGGAGCGCTTCAAGATGGACCTCCTATCCTTCGAATGTGAGGCCGAAGGAGAAGTGGAAGAATTTCTGGATCGCACCTCCTGGTTTAAGAAGATCGTCCTTTATCCCAAACTGTCGGTCCGGGGCAAATCAAGAGAAGTGGTCCAGCGGGCCCTGGATATGGCCCTGAAATATTCCACCATCAACCAAACGCTTAAATCGGAAATCATTATCCAGCCGACCATCGAGATTCAATAGGGGCCCTTCCATGGCAGACCGATACGACATTGTTTTTCTGGGAGGCGGTCCGGCCGGCTATCAAGGGGCCATCCGGGCCGCCCAGCTTGGGGCCCGAACAGCGGTGGTGGAAGAAAAATTCCTGGGCGGCGTCTGCCTGAACCGGGGCTGTATCCCAACCAAAACGGTCAGGGCCTCGGCCGAGGTGAGTCGAACCATGCGACGGGCCGGGGAATTCGGGTTTAAGTCCGTAGAAGTGACGGCCGATCTGAAGGCTATTCTGGCCCGGAAAGAGCGTGTGGTCCACGGGTTACGATCCGGTCTCGAAAACCTGTTTCGGGCCTGGAAGGTCGATATTCTGGACGGACTTGGGCGACTGAAAGGTTTCGGTAAGATCGAAGTTGAGAATGAAGGAAAAATCGATTTGGTCGAGACCGAAAAAATCGTCATCGCCACCGGATCCCGGCCGGGGAGCTTACCGATTTTTCCAGAAAACCCAAGAATCTTCCTGGCCGATGAAATGCTGAACATATCCTATCTTCCGGCTCATCTTCTGGTCGTAGGCGGAGGGGCGGTCGGGGTGGAAATGGCGGCCCTGTTCCGAGAATTAGGCTCTCAGGTAACCCTGATCGAAATGCTGGACCAGCTCCTACCCTATGAAGATCGGGAAATGGCCGGTCATCTACAGAAAATTCTACAACGACGCAAGATCAAAGTCCTTTGTAATGTCAAAGTGGAATCGGTACGGGAGATCGACCAAACTTTGCAGGTCAGACTTTCAAATGGCTCCGAAACGGCAGCGGATACGGTCCTGCTGGCCGTAGGTCGAAAATTTAACACCGAAGGGCTCGGGCTGAATGAACTGGGCGTGACCATGGAAGGCGGTCGCCTGATCGTTGACGAAACCCTTCAGACCAATATCCCCGGCCTCTACGGGGCGGGTGATGTCATCGGCGGCTGGATGCTGGCCCATGTAGCCTTTGCCGAGGGTATCTGCGCGGCCGAACAGGCCTTGGGAGGGGGGAGCCCGATGGATTACCGGGTCGTTCCCCGATGCGTCTTCAGCCTGCCGGAGTACGCCGCCGTGGGGATCTCGGAGGAGGAAGCACAGGTTAAAACATCCCGTGAAAATAGGACGTTTCCCTTTCAAGTCGCTTGGGTATGGGCCAGGCCATGGGGGAACAGGAAGGTCTGGTAAAAATCATTGCCCAGGCCCAAACGGATCAGATCCTGGGCGCCCATATCCTCGGAGCCCATGCCGCCGATCTCATTTCGGAAATAGCCCTGGCCATGCGGGCCGGATTACCCAGCCGGGTCATCATGGAGACGATCCACACCCATCCGACCTTGTCAGAGGCCGTCCTGGAAGTAGCCCAGGCCTTGCACGGACAGGCCATGCACGCCCCCCCGGAAAGGATAGCCTCATGAATAGTGCGGCACCGACCTGGGTCATGAAAGCCGTTGTTCAGGCCAAAAGGGGCCTGGATAAAAAGGAGATCGACCGGACCAACGGTTTATTGAGCCGGTCTGAATTTATCGACGGTTTGCGAAAGTGCCGGCTGTCCCAACCGGGGAGAATGCTTCTCACAACATACGGCGACTTTTCTGCTTTTGGGGGAGGTATGCACGCGAAGATGCACTTTCTGTGCGGTTAAGCACGGGCGGCCCCCGCAGCCCCCGGATGAGGGGGAAGCCCGAACGTCTGATACAGGCCGTCACTGAACTTGGCCTTTCCCATGTGGTCATCACCTCCGTTACCCGAGATGACCTGGCCGATGGCGGGGCCGGCCACTATAGCCGGGTGGTAGCGGCCCTGCATCGACAGTGTCCGCGGGTCGGGATTGAGCTTTTAATCCCTGACTTCAATGGTTCCAACAAGGCATTGGAAAAAGTCCTGGCCGAACAGCCCGATATTTTGGCCCACAATATGGAGACGGTCCACAGGCTCTACAGGGAAGTGCGTCCAGGGGCGGGCTATTTTCGCTCCTTAGCCCTGTTGCGGGAGGCCAAAAAATTATCCCCCCAAGTCATCACCAAATCCGGCTTCATGCTCGGTCTTGGGAGAAGATGACAGCGAGATCGAGGGATTGCTCAAGGATACGGCGGCCACGGGATGCGACATGCTGACCATCGGTCAGTATCTCTCCCCCTCCCTGGCCCATCGGCCGGTTGCCCGTTACTTAACATCCGAAGAATTCAGTTACTGGCGTGACAAGGCCCTCGGCCTGGGCTTTAAGAGTGTGGCGGCCGGGACCCTGATCAGGAGTTCCTACAAGGCCCCCGTCTTTTTCAAGGAACTGAGATGCCTTTCTGGCGTTTGCTGAATACCGGCGCCTTATCCGGCGCCCTCAATATGGCCATCGATCAGGCCCTCCTTAAATTGCATGCCCTCGGCCTGTCCCCTCCGACCCTGCGTTTCTACCAATGGCAGCCTTCGGCAATTTCCATCGGCTACTTTCAACAACCGCAGACCATCAACCTTTCTCTTTGCTCATCCCTGGAAATAGATGTGGTGCGAAGGCCGACCGGAGGGCGAGCCGTATTGCATCAGAACGAGTTGACCTACAGCCTGATTGCCGGGACCAAGGAAGGAATCCCTTCCTCCCTGCCCAAGGCCTATGGTCTGATCTGCGAAGGACTTCTTGCCGGATTCCGCTTGATAGGGATCGAGGCCAAAATGGGTCAGGAAAAACAAACCGGGTCCCCGCCGGATATTTGCTTTCTACGTTCGTCCATCAGCGACATCGTCTGCCAGGGGAAAAAGTTTGTGGGGAGTGCCCAGATGTGGAGCGGATCTTCCCTGCTCCAACACGGCTCGATCCTACTCGAACCTCAAAAAGAAACCTTGACTAAGCTTATGGAAATGAGCCCTGATTCCCAAGAAAAAATTCATACGGAACTGGGAAATCGGACTACTTCGCTGCTGGAACTGCTTGGATATAGGATTGAAACCGATCGGATAATGGACGCTATAGTGGAAGGGATGGCCTTAATTCTGGGGGTGTCCTTTGAAAAAGGCCAATTGAGTCCCGAGGAATGGGCCCTGGCCCGGGAATATGTCGAAACAGGCAAGCCTGATCAGAATTTTGCATAGAGCTGACAATTTTTTATTTGACTGTATTGTTTAATAGTCATATAGTTATAAAAAATTAAAAGGTCGACCATAGCGATCAATGTCCACCGAAGATATAACCCAAATCAAAATAGGGTCCTTTCAGGTCGGCATCATAGGACTCAAAGAAGTAATGGCGGAATTGGCTTCCTCTATGGCCGCGGCTTCCGATGAGGAAGTGGCCGGAGAATTAATCCACCGGCTTTCCAAAAAAAATTATATTCCCGAAAAGGCCAAGGCCGAGTACGGACGGGCCCTGGTTCGGGAATTCCGGAAACATTTGGGCCAGGACGTTTCTCCATCTCAAGAGGAACAAGGCCTGGTCATAAGAGTCCTGGGCCAGGGATGTGCCAATTGTCATGCCCTGACCCAGCGCATCATGGAGGTTCTTTCAGAATTAAAGCTGGCCGCTGATTTCGAGCATGTCACCGACATCAAAGAAATCGCCCGATACGGGATCTTGCAGAGCCCGGCCCTGGTGATTAATGGAAATGTCATGGCCAGGGGGACGGTTCCCAGCAAGGCCCAACTGATCGAATGGTTTAAAAAGGCAGCCGGATAAAAATGGACAAGCCGATTGTCTTGACCTTTACCGAGGAAGAAATTCAAACTATCCTGCGCATCGACCTCGATTCCGATCAGGCGGGGGCTTTGCATTTCATTCGAGATACTATCGGCAAGAAATTAAAGGCCCTGAGCCGTCCCCATTGTGTACCGGTCTTTGAGGTCACCTACAGCCCCAGGCAAAAAGAGGCCTATCAGCCAACGGGGGGGAATAAAATATCATAACCCGTTCTTTTTATGGAGACGAAAACCCCATCTTGGGTTATCGCCCTTTTTGCCTTCCGGATTATGGTGAGAGGCAAAGACTGATTGAAATATTGGAGGCTGCCGGGTATAGTACCTTTATTTAACCGACCCTGGAAAGGGAATAAAGGTAAAAAAGAGCTATGACAAATCAAAATACATTAACAAAACTGTTTATGGTTTTACTGATTATTCTAATCGGGTCCTTTTCTTTTGCCGAGGACAAAAAAAACCTCCCACCCGGCTCAACCAATCCGCAACAGCAGGAATGTCCTGAGGACAATAAGAAGACTTCGAATTCGGACAAGCCAAACCCTGCTCCTAAGCCCACTCCGGAAAAGAAGGCTACAAACCCTCAATCCTCAACCCCACCTTCTCCGTTCGAGATCCAACCAGGCACTGATGCCGATGGCTGATCCTGATCCTTGCCATCCGGGGGATGGAAAACTTTTTCAGTGCGGGAGAGACTATGCATAATATTCAGGTCCTTTATACCCAGGGCTGACCGGCCAAAGACGAGGCGCTGGAGGCGATTCAAAAAGTGTTAGATGAAAAGCAGCTCAACATCCCAATTGAACAAATTTTAATTCATAATGAAGAGGAAGCCAGGATAAATAAATTTCTCGGCTCTCCGACCATCAAAATCAATGGCTTCGATTTGGAACCGTCGGCCAGGGATCTTTCCCAAACCGGTCTGGGGTGACGATTTTATGTTTCCGAGAATGGTCCATTCTCAAAAATTCCGCCGGAATCATTAATAAAAGAACAAATCGAGGCTCTTCTAAAAACCTGAAAAGGAGGAAAATATTATGCCCGAACCAACTCCCAAAAAACTTTCTTTTCTGGACCGTTTTCTGACCCTGTGGATCTTTTTGGCCATGCTGATGGGTGTAGGGTCCGGCTATCTCTATCCCCAGGTGGTTCAGTTCTGGAATCTTTTCCAGTATGACACGACCAATATCCCCATCGCCATCGGCCTGATCCTGATGATGTATCCGCCCCTGGCCAAGGTCAAGTATGAGGAACTGGGGGAAGTCTTTAAAAATTACCGGGTACTGACGCTTTCTTTGGTCCAGAACTGGGTCATCGGCCCCATCCTCATGTTCTTCCTGGCCATCTTCTTTCTAGCCGGATACCCGGAATACATGGTGGGCCTGATCATGATCGGCCTGGCCCGCTGTATCGCCATGGTCATTGTCTGGAATGAACTGGCCTCAGGCGACACCGAATACTGTGCCGGTCTGGTGGCCTTCAATTCCATCTTCCAGGTCCTTTTCTTCTCCGTCTACGCCTATATCTTTATCACCATCCTGCCCGGCTGGTTCGGCCTGAAAGGCACGGTGGTGGATATCTCCATCGGCCAGATCGCCAAGAGTGTTTTTATTTATCTGGGCATTCCTTTTATCGCCGGGATCATCACCCGGTTCACTCTGATCAAAATCAAGGACAAGACCTGGTATCATGAAAAGTTCATCCCCAAGATCAGCCCCATCACCCTCATCGCCCTGCTCTTCACCATCATCGTCATGTTCTCCCTCAAGGGGGAATATATCGTCCAATTGCCGCTGGATGTCATTCGCATTGCCATACCATTAATCATTTATTTCGTCGTTATGTTCTTCGTTTCATTTTACATGTCCATGAAGGTCAAGGCCACCTATGAGCAGTCCGCCACACTGTCTTTCACCGCTGCCTCCAACAATTTCGAGCTGGCCATTGCCGTGGCCGTGGCCGTCTTCGGGATTCAGTCCGGGGCGGCCTTTGCCGCCGTTATCGGCCCTCTGGTCGAAGTCCCTGTGTTGATCAGCCTGGTCAACGTGGCCCTCTGGTTTAAAAGAAAATATTTCCCCTTTGCCGTAGAAACTCCGACCGGCATTTGTCATGTCACCTGCAAACCATAAAAGAAAGGCTCAAGGTGCAAGGCACAAGGTCCTGGGCCAAAAACAAAAACCAGAAGGGAGATAAGATCGTGCTGCTAAGTGGCTATAGTAAAGAAATTTTTCGACCCGAATGCAATCCCGGTTTCCAGTCCCTGCATTGTATCGCCCACTTGAACCAGGATATAAGAGATGTCCTCCCTTATCTCAATACCGTTCTTGGTGGGGATGAGTATTATCGGGATCCACCGGCCGTAACCTTCAGGACCCAAGGCAAACTGATCACTGTTCATCCTCATAAGATTGCCATTAACGCCCTTCATGATGAGGAAGAGGCCGACCGAATCCTGGAGTGGCTCAAGAGGGAAATAAATGAAGCCTGGGAAAAACGGGATGAAATCGAGCCGTCCTATGAAAGCCTGCCCCGCCCGAAGGTCTTTGAGGTCCTGAAGATGCTGCCGAAAACCAACTGCCGGGAATGCGGGGAACCGACTTGTATGGTCTTTGCCGTTGCTGTTACCGAAGGGGTAAAAGGTGCGGAAGACTGCCCTCCTCTGAGTAACGAGAGTAGGGAAAAGCTACTGGATTATTTGAAACCATTCCATCTGGATTTTTGAAAAATGGATCTACCCCTGATTAAAAAAAGATGGTCCCCTTTATTTGGTTTTATCAACCATCCTAAGCGTCTTTTTGATTCCTCTCTGTCTTTTCGGGGAAGGGAAAGAAGGCGGGATCACTTCGTTACCGCAACTGATCGACCACTATGATTCAGCCCGGTGCCAGGAATGCCATGCGGAAATCTATGCCCAATGGGAGAAATCCCATCATGCGCGGCCTTTGATGGGCCTGGATGATTGGATCTTCATGTCCAAATATCTTAAAGAGGGGCCCCTGGCAATCAAGTCGCCTAAAGAGGCCACCCTGGCCAATTTCCCCTGTGCCAAATGTCATCTCCCCCAATTACTGAAAACCAATGACAGGGTCGCAGCCGAGTTGGCCGCGGCCGTGCTTAAAGATGACAAAAAGCTGGTCCGTAAACTCAACATCGGCTGTCTGGTCTGTCACCAGGACAAGGCCGTCGTCCACGGACGGCCGGACAAAAAGGCCCTTTATGGAAATCAGGAATTTTCCGGCCACCCTGACCGCCTGGAAAACATCAAGAGAAGCCCTCTGCTGAAAAATGCCCTTTTTTGCGGTCAATGCCACGGGCTGGGACCCAACCTGGAATTTGAAACCCCGGTCCAGTGTGCAACCCTATACGGTAGTTATCTCCATGCCTATATCCCGTCCGGGGGAACCCAGACCTGCCAGGAATGTCACATGCCCAATAAGGACCACACCTGTCTTCCCAATTTTAATAACCGGGCAGAAACCTCGGCCCGGCTGAAGGCCGCCCTGCCTTTGGAGGTGCAAACCCTGGGGTATGTCTTCCAGCCCAAAGACAACCTGTTTATCCCCATGGTGGTGGTCAAGACCAGGATCACTAACAAGGCCGGGCACCGTATCCCCGACGGCTGACCCTCCAAAACTCAAGTGGTCCTGGAGGTGACCGCCAGCGGACAAAAGGGAGAAAAGCTATTCAAGACTTCAAAAATCTATATGCCCCAGGCCACCGACAGCCGGGAATGCGTCATGATGCTCGGTCCGGATAAAAAACTCGGCCTGATCCGGGATACCAGCATCCAACCCTTTGCCCCCAAAGAAGAGACCTTTGAGATAACGGTGCCCAAAGGTATGGAAGAAGTCCTGGTGGATATAAACCTGAGTTACCAACCCCGCCCTGGTAATATTTATCCCATCCATAGTATAAAGAAAAAAGTCATAATGAATTAAATGGCTGAATGGCCACGTTCCTAATGTCGTCATTCCCGTGAAAGAGGGAATTCAGGAATATTAAGTAGTTCTGGATCCTGGCGGCTACCCCGGATCAGATCCGAGGCTCGCCGGAGTGACAGATTTGGGACCTTCTATAAGGCAAAGGCCATCTCGGTAAAACCTCCTTCCCCTCTCCTCTCTTTTATTACCCCAAATTTTTTCTGAATTTTTCTCTTGACACATATACCACATTGTGGTATTTTGAAACCAAAATTCATCTGGCCGACGTTGATCGAGTCAATAATGGAAAGTCGAAAAATTTGTTTCTTACCGAAAACGATTAGGATTGACCCAGAAGGAATTGGCCCAACTTTTGGTCACATCGCTCAAGGCCATCCATAGCTATGAACAGGGATGGCGTAATATTCCGGATAATGTGGAAAGGCAACTCCTGTTCCTGATTTCGGGGAGGGAAAAATCGGCATCAAGCTCTAAACCCTGTTGGAGCATTAAAAAATGCCCTCCTGAAAGAAAAAAGCAGTGTCCGGCCTGGAAGTTCAAGGCCGGCCATTTGTGCTGGTTTATCAGCGGGACCATCTGTGAAGGAGAGGTCCATAAGAATTGGAGCGAAAAGATCCAGATCTGCAAGACTTGTGAAGTTTTAAAACCTATTTTGGATTTTTGAAAAGTTAATCCTGATGGACTCGAGAAAGGAGATTTTTATGACCGAAAAGCTTTCATCCAATCGATCCAATCCCAAGCCCCCGAAAGGATCGGCCCGGGGGAAAGGGGACCAAGATTCCAGGCAGCGCCAGACAAAATCTGCTGCGGAGGCGACGGGGGCCGACTTGGAACGCCGGAATTTTATTGGCCGTTCACTGGCGGCTATCGGTGGCATGGGGATCTTGGGGTCATTGACAGCCAAGTCTGCCTTGGCCCTGGAAACCGCCCCTGAGGCCAAACCACTGAACCATCCGGAAAGTTTTGCCGAGGGCAGTACCCTGGAGCGGATGCGGACAGAACTTTTGAAAGCCATGAAAAAGCCCGTCCGGGACCGCAAATGGGTGATGGTGATTGATCAGCAGAAATGTATCGGCTGTAAGGCCTGCACCGTATCCTGCTGCACGGAGAATAATCTTCCCCCGGGCGTGGTCTACAGGGTGGTGCCCGAACAGGAGGTAGGGCAGTTCCCCCATGTACGCAGGATCTTCACCCCCAGACCTTGCATGCAATGTGACAATCCGCCCTGTGTGCCGGTCTGCCCGGTCACGGCGACCTGGAAGAGAGAAGATGGGGTCGTCGTCATCGATTATGAGGTATGTATTGGCTGCCGCAACTGCGTGGCGGCCTGTCCGTACAACGCCCGCACCGCTGATTTCGGGGAGTTTTATGGGGCCACCACGCCGGCGATTATGAATTATGAAACACGGCCTAACTACGAGTACAGCAAAAAGTGGCGGCGGGATCCCCACCGGGAACGCTCCCCCATCGGAAACGCCCGGAAGTGCCATTTCTGTCTCCATCGGCTCCGCGAGGGTATGCTCCCTGCCTGCGTCACGACCTGTGTAGGTGGGGCCACTTATTTCGGGGATTACCGTGACCTTCACAGCCTGGTCCATGAGCTTATAGGCTCTTCACGGGTCACCCGACTGAAAGAAGAACTGGGGACGAACCCTTCTGTTTATTACCTGGTTTAAAGGAGAAATCTGATGACAAAACCGCAAAAAAAAATCATCGGCCTTGCCTGGGTCGCCCTGATGATCTGGGGCTTGGTCGGCGTGATGCAGCGTCTGGTATATGGTCATCTGCTCGCCGATTACGGCAGCTACGTCCCCTGGGGACTTTGGGTGGCCGGAAAAATCTATTTTATCGGCCTGGCGGAGGGGGTTTCCTTTTTTGCCTGGGTTTGTTATGCCTTTCAAATTGAGCGATTCCGTGGCCTGGTACGTCCCGCCCTCTGGCTGTCCCTGGTCAACATGGTGGTTGGACTTACGATCATCTCCTTCGACTTGGGGCATATGTGGCGACTGCAGGAGGTCTTTTTTCGGCCCAACTTTTCCTCTCTGTTGACCATCTCCAGTTGGCTTTCCATGGGCTACATGGCCTATATCGCCGTGATCCTGGCCATGGAAGTAAAATCCTATTCCTTAGCAACCAAGACCTACCGCCTCCTCGGCTGGATCGGTATGGCCCTGGCTATCATCTTCTCCGGCGGCAACGGCGCTGAATTCGCCACCCTGATATCCAGTCCCTATTGGCACACCGCCCTTGGCCCGGTCCTCTCCATCGGCTATGCCTTGTCTTCCGGCCTCGCCTTGATCTTAGCGGTCACCGCCTTTTTCTACTTCACGGATTCTTCCAAAGAGCGGGAGACCCTGGCCCTCTTGAGTCGGACGGTCGTAGGCCTGCTCTTCCTGGTAATCATCCTGGAATGGTCAGAATTTTCGGTAACCATGTGGTATGGAAGGGATAGAACCTATACCGTGCTCTGGTCCATCCTCTTCGGTCACTATTGGTACGTCTTTTGGATCGTACACCTTCTGGCCGGGGTCATTATCCCCTTAGTGATGCTGATACGGAAACCGGCGAACCGTCTGAATGCCGGCTGGGCCGGCCTGCTGATTGTCGTGGCCCACTTCGCGGTTCGCCTGAACCACGTGATCCCGGGCCAGGTAACCCCAGCCATGAAGGGACTGCAGGCGGCCTATACGGATAACCGGCTCAAGTTCGAGTACTTCCCGTCAATCCACGAATGGTCGGTCTTTGCCTTTGCTGTGGCCCTATTTATAGCTCTCTTTTATCTGGGCATCCGGTTTCTGCCAATCCTTTTAACCAAATCTGTCAATGAGGGAGGGAATTAACCCATGCACGTCAAACAGGACCAGCGATCCATAGAAAACAAGGCGAAGGGACAAAAAGGAATTACCCGTCGCCAACTGATAAAGTCAACAGCCTTTGTGGGGGGATGTGCCATCCTGGCCGCTCAGGCAAACAAAATTTTTGGAGTCCTGACCGAGACTAATGTGGCAGACAGCCAAGGCCCATACGAGCTGGCCCAGCCCCACAACCAGATTTATACCACCTGCCTCCAATGCCATGTATCCTGTCAGATCAAGGCAAAAATCTGGGACGGGACCCTGGCCAAGTTGACGGGCAGTCCTTACAGCCCTCAGACTTTTCTCCCCCATATCCCTTATAAGACCCGTCCCGAAGATACGGCGACGATAGACGGGAAGCTGTGTGCCAAGGGACAGGCCGGCATTCAAACCTATTACGATCCCTACCGGATTCGTAAGGTACTTAAACGGGCCGGCGAACGAGGGTCCAATAAGTGGCGGACCATCCCTTTTAACCAATTTATCGAAGAAGTCGTCCGCGGAGGCAAGCTGTTTGCCGAGGCAGGAGACAGCCGCCCTTACCCGGGATTTGACGAGGTAGTTGCCCTGAGGGATGCCGAGGTAGCTAAAAAAATGGCCGAAGACGCCAAGAAATGTGGCAAGGGGGAAATGAATGTCGCTGAATTTAAGAAAAAGTATCCGGACCACCTGGATAAGCTTATTGACCCTGAACATCCGGATCTCGGACCGAAAAATAACGGTTTTGTCTTCCTGGCCGGCCGCATTCAACCCGGCCGTGCCCAATTAATGAAATGGTTTACCGAACTATCCCTTGGATCGAAGAATCATTATGAACATACCACTATTTGTGAGCAATCCCACCACATCGCCTATGACCTGATGACCGGACATAAAACGAACCACATGAAACCCGACCTGGCCAATGCCGAGTTTGTTATCTTCTGGGGAACCGGGGCTTTTACGGCCAACTTCAGCCTGGTGACCATGGCTGAGAAGGTCACCACCGGAAAACTTAACCGGGGCATGAAGACCGCGGTGGTGGATGCTCGGCTCTCCAATGATGCCGGTAAGGCCGATTGGTGGCTGCCGGTCCAACCCAATGGCCACGGGGCCCTGGCCATGGCCATGATTCGATGGATACTGGAAAACAACCGCTATGACCAACGGTACCTGGAAAACGCCAACAAGGCGGCTGCCAAGGCCGACGGTGAACCGACCTGGACCAACGCCAGCCACTTGGTAAAGATCGTAGAAGGACACCCTATGGCCTTGTTGAAGGCCGATGAAGCGGGCATCGGCACCGCCGAACAGAGGGTGGTCTCCCGCGCAGGCCGGCTGATTGCCGTAGATCCTGAAGATGAAAATAAACCGATAGAAGGAGATCTCCTGGTCAAGACCCAGGTGAAAGGCCTGTCCGTGAAGAGCGCCTTTCAACTCCTGACCGAACAGGCCATGGCCCGCACTTTAAAGGAGTATGCCGAAGAAAGCGGGGTGGATACCATGACCATCATCGAGGTGGCCAGGGAGTTCACCTCTCACGGGAAAAGGTCCGTGGTGGAGATGTACCGGGGACCGGTGCAGCAGACCGACGGATATTATAATGGTTGTCTGATTATTACCTTGAATGTCCTCATCGGCAACGCCGATTATAAAGGGGGCCTCAGTAAGGGAGGCGGCTCTTGGCATGAAGTAGGAGATAAACCGGACAGTATCTATCCATTGGAGAATATGCATTCCGGACCTCTTAAAGCCTTTGGGCCCAGGATTACCCGTGAGAAGAGCCGGTATGAAGATTTCACCCTTTTCAGAGAACATGGCTACCCGGCCAAGCGGCCCTGGTATCCCTTTACCGGCAATATTTACCAGGAGGTCATCCCCTCTTTCACGGCCGGATATCCCTATGCCGGGAAAATCCTTTTTCTCCACATGGGCACCCCGGCCCTTTCTACACCCGGCGGGACCCAGCATGTCATTAACATGCTCAAGGATCCGGCCCGGGTACCGCTCTTCATCGCCAGTGATATTATCATCGGCGAGACCTCCATGTACGCGGACTACATTGTTCCGGATCTGACCTATCTGGAACGGTGGGGATTTCCTCACGACACTCCGGATGTGCCCACCAAAGTAGGCAAGGTTCGACAGCCAGTGGCCATACCCTTCACCGAAGAAGTTGAGGTGAACAGCGAACGAATGCCTATCTGCATGGAAACATTTTTAATCGCCGTGGGGACCCGGATGAAGCTCCCAGGATTCGGCCAGGACGCCTTTGGTAAGGGGTTACCATTTACCCGGCCGGAGGACTGGTACCTGAAAGAGGTGGCCAACATCGCCTTTGGAGATAAGGCCGGCGAAGATGTCCCGGAAGCCGATGCCGCCGAAATGGCCCTCTTTCAAAAGGCCAGACGGCATCTGCCACTTTCTGTTTTCAACGAAAAGCGTTGGAAGCAAGCCTTGCGGTCAGAGAATGAATGGCGGAAAGTCGTCTATGTACTCAACCGCGGGGGTCGGTTTGCAGATTTCAGCCAGGCTTATGAGGGCGATAAAATGAAAAGTGCCCTGAATAGCATGTTTCACCTCTTCGTGGAGGAAGTGGCTTCCCAAAGAAACAGCCTCAGCGGGGCCTATTTCAGCGGCGTTCCGATTATCGGCGGAGAATATGATGCCGCCGGTAAACCCCTAAAGCGGAGTCAAGAATATCCGTTTAAGATCATCACTTATAAAGAGGCCTTCGGCGGTCATTCCCGGACCATCTCCAACTACTGGGGCAACATTGCCTTGAGGCCGGAGAACAAGATCCTGATCCATCGGCAAGACGCCTTAAGGATCGGCCTGAAACAGGACCAACGGGTACGGTTGGTATCGGCGGACAATCCCGGCGGGAAGTTAGAGTTGAAAGACGGAGAAAACCGGGTGGTGCCTATGATCGCTCGAGTGGAAATCATAGAGGGGATCCGTCCGGGTACCCTGGCTGTGTCCTGGCACTACGGCCACTGGGCTTATGGATCCAATGACGTGGTGGTGGATGGCCATAAAATTTATGGGGACCGCCGTCGGGCGGCGGGGATCTGTTCCAATCATATCCTGGCCGTGGACCCGGTGTTGAAGGATGTTTGCCTGACCGACCCGATCGGCGGCAGTGCCTCTTTTTCCAATAGCCGGGTGAACGTGGTTCCTGTTTAAAAGGGTCATATAGGGTCTCCAACTAAGTGTGGGCGCTTTTTCTCCTGGCCACGGGCACTGGGAAAGACCTTACGCGGGGCTCAACCCCAACAAATTGATAGCGTGACTATCCCCATGGATGTCTGACGCGGGTCTCCCCACAAACCGAACAGGCAGGATGGGCACGGAACATGAAAATCTCCCTCTCCCTCACCCTCCCCTCGAGTGGGGAGAAGGGGTGGGGGTGGACAAAGGTTATTTTCGAACTAACCATCAAAACAGATCGAAAGCAGACATGGAAAAAGAAACCATTTGCGGTAGAACTTTAGAAAATTTTATTAAAACAATCGAAAAGTTTCATGGCTGGGCCGCACCCGGTGTGGTCATTGGCGGCTTTATGGTCGATTGGGCACAGGAGCTGTTGGGCCATGAAGTGGAGGCCGATGCTATCGTCGAGACCCGTCATTGCTTGCCCGATGCGGTCCAGCTCTTCACCCCCTGCACCTGCGGCAACGGCTGGTTGAAAGTCCTGGACTGGGACAAGTTCGCCCTGAGTCTTTATAATAAAAAGACTCTGAATGGTTACCGGGTTTGGATGGATCTCAAAAAGCTTTCCGCTTTTTCTAATGTCTATAACTGGTATATGCGTCTGGTTGATAAAAAGGACCTCCCCTTAGCTCTCTTGATTCAAGATATCTTAACTGCCGGAAAAAGGATGTTAAATTCGGCTCCGGTCCAGGTCACCCGGTATTATGAAAAAAATAAAAAAGGAGAGATCCGAATCTGCCCGATCTGCCATGAAGCCTATCCGGTCAAACAAGGCGCGCAATGCCTGGCCTGTCAGGGAGAGGGCTATTATGAATTTGAGTTATTTCCTCGAATGAAAGAAGCAAAAAATTTAGGAGGTTAAAAAAACCATCATGACACCGGAAAACCAATACCGTTTTGACACCCTGGTCATTCACGCCGGGCAATCGCCCTCCTCCTGGGAAGGGGCGACTCTGCCCCCTCTTTTCCAAACCGCCTCCCATCTTCATCCGACTGCGGAAAGTTTAAGTCAGACTTTTGCCGGGCAGACCACTGATCATATTTACATGCGGTTGACCAATCCTACCAACCGCACCCTGGAGGAAAAATTAACCCTCCTTGAAGGTGGCAAAGGTTCCATCGTCATGTCTTCAGGGATGGCGGCCGTGACCAATGCCTGTCTGGCCTTACTGCGAACAGGGGATGAGTTCGTAACCGGGAATTCCCTTTTCATGTCTACCTACCTGCTCTTTACCAAAATTTTTAGCAAGTACGGCCTGAAGGCCCGTTTGGTGGAGCCCACCGATGTGCAGGCTATTGTCAAAGCCATCAATGCCAAAACGCGGTTTGTTTATCTGGAAACTATCGGCAACCCCAAATTGGATATTCCGGACCTCAAGGAAATTTCCGAAATCGCCCACCGGGAAGGAGTCCCTTTGATCGTGGACAACACCTTGGCCTCACCTTACCTGTGCCGTCCTTTTGAATATGGTGCCGATATCGTCATCCATTCCACCACCAAATATCTAAGCGGTCATGGAGCGGCCGTCGGGGGCGCGGTGATCGATAAGGGCGACTTCCCCTGGTCCGAGGAGCGTTTTCCGGACTTCAAACCCTTCATCGACCGCAAAGGCCCCTTGGCCTTCCTGGACAAGGTCTGGCGGGAACACCATATCAACTTCGGCACCACTCAAGCCCCCTTTCATTCTTTTTTGACCATGCTGGGTCTGGATACTCTGTCGCTTCGGATGGAACGGACTTTAAAGAATGCCTCTTTAATCGCCGCATACCTAAAGGAAAGGCCGGAGGTTGCCTGGGTCAACTACCCCGGATTCAACAACCATCCCTCCCACCTTACGGCCGAGAGGCAGTTTAAAGGGAAAGGATTCGGCGGTTTGATCACCTTCGGCCTCAGAGATCAGGCGGCCTGTTTTCAATTTATCAACCGGCTTCGTTTGATCTATCACTTAGCCAATTTAGGGGACTGCAAGACCCTGGTGATTCACCCTTACTCTTCCCAGTATGTTTCCTTCGATGACGAAACCCGTCAATCCCTGGAAATTTTCCCGGACTTGATCCGTCTTTCCGTTGGAATTGAGGATGCCGAGGACCTCTGTGAGGACCTGGCCCAGGCCTTGGAGGGACTTCCTCTTGAGTGAATATAGTGAACATGACCCTCAGGGCGTCTCCGTGGGATTGGTGGAGAAGAAGTTTTTTATCTTCGCCGAGCCGCCCGACGAGATGTCGCTGGAATGCGGGACCCGCTTGGGACCCTTGACCCTGGCCTATGAAACCTATGGGGCCTTGAATCAGGAGAAGGACAACGTGATCCTCATTATCCATGCCCTTTCAGGGGATTCCCATGTGGCCGGCTATTATTCGGAGGAGGACACCAAGCCGGGTTGGTGGGATAGTATGGTCGGGCCGGGAAAGGGGATCGACACCGATACCTATTTTGTCGTCTGTTCCAATATCCTCGGAAGCTGTCTGGGATCGACCGGGCCTTCTTCCATAAACCCCGAGACACAACGCCCTTTTGGACTGGACTTTCCGCTGGTCACCATAGGCGATATGGTCCGGGCACAGAAACAATTACTGGATTTTCTCGGCATCAAAAAAATCCTCTCGGTTATCGGGGGTTCCATCGGGGGCATGCAGGTCTTGGAATGGGCGGTCCGCTATCCGGAAATGGTCATCTCGGCTATTCCCCTGGCCACCACCACCAAACACTCCGCCCTGGCCATTGCCTTCAACGAAGTGGCCAGGCAGGCCATCATGGCCGATCCCAATTGGAACGGGGGCAATTATTATTCCGGCCCGGAGCCTTCTCTGGGTTTAGCCGTGGCCCGGATGATCGGCCATATCACCTATCTTTCCGATGACGTCCATGCGGATGAAGTTCGGCCGGAGGCTTCAGGATAGAAATGATTTTTCCTATAATTTTGACGCCGACTTTCAGGTGGAAAGTTATCTCCGCTATCAGGGCAGCCAAATTCGTCGAACGATTCGATGCCAACTCTTTCTTATATATCACCAAGGCCTCCGACTATTTTGATCTGGGTCTTCAGCATGGAGAGGGCTCGACGGTCCGGGCTTTTTCCAAAACCGGGGCCAAATTCCTGGTGGTCTCATTTACCTCCGATTGGCTGTACCCCACCTATCAATCCAAGACCATCGTTCAAGCCCTTAAAAAAAATGGTCTGGATGTGAGCTTTTGTGAGATTGAAGCCGACTGGGGACATGATGCCTTTTTATTACCCAGTGAACGTCTGACCGAACTGGTAAAAGGATTTTTAGACCGTGTCTATCGTGAAATTTAAAAACAACGGGATCCGTTTTGATTTGCAATTAGTGGCTTCCTGGATCGAACCCGGGTCCAGGGTGCTGGACCTCGGCTGCGGCGCAGGCGAACTCCTCTCTTATCTAAAAAAGAATAAAGGGGTCCAGGGAACAGGCATAGAAAAGGAAGAAGATAAGGTCGCCCGCTGTATCTCCAAAGGACTATCGGTAGTGCAGGGCGACATTAATCAGGAGATTCCCGATTTTCCGGACAAGGCCTTCGATTACGTCGTCCTGAGCCAGACCCTGCAGCAGGTTTATGAACCGGCCCAATTGATTATGTCCATGCTCCGGATCGGACATAATGGCATTGTCAGCTTTCCCAATTTCAGCCATTGGCAGATCCGGCTGCAATTACTGGCCAAAGGGTATGCACCCATCACCGCTCAACTCCCCTATCAATGGCACGACACCCCGAATATCCGCGTCATCACCATCAAGGATTTCAAACGATTTTCAAGGGAGGTCGGCTTTGAGATTGTCCGATGGGCGGCCATCAATACCCGGGATCAGGACAAAAGCGGCAAGATGATCACCTGGTTGCCTAATCTGCGGGCTACCTATGGCATCTTTCAGATTAAACCTTGATAACCATCAGGATCAGATCCCGGGGGCGGAATTCCTCAATTCTATCAACTCCAACACCTTCTTATCAATTCCCAGGGCCTGGCCATCCAAGCCTAAACTGAGTCCCAGCAGTTGGGGATAGAGGATGGATGGTAAACTCTGATTTTCGTTATCTTCATTTCTCATCATTTCCCGCACCCGCTCGAACTGCATATGGCAATGGGTGCAGCCCACGCAGAGCACATCAGCTTCCGCTTGTTTAGCGCTGGCTATTTTTTTCTTGGTCAGTTGCAGGGACAAGGTATTATTTTTTTCCCATAAAGGCTCGCCGCAGCATTGGGTCCTGAGTTGCCAATCCACGGAAATTGCCCCGGTGACTTCGATCAAGGTCTCAAATCTGTTGGGGTTGACCGGGTGATCAAACTGAACCACATCCCGGGGGCGCAGGATATGGCACCCATAATGGGCGGCCACCTTAAGCTCCTTAAAAGGCCGGGTATTTTTTTTCCAGATATTGGTCGGATCGATGTCCTCAAAAAAAACGTTTAAAAGATGCTTGATTTCTATCCGGGAAGGATACCGGAGCCCCTCTTCTTTTAATACCTCATTGACTTCTTTCGAAAGGGCCTCATTTTTTCTTATAAGAAGATCCGCATACCGCAAGGTGCCGTAACAACACTTACAAAGGCACAGCAAAGGCAAGCCTCTTTCGCCGACCAGGGCGATATTTCGGGCCGCGGAGAAAATAAAGGCCTTAAAATCCAGAAAACGAATGGGGTATCCGCAACAGGTCAGTTCCATATCCATTAATTCAATCCCGAATTTTTCTAACACCATTCGACTGGAGGTCTCATAAGAAGGGACATAGTAAGGGACTTTGCAGCCCGGAAACAAAATCATTTGCATTGATAATTTACCTCTTTAAGCCTTGATGTCTCCGACCTGTTGAAAGGCCGCACTTTTAAGTTCAAAAAGGATATCCGTTACCCGAACCCCCTGGGGGCAGTTCTCCTGACAATTATAGCAACCCAGGCACTCCCAGACCATCCCCGGCCCCAGGATGTGTTCCTGGAAACCGAACTTCAAACTATGCATAATTTGATGGGGAAGTAACCCCAGCTCCTCCGTAGGATTTTTATAATTGACGACCACCGGGCAGGCGTTCGTGCAGGTCACACATTCATAACAGCTATTAAAGGTATTACCCTGGAAGGAATGATAGACCTCATTCCTAAAGTCCTTACGCTTTAAGGTTAAAGGGGCAAGGGCCTTGGTCTTATCTTGATCGAACTCGGCCAAATGCTTATCACGGGTGGAAACGAACAGGTCAGGGCAGCCCAGATGCATGAGGTCGTCCCGCAGGCAAAACCATAGGTCCTGGGCGACGATACCCACGGGACAGACCTGGGTGCAATTAAAGCAGTTGGTACAAATGGAAGCCCCTTCCTGGCAACGGGTAAGTTCATTGAAGGCGGTCTCTTTTTGAAAAACCATGGACTTAAAAGCGGCCAATTTTTCCGAGGGCAAGATAGTCAGATTGGGGATGTGCTGAAAGATGGGCCTCACCGAACAATGCTGGGTGCAGGTAGCGCAATGGGTGCAGGCATCCAGCTCGATGGCCTGAACGGTGGCAATATTGGCCGGCAGGGCCGTAGCCCGGTCCATCACCCCGTTTATCAGAAGCACCAGGGGACTGGTCAGGATATGAAAAAATTTGGTAAAGGGAAGCAGGGCCAAACCGATAAAGCAAATCAGAAAATGGACATACCACAAGGAGTTCCTGACACTGGTTTGACTCACCACCAGGGCTGCCGGGCTGATTGCTTTGGCCAGTCCATAAGATAAAAAGGCCGAACTCGGCTTCGAATGGCAGGAAGCGCAATTCAAGACATGAAGCTCCTGTCCCTTTTTTAAGGTTGCCGAATCCGCAGGAGGGGTCTGGGGAAAGACGACAGCAAATTCCTTGGCCCAATAGGCTTTCAAGGCCTTGGCCTCCCCTTCATCAGAAATGGAAGAATTTTCGGCAACCATTTCCTGATAACGTTGGTAGGAAACGATCTTGGTGGCTTCCAAAAAAATCCCGGAAAGGACGATGGCAAATAGGACTACCAAAGCGTAAATATCTATGCCCCGGGTAGTCTGCCGCATTACCCGGTTGAAAAGACGGCGAGCTACGGCGATGATCAGCCCGACCAACAGGACGGCCCCGAAAAAATTTCTCAAAAAGAGGAAAGGATTTAATGTGGCAACGTATCCGCTGAACAGCTTTTGGCTGACATAGCGATCAAGGGCGTGCACCAGGAGCAGGAGTATGAATCCGTAAGTGATACAGATATGCATCAGCCAGCGGGAGAAACCATCCCGGCTAATCCGCCTTTGAAGAAAGACGTCGAGAAACCAGATCTTGACCAGTAGAGCCGATTTTCGGCCGAAAAGGGTGGAAAAAACACTCTTGAGGGCCAGGGAAAAGCGTTCCCCGGTCGAGATCCCTTTGGCCTGATCGCCGATCCGGCAGTGAAACCATCTCAGGACCTTGTAACCCAACCCGAACCCGAAAACAATCAGGGCTAAATAGAGACTGATTTTAAAAAACATGACCCCTTCTCCAAAAAGAATTGAATGTTTAGATATACCCTAATATAGGGGGGAAATAAATATATATTTTCATTCATTGGATAAAAAAATAAGCAAAAGGAGGACTTGAAAAAGACTATAAAAACCCTCATAATATAGTTATGAAGTCCACTCCTGCTTTTTTAAAAATCATCCTGGATAGTATCACCGAAGGGGTCTTTACAATCAATAATGATCGGGTGATTACCTCCTTCAATCAGGCGGCCGAAACCATAACTGGATTCTCGCGGAAAAAGGCTATCGGTAAGAAATGTTTTGAAATCTTTCAGGCCGACATCTGCCAGGAAGACTGTGCCCTGGCCCGGACCTTGAAGGTCGGGAAAAATGTCGTCGATTTGCCGGTCAATATCTTGAATGCCCGGGGTAAAGTCGTTCCCATCAGCATAACCACGGCCGTCTTAAAAGACAGCGGGGGAAAAATAATGGGCGGGGTGGAGACTTTTCGGGACTTGACGGCCCTCGAAGCCCTCCGTAAAGAAATCAGACAAAAATATAATATAGGCGATATCATTGGCAAAAGTGACGCCCTTCAGAAAATTTTCAACCTCCTTCCGGACATCGCCCAGAGTGACAGTACGGTACTGATTCAGGGTCCCAGCGGCTCAGGAAAAGAACTCCTGGCCAAGGCCATTCACCAGTTAAGCCCTCGCCGAGATAAACCCTTTATCGCCATTAATTGCAGCGCCCTTCCCGAGACCCTCTTGGAATCCGAACTTTTCGGTTATGTCCGCGGGGCCTTTACCGATGCCAAAAAAGACAAACCGGGGAAATTCGCACTGGCTAACGGAGGGACTTTATTCTTAGATGAAATCGGAGACTTGCCTTTATCGGTACAGGCCAAGCTGTTAAGGGTGCTCCAGGAAAAAAGTTATGAACCCTTAGGATCGAATGTAACAAAACAGGTCAAGGCCCGCCTGATCTCAGCCACCAACAAGGATCTGAAAGGCCTGGTCGAGACCGGCCGATTTCGGGATGACTTGTATTACCGGCTGAAGGTGCTTCAATTAGACCTGCCTACCCTGAAAGAGCGTCGAGAAGATCTTCCCCTTTTGATCGAACACTTCATCCAAAAATTGAACATTCAAACCGGGAAAAAAATCGCGCAGGTATCCCCAAAGGTTCTGGAAGTCTTAATGAACTATGCTTATCCCGGAAATATCCGGGAACTGGAAAATATCCTGGAACATGCCTTTGTACTCTGCCATGGTTCCGTCGTTCAATTGGGACACCTGCCTCCTGAGCTTCAAAAGGGACCTCAGGAGAATCCCCCGTCTCACCCCGATTCTGGACAAAGGCTGAAAGACCAGGAAGGAGAAATCATTAAAAAAGTCCTGGAAAAATATCAGGGCCATCGCAGCCGGGCCGCCCAGGAATTAGGTATCCACCCGACGACCCTGTGGCGGAAACTAAAACACCTCTCTTAATCCCTCCCGCTATTGCAAAATGCAATTATGAAATGAATATGTTGCATTTTGCAATAAGGAATGGCCTTTCAAACCCCCGGCCTATTGCCGGAGGATTCCAATCAGGGTATTTTTTAAAAAGTCCGAATTGACCCGTTTTGGTCATTCTGGAAAAATACGAAGTCTCCTTTTTTCAGAGACTTATACTCTTCTGAGCCCTGGTTTTCACCGTGGCGACCGATTCCCGCCTTCTTATCAAACTGACCAGCCCACAGTCTAACCGACCCCTTGGCATACTTTTTGATACTATATTAGTACCGAGGGCTAAAAATGATAAAAGTGGCAATCCCCATTTTTTTAGATCGCGTCTCTCCACGGCTGGACTGTGCCAGGAGAATGATAATCCTGGAAATTGAAAAGAACCGGCTGGTGGACAAAAGAGAATTGGATATCAGTCACTGGCTGCCGGATGAAAAAATAATCCTACTGAGACAACTGGGAATAGGGCAACTGATTTGCGGTGGAATTCGAGATCAGGACAGGATGGGATTGAATCATTTGGGAATACAGGTGGCTTTTTCCGTCTTTGGAGAAGTGGATCGGATTATCGGAGAATATTTGCAGGGAAATTTAAAGGTTCCCTGCTGCCGGGGTAGAAAGGGAGGAAGGGGGCAGAGAAAATGTTTGTAGTTACGGTGGATACTGAAAAGTGCGTCGGTGATGGAAATTGCGTCGATGTCTGTCCGGTGGGAGTCTATGAATTACAAGATAATAAGGCTGTGGTGGTCAATGGAGACGAATGTCTCGGTTGCGAAAGTTGTATCGAGGTCTGTGAAACCGGGGCTATTACCGTTACCGAAGGATAAGTTCGCGGTGTCTGATTCGCTAAGTCATTAACCAGGAAGGAGTTAAAAAAACATGAAACTGGCTATTAGTTCTAAGGGGAAAAGTTTGGATAGCGAAATCGATCCCCGTTTCGGCCGGGCAGGCTATTTCCTTATCGTGGACCCAGAAACCTTGGCCTTAGAAGTCATTGAAAATCGGCAGAACCTGCAATTGCCCCAGGGAGCCGGGATTCAGGCGGCCCAGACGGTTGTGGAGCATGGGGCCGAGGTTGTCTTAACCGGTAATTGCGGCCCCAAGGCCTACCAGGTTTTAAAAGCGGCAGGGGTTCAAGTGGCCGTTGGAGTTTCCGGTCTTGTGCAAGAAGCCATAAATCAATATAAACAAGAGAAAATCAATTTTACCCAGGCCCCCAATGTTGAAGGGCACTGGGTTTAAAAAGGAGGCGTTATGCCCAGAAGAGATGGTACAGGTCCGGCGGGAAAAGGTCCGGGTGGAGGTCTTGGATCGGGACGGGGAGGAATGGGGGGAGGTGCCGGCATGGGAGCCGGCGGAAATTGTCTCTGCCCTAAATGCGGGAATAAGAGTTCCCATTCCCGGGGAGTGCCTTGCAACACCATAAAGTGTTCCAAATGTGGCACGACTATGGTTCGGGAATAGAGATTAATCCAGTCGCCTATGCGCCGAGAAGGCAAAACCGGATCAAGAGATATCTTTCCGGCAAAAGCCGGATGATTCCCGCCAATGGAGGGGCCACCTCTCACTCCGCCATTGGCGGGGTCAAGCAAAAATGTTTTTTGAAAAAAAATTTGAAACAAAAAATGAGTATTGAAAGGAGTTTCTGTTATGAGTAGTTGTGGACATGGCTCTGAAGCGGGGAATGAATCCCAACGGGCGGAAGATGCCGCCATTAACCGATCCCTATCCCGTATTAAACATAAGTTACTGGTCATGAGCGGCAAAGGCGGAGTCGGAAAAAGCAGTCTGGCCGTAAATCTGGCCGCCGGACTGACTTTAAAAGGTTATAAGGTCGGCCTTATGGACGTGGACTTGCATGGGCCCAGCATCCCCAAAATGCTTGGACTTAACGGCCGGGCCCCCATTCAGGAAAATGTGGGGATCCATCCGGTTCCCGTCAATGACCTCTTAAAGGTGATTTCTATTGAAGTGCTGATGCCTGACAAGGATTCCCCGACCATCTGGCGCGGTCCCCTGAAGATCGGGGTCATTCGCCAATTTATTGCCGATGTGATCTGGGGAGACCTGGATTTCCTGATCATCGATTCCCCGCCGGGGACGGGAGATGAACCCCTGACCGTGGCCCAGACCATTCCCGATGCCCAGGCGGTCATTGTCACCACTCCCCAGGAGATCTCCCTGGCCGATGTGCGGAAGTCCATCAATTTTTGCCGCGAGGTCAATATGACCATTATGGGATTGGTGGAAAACATGAGCGGCTATATCTGCCCCCACTGCGGGCAGGAATCGGCCATATTTAAAAAAGACGGGGGGAAACGAACCGCCATCTCCATGAAGGTCCCTTTCTTAGGAAGTATTCCTTTTGACATTCAACTCATGGAAAAAGGGGATCAAGGACAGGCCTATCTATTTAATAATCCGGCCCCGGCGGTCAAAGAGGCCCTGGATGGAATTATTGAAAAAATAATAACGGCGGCAATCCAAAGCCCAAAGGAAATAAAAAAACCAATAAAGGAGGTATTACCCATGATGAACTCAAAAAATTCAACTCTTGATAGTTTAAAGATCGCCATTCCCATGGCCGAGGGGAAACTTTGTAATCATTTCGGCCATTGCGAACAGTTTGCCTTAATCGATTTACAAGGGAAAAACATTATTCAAAAAGTATTGGTCACCCCTCCCCCCCATGAACCCGGTCTCCTGCCCCGCTGGCTGGGTGAAAAAGGAGTCCACCTCATCATCGCCGGCGGCATGGGCCAAAGGGCTGTCAGTCTTTTTAATGAAAGTGGGATCAAGGTGTTAACCGGGGCGCCTCAACTGGCTCCGGAAGAATTGATTTCCCATTATGTCAATCAAACCTTAGTTACCGGAGCCAATGTCTGTGATCATTAGTATCGCCAGCGGCAAAGGGGGGACAGGCAAGACCAGTGTGGCCGTGGCCCTGGCGACTTCTCTTACAAGAACCGGTCCAGCTCCTGGACTGCGATGTGGAAGCCCCCAACGGCCATATCTTCATGAAGCCCCGGTGGGAAAATAAAGAGACGATTTATGCCCAGATCCCGGTGGTCGATGAAACCAAATGCACCTACTGCCGGGCCTGTTCCCGATTGTGCCAGTTCAAGGCCATTTTGGTGCTCGGAGAAACGATCCTGACTTTTCCGGAAATGTGCCACGCCTGTGGAGGGTGCTTCCTGGTCTGCGAACCAAAGGCCTTGAACCCAGGGAAAAAAGAATTGGGAGAGATAGAAGAGGGTTGGTCCGGAGCCATTCGTTTTGTCCATGGCCGGTTGCGGGTTGGGGAGCCCATGTCTCCCCCCTTAATCCGGGAGGTTAAAAAGCGGATAAAGAATGACGTCCTGGCCATCCTGGATGCCCCGCCGGGCACCTCCTGCCCGGTCATACAGACCGTTAAAGGATCGGATTATACGATCCTGGTGACCGAACCCACCCCGTTCGGGCTTTATGATTTGAAGCTGGCCGTAGCCGCCCTCGGAAGCTTAAGTATTCCTTTTGGGGTCATCCTGAACCGGGCCGACATGGGAGACCAAGAGGTTCAAAACTATTTGCGATCGAAAGACATTCCTTTGCTGATGGAAATCCCTTTCGAACGCAAAATAGCCGAAGGTTATGCCCTGGGGCAATCACTCGTTGAAATTCACCCGGAATGGAAGGAAAAATTTCAGAGGTTATTCCATGAAATCCTAAGGAGGCACATAAAAAAATATTTAGAAACACATTAAAGGGAAACGGCTGTCCTTGGGAGAAAGGAGGAGCCATGAGAAACCCGGTTAAAATTTTGCATATCGATGCTGATTACCAGGCCCATTATATAATCGTTCGGGAGGGATCACTTATACACTCAACGGTTTCATTGGAGACCGCCATAGTCTTCCTCAAGTCAGTGGAGTTTGATTTAATTCTTTCCGAACCCCACAACAAAGCCATCTTAAGGAAGTCAAAGGACGGGAGTTTTATCCATGATGCCACCCCAAATCCCATTGCCGCCTCTAATCAGCAAGAGGCAGTACCCGTTTATTTTTGAATAGAGGCAAAATGGTATGGCTATAAATAAAATAAAAGAATTATGCGTTTTAAGCGGCAAAGGGGGAACCGGCAAAACCAGTTTGGTAGGTGCCCTGGCCGCGCTAATCCCGAACAAGGTTCTGGTCGACTGTGATGTGGATGCCCCGGATCTACACTTGCTGCTCGCGCCTGAAGTCAAAAGCCGGGAGGAATTCATGGGGGGCCGCAAGGCGAAGATTATCCGGGAGTTATGTACGGACTGCGGCCGTTGCCGCGAAGTCTGCCGTTTTGAGGCCATCAGCGAAGACTTTCAGGTGGACCCGATCTCCTGTGAAGGCTGTGGAGTCTGTGTCCAATTTTGTTCTTTCGGGGCCATTGAATTTCCTTTGGCGGTCTGCGGGGAATGGTATGTCTCAGAAACGCGCTTTGGACCCATGGTCCATGCCCAGTTAGGGGCGGGACAGGAGAACTCGGGGATGCTGGTGGCCCTCATACGAGGTAAAGCACAGGATCTGGCCGAAGCAAGAGGACTGCCTTTGATCCTGGTGGATGGCCCTCCGGGCATCGGTTGTCCGGTGATCTCCTCCCTGACCGGTGCGGACGGCGTTTTGATCGTTACTGAACCGACCCTGTCGGGACTGCATGACTTGAACCGGGTCCTTGAGTTAGCCATCACTTTAAAATTCCAGGGATGGTCCTGATCAATAAATATGATCTGAACCAGGAGATGACCGGCCAGATTGAAACCTATTGCCGGGAGAAAGGGCTGGGATTGGCCGGAAGCCTTCCCTATGATCCGGCGGTAACCGAGGCCATGATCCAGGGGAAAACCATTCCGGAATGGAGTCCAACGGGCCTGGGGGCGGAAATTGGAACAATCTGGGAGAAGAATTCAGGAGCACCTGCTCAAGGATTAGAGGAAACGATTAAATCAACGATGTCATCAGATAAGACTCATTTTTCTACCCAATCTTTCTCGGATCGCCAAGGACAAAACCGAAGCCGAGTTACCGGGACCGAACTGTTCAGTTCTGGCTGGGCCCTTATAACGAAGGGATCATCGACCAACCGGACGGTCATGCCAGGGTGACCGGACCTTGCGGAGACACTATGGAGATTTCTTTAAGAATCCAGGGAGATAAAATTATGGAGAGCCGCTTTCGGGTCAATGGATGTGCTGTCAGCCGGGCTTGTGCCTCGATTGCTGCGGCCCTGGCCAAGGGAAAAGACCTGGAGGAGGCCTGGGATATTGATGAAAAAGAGATTGCCAAGAGTCTGCCAGTGCTTCCGGTGGATCACCTGCATTGCGCCATTCTGGCCCGGGACACACTGCGTCAGGCTATTGAAAGATATATTAAGTCGAACGGGAAAAGGGAATTGTAATGATTTGAAAGCCTGGTTCCCTTCGGGGAATCGACTCTGGCAAAGAAGGAGGAATGCATTATGCCAGGTTTTAATGGAACGGGTCCCATGGGAATGGGACCAAGAACAGGAGGAGGCCGAGGTTTTTGCGGAACCGGTGCTCTCCGAAACCCAGCCGGTTCGGGCTGGTTCGGCAGAGGCCGGGGCATGGGTCGGGGCCTTTGGGGTATGGGCTTGGGTCTGGGGAGTTATTTTCTCGGTCCTTGGGCCAGGAGACGGGGATTTTTCCCGTCTTATAGCCCAACCGGCGAAGAAGAAACCTCTCAACTGAGAGAAGAGGCTTCTTCATTGCGGGACATCCTCAGCTCTATTGAGCAACGGCTGGGGGAATTGGAAAAACAGAAAACCAAAGAATGAAATTACAATCCGTACCAAAGAACCTCGTGCTTTCCAGCCGAGGTTCTTCTTTATTAAAGCGATGAAGATTACCGTTGTTTTTGATGGAACGACCTCGAATTCCGGCTGTCTGGTGGGCTGGGGGTTTTCCTGCTTCCTGCATGAACCCGAAATTTTGTTCGACACGGGAGAGGATCCGGATAGACTCCGAAATAATCTTAAAACGTTGAATATCTCTCGCCGGAGCATAAAAAAAATATTCCTATCCCACGGACATTTTGATCACACCAGGGGAATCACGGCCTTGCAAGGAACTTCCCCGGAAGTGTTGGTTTTACCGGGATTGCTTGATCCGGTTCAAAGCCGCCGGCTTCTTGACCTCGGTTTTCAGCTATCGTTAAATCATGGCCAAAAAAGTGAAATTTTTCCAGGGATTCAAAGGCTGGCTGACGGAGATGGCGACTTTATTGAGCAGGCTCTTCTGGTTAAAGGACAACGAGGTTGGTCGATGCTATGTGGATGTGCTCATGGGGGTGTGGATCATTGGCTGGAAAGGGCAAAATCTCGGATTGACGGGCCTATTGACCTGGTAATGGGCGGGTTTCACTTGTTTGGAGCTCAACCCGCAAAAGTCCGAAGCATCATCGATCAATTTCGCAGGCTTGGAGTCCAACGGGTAGCCCCCTGCCATTGCACCGGCCCGGAGGCACAAAGGACATTTGAAAAGGCCTTTGGGAAGAACTGTCTTCAACTCCAGGTAGGAGATGAAGTAGAAATTTAGATGGGATGTGGGCCTTGCAGAATTTCTTAAGAACAACCCTTCTCTCAGGAGGCAAATAAAATGTGGACGGCTTCAAAATGCGATCTGTGTGGCGACTGTTTGAAGAAGTGTCTATATGTCAATTACGATCAGGACAAGGCCGTGGCGGAGATCAAGGCCCTTAGGGAGGGTAAAGAGGCTGAGATCCTGCATAAGTGCATCACCTGTTGTGCCTGTCGGGAATATTGCCCTACCGGTGCCGACCCTTATGACCTTATCTTAAAGGCCCAGGAGAAGTTCGAGACCTTCCCCGTACCCAAGAAGGACGCCGACCTTATGGACCTGGCCTTCGAGGTCCCGAGCGAGGTGATACCGGGGGATCCCGACAAACCCGTCCTTTCCCTCTGCGTCATGGAAAGACAGATTCCCGAGGGGGCCCTCGACGGACGGCTGTTTGAAGGCCTGACCCTGGTCAAGGGCGGGGATTATTTCTGCCTCATCGGCTACGTACATGTCGGCAAGGAGAGCCCTATTGAAAAAGGCGCCCGTAAATTCATCGACAAGCTGGCTGACCTGGGCAAGGATATCATATTCCTCCACGATGACTGTTATGCCATGGTGCACGCCAAAGTCAAGGATTACGGTATTGCCGTCCCCTTCCGGTACATGCACCTTTTCGAATATTTACGCAACTATCTTAGAGACCACCAAAGCAGCATTACCAGATTAGACAAAAAAGTAGCTTACCAGCGTCCTTGCGCCTCCCGGTTCACCCCTGAAAAGGATATCTTTCTCGACGAAATTTTCGATCTCATCGGAGTCATGAGACCGTCGAGAAGGTACGAGCGAGAGACGGCCCTATGCTGTACGGGCGCGATCATCCGTGTCTTCCCGGAATTGGCCCAGAAAATACAGGCTAATAATATCGACGACGCCCTTGACTGCGGTGCCGACGCCCTGATAACACTTTGTCCCATGTGCGACCGGATTCTCCGGCGTCCTGCCACCGCCCGGGGCCTGAATAAAATTTTCATTACCGACCTTTGCCGTATGGCCTTGGGGGAAAAAACCTTTCCGGAATAATCAAAAGGAGGTCATCATGCCCTTTATGTTCAGGGGAGGCGGGCGACAACGGGGAGGCAAAGGCAGAGGGTTCGGTGGCGGAAGAGGCCCCGGGGCCATCGGGCCGGGAGGGCCTTCTACGAACTGTATCTGTCCCCAATGCCGTCTTGTGGTTCCCCATAAACCAGGTATCCCTTGTTTCCAAAGAAATTGCCCTCAGTGCGGATCTCTTATGACCCGCCAATTTTTAAAGGGTGATTAGCCGGATTTCGGCGAAAAAAATGGATACCGCCAAAAACCATACCGATAGCCTTAAACAGGGTCAGAAGGTTGCCTTAACCGCATCCTTTTTGATTTTATTTTTGGCCCTTGGCAAATTTATCATAGGTACCCTGTTCGATTCCAGAATCCTCATCGCCGACGCCTTCCACAGCGGCGTTGACGTTGTGGCCATCTTCGCCTCCTGGTTGGGGCTCTGGCTGGCTTCCCGAAAAAAAAGTAAAAAATTTCCTTATGGATTATACCGAGCCGAGACCTTCGTCACCCTGGTCATTGGAATATTGATTACCCTGGCCGGGTTGGAGAATCTATATCAGGGATATATAAAGCTATTTCTTGATCCCGGCTTTGCATACCTTTCCGATCCTACCGGTCTCCGTTACTATTCTCTCCCTGGCCGCGGCTTATTTCATTGCCAAAAAGGAAAAAAAAACAGGCGAGGCCATCAAGTCCAGGGCCCTGTTAGCCAATGCCTCTGAATCTTTTATGGATATAGGCACCTCCCTGGTTGTTCTGACTGGTCTTTTGTTGGCCTATGCCAGGGTCCCTTACGCCGAGGGTGCAGTGGTCATGTTGATTGCCCTGCTTATTATCCGTCTCGGCCTGAAGAATGTCTGGATGCCCATCCTGATTTTGATGGACGCCAACCTCGATCCGGAGCTGCAGCAAGAGATAGAAGACCAACTATTTAAAATGAAGGGCGTCAAGGGGGTGGGAGGGGTAAAAATACGGCAGTTCGGGCCATTCAAAATGGTGGAATGTATCATCACCACCAGCCCTTCCTTGACGGTGTATAAGGCCCATGAGCTGGCAGACCAGGTGGAAGAAGAGTGTGATAAAAACCCATGATGGAATTGAATCGGTTTTCGTGCACATAGAACCGTCTAAACAAACAGATATGTCGATAATAATCCCGGTAGGAGACATCAACGGATTGGATTCAAAGGTCTATGGACATTTCGGGAGGGCCCCTTATTTCATCATTCTCAAGCTCAATAGCAACGGTCTGGAGATCGAGGATTTTTATTACAACGAATTTATCAAAGACAAAAGAACGGATCCATGTGGGGGTAAAGGTCATCAAGGCCGTCATCAAGCACCGGCTGGATATTGTTTTCACCCCCAAGATTGGAGAAATTTCATTTTACATGCTGAAAGACCATTTTGTAGACATCTACCGGGCCGAAGAAGGTTCGACGGTGCTTGAAACCATAGAAAAATTCAGGAACCACCAGAGCGAACCGATTACCGCACCGCACCCGGCAGAGGAATCCGAGATAGGAAGGCAAAACGCCGATCAATTCGGGAGTCCCGGCACGTCTGGAATAAAAGAAGATTGAATCCTGATCCGTCAGGAGGGGAAATAGTGGAAACAGAAAATCATCGAAATCATCCATTATTTCCCAAGGCTTCTAATTTGTCGACCTCGACAAATTTACGAAGCCATTGCGACAAACCTTCCTATCGGTTTTTCCCTGGTTAACCAGGATGGTCTTATTTTGGATTTTAATCCCGCAGCCGAGAAGATCACCGGTTTCTTAAAAAAAGATATTCTCGGCAAGCCCCATCTCGAAATAATCCATGGTTCATCCGACGCCAAATCCTGTCCTTTATTTACCCATGCCTTTGAGCAGCGAACCGCTTCAATCGCCACGGAATCAGTACTGACTCGAAAAGATGGAGAGTTGATCACCTTGTCTTTTACCATATTCCCGCTCTTTGACGACTCGGGTAATTTCATTGGGGGGGTGGAACTCTTCAGGGACATCACGGAAATCAAAAGGTCTGAAAGGGAACGAAAAAATTTTTTATCCATGTTTGCCCATGACATGAAGAACCCCATCGTGATCGGAGAAGGTTATTTGCTTCGGATTGCTTTCCGGAAAAGTGGGGCCCTTTACTGAAAAACAAAAAGCCTATCTGACGATCATCATGGAGCAAACCCAAAAATTGCAGCGGCTGGTTTCAGATTTTCTTGAATTTTCAAGGGTTGAAAAAAAGGAATTTTCCCCGGTTCTGCAATCTTATAACCTCGAAGAAGCGCTTGCCAAACAACTCCGAATAATGCAGGTGGCCGCCGAGAAAAAAAACATCCATCTGGTTTTTGAATATGCCCAGGAAAGTCTGCCGGTGATATATGCCGATGCTGCCCTGATAGACAGGGTCCTTTCGAATCTGCTGGACAATGCCATAAAATATACGAATCCAGGGGGAACGGTGACGGTCCACCTTCAAAATAGAGAACAGGACATCCTGGTTGAGGTGTTAGATACCGGGATTGGAATTGATGAAAAAGATTTGCCCTGCGTTTTTGATGCATTTTGCCGGATCAATAGAGAAGGGGAAGGTTCAGGGCTTGGGTTGGCTATTGCCAGAGCGATCATGGCGGCCCACGGTGGAACGATCTCAGTCGAAAGCACACCCGGCAAAGGCAGTACCTTCCGGTTGACTCTTTCCGAAAAAAGCTAAGGAGGAAAAGGATTGAATTCGTCTTTCAAACCAAATCAAAGAAGGGGATCCGGCAAGCTCGATAAGGTCTGGCTGGTTCCCCAAAAGGTCTTCTTTACTAAAGGGATTGGCCGGCATAAAGCCAAATTGCAATCCTTTGAATTGGCCTTAAGAGATGCCGGGATTGAGAAATGTAACCTGGTCTATGTCTCGTCGATTTTTCCTCCTAATTGTAAGCTCATTCCTTTTGATGACGGGATTAAAGAACTTTTACCGGGTCAAACCACCTACTGTGTTCTGGCCAAGATCAGTTCCAATGAACCCGAAAGGCTGATGGGGGCCTCCATCGGGTTGGCAGTCCCGGCGGACGAATATCATTATGGGTATCTATCCGAACATTCGGCCTTTGGTGAGAACGAGAAAGTCATGGGCGACTTTGCCGAAGATCTGGCTTCCACTATGCTGGCTACAACCCTGGGGATCGATTTTGATCCGCAAAAGGATTATGACGAGAGACGGGAAATTTATCGGATGAGTGGAAAGATCGTGGACACCTTTTCCACCACTTGCGTTACCAGGGGGAATGGTCTCTGGACCACAGTGATAGCGGCGGCGGTTTTTTTACTCTGAAGGAGATAGGATTCAAAACGTAATTCAGTATGAAATCTCTGAGACAAATCTATTATGATCTTTTTTCGAAAATTTACGACGTTATCATCCGCTTACATTCCCGGGATAGCGAGGGTTCACTTAGAAGATTTATCACGGAGAAAACAAATCTTTTAGAAGGAAACAGGGCGTTGGACCTCTGCACCGGAACCGGTTCAGTGGCCATCGAATTGGGAAAGCAGACCGGGAAGAAGGGTCTGGTAATCGGGCTCGATTTCTCCATGGGGATGCTTAAAAAAGCCAAAAAAAAAGCGGCGAAGTTGAATATGAATCAACTCTTTCTGGTCCAGGCCAACGCCGCCCAATTACCCTTTAAAAACAATTTCTTTCATGGGGTCACCTGCTCCCATGCCTTCTATGAATTGAAGGGAGTCGAAAGGACACTGGCCATCGGTGAAGTGGCCAGGGTTCTCAGGCAGGGAGGGAGATTCTGTTTGATGGAGCATGCCAAACCCAAAAAACTATTTCTGCGGATTCTTTTTTATCTCAGACTCCTGCTCCTCGGCTCCAAGAATACAAGAAATTTTCTTCAAGAAGAAGGGTCCCTATTGGGGGAAAGGTTCAAAAAAATAGCCAAAGAGATGAGCCCAACCGGAAGATCGAAATTGATCTATGGAGAGAAAGAAGAATAGGACAAGATTGAAGATACACGACGATCCGATTTTGAGTCTTTGAGGAAATGGGAATAAAAGTGAAGGTTCTACTTTAGCTAAAACATAAATGACTAAAAAATATCAATATATCTATGGGCCGGTTTCTTCCTGGAGGTTGGGAAGTTCCTTGGGAGTGGACCTGCTTTCACAAAAGGATAAAATATGCAGTTTCGATTGCCTTTATTGTCAGTTGGGAAAGACCGGTTCCCTTACGGCAACACGTAAGCGGTACGTTTCGAACGAAGATATTTTGGAAGAAATTAGGGCCCTCCCCCAAATATCCATAGATTATATTACCTTCTCGGGAAGGGGCGAGCCTACCCTGGCAAAAAATTTGGGGCAGATGATTGATGCCGTAAAGACAATCAGGCAAGAGCCTATTGCCGTGATTACCAACTCATCTTTAATGGGCAGACAGGATGTCAGGGAAGAGTTAGCAGGCGCTGATTTCGTTATTTGCAAACTGGATGCCTTCTCACAGGAATCTTTTGAAATGATCAATCAACCCCTTAAAGGCATAAAATTTGATACAATCCTGGAAGGGATAAAGGAATTCAAAAGACATTTTCAAGGAAGGCTTGCGCTGCAACTCATGTTCTTAAAAGAAAATATAAAATATGCCAAGAGATATGGCGTGGATAACAAAAAAAATCCTTCCCGATGAAATACAACTCAATACCCCCTTGCGACCTTGCGGAGTTGATCCGGTCGGAAGGGAAGAGCTGCTTAAAGTCAAGGGGTTTTTTAACGGACTTCATGTCATTTCCGTCTATGAGAGTCAGAAGAGATTCACCAAAACGATCAGTGACGAGAATACATTGAGAAGAAGAGGAAAAATATAATAGTCAATGGTTATGGGGTCTTAATTCAGCGATACCACCCTTATAATTAACGTGTAAAAATGATAGTCGAAAGGAGAACAATACGCCAGAACATAGGGATTAAGTGGAAACCCGTCCAAGGGTTCTATCGGATTACTTCGCACACTTGTGGTGGAACCAGAAAAATCTAATTTTAGAAGAAGAAGGAGAATAAAATGAACTACAATATCATCATAGTCGGCGGGGGACCTGCGGGGGTTATCACGGCCCTCACAGCCAAAAGTGTTTATCCTGACAAGTCGGTTTGTGTCATCAAGGAAATCGCCGATGGCGTAATTCCCTGCGCCATTCCTTACATGATGCACACCCTGGCTGACCCGGCCCAGAACATCATGGGTATGGCGCCTTTAGAGAAGGCAGGTATAGAAATCATGGTCGGCAAAGCGGTTTCCTTAGATACAGTAGCCTCCAAGTTGACCCTGGAATCGAGCCAGGAACTTCAGTATGAGAGGCTGGTCCTGGCCACCGGGAGCAAGCCCATTATCCCTCCTATTCCCGGCATCGAAAGAGATGGCGTTTTTGCCATTGAAAAAAGCCTTTCGGCCATGACTGCTCTCCGGGAAAGGGCGCAAAAGGCCAGGCAGGTGGTTATCATCGGAGGAGGCTTTATAGGGGTGGAATTTGCCGACGAACTGGCCCGCAACTCCACGGCCAAGGTGCATATCGTGGAGATGGTGCCGAAGCTTCTTAGCGGTGCCTTTGACGATGAATTCTCTGACGATGCCTCCAAGGAACTGGAGCGGGCTGGGGTCGTCATTCATTGTAACCGGCGAGCCGTATCCATTGATGGAAAAACCCGGGTGGAATCAGTCACTCTGGATAACGGAGAGACCCTGGCCGCCGATCTCGTCATCCTGGGCATCGGCGGCAAACCAAACATTGATTTGGCCAAAAAGGCAGGATTGTTTTGCACCGAAAGCGGCTCTATATGGGTTGATTCTTATATGAGAACCAGAACGAAAAATGTTTTCGCCGTGGGTGATTGCGCTTTGAAACGGGATTTTTTTACCAGAAAAGAGGCCCCTGTTTGGCTGGCCTCAACAGCGACGGCTGAAGCGAGAATCGCCGGAACCAATATTTACGGTATCCGCGTTCTCCGGCAGATACAGGGGACCGTCTCTGCCTTTTCAACCAAGATCGGGGATATTTCCCTGGCCAGCGCCGGGATGACTTGCCGTGCCTGTGAACAAGAGGAATTTAGGATTGTTACCGGTCAGGCCGTTGCCCCGGATCGCCACCCGGGAGTACTTCCCGGATCATCCCCGCTGAAGGTCAAGCTGATCTTCGCCGATAAAGGGGGGACGCTGCTTGGCGGTCAGTTGTCGGGAGGGCCCTCCGTCGGTGAGTTAATCAATACCATAGCCATCGGGATACAGACTAAGCTGAATGTCCGCGATCTGGATATGATGCAGATCGCCACCCATCCCTTGCTCACTTCGGCGCCCACGGTGCACCCTTTGATCAACGCCGCGCACCAGGCCCTGGCAAAATTGAGGGCGGCTGTTAAATGATCATCCGGATCGGATTTCCATCGATATCCGGCAGGCCACCCCGGCAGAAAATTTTGCCTCTACAAGGTGGAGAAAAGAATGAGAATTACCCAGGAGGTGAGACATTCAAACTTCAATAACCCGCTTGCTTAAAATTCATTATCCCCTTCTCCAGGGGGCCATGGCCTGGATTACCGGAGCGGATATGGCCGCTGCGGTCTGTGAGGCCGGAGGGTTGGGGACCATTGCGGCGGCCACCTTTCAACCGGAAGCGTTACGGAAGGAAATTAGCCGGCTTCGCCAGATAACCACAAAGCCCTTTGCCGTCAACATCCCCCTCCGTCTGGGCTCAGCCAAGGAAGCCATCGAGGTGGTTTTCGAGGAAGAGGTGCCCGTTATCGTTTTCTCTGCCGGGGATCCTCTTCCCTGGGTCCATCGATTCAAAAAGGCCGGACGGATTGTTTTGCAGGTCGTCTTCAACCGGGAGATGGCCGAAAGGGCGGATCAGGCCGGGGCGGATGCCTTGATTGCCATGGGGGCCGAAGCCGGTGGTAATCTCTGTCCCGATGAAATAAGCACCCTGGTTTTGGTTCCGCTGGTTAAGGATGCTACCGACCTGCCGGTGATAGCGGCAGGAGGGATTGCCGATGGACGGGGTCTGGCTGCGGCCTTGGCCCTGGGGGCGGAGGCGGTTCAGATGGGCACCCGGCTTTTGGCTACCCGGGAAGCCACACTTCATCCCTTATACAAACAGGCGATTTTGACGGCCGGGGATGGGGATACCACGGTCATCGGCCGTTTTACCGGTTTGGAGTTTCGGGTCCTCAAAAATAAGCAGGCCCGGGAAATCATCGGGCTGGAACAAAAAGGGGAAGATAAAAAAAAGATCGATGACCTGACGATAGCCTCCCTTCGAAGGGCGGTTACCGAAGGCGACCAGGAAAAAGGGGTCTTCCTGATGGGGCAGGCCGCGGCCTTGATCAAAGAGGAGATGACCATAGCCCACCTTTTCAGGCAGATGACCCAGGAGGCGGAAGAACGTCTTCAGGGATTGGTGGCACTCATGGGAAAAGAAAACAGGAGATCAATATGGTAAAAATACGGGAAAAGATTATCCAAGCCCTGGGAGACAAGGGCAGGAATGAGGTAGTCAAAGATGTGCGTATCGGCTTAGGGTATACAGCCGTGCAGCTCGAATCAGACCATACCGGCCTGGCCTTTACCTTCCGGCAGGATTTACCCGGCGGCTGTTCCGTGTTTCATGCCCTGCGCCCCCTGGCCGGGCGGCCAGTGGAGGCGCTTTTGTCCTTTCTCAATTCAGATGAAAAAATTGAAGTGACCGTGGGGTTGGCCGCGGCCAATGCCCTGATAAATCATCAAATCAACGGGGCAGAGGAAGGGGATATATTAAAGGTCTTGGATATCCACCCCGGAGATGAGGTGGGTATGGTGGGATACTTTGCCCCAATGGTTCCTGAACTGAAAAAGAGGGTAAAACACCTGACCATTTTTGAAAAATGGGAACATCCCGGAGAAATCCTGCCGGAAGAGGTCGCCTTTGAGCAGCTCCCTAAATGCCAGATTGCCCTGATCACCTCGACGACTATCCTCAATAATACCATAGAACCTTTGCTCAAGGCCGCGGCCTCCTGCCGGGAGGTGGTCCTCTTGGGGACTTCAACCCCTCTTTTAAAAGAGGCCTTTAAAGATACCCCGGTCACCATGCTCTCCGGGATAGAGGTTATTGATCCGAAAGGGATCTTGCAAATGGTAAGCGAAGGAGGTGGTACACGGGATTTTAAAAATTTTGTCCGGAAGCTGAACCTACGGGTTTTAAAGTCTTAGAAGAGATCGTCAATGGTCGGCCATTCAATCCAAAGTTGTTTTACCTAAAACATTAAGGAGAATATTATGGCTAAAGCAAAAGATGGTTGTGTAAAGCCGGCAAAGGGTCCGATCGGGATACCCCGGACGGAATCGGTCGAATCAGGAAACCCCAACACACCACAGGAGGTTATCATGACCGCAAAAGTGGGCAAACCCGCACCTGATTTTGAAGTGAACGCCTTTATCGATGGCGGTTTTGAAAATATCAGTCTTTCCAAATTTAAAGGGGAGTGGGTGGTGCTCTGTTTTTATCCCGGTGATTTCACCTTTGTCTGACCCACCGAATTGGCGGCGGTCGCCTCCAAATATGAAGAATTTAAGGCCCTCGGGGTCCAGGTCCTCTCGGTGAGCACGGACAGCCGTTTTATTCACAAGATTTGGAATGAAGAGGAACTTTCCAAGATGGTCAATGGCGGCATCCCCTTTCCCATGCTCTCCGATGCCGGGGGACTGGTGGGAAAGGTCTATGGGGTTTACGACGATGAAGCCGGTGTTGACATCAGGGGCCGTTTCCTGATAGACCCTGACGGGATCATTCAAGCCATGGAGGTGGTTACCCCACCAGTAGGCCGGAATGTCTCGGAACTCCTCCGACAGGTCAAGGCCTTCCAGCATGTTCGGGCCACGGGTGAGGCCACACCCTCGGGTTGGCAGCCGGGAAAAACGACCCTCACACCCGGACCTGATTTGGTGGGCAAGGTCTGGGAAGTTTGGAAACCGGAAATGGCCTTTGAATAAAAAAGGGAGAAAGGGAAGTAACGGGGTGATATGAAAAAATCCGGTAAAGTGCTTGGGGTGTGTCTAAGCCCAAAACGGGCCGAACCGAAAAAAAATGTTGAGATAGGCCTTTTCCGAGTGGAATGGGGTCTGGTGGGAGATGCCCATGCCGGAACGGAAAAGGAGGTCAGTCTCCTGGCCGAAGAGGATGTCCAAGACTTTTACCGGGAAACCGGATTTTCAGCCGAACCCGGATGTTTTGCCGAAAATATCCGAACCGAGGGCATCGCTATCAGTTCTATGACCCGCGGGTCAATACTTCAGATCGGAAAAGCCAAATTGATAATCATTCAACTCGGGAAAGACCTGTCCCAGTCGCACACCTACAATTATAAAGGATATTCCCTTTTACCGACCAAAGGCGTTTTTTGTAAGGTCATTGAAAGTGGAGAGGTAAAAACTGGGGACCCTGTAAAACAAATAAGGGATTAAAAATTTAACAAGGAGGAAGTGATGGCCAATTTTTTATTTGTCTTGAGCAAAGATGATGTGGGAAGTGCCACCCGGTGTTTTCAGTTCAGTAAGATCGCCCATTCCAAAGGACATAAGGTGGATGTCTTTTTTATCGACGACGGGGTAAGATGGGCCGATTCCAGCCGGGATATGTCCGTCAAAACGGCAACCGGAGACTGCCCCAATGATTATCTGCCCTATCTGGTGGAAAACGAGATCCCCATCGGCGTCTGAATCCCCTGTGCCAAGGCCCGTCAGGTGGACGAGGCCAAATTCTTTACCAATATGGTCCTGGATGGGGGACCCCATTTGATCGATCTGGCCGCCGAATCCAAGGTCTTTAATTTCTGACCCAAATTATGCTCTAAGTTAGGGTGCCAAGCGGGTGGCCCCGGCCATCCTACCGGCTCGGGGCCCCGGGTATTTCCACCGGGTTTTCATAGAATATTTTTCACCCCTTCCTCTTCGTCCCCCTAATCCACCGGGTTTTCCCATCCTTAGCGGTTGATCTCCCATTTTTTTAAAGTTATTTGACCCCATTAACGACAACGTGTATAATCCTCTCTCCACCTGAGACGGGGTGATTCTCCACACTTAAAAGGATCTGAATTATGGGAGATCGAAGCTGCAAGCGCTGCTCAGTGACCAGAGTCAATACCCTTTGTAGTGCCTATGAAAAAGCCCAGGGAGATAATGATCCTATGGCCTGGCATGGACTGCGGGAAGTGGTCAACCTGGTTAAGTCTTCGGGGTTATGGAGAATGCTTTAAGTTATTAAAGCCGGGCTTGGCTAATCAACAATTACGGGCTTTCTGTTGGAATGTTTCCTCCTTTTTAGAAGACGAGGAGTTGAAAAGAATTTTTAGTGGACTTACAAAATCCAATAAGTAAAAAGAATAAGAAAATTGAGATGAGGTCCCGAAAGGTTGAAAGACCGGCTGATAAAAAAATAGGTGCCGAACAATCCAACGACTTGGGAAATGATTCTGAAGAAAGGTCTCAGGTCCTCCTGGCCGGTGAAGCAACCGTAGTTTTGGACCGAAAATCCAGAATTATGGGGTCGAATGAAACAGCCCGACGGCTCTTCGGCCATGAAATGCTGCCCGGAGAACCTTTTTTATTAGAAAACCTCCTCCAAGGGCCCCATTTGGCCGAAGCACAGTCCGCTTTGGACAATGCCCTGGGGGAAGGAGATGGCACGCAGAACTTGATGGCCAAAGCCGAGGATGCCCAGGGCAACCCTTTTAACTGCCTTTACTCGGCCAATCCCATTTTCGGTCCAGGGAAACAAGTAACCGGGGTTCTGCTAAGCTTCCTTGACGCCGATTACGTCGCCATTCAGCCCAGGCCTCTTTACCGATCCGGCCCTATTGCCCCAAATGCCCACCCTGGGCTTTGAATCCCTTTTAGAACAATTGGCCGAGGGCATCTTTACCATTAATTCCCGCTGGAGGATCATCTCCTTTAACCAGACGGCTGAAAAGATTACCGGCTACCGCCGTGATGAAGTATTGGGACGCTTTTGCTGGGAAATCTTTCGTTCTGATCTTTGTCAATCCGATTGTCCTTTACGCCTGACCTTGGAGACGGGGCTCACCCGACTGGACCAGGATGTCCGCATGCTCGATAAACAGGGAACCAAGCTGCCCGTGTTGGTCAATACCAGCGTGGTTCGGGATCGTAGCGGCCTGGTAGTCGGGGCCGTGGAATCCTTCCGGCCCTTGATAGAATTACAAGAAAAGCTGGAATCTATCCCTCGCCGACATTCCCACTCGGATATCATCGGCAAAAGTCCTTCTATGACCCGCATTTTTGAGATGCTCCCCGACCTGGCGGCCAGCGATGTGAGTGTTTTGATTCAAGGAGAAAGCGGCACCGGGAAAGAACTGATCGCCAAGGCGATCCATAACCAATCGCCTTATAAAGAAGGTCCTTTTGTTGCCGTAAATTGTTCCGCTTTGGCCGAATCCCTCCTGGAGTCGGAGTTGTTCGGCCATGAGAAGGCGGCTTTTACCGGTGCAGTTCGATCCAAAGTCGGACGCTTTGAGCTGGCCCGGGGAGGGACCTTATTTCTGGATGAGATAGGCGAACTTAAGCCGGAGCTTCAGGTAAAACTCCTCAGGGTCTTAGAGCAAAAAGTCTTTGAACGGGTCGGGGGAACCCGATTGATCCCCATGCAGGCCCGTATCATCAGTGCCACCAACCGGGATCTGGCCAAAGCCCTTCGGGAAGGGATCTTTCGGGAAGACCTTTTTTACCGCCTCCGTACCGTTCCGATCACCCTCCCGCCCCTTCGCGAACGCCGGGAAGATATCCCTTTGCTGATCGAATATTTTATGGTCCGTCTCAATAAAAAATATGGCAAGGAGGTTCGCGGCCTGGACCCGAAGGTCCTGCGGCTGTTCATGACCCATCCCTGGCCCGGGAATGTCCGGGAACTGGAAAGAATCTTGGAGCACGCCTATGTATTTGTCAAAGGACCGGTCATCTTCCTGCAGAATCTGCCGGCCATGGATGAATTCTTTAAGGAGCGAAAATTGGAAAGCCAACCGGAAAGCGGCGGAGATTGACCTCGACCAGGAAACCATCCAAAATGCCCTGAGCCGCACCGGCGGACGACGTGAAGAAGCGGCTGCCATCTTGGGTGTCAGTCGAACGTCTCTTTGGCGAAAAATGAAACAATTTGGACTAATTTAATATTATGTTTCATTTTGTTTCATTTGTTTCATATGAAACGAAATAATCTCAAATTACTTTTCCCATTAATTTATAACCAAAAAAAATAAAAAAATCAATTATTCCTTCTATTATGTGAAACAATAAATGTTTCATTATAATTTTTCCTCCCATCTTTCTGAACAATATATTAAATAAATACAAGATATTAAATATGTTGGTCCTTCTTTTGCAAAAAAATTAAAAATAATGACTTCTTTTAAAATTGAATTTTGTATCCCTATATGATAGGAGATTTAATAGAGAACTCAATCAAATATTATCTCCGCCGCCCCACCTTTCCGATCAGAAAGAGGGAGCCAAAGCTTTTAAAATTTATTAACAAATTCGTTTAACTATATAAAAGGAGGACTTACGGTGAGTAAAAAACATGTGGACATTGATGATATTATAGAACGGTATCCGGGAAAACCGGATTCCTTGATTTTTCTTCTTCAAGAAATTCAGGCTGCTTATAATTATATTTCTCCTGAAGCTATGACTCTGGTTTGCGATCATACCGGAATGCCCTTAACGCAGGCTTATGCTGTGGCCACGTTTTATAAATCCTTCAGCCTCGAACCTAAAGGAGAACATGAAATAAGGGTGTGTCAAGGAACAGCTTGTCATCTAAAAGGCTCTTTGCGTCTTGTGGAAAATCTCTCTCGGGAACTGAAGGTAAAGCCCGGCAGCACCACCAAGGATTTGAAATTCACCTTAGAAACGGTTAACTGCCTGGGCGCTTGTGCTTTAGCTCCTGTAGCCGTTATAGACGACAAATACTATGCTAAGGTAACTGCAAGAAAATTAGACAGCGTACTCAAGAAAATCTCCACCGAATAGAGAGGGAAAATGGTTCAAGCAATAAAGGCAAAACCCGAACAACTGCAAACCGACTTTCGTTTAAATTCACCTGATATGTTAAAAGCCTACAGGGAAAAACTTCTCGCCGATAAGGACCCGAACAGGCCATGGATTATCGTCTGTCATGGGACAGGATGCGTGGCAAACGGCAGCGTTGAGGTTGCCAGTGCACTTCGGACTTCAATCAAGGAAGCAGGAGTGAACATCCCCGTCATTCCGGATATCAAAACCACAGGTTGCCACGGTTTCTGTTCCCGTGGTCCGCTGGTCATTTTACAACCCTCGGGCATTTTCTACCAGAGGGTTAAACCGGCCGACTGTAAGGAAATTGTTAAGACAACCCTCATAGAAGATAAGCCGGTGGAACGTCTCCTTTATGAAGACCCAAAGACCGGAGAGCACATTGTTCATCATGAAGATATCCCTTTTTATAAAAACCAGTTGCGGATCGTTATGCACAACATCGGAAAAATCGACCCGACTGATATTCGAGACACGATTATGGCCGGCGGATATGCAGGCCCTGGCCAAGGCCCTGTATACCATGAAACCCGGAGAGGTTGTTGATGCGGTTGTCTCGGCCGGTTTGAGGGGAAGAGGCGGTGCCGGTTTTCCTACCGGTATTAAATGGAAGTCAGCCATCAATTCGGTTGAAAAAAAGGGAGGTCCGGTGTACATCGTCGCCAATGGCGACGAAGGAGACCCGGGGGCCTTTATGGACCGGACCTTGATGGAGGGGGATCCCCATGCGGTTCTGGAGGGACTCATTATTGGTGCTTACGCCATAGGGTCTCATCAGGGATTTTTATATGTCCGGGAGGAATACCCCCTGGCCAGAAAACACCTGGCCATCGCTATGGAGCAAGCCCGTGAGATTGGCTTACTGGGCACGAATATCCTGGGAAGCGGATTTGATTTTGATGTTAAAATAGTCAGGGGGGCCGGGGCCTTTGTCTGTGGGGAAGAAACCGCCCTTATACATTCCATTGAAGGGCGTTCCGGAGAAGCGACTCCTAAGTATGTTTTCCCTGCGGAAGCGGGCCTTTGGGGCAAGCCGACGATTATCAACAACATCGAGACCTTTTGTAATGTCCCTTTAATCATCGAAAAAGGTCCGGAATGGTATGCCGGTTTAGGAGTACCCAGTAGCACCGGGACTAAAGTTTTTTCTCTGGTCGGCAAAATTAATAACATCGGACTGGTCGAGATCCCCATGGGCACGCCCCTTAATGATCTGGTGGAAAAGATAGGGGGTGGTGTTCCGGGAAGGGATCACTTTAAGGCCGTTCAGACAGGAGGCCCTTCCGGAGGATGTTTACCCTATGCCTTACGAGATACGCCCGTGGATTTTGATTCTTTATCCAAGGCCGGTTCCATGATGGGTTCAGGTGGTATGATCGTTATGGATGACAGCGACTGTCTGGTGGACGTGGCTCGCTACTTTTTATCCTTTCTTATGGATGAATCCTGCGGCAAGTGTCTCCCCTGCAGGTTGGGACTTAAGTCCATGTATCAGTTCCTCGATCGATTTTCACGGGGCGAAGGGTCTATGGAAGACATAGACGACCTCCAGAGTCTGGCCAAAGCCATCCAGGACGGTTCCCTTTGCGCGCTCGGAGGCACTGCCCCCAATCCGGTTCTGACAACCCTGAAACATTTTCGCCATGAGTATGAAGCGCACATCATAGATCACAAGTGCCCGGCCGGTGTTTGCAGGGCCCTGATAACCTACTGGATAGAACCCGAGACCTGTACGGGCTGTGGATTATGCATCCGCAATTGTCCCCAGAATTGCATATCCGGTGAAAAGAAAAAGCCCCACCAGATCAATGAAAATATTTGCATCCGCTGTGGAATGTGTCTGGATTCGTGTAACTTTGGGGCCGTAAAAGTCAAATAGAGAGGTGAGCTGATGACGGACAAAAAAAAGAAACTCATTCATTTTATGATCAACGATCAACCGGTTGAAGCCGAGGAAGGTTGGACCGTACTGGAAACAGCAAGGCAATATGGAATTCATATCCCCACCCTCTGCTATCACGAAGCCGTAGAACCGAGCGGAGCCTGCCGAATGTGCGTGGTGGAAGCCAAAAAAGGAAATTGGTCCAAGGTGGTGATTTCCTGCATGTACCCGGTACAGGAAGATATTACTATTCAAACAGACAGCGAACGGGTAAAAAATGTTCGGAGATGGATTCTGGAAATGCTTCTCGCCGAATGTCCGGCCAGCAAAGAAATACGGGACTTGGCCGCCGAATATAAGGTAACATCGACCCGTTTTGAAATAAAAAATCCGGAAGAACAATGCATGCTCTGCGGATTATGTCTGAGGGTCTGCCGGGAAGTGGTCGGGGTTTCGGCCATTGCAACGGTCGGTCGGGGGGTCCACAAGGTCATTGGGACACCCTTCGATAAACCATCGGAGGTTTGTGTGGCCTGCGGATCCTGTGTTACGGTTTGCCCGACCGGTGCCATGAAAGCCAGACTGGATAAGATACGAGGTTCCGTCAATGTCCGCAAAGCATGATCCCATTCCTGAAAAGGTGATAGAAGGAGGCTATATGAACACCCAAAATAAAATCGGAGTCTTTATCTGTCAGTGCGGAGGTCGTATTGAATCCAAGGTCGACCTCGAGACCCTGGATCAATTGGTCCGTGAAGATCCGGACGTATTTTATACGGAAATCATTCCCTTTTCCTGTACAGCTCCCGGCTTGGGCCGTTTGAGAGAAATGATTCAGGAAAAAGGTTTGAACCGGATCGTAGTGGCTGGCTGTGAAGCCCGAATCCTATTATCCAAAATTGAAAAAGAAATGATGAAGGAGGGCTTTTTTGAAGGACAGGTGGACATGGTCAATCTGCGGGATCATGTGGCGGCTGTACATACCTTGTCGCCCGCGGATATGGCCTCGAAGGGCGCCAAACTCATTCGAACTGCCGTAGCCGGTCTGGCCGCTTTAGAGCTTACCCCCCAGGAAAAAATATCCTTCAACGGTCCGGTCATGATCCTCGGAGGCGGAATAGCCACTTATTCAGCGGCCCAGGAACTCCTGCGCCGGGAGATCGACTGCATCATCGCCGTGCAGACCGATGAATACGAGGATGAAATCCGCATGCTCCACGAACATTATCCCGGAGAGCGCCATTATTATGACCGGTTGCGGAAGATCATGGAAGAAGTCAGCGAAAGCCCTTTTGTCCGACGAATTACCGTAGGCGATTTAAGCGGTCTAAAAGGCCGGACCGGTCAATATACGGTGACCTTTACCAATCCGGAGAATGGCGGACCGCCGCGGAATTATGATGTAGGGGCTATTATCGCCTGTCTGGACGGACAGATGCTCAACCAGGGCTCCAATTTCGGCCATGACGGGAAAACGGTTATCTGTCACACGGAAACCGAAGAGATGATCTGGGTCCATGGGGTCCCTTCGGGAAAAATGGTCTTCTGGATCAATGATTACGAATCGGGCACCCCTGAATTTGCTTACCTTTCCTCCCGTTGTGCCTGGTCCATAGCCCGGTATATGGCGGAGAAACGCAACGATGTAAATATTACCCTGTTTTATAACCATCAGATGGCCGTTCCTTTATCGGCCGAGGAGCGACGTGTAAGCCGGCAACTAAAAATTAAGTGGCTCCCCTACGATGGGGCCTTACGCCCGACCGTGCAATCCGGTTATCTCACTTATTGCGACCCCAAGGATCACCTGGAATATGAGCTGCCCTGGGACAAATTAATCCTTTCCCCCAGACGCTCTTTGGGTGTGGAGGCGACCAGGGTGGCCAAGATCTTGGGGCTTGAATGTGAAGAGGGTAAATTTTTGGAGGTCAAACAGGAAAAGGTCCGTCCGGAACAGGTAGGTCAGGGAACCCATGTATCTGGCCGGAAGTGCCGGCTATCCCTGCGATCTTCATGAGGCCCTTGCGCCAGGGTCGCAGAGCGGCCCATGAAACCGCTGAGATCGTGGAAAAGGATAAAAGAGGGGAGTTATATGCCCCCAGGATGGTCTGTACGGTTGACCAGTCCCTTTGTGTCGGCTGCGGACTGTGCAAAGAGATCTGTCATTGCGGCGGCATCACGCCGGTTGAAGGGTTGGGGGGCGGGATTCCCCGGACAGTGGACCCCATGGTCTGCACCGGCGGCGGGACCTGTGCCGCCGCCTGTCCCTACCATGCCTTGATTTTGCAAAACAATACGACACTGCAACGGGAAGCCCGAGTGGCCGCCTTGGCGAAGCTGCTTTCCGAAGATGAGGTCATGGCCTTTGGTTGTAACTGGGGCGGGTTGGCCGCGGCCGATAACGCCGGGGTAAAAGGGTTGAAGTACGATTCCCGTCTTTATCTTCTTAAGGGTAGGCTGTATCGGTCAGCTTGATCCCTCGGTCATGGCCCGGGCCTTCCTGGAAGGGGCCAATGGGTTGATGCTCATCGGCTGCCCTCCGGAAGATTGCCATCACTCCTTTGGCCTGGACCATACCTGGAGCCGGGTCACCATGATAAAAAAACTGCTCGGCCTTCAGCGGGTTCGACCGGCGGCGGATCGCCTTGGCCCATGTGGACCTTAACCAGCCCGAGGAATACATTGCCTCGGTTGAAAGCTTTATCCGTCAGATCCATGATCTGGGACCGATTGAAAAAACCCCGCAGAATCGGGAAAAACTGGCCGGGTATCTATGCCACCGTGAATAACGCCCGGGTCCGCTGGGTAGTGGGGGCCACCCTTCGCCGTCCCTGGGAAGAAAAATACCCCGGGGACCAGCGTAATGCCCTGTCTTTTGATAAAGACTTTTTAGGGATCCTGAAGGAGGAATTTACCAAATCTCGACTGAACAACCTTCTCAGTACTGAAAAACGGTACTTCGAGATCAAAGAATTAACCGAGACCCTTCAGGAAAACAAAGAAACGATGATTCACGGCTTGCAGGAAATGGTTAATGAGGGCATGGTCAGCCGGGTCCATCGAAACGGTGTGGCCCAATACATCATTCGAGCCTAAGGGCCGTCCGTTTCCCCGGAAGGCGGGATTTCGAACCCTGGAGGAATTTGTCCCGCCTTCCCTTCTTCCCAACAAATATGGCACCATGAAATCCTGGGTCAAACTCCTCTTTAAAAAATGTTTTCACAGCCTCGGGCTGAAGCTGGGATTTTCTATCGGCCTGATTTTTTTTGTCACCTTTTTTGGCTATGCCTATTTTTTGTCAAAGGCGATCCCTCTCTCCGCCCTCCTTTTTTCCATAGGCGCCCTGGGGGCGTTGGGATTTTGTATCTTCTATTTTGTGGGACGTCCTATCGGGAAATTACATCAAAGCACCAGGGAAATTGCCTCCGGAGACTTTAAGCATCCCATTACAGTCCGCTCATCGGATCAAATCGGCGATTTGGCCGCGGCCTTTGAAGAAAGGCGTCAAAAAATCGAGGAAATCACCACGGCGCTGAAAACCAGTCAACAGGAATTTCAGAGTCTTTTCGAATGTGTCCCCTGTTATATCAGCGTCCAGGATAGAAATCTTCGTCTCCTGCGGGTCAACCGTGATTTTCGAAAGGACTTCGGCGAGAACATCGGAAGTCATTGTTATGAAGTTTACAAAAATCGGAGTGACAAATGCCCCGAATGCAAGGTCGAAAAAACCTTCCAAACCGGTTCTATTTATAGCGGAGAAGAAACAGTTACCACCAGGAACGGTGGGAAAGCCCATATTTTAGTTTACACTTCCCCGGTTTATAACGAAAAAAATGAAATCGTTTCAGTCATGGAGGTTTCGGTCAATATTACCCATTTAAAAAACCTGGAAGAGGAACTCATTAAATCAGAAGAGGCCTATCGACTCCTATTTAATAATGACCCCAACCCCATTTTTGTCGTCCAAAAGGATAACTTTAAGATCCTGGATGCGAATACCATGGCCCAGCTTCTCTATGGCTACAGTAAATCAGAATTATTATCCAAACGCTTTCTAGATCTAACACCGAAGGATTCAAGGAACGATTTGGAAAACTTTTTCAAATATCAAAAAAACAGGCTCGAAAAAATAAGGCAGCTCCCGAAAAACGGAACGGTTCTTTATGCCCATTTAAGGGTTTCGCAAGGTATTTACCTGGAAAGGCCTATTTATATTATCACCGCCAACGATATTACCCAACGGGTTCAGGCAGAACAACAATTGGCTCAGGCCAGTAAAATGGCGACCCTGGGGGAGATGTCTGCCGGCGTAGCCCATGAACTGAATCAGCCTCTGACCGTAATCAAAACCGGGAGCAGCTTTTTATTAAGGAAGGTCAAAGCCGAGCAGCCTGTTCGGACTGAGGACCTCAATACCATCGCGGAGGAGATGGATGCCCAGGTGGACAGGGCCTCCCGGATTATTAATCACCTCAGGGAATTCGGACGAAAAACAGAAATGCACAAAACGGCCGTGGAGATCAATGAAGCTATCCAGGGCATGTTGATGGTCATGGAAAAACAACTGGAACTTCGACAAATCAAGGTTCTTCTAAAATTAGATCCTAACTTACCCAGGATTCTTGGTGACAAGAACCGGTTGGAGCAGGTCTTTATTAATCTGGCCATGAACGCCCGGGATGCCTTAGATAATCCGGTTTTTAAAGAAAAATGGATTCGGATCCATTCCTCCTTTGAAAACAATCGGGTTAAAATCGATTTTTCCGACAACGGTTGCGGTATTCCCAAAGAGATCCAGGATAAAATATTTGAACCTTTTTTCTCCACCAAAGGAGTCGGTCAAGGGACAGGCCTGGGGCTCTCCATCAGCTATGGAATCATACGGGATTACCAGGGAGAAATTCAGGTCACCAGCAAAGTTGGAGCAGGAACCACCTTCAGCCTGCAGTTTCCCCCTTATCAGGAGGAAGTGGGCCGAGGTAAGGCATGAAACCCAAATTACTATTGATCGATGATGAAGAAGGCATTCGTAAGGTCCTGGGCATCGTCCTCCAGGATGCCGGGTATGAGGTTATATTAGCTCATGACGGAGAAAGGGGGATCGAACTTTTTCAGCAGGAGAATCCCCGGATTGTCCTAACGGACATTAAAATGCCGGGGTTGGATGGGATAGGCGTCCTTAAGCATATCAAGTCAATTGACCCCGACACGGAAGTGATCATGATTACCGGACATGGAGAGATGGAACTGGCCATTCGTTCTTTGCAGTTAAACGCCTCCGATTTTATCACCAAACCCATTCATGACGAGGCCCTGTTCATCTCCCTGAAGCGGGCCGAGGAAAAGCTGGCCTGGAAAGGTCTGGCCAAAAAATATAATGAAGACTTAAAGACCAAGGTAAAAGAGGCCACGGCCGAATTGGTGCGAATGCAACAGGAGCTTCTTCGGGCCGAACGTCTGGCGGCCACCGGCCAAACAGTGGTCGGGCTGGCCCATGCCATCAAGAACATATTGGGCGGCCTTAAAGGAGGCCGCTTCATGGTCAATAAAGGCCTCGAACTCAAAGAGATGAAATATCTCAAGGACGGCTGGGACATGGTGGAACGGAATATCGAAAAAATAGCCGTTTTAACCAAAGACCTGCTTAATTTTTGCCGTGACCGGGAACCCGAAAGGGAACCGGTCAATCCCAATGACCTGATACGAGAAGTCTATGACCTTTACTCCGCCCGTTCAAAACAAGAGGGCGTGCGCCTGACCCTTGACCTGGATGAAAAAATGAGAAAGATCGACCTGGACCCTCAAGGGATTCAGGAAGTCCTGAACAATTTAGTGAGCAATGCCCTTGATGCCTGCACCCTGGGAGAGAGAGCGATTGGGGAGCCGGAGGTTATCATTAAAAGCGGTTTATTGTCCGACGAGAAGATCCTCCTGGAAGTGAAAGACAATGGTATGGGCATGGATCAGGAGGTCCTCAAAAAATTATTTACCATCTTTTTCAGCACCAAAGGGTCCCGGGGAACAGGACTGGGGCTTTTGCTTTCCCGGAAAATCGTCCAGGAACATGGCGGAGAAATTCAAATCCATTCCGAGCCGATGAAAGGGTCCTCCATTCAAGTGCTCCTGCCCATCCGGGCAGCCTCCGAGCCAAAGGAAGGAATAATCCTCAAAGACCATTTTGTTGAAAGACAGCATAAGGCAACAGATGCTGCCTGAATGCAACATTGAAAAACCCTAATAGGGGATAAAAACCCGATATCTTGTCCCCGTAACCCTTAAATGCTATAAAAAATGCAAAATTTTGAAATATAAAACTTAAAACCTATAATTCATCAAGGAGGTTGTCATGGCACTAAAATATAAAAAAATTTTGTATTGTACCGATTTTTCCGAGGATGCCGATTATGCCTTTCTCACCGCCCTGGACATGGCCAGGAAATATCGGGCCCAGCTTTATATTTTTCATGTTGTCCATTCTCCTTACAAATACATTCGCAATGTTGTCGATGAACAGGTAGGGAAAGAGGAAGAGGCCTTTATCTCTCGCGAAATCATTGAAAAAGGGGAAAAGGAGTTAAAAGAACGGTATGAACCTAAAACGGGCGCCTTTACCAATTATGAATTTCACCTGACCGGCGGGGTTCCTTTTGTCGAAATCGTCCGTTTTGCCCGGGCCCAAGGAGTGGATTGTATCGTCCTGGGGGCCGTCGGGAATTCCGACCTGGACCGGACCACCTTTGGCAGTACCGCCGAAAATGTGGCCCGGCGGGCCCATTGCACCGTTATGGCCATTCGCTATCCTGGAAAAAACTTTCAATTGGATACCTTGGGGAAATAAAACGCCCCAACGGCCAAGCTGTTCGAGACAACGGTAAAAGAAATAAACAGACCGTAAGGAAATTTCATTAATATCAGGGGCAGGGAGGAAGCGCATGAAAAAGAAAATTTTAGTGGTGGACGATGAGATGGATATTCGCATTTTCATCTCCACCCTGGTAGAGACCAGCGGGTATAAACCTCTGGTGGCCAAGGATGGGGAAGAAGGTCTCAAGATGGTCAAAGAGCACAAGCCCGACCTGGTCATCCTGGATGTGATGATGCCCAAGGAAAGTGGTCTCAAATTGTACCGGGAAATCAAAACCGATGACACTACCAAACACATCCCGGTTATCATGGTTTCGGCCGTCTCCAAAAAGACCTTCCTTCATTCCTACAGGGAACTAAACCGCTATCACGGGGCCTCTATTGCCGAACCGGAAGCCTACATCGAAAAGCCCCCCGAAGCGGAAGAGCTTATCAGTTGTATCACTAAATTCTGCCCGATTGAATAAGCCCTCCGTCCCAAATGGCCCTGCCCTGGAAGATCGTCGACCGTTTCACCACCGCCAGGAACGATACGCTGGAACTACGCCAGCGTGGCGAACGGGACTTTCTCCTCTTCCTGGACGGGCAGGTACTCATGAACAGCAGGACCCAGCGCTCGGAGATCGCCCTGGGCCGGCTCGGTTGCCGGCCTTGGCAGAACCATCCTGCCCCCAGGGTCTTGGTAGGCGGCCTGGGGATGGGCTTTACTCTGAGGGCAGCCCTCGATTCCCTGCCTGCAACCGCAGAGGTAGTGTTAGCCGAGCTTAACCCGGGAATTGTCGACTGGTGCCGGGGGCCGTTGGCCGGACTCACCGATAACGCCCTTTCCGACCGTCGAGTCACCATAGAGATCGGTGATGTGGCCGATCTGATCCGCCGCTTCACCCGGGAGAACGAAAAAACGCGTTTTAATGCCATTATTCTCGATCTCTACCGAGGCCCCCAACCCTATAGCGACAAACGGGAGGACCCCCTATACGGCGGCCGGGCCATCGAAAGGTATCGCGCGGCCCTTCAATCCGGCGGGACCTTGGCCGTTTGGGGTGAAAACTACGACGAGGGTTTTTTCGGCCGGCTTTGCAAGGGTGGATTCACGGTGACCTGCGAGCGGCCGGGCAAAGGGGGCTATCGCCATGCGGTTTTTCTGTCCACAAAAAAATCAGAAACCTACTAATCAGTCGAGGGAGATCGGTGACGAAGAATGTCTCCACCCTTTATTTTTATGATCCGGTAAGTAAAATGGTCTATGACGGCTTAAGCGAAACCCTTATCCGGATAGGCCCAGCAGACGTCTTCAAAGCCATAGACTGATCGAAAAAGGCAGGAAGCGGTTGAGCAGTTTTGTCTTAAAAAAAGGAATAAAGTCGAAGTGATTATCCCCTACGAAAAACTGAGCCCGTCGGCATTGCAGGGGCTGATTGAAGAATTTGTTACCCGAGACGGCACCGATTCCGGATATACCCAAAAATCGCTTGAAGAAAACGTGGATATGGTAAAGAACCAATTGCGAAGCGGAGATGCTTTTATTTTTTATGATGAGACCACCCGGACCACAAATATCGTGTCAAAAAACATCTTGAATAAAAAGCCGACTCATTCCTAAAAATTCCGAAGCAGTTCCCTGAGCCCGGAGGCCCGGCAGGATCAATCGGTCGAAATCGAGGTCTATTATCTTCCGCCGAAGCCGCGTCTGACTATGGCCTCTTTTACCAACAGCGTACTTTCCTTAAACTGGGTCTTGTTAAACATGGAGATGGCCCTCCGGGCTTCCCACTGAGTGGCCATTTCCACGAAGGCAAAACCCTTTGCTTGACCGGTGTGCCTGTCCCCGACGATCTTGACCGAGGAGACCTCTCCCGCCTGGGAGAAAAGGGCCCTGATCTCAGGTTCACGGGTTTGGAAGGATAGATTACTGATGTAAATTGTTTTGTTCATGATACTGATGCCTCCTGGTAGAGTAATCCTTACTGTCTCAATACCCTGTGCGTCAAACGCCCCGGCAATCGACAATATGCGGCGGGTTTCCGCTTTTGTAATGATAAGAATAATAAAAACCCGCAAAGAAGTTGTTTAGAGTTCTTTGCGGGCCTATGGTTCCATTTTTTAAAAGGCTCTTAGCAACTAATTTATTTTACTATACGCCTGATTAAACCTAAATACAAGAAAATCGGTCCTGCCTACAAATTTAACCGTGAAAAAGAATTGGCAAGGAATAAGTAGAAGAGGCCAGAAATGTTGGCCCCCAGGGCAATCTAAAGGGGAGGTTCCTAAACCCAAAAAAATTTTATTAGGAAAAGACCGTAGCTAAGGGATCTTCGTCTGATCGGATTGGTTACCCCGGGAATTCGGCCTGTCTATGAAAAAATAACCGTTCCCGGTGGTTTCGAAAGCCTTTGTACCTTAATTCTAAAATAGGATGTGATGTTACCCACGACCTGCCCTATTTTCATGTCCCGGCCTCCTTGGGAGGCCTCTTCTATTAGGTCGGCAAGGCCGACCGTATCGTGGTGTCACGTCCCTGGCGGGGCATGACGGTTTAACACAAGAATAGGCATAAAGTCAAGAATCAGGCAGTAGCACCGGCAAAAAGACGATAAAGGTGCTGCCTTCTCCCGGCTGGCTCTCCACCTTAATGCGACCCTCGTGGGATTCGATGATCCTTTTGACGATGGCCAGTCCCAGACCTGTACCGTTGATATATCGGGTTTTTTCGGTCTTTCACCCTGTAAAACTGTTTAAAAATCAATTTGAGATCCTCCGGACTGATTCCGATCCCGGTATCCTTGACCCGGACACTGAGATAATCATTCTCAACCGAGGCGGACACCGTGACCCGGCCGCCGTCCGGACTGTACTTGATGGCATTGGTGATCAGGTTGGACAGAACCGCTTCCATGTTTCGACGATTGGCCAGCACCGGGGGCAGGGTTTCCGGGACATCGACTCCAAGCCGGATCGATTCGGATTCGGCCCGGGGAAGGTGAAAGGCAACCTGATCCCGGATGATGGCCGACAAATCCATCGGCTCCCGTTCCAGAGAGATCAAACCGGATTCGATCTTCGCCAGGTCTAGCAATTCAGAGGACATCCGGGCCAGGTTATTGATCTTTTGTGAAACCCTTGATCAAAATGTTGCGCTGTTTTTCCGTCAGTTCTCCGGCCAGTCCGTCTAGGATCACCTGTATCTGCATCATGACCGTAGTTCATCGGACTTTGGATCTCATGGCTCACGATGGAAACAAATTGCGATTTCATGCGATCCATTCGCTTCAAGGCGGTAATGTCGTGCAACACGGTAATGACGCCCAGATTTCTGCCGTTGCGGTCCCGAAAGGGCGCACAGCGGATGCTCAAGATCATCTCTTCCGGACGATTATGGTCGTTGATGGTGATTTCTTCGGTCAATTCCGCGAATTCGGATTCGGGCATATGCAGCGCCTGGGAGATCATCTCCCGCATCCGGGGAATGTTGATAAATTCCTCCACGCCCCGTCCGATCATCGATTCGGCCTGGCAGCCGATCATCCTTAAAAAAGCAGGATTGGCCAGGGCGACCTGATTCTGATGGTTGGTGCACATCACCCCGTCAGAAATGTGGTTGACCATGGTTCGTAGTCGTGAGCGGGTATCGGCAATGTCCCACAGGGCCCGGGTGTAATCGATGGCTTTGGCGACGGTGACCCGGAGATGTTCCGGGGTGAAGGGTTTGGGGATAAAATCGAAGGCCCCTTTTTTCATGGCGTCCACCGAATGCTCCAGCGTTGCGTAGCCGGTGATCACGATGACCACGGTGTCCGGGTCCAAGGATTTTACCTTGGCCAGCACATCAAAGCCGGACATTTCCGGCATCATCAGATCCAGTAGCATGATGTCGTAATGATCGGCCGGGATATTTTCCAGGGCCTGAATCCCGCTCGAGGCCAGATGGACCTCGTAGCCGCATTCTTCCAAAACCAGTTTGCAGGCATCCCGGATCCGTTCCTCATCGTCCACAACCAGAATCCTGGGCGTATAATTGATTTGAACCGCTCCTTCAGTTATCATGCCACTCCTTATCGGCTTTAGCCGAAAAAAATTTAGACTATCGGCTATCCGATCGACTCCGGAATGGAGTCCGTGGAATCGAGATCCAACGGAAGCTCCACCAGAAAGGTCGTTCCCCCCGGTCCGGTTTCTTTGACGTAAATATCGCCGTTATTGTCTTTGACAATGCCATAGGCGGTGCTCAAACCCAGACCGGTTCCCTTACCCAGGTCCTTGGTCGTAAAAAAAGGATCAAATATCTTGGAAAGATTTTCTTCCGGAATCCCGCTTCCGGTATCCGATATTTCCAGGCAGGCCTTTTTTTTAATGTCATCCCGATAGGTTCGCAGGGTCAGGGTTCCCTTTTTATTCATGGCATCAAGGGCGTTCATAACCAGATTGATGACGACCTGGCTCATTTTGTTCCGGTCCGCCTTCACCGGCATCCAGGCGCTTGACAGTTCTTTGATGATCGTCATGTTGATAAACAGTTTTTGATCCCGAATCAGGCGGAAGCTTTCTATCAACAAAGGTATTCAGCGAAAAACGTTCCCGGGAAGTGCTGGATTGGCGGCTGTAGGCCAATAGATTTTTCACAATATCCCGGCATCGTTCCGCATCCTCCAGAATACAGGTCAGGTTGGAATGGAACGGGTGATCTCCTTCCAGTTTTTCCTTCATCAGGTTGCCGTACATGAGAATCCCGGTCAAGGGATTATTGATTTCATGGGCCACCCCGGCGGCCAACTGCCCGAGGGAGGCCATTTTTTCGGCCTGGACCAACTGGGACTGGGCCTCCTGCAATTTTTTCTTTACCGCCAGTCGTTCCCGTAAATCATTATAGATCCCCATGGTGGCGGCTTCTTTTCCATCCTCATAAATGATGGCGGCCGGTCATCTCCACCGGGATTTGTTCCCCCTGGGCCGTAAGGATGCTGACCTGGGTTACCGGGAGTTTCCCCCGTCCCCCATAGGCTTCATCCCGCAGTTTTTTCATGATTTCCCGGGCCACGCCCGGGGGATACAGATTGCTGACGTCGATTCGCTTCCGCCTGCCTTAAAGCTGTAACCGAACAGTTCCTCGGCCGCCTGGTTCATCAGCAGGATTCGGCCATCCCGGTCGGCGGCCACGATGGCGCTGGCGGAGCTTTGGAGGACCCGGTTGAGAAACTCCCGAATGTCGTGCAGATCTTTTTTCCAGGGTCTTGGACCTGGTGACATCCCTGATGGATTCAATGACATAAATGACCCGTCCGTCATCGTCCAGGATAGGTGAAAAAACCCGATCCTCCCAATGGTCGCTGCCGTCTTTTCGCTGGATCTGGCGCAAAATGGAATGTCCCAGCCCGTCCGTCAGGGTTTTATCCAAAGGACAAGAGTTTCTGGAGCAGGGAAGATCCGGATCGCCATTCAAGGTCTGAAAAAATTCCCGACAGGTATTTCCGACAATTTCTTCCCGAGCCAAACCGTATTTTTCCAGTAGTTTCTGATTGACCGATACAATGGTGCGATTGGGTTCCAGAATCAGGGTGGGGAAAGACAGCGAGTCAAAGACCCGCAGTCGCCAGTCAATATCCTTTGGCAGGGGTAAACTCATTCTTTAATCTCACCTCTTCCCGCTTTCGGGGGTCATAAAGGCCTGTCCCAGCGCCTCTCGGGCCAAACCCGCTTTTCCCTCGGGCAGTAATCAGATAAACCGATGCGCCGGTGCAGGCCAAGGCCAGCAATGGCACGCCCTGGACGGCCAGGGCGTTTAGGGCCGCATCGGCAATCCCGTACCGATCGCCAAAATGAGGCCCCTGAAAAGAAACCAGTTCGACCGCTTGGTCGATCTGACAGGTGATCTGGTATTCATTGAAAAAAACCCGTTGAAGGTCCATTGCGGTCCCGCTCCGGTGGGGTTTCGTCCAGAAGCAGAAGCAGACGCAGGGTGGTAGTCGGGAGGGGTCGAGCGATCAACAGCAGCAGCGAGCGCCCTGACCGGGAAATCAGGTCCGTCAGACCATTCCCCCAATCGCCCATCCGGTCAGACGGCAAGTCGACCGTGATCAGGCCAAGACCGATACGCTCGACAAATCCGTAGGTTTTGATGATCGACTCCCGGTAAATGGCGATGGTCTCCATTAGAGTTGCTTTACCCGGAATTCCGGTCGAAAAGGAGCGTGGTTTTCCGGAAGCAGCACTATGGCGCAAACAACAGAAACCGCTTCATCCAGACGCTGATAATCGATGGTGATGGTCAGGGATGAAAAGGAAGAGACGATTCCGTAAACCGGGATTCCGCTGCTACCCAGGGCCGATAATAGACGCCCGAAAAGTTCCAGACGTCCCTGATGCGGGAAAATAGTCAGGGTGCCGACCGGACGACAGCAATCTCAAAGGACCCCTCAAAGGGTCGAAGGGCCTCTTCGGCCGGCAAACGGTCCTCGGCCAAAATACAACAAATACCGTTCAAATGACCATCGTTGGCCTCCAGAACCACCCCCGTCAGATTAATCTTTCTATCGGCCAGTCGGCGGAATATTTCGTCGACGGGTAACCGGCCTTCGGAAACAGACGAATCTGGACAAGCTCCGGGCTCAATTTGAGACCGCCGACGGATAATTTCGGGATAGAGGGTTTCATGGTGACAGGGTCCGCCTGGGACTTAATTCCTGGCAGAGGAAGAAGGAATGAGGCGCAAGATGGAGACGGTCAGATTCAACGGCTTCGCCCCCACGTCTCCCCTCTCCGTCTTTTGAACACCGGCCTTTGGTTAGTCCAAATAATCCTTAACAATGCTCATCAGTTTTTCCAGATCAATCGGTTTCGGGATATAATCGTCCGCCAGGGTGTTCTTGCCGTCCCAATGGGTGTAATTGGTGGACGTCACGGCATCGCCTACCGCGGTGAGCAGGAGGACCAGAATACCTTTATACTCATCGGATTTTTTGAGTTCCTCACACAGTTGGTAGCCGTTTTTACGGGGCATCATCACGTCGAGAATGACCAGGGCCGGTCGTTCTTTTTTGATCTGATCCATGGCCTCTACGCCGTCATAGGCCTTGGCCACCCGATAATTTTCACTCTCCAATTTCAAGGCAACCGCTTCGACCAGATCCGGATCATCGTCCACTACCAGGATGAGTTTTTTGTTGTCCATCTGTTTATTCTCCTTCTTTATGAAGTTCTTGCATTGGTCCGCCGCCCTTAATCAACGATTCGGACGGGGATAAAGCCCGGCCCGCTCCACGATCTCGGGCACTTTTTGTTCCCACTCGATGCCATGATATGAAAACCACGCCACACCTTTGACCTGTTTGATGGCCATGATATGAAAACCGGCGACCCCTTTGACCTGTTTGAGCGTTCAATGGTTTCCACGCAGATCCGCAGACCTTCTTCGGCCTGTTTCTCCTTGGGCACCCCGGCCATCCGATCCACCACCTCCTGGGGGACATCCATCCCCGGCACCTTGTTTTTCATATAACGGGCCATACCCACCGATTTCAGAGGCGTAATGCCGGCCAGGATATAACATTTTTCATGTAACCCCCGGCTGCGGACCCCCTCCATCCATTTTTCAAATTTATCCACATTGTAGATACACTGGGTTTGAATAAAATCGGCCCCGGCAGCCACCTTTTTGGCCAGACGGGCCACCCGGAGTTCAAAGGGGTCGGCAAAGGGGTTGGCCGCTGCACCGATAAACATTTTGGGCGGATTTTCAATGTCGGCGCCGCCCTGGAACTTGCCTTCCTCCCGCATTTTTTTGACCATCTGAACAAACTGAATCGAATCGATGTCATGGACACTGGCGGCCATGGGATGGTCTCCGAAATGGGGGTGATCCCCTGAAAGGCAAAGCATGGTATTGATCCCATGGGCATAAGCCCCGATGATATCGGCCTGCATGGCCAAGCGATTGCGGTCCCGGGTGACCATTTGCAGGATCGGATGGAGCCCGAGCTGCCGCAGAAAAAGACCGGCGGCAAAGCTGGACATACGGACCATGGCGGTCTGGTTGTCCGTGACATTGACGGCGTCGACATAGCCTTTCAACAATTCCGCTTTCTGGCGTATTTTTTCAGGCACGGCACCCCTCGGGGGACCGCACTCCGAGGTTACGGCCAGCTTGCCGGTCTTCAATATTTTTTCAAGGACGCTGTCGCTTTTCATTCTGCCAAATCCTCTCTGATAATTTTTCGGGGGCCGGCACCACGGCCGGGTCTCCAGTCTTTAGCCGGGATAATTTCTTCATACCGGTTTTCCATACCCAGCGACTTAAGCCGGTCCCAGATCAACTGCCAGGCGCAGTCCACCTCCGGGCTGATTTCACATTTACCGGCCGTGGAACCGCCGCAAGGACCGTTCATCAATTGTTTGGAACAGCGGGCAATGGGGCATATTCCGCCGGTGATCCCCAGCAGGCAGTCGCCGCATCCCTGGCAGCGTTCGGCCCAGACGCCCTGTCGTTCCGAGGCCCCCATGAACTTGGTATTGACCGCCGGGAAAACGGGTTTATTCTTAAACCGACGGCTCATTTCCTGTACGCCGCAGCCGCAGGCCATGGACAGGATCGCCTCGACTCCGTCAACCATGGAGGTCAGTTCTTCCACGTATTCCGGATCGCATTGGCGTTCCAGGGTATGTTCCCGAATCTGTAAATTTTTCCCCTGTTTTAGAAATGACATTTGCAGTAATGACGACAGGATGCCGACTTCCTTTCGGCCGCCGGCCGCACAAACCGTCACACACTCATTACATCCGACCAGCAGAATTCTCTGAAACGGTCGGATATATTCAATGATTTCTTCCAGGGGTTTTTGTTCCGCGGTAATCATGGCAATTATTTCTCCTTCGGGTTCTGACTACGGCTTAAGGCTAACTGGCCAGCCGGGTTATGTTTCGAATGGGGTTGGGTCCCAGTTTCCTGATTTTTTCAGTGATCTGCCGGGCCATCTCCGCAAAGCCTTCTCCCATGCCGGCGGACAGATTGACCATTTCCACTCTTTCGCCCTCGATGCCGATACTGTCCAACAACTTTCGCACCTGGGCCACCCGTTTAGCGGCCCGGACGTTGCCCTTTTTAAAGTGACAGTCTCCTTCCAGACAGCCGGCCACACAGACGCCGTCCGCGCCTTTTTCAAAGGCCTTCAGAATATGAATCGTATCGACTTTCCCGGAGCAGGGAACGCGGATGATCTTGACATTGGGCGGATAACGGAGCCGCTGGCTGCCGGCCATGTCCGCGGCGGTATAAGCACAGTAGTGGCAGCAAAAAGCAACAATGACCGGTTCAAATTCTTCCATGGGGTTAGGCCACCCTCCTTTCCAGCAATCCGTCGAGCTTGGCCAGAATCTGGTCGTCTTCAAACTGCATCAGTTGTATGGCCTTGGCCGGGCACTCGGAGGCGCACACACCGCAGCCGTGACACTTGGACGGGTCGATTTCCGAATAACCGTCCGCATTGATAAAGGGGACGTCAAAAGGACAGGCCCGGACACAAATCAAACAGGCCGCACATTTTTTGGAATCCACCCGGGCAACGGCTGCCCCAAGGCTGATGCTGTCCCGTGCCAGGAGAGTCTGGGCCCTGGCCGCCGCGGCCTCGGCCTGGGCGATGGTCTCGCGAATTAACCTGGGTGAATGGGCGGTGCCGGCCAGGAAAAATCCCGGCTTGGAAAGATCCACGGGTCTCAGTTTGATATGGTCCTCCAAAAAATAGCCATCCGACGTTCGGGGTACTTTAAAAATCGCTTCCAGGTCTTCGGTGGATTCATCATCGCTGACAAATCCGGTGCTCAGGATCAGGGCGTCCGCGGACACGGTCAGGGATCGTCCCAGGATATGATCTTTGAAGGATATTTCCACCTGGTTGCCGGCCTCCTGAACCTTCGGAGGATTATCCGGTTCATAGCGGACAAAGACAACCCCTTTTTCCCGGGCCTGCTGATAATAGTCTTCCTGGAAGCCGTAGGTTCGCATATCCCGATAAAGAATAAAAATGAGGGTCTCCGGATTTTTATCCAAAATTCTCAAGGCGTTTTTAATGGCCGCCTGGCAGCAGACCCGGGAACAGTTGGGGTTATCCGGCTGCCGCGAACCTACACACTGGATCATGACCACCGTCTCCCAGTTGGCGGTTTTTTCCGGTGTCTCCTCGAGCAATCCGTCCGCCTCCAACTGGGTCATGACGGCGCCATGCCGGCCGAGCAGATACCCGTCCGGACGGTTAGGCAGGGCGCCCGTGGCCAGAATCGTGACCCCGTGGCTGATTTGCCGGTAGAACATCTGAGGCCCGACCTGCAGGCCGGTTTTGTAAAGGCCCGGCCGGCCGCTGTGATCCACGATAATGGCATTGGGTATAACCTGGATATTGGGGTGGGCCAGGGTCCGCTGGGTCAGGTCCTTAATAAAGGCCTGGACGTCTCCGCCTTCCAGGGTCCGGTGGATCAGATTGGCCACCCCCCCCAGCAGGGATCGTCGTTCCGCCAAAAAGACCTTAATGCCCTGTTCGGCTAAACGAAGCGAAGCGGTCATCCCCGCCACGCCTCCGCCCACGACCAGAACATCCCGGTTGATGGGCAATTGGTTCTCCAGAAGGGGCCGGGCCTTTTGCACGGCCAGAACCGCCGCCCAGATAAACTGTCTGGCCTTGGTCCCGGCCTCCATCGACTGATCCGGATGGACCCAGGTATCCTGTTCCCGGAGGTTGGCGATTTCGAGCAGGTACTTGTTCAGTCCGCTGCGGCGGAGGACATCCTGAAAACGGGTCTCATGCGTTCTGGGAGAACATCCCCCGATCACGACCCGATTAAGCCTTTGGCTGACGATCGCCTCTTCGATATGCTTCATCGATTCACGGCTGCAGCCGTGACCGACCCCTTCGGCCAGGATCACGCCGTTCAGGGTGGCCGCAAAGGCCGTCAGTTCCGCCACGCTGATAACGCCGCCGATATTATCGCCGCAGTCGCAGATAAACACGCCGATTCGGGGTTCCTCGTCGGTCACATCCCTTTCCGGGATTAATTCCCTATCGGTTTCGGATAAGACCGTCTGAGGAGAGACATGCGCCGCTGCCCGGCAGGCGGCCGCGCTGGCCTGGGCCATGGTTTCCGGGATATCCTTGGGGCCTTCAAACAGGCCGCAGACATAAATTCCGGGCCGGGAAGTCGCCACCGGATTGAAACTGCCGGTCTGGGCAAACCCGTGGGCGTTCAGATCGACGCCCAGACAATCGGCCATCTGCCGGAGGTCTTGGTTGACCCGGAAGCCGGTGGAAAGGACCACCAGATCGAATGACTCTTCTTTCGGGGGGCCGCCTTCATCGGAAACAAAACTGACGGTCAACCGGTCCTCGCCCTGATTTCGGAGCACGGTGTGGGGCCGGCTGCGGACAAAACGCAGGCCGAAATCTTTTCGGCTCCGTTCATAGTATCGTTCATAGTCCTTGCCGAAAGTCCGCATGTCCATATAAAAAATCGTGGTTTCGATGCTGTCCTGGAAGCGCTCCTTGGTGACCATGGCTTCCTTGAGGGCAAACATGCAACAGGCGCTGGAACAATACGAGGCCGCGCCTTGTTGCATTCCCCGGGAACCGACACATTGAATCCAGGCTATTTTGGCCGGGACACGACCGTCGGACGGACAGACCAGTCTTCCCTGGGTTGGTCCGGAAGCGGATAAAAGGCGTTCATATTCCAGACTGGTCAGCACATCGGGATCATCAGTGCTTATGTTATCCATGCCGGACGGATCAAAAACGGCTGCCCCCGGGGCCAGAACAATCGCGGCCACGGGCATCTCGACCTGTCGCTCCTGATCGTCTAAGATGATGGCGCCGGCCGGGCAACAAGCCGCCAGGGCCTGGGGATCCAGGCAGCGGCTCAGGTCGATGGAAAAGGCCTGAGGAGTGTCCTGGGGGTAGCGCATGCAGGTCGGTGCCCGATGATCCAAGCCCGGATTGAAATCCACGCACTCCGGAAACTGTCGGCGGCATTCCCCGCAGGCCGTGCAGCGGCTTACATCGATATGCCGGGGCGCGGTAGACAGGACCGCCGTAAAATCACCGGCCTGGCCGCTCAGTTGCCTGATTTGGGTCAAGGGCATCAGTTGGATGTATTGGTTTCGATTGGTCTCCGACAGGGTGGAGGAGATGGTGCAAAGGTCGCAATTATTGGTTGGAAAAGTCCGGTCCAGGAGGGTCATCAACCCGCCGATGGCATTGGCCTTGTCGATAAGAACCACGTTTTTTTGAGCCTCGGCCAGATCCAGGGCGGTTCGAATCCCCCCCATTCCGCCTCCGATCACCAGGACCCTGTCACCGGTTTGAATCGAGTCTGCTGTTTTCATATCTCTCATTTTCATTTTCATATTAAGCCCACATGAGCCCTTTGGGGCGCCACGAAGCATGAACCAGGATTCAAGGAGTCAAGGGGCCAAGGATTCAAGTGAAAGGCTTGGAAGTTAAAGCCCTTGAACCCCAGAATCCTGGAATCCTGGAACCCTATTTTCGTATGTAAGGGTTCCCCGTCAAAAGCCGGCCACATCCAGAATAGCCGGCAGGCGGTGCTCCCATCCCATGGTCTGAATCAAAACACCCTGGGCCATTTTTCGCAGCGAAGCGATGGTCTCTCCGGCGATCTTGACGCCCTCCCCTTCGCGATCAGAGGACTTTCGGAGGCGTCGGATCAAGTCTTCGGAAATGGAGGCGCTGGGTTCATTGGCGGCAATATACCGGGCGACGGCAACCGATTTTATCAGAAAGACCGGGGCAATAACGGGGGCCTTAAGCGCGACGGCCTTTTGCATGAAATCCTCAAAGCGGTTGACATCATAGACCGGAGGAGTAACCACAAAGTGGGCACCGGCCTCAATCTTTTGCTTCGCCAGGTCCAATTCATGGGTCAATCCGGCTTCGTCCACAAAAGGGGCCAGATGGCAGCCCACCTGGAATTCCGGCCTTCCTTCCAGATCAAAGCCGGCTAAATCTTTTCCGCCCTGAAGGGTTTGGATCGCGGCCAGCAATCCCAATTCATCGAGATCATCGACCGGCAAGGCCTTCCGGTGGTCGCTGTTGGCCATGTCCACACCCCGAACCACGATCAGGCCCTGGATGCCCAGCACATGGGCGGCCAGCAAATCGCCCTGCAGGGCCATTCGGTTACGGTCCCGTCCATAAACGGTAATCATGGACTCGATCCCCTGTTGCTGAATCAAAGAACCGCCGGCTAAGGCGCTCATTCGCATGACACCGTTATCCATGTCCGGGACGACAATTCCGTCAACGCGTCCCTTGATGCGTCGGACATCGGTCATAAACCGGGAAATGTCCACTCCTTTCGGCGTGTTCATTTCAGCGAGAACGACAAACTCCCCGTTTTGTAATCGCTTTTGAATACTCATGGATATCCTTCCCTAAGAAGATATGGCGGACTCGAAAGCTCCGCAATAAAATATTTAAGTGTGTTTTTTAACAGGAAGCCCCGTTCCTTGCTCACCCTCTAATGGGGAGTGGAAGGGGTTGGAGGTGGTGCTGCGGCTCGTCAATTCCTAAAATTCTTGATGAAAAACAACTTCTTCCTTCAATTCATCTAAGAGATAACCCAAATATATTAATGCCCAATTCCTCTTTGAGCAGAACTACGGGTCGTGAGATCCACCTTCAATTGATCATTCAAATCATGAATCTGATCCTGACATATATTATAGCAATGAGGGATGAAATCCTTCTTTAATCTGTTCAAAATTAATCCGACCTACTCGTGATGGCTATCGGCAGATACTCCATGAAAAGATATCCAATTTTTTTTTGTTTCACCCTACTCCTTCAATGTTTCATAGTCAATATTTTTTTAACATTTTGTTCCAAAAAATTTTGATGACTCGGTAAAAAACCTTAAGAGGAGACATCTCCTAAAACATCGGTGTGGGGACATGTCCCCAACCGGTTTCCGGCGGCAGATCCCGGATCTTGAATAAAATCAAGCTGTGGATTTCCACATCGGCCAAGAAGAGGGGAATCCTCTGGACGTTCATGCCGAACAGATCGAAAGAGCCCGAGGGCTTCTTCCCCGTTTCAATCTGCAGAAAAATCATCCTCATGACCATCCCTTTCTCGTAGCCAGGGGTTCCCCTACCGGGCATCAGTCCATGATGGCCCGCCATCGGTCCGCCTTCCAGATGGCGGAAGGGGTGAAATATCCAGTCGCTGATCATGGTCAGGGTATGATGATGCTTGTAAAGCTGCCACTGCCCCCCGGTGTCGGCGATCATCCCTTGCATGAGATAATCCGGGGGCATACAGTAGACCAGGAAAGGCCCAGGCCTTTCCTCTAAACGATTTTTGATCTCCGGGATTTCCAGGACCGGGGTCATTCGGTGCTGGAGTTTAAGCCGGTCATCGGGCAGGATGGCCAGGGCCGTGACCGGCCCATTAGACCATAGGGGCAGGTGGCGGACGGTGTAAGTCCTCAGGGCAAAGGCCCCGCCCAGAGTAAAAAAGGTCAAAAGCACAAAGGCCAGGAGCGTTCTAAGCCAGGAAGTCCGCGGGATCGCCTGCCGGTGAAATATCTCCTCGAGACCCTTGGGAAGGAACATGCCGGTCTTATCCCGATATTGCCGGTAGTCTGCTCCGAACTGGCGGAGCATCCGCCTCTCCTCGTCCCGGGAAAGAAAATAGTAGAGGGCCACCATAACCAGCCAGAGAGCGATCACCAGAAACCGAGGCCAGAGGATGGAAAGCCCGAGACCGGTCAATTCAAGTCCCAGGTATTGAGGGTGCCTGATATAGGAATAAAGGCCTCTCAAGGCGACCCCTTTTTTGAAAAATTTATGGCCATACACCTGCCCGGCACAGACCAGGAAGATAACCCCACCCATGACAAAAAGTACCGAACCGGCGACCCTGACCATTTTTAAAAACACACCGGGCGGCAGGACCATGTGGGGCAGAAAGAAGGCGGTCAGCCAATGGGTCAAACGATATTGGGCCAGGAAGAGTAAAAAAGGGTTGAAGGCCGCGTAAAAAAAACCGGCGAAGGGGCTGATCATGATCAATATTTCAAGACCGATGATGAAATAGAGGATGGTCGCCCCGCTAAGAAGGGCTTTTGTTTTGTTCATGGCGAATGCTCCATTTTAATAGCCGTCCGGCAAGGATACCGGACTTTCCTCTTTTTGGAAACCGATTGGTTGCTGTTGGGGCTCTGAGCGGTACAAATGCCTAACGCCGGGCAAGCTCCGCCCCTTCAGACCGTAGATTCTTTCTGATCCTGAATCTTGGGCAGGAGAGATCAAATTTTTATCCACCCTCTCCTCAAGGCGTTGTCCAAAATAACCCCCACCAGGAAAGCGGCCCCCATGTTCCACATGGCAAAGGCGGCGACGATGAGCATCACATAGAAATCGGTTTTCTTTAACCCGATATCTTTTACTACAATAGCCAGTTCGGAGCCGGCAAAAAACAGGATCACGCCCAGGATGGCGTTGGGGAATATCTTAAAAATCACGGCCACGGAATCGCTGAAGAACAGGGCGATGAGAATGAGGAGGCTGCCCAGGATAATCAGGGCACCGCCGGTTCTGGCCCCAAAGCGAACATGTCCGGCCATTCCCCCGGCTCCATGACACATGGGGATGCCGCCGAAAAGGGGGGAAACCAGGTTCATGATCCCCTGGGAAATAGCAATCTTCTTTTCGGTGACCTTCCGGTCGGGGAAAAGCTCGTTATTCTCGGCGACGATGGCGATCACCGCATTACCCAGGGTTAAGGGGATTTGGGGTAGGGTAAAAAGCAGCGTGCCTACAACGAGATCATTCCAGGTAAGCATAGGGAGGGTAAATACCGGCAGCTTAAAGCCCAGGTGGATCTTGACCAGTTCCGAGGTAATCTGTGGGTTCATGATCACCGCCGACCCTACCCCGATGATCAACAGTACAAACATAGCCGGAATTTTGGGATTGGTCAAAAGAATGTAGGTAACCACCAGGGCAATTCCGGCCAGGACCGGCGCTGTCCCCATACGGTGGACACCATCGACCATGAAGGAAAGCCCCAAGCCCAACATAATGCCGCGCACCACGGGCTTGGTGGCCAGCTTGGTTATGGGTCTGATGGCCCCGGTAAGGCCGGCCAGGAGCCAGAAAAGTCCCGTGGTCAGGCCCGATCCGAAAAGGGCCGCCGGGCTGATGCCCCCGGCAATGGCCGCTGCCCCGATGGCTTTCATGGGTTGGATCGGAAGCGGGGTCCGGTAATAGAATCCGGAGGCCAACAAGGCTATGCCGAACATGAAAAGAAGCCCGAGAGGGTTTATTTTCACGATGGTGATATAGGCGACCACAAAAGGGATCAGGGTGCCCACGTCGCCGAAGGCCCCGGCCCACTCCATCTTATTGTAGAGGTTTTTGGTTTTCTTCCCGCCGGCCTTGGCAGTGGTTTCAAGCCCATCCTTCTCGGGCGCATGGTCTTTAGCCTGACCATCCGGTGTCATGGATCCACCCTCCTTATTTCCTGTAAGTTTGGGTTTAACGTCCCCAGTCAAAGACGAACGCTAAGAAAACAGCCAAATGGAAAGAATACCGCCGATAATAACAATATACAGGAGGTCTATCTTTTTTAACAAGGCTATAAGAGCCGCAACCCCCAGAAGAACCCGCGGGATATCCCAGGGGACGGCTAAGGCAAATTTGAGCAAGACATAAAGAAGCAGGCCGACAAAAGAAGCCAGTATCCCTTTGGTAGCCTTTAAAAATAAAGAGGATGATTTTAATCGATCAAAAACAGGATTTATGACAACCAGCATTAAAAAGGAGGGGGTGAATATGGAGAGGGTGGCCACCAGGGAGCCCCAAAAACCATACAATAAATAGCCCACATAAGTGGCCGTAATGACAATCGGGCCCGGGGTAACCTGACCCAGGGCGATACCGCTCATAAAGGTTTTTTCATCCATCCATCCCCTGACTTCGACTATCTCATGGAGCATCAAAGGCAGCGAGGTAAACCCGCCGCCAAAGGCAAAAAGATCGATCTTCATCATTAACAGGGACAAAACAAAGCGTGTGGATATTTAGAAAATAAAGGGCTGTCAACCCTGCCAAAAGAATTAATAAAAGGGAGATGGTCGGTTTGATTTTCCATGGACTCGACTTTTCGCATCGGGAGTTGGAGAGGACTTGGTATTTCTATATAAAAGAATACTGGCTAAGCCGGCCGCCGGTATTACCAAGAAAGGGGCTGATCCCTATCCCCAAGGAACCGGCGGAGAAAACAACGATAAGGATATTTGGGTAACTTTTAACGATGGTTTTTCCAAAGGAATAGGCGGCCTGGGCGATAATGGCCACCACAATGACCTGAAGCCCGGCAAATAAGGATCGAACTAAAGAGAGGTCATGATAATTTTTGTATAAGACCGAAAATGTCAGCATCAAGACAAAGGCCGGCAGCCCGAAACCCACAAAAGAGGCCAAGGCGCCTCTAACCCCTTTTATCCTTAGCCCCACATAGCCGGCCATTTGCATGGCCGTCGCTCCGGGGATGGACTGACAGAGGACCACGCCATCCTTAAAGCGCTCCTCATCCAGCCATTTGTTTTTCTTTACTGAAAGCTCTTTGATATAGACGATCATGGCCGGCCCGCCGAAGGCGGTCAGGCCCAGCCGGAGAAAAGAGAAAAAAATTTTGGGTAAGGAAGGAGAAGACATTTGGACCTTATGCCCTATTCGAAAAGACATCTCAAAAATAATATCTGATTCTGAAATCCAGCCTGTAATCGTTTGGCTTTTCACCGAATTCCGATCCCCTGGAACCGATGATAAACCCGGTCCTGAAGCGCAGTTCCAGATTGGTTATCCCGGTATATAAAAATTCAGGGGTCAGGGAAAAGCTTTTATCGTCCATATTGGCAATCATGGTCAGGGCCGGGGTGAAATAAAGAATATCAAAGGGTTCCTTCTGGCTTATCCGCAGGTAGAGATAATTCATTTCCGGGGTCATCTTCCCGTAATTGCCCTGGGACAGATTGTTGGCCCTGTTCAGCAAAGAGGGATTGCCCGTATTGGTGTAAAGGCTATATCCCTTGTCTATAAATGAAAAAAAATCCTGCATCTCCTGGCTGCTGTACCCCTGGCCGTTCCGGTAATATTCGAGGATATAGGTGGTATCCCGGGCCGTAAGATAGCGGAGGCCCAGAAGGGCGTTGAAGGCATTGAAAGTGGTCTGGGATAGATTGCCATTCGGATCGACAGTCGTTTTAGGAAGTTGTTGGCGATCAAGGAGAATTCGCCATGCACCTCCAGGTTGGTGGTGACATTCCTGGAAAAGTCCAGGCCGTAGCGCGCGGTTTTGCTCCCCCCGGTGAGGAACATAAAATCGATATCCGTATCGTAAAGGAGAAAATAGAATTTCAGAGGCCCCGTTCAGATTCCCGGTTCGACCCGAAATCATCATTGATGCCGCTGTAAACGGGCATCAGCACCGGTGTAAAAGAAAAGGTCTTCAGGGCCTGTCCCTCCCAGCTCCTGGTATAATCAAGGGAGGCCACGACAAACCCTTCCCGGGCCAGTTCGGGATCATCGGGGTTCTTCTGCCGGTCCAAAAAGGCCGCCGGGTTCCAGGCATAGCCCTTGCCCCAGTTGAGCGTTTTCTTGCCGAATTCGGTGATAAAGGTCGGTGAGGGTTTGAGAGAGACGTTGCCCTCGAAAAGGAGGGTATTGGTTGCGTTCGTCTGGTAGTTGTTGGTGTAGGCCGTATTGGTTTTGAAATAAAAACGGGAGATGCCTTTCTCCAGGCTCCCTTCCAACTGGAGCGTTCCGTCGTATTCCGGGGTGGTGGCCCCTACGTTCCGGTTGTAAAAATTGAGTTTGTAGAGGGAGGCATTCTTATCCAGACCGAAGAGGATCGGCAAGGCCTCAATATAGCCGCCGAGATGATAGGGCTTCTTTTCCGTCTCCGAGACCTCAAACTTGTATTCCTCGGCCTTATTTTCCTCTGAAAAAGCCGGGGGCAGCGCCGTAAGCAACAGACAGCAGACAGCAAACAAGCAGGTAAAGCGTGCCGACCATCCAGCGGATCCCCGGCCTCGAATTATTCATGCTTGGTCTACCGTAATGAGTCCATTTTCGGCATAAAGGTCAAGGTAAAGACCTCGTCTTTAAAGTCTTTCTTTTTGATCTTGGCGAAGATCATGACCGATTTATATCCTTTGTAAAGGGGACTGTCGGTCTCGATGACGGCCGGTCTGATCAACCCCGCCCCGAAATCCTTGATGTCCTTGAAATAGAGGGTCTTGATCAGCATATTGGCTTCCGTCAGACATTCGATCTTGGTCGGTAGATTTTTGTTCTTGTCCACCCACATTTTGAGCCGGTCATAGGCCACGGTTTTGGTCTTGGCCTTAAGAAACAGAAGTGTTTCGTTTGGGAGGGTCTCAACTTTTTCAACATTATACTCCACGGCATAATCGAGGGCCAGGATGTCGGCATTGTTGAAAACGCCGCCGATGACCGACTGGAGGCTGGTGATGCGGATGGGTTTGCCCACATTGGGGACATAGAGCCACATGTTATCTCCGAGCCTGAGGGTACTTCTTCCTTTTTCACTGGCCGGCGAAAGAAACAGCCCGGCCATTTTATCCATCCCTTTTTTGGCGGTAAAATAGATATACTCCTTCTTTTTTCCATCCGGTTCGATGTTGATGATCTTCCGGTACGATTCGTAGGATTCGGGACTTAAATTTTTATCGATCTGTTCAAGCAGCTTGGTGCCGTCAACGGCATAAGCGGGAAAGGACAGCAACAGAGAAAAAAACAAAATAATAATTTTTAACATAAATTCCTCCATGGATGGTTTCGGATTTCCTGCTTCGCACTTTGAATTCTAAATATAGATTTTCTCCCAATTAATTTGATGGGAGAAGGGGGCGAGGATAGGTTTATCGATTTTCCCTTAAATCCCCGAACCCTTGACCCCTTGAATCCTTCGATCATCGTCAACTTTTTGGCGATGATCCTAAATTTATACATGCCTCAGGGCCTTAATCGGATCCATTCTGGAAGCCTTGAAAGCGGGTTGAAGACTTCCCAATACGGCCACGATGATGACGATCAACGAGACCGTAAGAATTTCAGACACCGTTATGCTCGGCCTGAGGACCAGCCCCGTGTGCATGGCGAAATTAAAGGTAATTTTGGCCTGACGAAGGATAAAGATGATGATCAGTCCAAGGCCGTTGCCGATGAGGGCACCGAAGAGGGCCAGGGAAAAACCCTCGATGACGAACATGGAGAGGATTTTTCCGGGCCGGGTGCCGATGGCCGCGATGGTCCCGATTTCACGTATTCTTTCATAGACCGCCATAACCATAACATTCATGATACTCACCAGGACAATCGAGATCAGCATGAGCTTGACAAAAAAGGCCATGGCATCGATCATCCGGGAAAGATGAAAAAAGGGCGAAAGCTTTTCCCAGGTGTGTACTTCAAACATCGGCTTACCCTGCTTATTCAAATCGGCGGAGAGGGCTTTGACGAGCTTGTTCTCCACTGCATGCAATTGGTCGAAATCGGTAAGGCGTATGGCGATCTCGCTGATCTCCCTTTCATCCATCCTGAGGATCTCCGCGGCGTCATCGATATGCAGGTACCCGTCCCGGCCTCCCGGTCCGGTGGCGCTCTCCAGGATCCCTCCGACCCGAAGCTGCTTGCCGTTCACCGAGCCGTCCCTGTTGGTGGCAATGATAACGATCATGTCGCCGACCTTGACTTTCATCCCCTTGGCCAGAAGCTCGGGAATAAGAATCTCACCCTTCTCTATGTTCTTTTTACCTTCCATAATCCTGCCCGGCAAAAGGGGGACCGTCTTAAACTCCTTTTCCGGATAGACCCCGTTGAGCCGGATGGGGGTGGTCTCCGTGAAATTACTGAACATGCCGGCGAATTTGATGCGCGGCGAATAGGCCTTAATCTCGGGCATCTTTTGAAGGACCTGTTCGACCCTGGCCACGGCCTGTGGTTTTAGATTCAAGGTGAGGGGCGAGTTGTCGATGGAGGCCACGTAGCCCTTTTTATGGATCTGGATATGACCGAGCATGGAATCGGTTATCCCGCCGATCATCATGTTCTTAAACGAGCCGGTGGTGGCGATAAAGACCAAGACAAAGACCATGCCGATGGCCACCAATGAGGCGGTGAGAATGGTCCTTCTTTTATACCGCCTGAGGTTTCTGACGGCGATCTTGAATAGATTACCCATTGTTCTTCCCTCCCTTCACCTGTCGGCCGGTCAATGTTCCGTCTTCCAGTTGGTAGATCACCTCGGCCTCACCGACGATCTTCTGATCATGGGTTGAAAAGATGAAGGTCGTCTTGAACTCGTCCCGCATCTTTTTCATGAGCTCTATGACCATAAAGGCCGTCTTATGGTCGAGGTTGGCCGTCGGCTCATCGGCCAGCACCAGCTTGGGGTTGGTCACCAGGGCCCTGGCCACGGCCACCCGCTGTTTCTGTCCCCCGGAAATCTGGTCGGGATATTTGTCCTTCTGTTCGCTCATCCCCACCGCCTCAAGAAGCGTCAGGACCCTTTTTTTTCTTTCCCCTGCAGGGACTTTCTGGACCATGAGCAGAGGGTATTCGATGTTTTCAAAGACCGTCAGTACCGGGATCAGGTTGAAATCCTGGAAAATGAACCCGAGATGGGTTCCCCGGAAGGTGGCACTCTGGTTTCGGTCCAGATGGACCACATCCGTATCGGCAACCCGTAAATTCCCCTCGGTCGGTTTATCGAGACAGCCGATGAGATTTAAGAGGGTCGTCTTCCCACTGCCGGAAGGTCCGACAAAGGAAACGAATGACGCCGGTTCTATGGTAAAACCGACCCCTCTAAGGGCAGGGATGGTTATCTCTCCCATTTGGTAATTCTTGCTGATGTTCTCGGCTATAATTAATCCCATATTTTCTTCTCCTTTCAAGAAGGATGGTGAACGTTCTATGATTTCCTCAGTATATCGGCCGGCTTCATCCGGGATTTTCGTGTTCTCACAGCCCTATAATCCCCCTCCGACCCTGGCAATAAATTCATTTAATAAGCAGTGCAGAATCATTGGGCTCCTTAATCTTGGTGCTCTTCAACGTTGTCGTCGGATAACATCAGGTTAGCGACAATCGGACAAACCTATTGGCTTATAATGGAAGTTGGCTAAGACGCGGGGGACATTAAGGACAGATTGTCCCCTTTCGCTTGGCCATGGCCTCTTCGATCAGGTCCAGAAACTTCTTCTGCTGATCTTTGTCGAGCATAGCCTTGAATTCGAGCATGTGGGCCACGACCATCTTCTGCATATCATGCTGATTATTATTGATCCGGGCAATGGCGTCCTCCAAGGATTTGTTGTCAGGATTATCGGCCCGCAAGAGATCGAAAAGGGCCTCTCTCCTCTGAGCCACTTCTTGTCTTTTCTTATTAAGAGCCCCATGGAACGACGCGGCCTTCTGCTGTAACAGTTTGATTTGTTCCGGTTTAAGAGATAACTCTCCGAATAAGTGGTTGCCCCCGATAAGACAGTTTACCGGGAGCGGTGGGCGATAGCGAGACTGTTTGTAATAGGTGTATCCGGCGGCAGCCAACAAGGAGACATTCATCAACAAAGAGAGGACTAAAATATATTTTAAAAAATTATTTTTCACGGTTTGCCTCTGCCAGGGCCACATAGGCCCCGCTTATGGAATCAGGGGGAGTAGCCTGAAACAGATCCAAAGAAAATGATTCCTGAAGGGTAATCGATTGCCGGGAGGATACCCGGTCGGCAACCAACAGATTGCCAAAGAAAAGGCCGGAAACGATGACGATCAAAGCAAAGCCCCATTCCATGGCTCGCAGAATCAAAGGCCGGCGGGTAAAGACAGCCCACCAGGGGGAAGGCGATTCAGTCTCCAGGTTGGCCAGGATTCTGGTGGAGAATCCATAGGGCGCAGAAAATCTCTCGGCAGAGGCGAATAGCTCGTGTACGGCTCTTTCTTCTTCCAGGGCCTCTTTGCAGCCTGAGCAGTTCCGGATGTGGGAAGATAAAGACTCCTTTTCATCCGGACTCAGTCGTTCATCGATAGACAAAGAGATCATTTTACGTATTTCGGCACAGCGCATTTTTTGCCTCCAACTTATTAAACGAATGAAATCGGATTTTGTTCCCAAAAAATTTTTCTACACTTTCCCCCGTAGAAGCCGACGCAGTTCCTCCCGTGCCCTCGACAGCCTTGATTTTATGGTCCCTACCGAGGTATTGAGCACCTCGGCCATTTCCTCGTATGAAAGCCCTTCAATCTCCCGCAGGACAATGACGGCCCTCGAATCCACGGGCAATCGGTCCATGGCCGCCCGGATGGCCCTGCCGGTCTCCTTCGATTGATAGTGTTGCTCGGGGGATGGCTCAGCCGATGATAAGGCCTCGGCCAAAGATTCGTCTTTGAGAGGTTCGGGGAGCGATTTCCGTTTGTAATCGAGACAGGTATTGACCCCGATACGGTAAAGCCAGGTGTACAAAGAGGATTCGGGTTTAAAATGCTTTAAATTCCGGTAACCTTTAATGAATACATCCTGGGCGGCATCCTCCGCGTCCTGAGGATGGCCGAGGAGATACCGGCAGAGATTATAGATTCTGTCTTGATATTTTTTGATGATTATTTCGAAGATCGATAGATCGCCGGCCTTGAATTGCTGGATCAACCGACTTTCATCTTGAGGATTCAGGGGGCCCATATAAGAATAACATATGAGAAAGATTTTTGTTCCGTCATTCTTCCCGAAAAGAACTATTCTTTTTTAAACTTCTTGATGATCTTAGGGATGAACAGGGAAAAAATAAAAAGACCGATGGAGAGAAAGACCTTCGCCGACAGGAGTTGACCCCAATCCCCGCTGGCCCAGACCTCTTTAAGGGTTCCGACAAAAAAGGTAAAGACAAAGGTGCCGACCAGGATACCCAGGGCCGTACCCCAAAAATAATCCCAGAAACGGACCCGGGTAAGGCCCATACCGAAATCCATGGCCGTAAAAGGAAAATAAATCAGCCGTAAATAAAGAACGGTGGCAAACCCGTTTCGTTCGATGGCCTCGTCATATTTTTTCAATCTATCCCCGATGACCGAGGCGGCGAAATCCCTGCCCAGATAGCGACCGATAAAAAAGGTGACCGTGGCCCCCAGGATGGCCCCGGCCAAGACATAAACAAATCCCCAGTAAGGGCCGAATATGGCCGCCCCCAGGGCGGTTATTATTGTACCAGGTACAAAAAGACAGATGGCCAGGGTATAGATGAGGATAAAAATCACCGGTGCCCAAAAACCCGAGGCATCCAGGAACTGTTTCATTTTTCCCACCGTCAGGAATTCCTTGACGGGGGTATAACGGACCACATAAATAGCGGCCAGGATGAATATTACCAGAATGGACGCTTTTATAACGGCGCCTTTATGCCCTTTAGTCTTAGGCTTTTCTTCATTTCCCATTTTTCTCCTTAATACGCCCCTAAATGACCGTACATGGAATCCCGTCATAATAACGCGACGGACCATCCCATACTTCCCAGCCGCTTTCACGGAAGATCCGTTTACAACTCTCAATCCTTTCTCCCCGGCCTTCCTCAGTCTTTGCCTCAACATCCCGCGGATTTGCGCCGACCTCTGCCCAAAAAAGGTTGGCACCGGCAATGGCACCCAATGAACAAGGCTCATGGGTGCAGTTGCCCAATACGGTTCGCGGCATACCCAATCTGGTGACGGCTACGATCTGGGACATGCGCAGTTCAGAGATCATGCCTCGTGATGCTATTTGCGTTCCGGGAATGGCTATGCGTCTTGCGGCGCCGCTGAATGAAGGATTGAAGGACCCCGTGAAGAGTATGGCTTCAGCCAGTTCATCGTTGGTATGTTCCGGTCCTACCGGTTCCACGCAGGTTCCCACGCCCAGCCCCGCCTCTTGGAAGTTCTGAATGCTGTTCCTTCTCGCATTGGGCGATAGGGTAGTGTCCAGCCCTTCCCTCAATCGAAGAGCGTGATAAACCCCGGAGTAGCCCGTGTCTTTGATTTTAATGGCACGCTCCAGGGACTGGTCTCCGACGTTGGCGATCATCAGGGTATCGGCCTTCAAATGGTGCCGAATCTCTTGAGACATCTCGATAAACAATTCGAAGGGATAATGCGCGGTGGACATGATGTAAATTGCGTTGGCTCCTTCGGTTTCAAACTGTTTTGCATAACGGACAGCCTGTTCCGGGCTCAGCCGGGTTTCCTCTTTGAAGATGCCGTTGCTCTGGGCAAATGAACAGAATTGGCAGTTGCAGAGACAAGGGGCAAGGTTCAGCGCCAGTTGGGCATGAACTTCGGCTTGGTTTTGAGTCAACTCCTTCGATAGGTGATTCGCCTCAGCCATGACTTGGTAGGTTTCCGGGGAGTCCGAGGGATAGCTCAACATCTGTATGAGTTCCGATTTCCTAAAAAGTCCCTCTTCTCGGGATTTCTGCAAAAGCTCTTTAATTTTCAACGTAAATCTCCAGATAAGAATTAAACAAGAAGTTAACAGGGTGACTGCTTTTGTACAACTGTTAAATTTCCATTTCCCCTCAGCGACCGAACAATCGCCCCAGTATCTCTTCTTTCCGGTTCAAGTGCTATCGAATTGAGGTGTTGGCGGATAATGTTCTCGAGTTTATCCTCGGAAACATCGGATCCTTCCACGACAATCTCATCATCAACCATGACCGCCGGAGCTACCGGCAGTTTTATCCAGGGTCAGCAATTCGATTAAGGAGATGAAGCGAAAAACGAAAAGGGCCGTCAGGATAAAAACCACCCCAAAAACGGCCTTGATCACCGCTGGGTTTTGGAATTTCCCCTTAAATTTTATTTTTTCTTTAAATTTTAAAAGGTCAAAACCTTATCGGCCTCTTTGGCGATTTCATACAAATCATCCATCCAACCAATGGGGCAACTGCTTGATCCCTCCAGACCGTGGGATTTCATGCAGACCCCTCAGACATAGAAGTCCCCTCCGAATTGGTTGATCTGCTCCATTACATTGAATTGTTCCGTGCCAGCCTGTTCAAAAAGGACCCCCTTCCCCAGCATGAACACGCTGATTTCATCCCCCTTCTTCACGCCGACGTTAGCCAACCGCATGGCATTATAAATGGACTCTCCGTCGTTGGTGGTAATGATAAACAAAAATTTCATGTTTTGACTCCTTTCAAAATTTTACCCGCCAGAAAAATATCCATTTTATCCTTATCGGTTGCAATATCCATGGGCACCAATTCATTTTCAAAAATTACATTGGTCGAACTTTTAAATTGATACTTTTTTGCTTCCTCCGAGTCTGTGGTGTAGACATTTAATTTTAATTGTTCTCCATACTTTTCTTCCATCGCTTTAGCCACACCTATGGCCTTTTTACAAGTCATTCAGGCCGGGTTTCCACTTTGAAAAACAATTAACCTTCTCATAACCGACGACCTCCTACTGATTATTATTAAACCTCTGAAGAATCCTTCTCTTTTAAATCCTTCCTTCCCGCTGAAGCTTGGTCATCAGGAAGTTTGCTCCGGATCGTGACATTCCAAGGAGCTCCGCCAATTGAACCGACTCCGTTATTCGATCGGTCCTGAAGGCCGCAACTACTTCCTCTTCTACTTCGTCCAGCCAGTTTTCAAACAGCCCCAGAATTTCTGGTTCGGCCACCGCTTTAAGCTGTTTGGACTGGAAGACCTTATCCACCAGGCTCTGGCACATGTGCGTTGGATCGACACCTTCGTCCATGCACTCTGCCAGTCAAAGGTGAACCAGACTGGCCACTTTGTCATTGCCGGTATCTCCGATCAAATTCATCACAAAGCTTACCCGTGACTCCTCCTCCAATAGAGGAAAAAGTTTTTTAACGACCCCGGCTATTTCTCTAATGACCCTTTCAGGTGGCAACTCGTCTACAAGTTGTTGAAGGGACCTTTTATTCATTAACCCATCTCCTCCGCTTAAAAAGTTCTCCGGTTGGTTAAAAGCCCCTTCCCAAGGATTCCTATCTCGTTAAGGATATCGATAATCTTTTTGTTGACCATTTCATAATAGATGAAGGGACCTTGCCGTTCGACCTTGACCAGCAATGACCTTTTTAATTCCTTCAGGTGGTGGGAGACCAGGGGTTGGGAAAGATTAAGTTCCTCCACGATGCGGTTTACGGATTTCTTCCCGCCATTCAAGGACATCAAAATTCGCAGGCGATTTTCATCAGAAAGACTTTTGGCTAAAAAAGCAACCGCTTGTAAGGTCTCATCGGGCAGCGCCATTCCCCCCTGCTCCGTTAGCGATACCTGTTCCTCTTTCTCTTCTATTATGCCGAGGCCGCTTATCTGTTTTCTTTGAGCTGCTTTTCCCATAGACCATCATCTATCCTGTTTTATTGTTTACCGGCAGGGACTCCCGGGGGAGATGAAAAGCAGACCGCACTCCCCTTTTTCATCTCGGCGTAGTGAGCCGCGGCCAGTGCGGCCGTACACCCGTCAGCGGCGGCGATCACGATCTGATTGGCGTACTTTTGTCTGAGGTCGCCTATGGCAAAGATCCCCGGGATACTGGTCTCACATTTTTCATCCGTGATGACGTAACCGCCCGGATTGACTTTAATGCCGGCCGGCACAAGTTGGTTGTTGGGAGAAAAACCCACAAAGATGAACACCCCGTCCGTGGCCAGTTCCCTTTTGTCACCCGTCTTGGTATCTTTAAGGGAAACCGCACAGACCCCACCTTCGTTGGCTTTGATTTCAGCAACAACGGCATTGAAGATGACTTCTATCTTGCACTCAGCCATAACGCGCTGCTGGAGGATCCGGCTTGCCCGGAAGGCGTCTCGTCGATGGACCAGGTAGACCTGCCTGGTAATTTTGAGAATGGAACTCAATTCCCGGCTCTACGGATACAACCTCATCTTGGATTATCTCAAGGCTATATCTTTTAGCGTATTGCAGAAATTTATCGCAAAGCTCGAATCCACCTATTTCGATGAATCCCGGATAATTTTCCACGTCTTTGGTAATGGCCATCTGACCGCCTGGCAACCCCTTTTCGATAAGAGCCGTTTTGAAGGCCGCCCTCATGGCATAGATGCCGGCGGTAAGACCGCCTGGACCTCCGCCGACAATGAGGCAATCATAGATCTCGGTTTCCGACATTGTAAGACTCCTTTCCTAATTCCATCTCTTTGCGATACAGAAAATCCTCAAATTTGGCCTAACGGCCTACCTAATGGTTAAAATCATTTTGAATGAAAATGTACATATAAATATAAATTTATATATTTTGTCAAGAAAAAAATTTTCCCTTAAAAGAAATTGTCAATGCCGTTTTAGAAAGATATAAGGCCCTGATCTATTCCAATATTCAGGATTCGCTTTTCGAGACCAGGGAAGCCTGATTCCCTAATCCTGCCAGATTCCCCCTTTTTTCAACAAATTCTTTCTGACATGAAAATCTATTTTTCCGGTAATGAAACGGGTATGGACGACGGCAAAGACCACCAGGGGCGGATAAAAGGCCAGAATGATCCTGAATACATGGACCAAACCGCTTTCTTTGGGATAATGGGTCATGAGGCTGAACAGGCCATAGAGCCCGAAAATGAGGGGCATCAGGGTCCCCACATATTTTCCGATCATTTTAAGTTCCTGATCCCGCCGATTATGATAGCGGATTCCCATGTCGTCCAAGGTCCAAAGGGTTGACAGGAGGAGGGAGATAAACATGGTAATACCGGTAACCAGGAGAAGCCGCCCAAGCTGAAAATGACCGGGAATAATAGGCGGTGTGGAATCGGTCACCGGCCCGGTGATCGTCTGGATAAGGGCCAATAATTTAGTGGCAAAGAGAAAGCCTATACCGATTCCCTGGAAGGGGCGGAAGAGCCAATGTTTGAGGGGGTGAACGGTTATTTCTCTCGGATGGCCGAGTTGAATCAAGGCCCCTTTCCCCTTCTCAAGGATAAATCGATAGATGGGCCTTAATAAGTAAAGGGGGAGGCAAAGGAACAGAGTATAACGAAAAAACCGCAGAAAATTCCTGTAAACGACCTTCCAACTCTCGGAAGTGGAATGATCGCTTAAATAGATAGAAAAAATAAGGGAAAAAGAAAACACCAGAAAGACCGGGAGCATATCCTTGGACCAATTCCCAGTCACCTTCTTAATTTTCGACTGAGCCATTTACCCTTCCATAATCTCTTTCTTACCAAGATGTTCTACATTATATTGGTCTTTTCGCCTTATGGATAGAATAAATTCCATTTCCTTTCAAGAACAAAAAAATAAATAAAAGGGCCGACACCCAGGCCGTGGCCGTACCAAACAGGAAGGTCGCCGAAGGGCCGACACGATCCCAAAGGAGCCCGCCGATCAGACTGGCCGGGAGCACAGCCAGGCCCACCAGTGTGTTGTAAAGGCCAAAACCCGTGGCCTTGAATTCCTGGGGGATGATGGTGGCCAAAAAGGCCTTCTGCACCCCTTCGGTCATGGCCATAAAGATTCCATAAGCGATAAAGAGCAGCCAGATATGGACCGGGTGGCCGGCTTTGGCAAAACCCAGATAGATAAACCCGAAAAGGATGAAAGCCAGAAAGATGATCGGTTTCGGTCCGATACGGTCCGATAAGAATGCCGGCCGGCAAGGCGCCCAAACCATAGACGACATTAAAAACCAGATAAACCAGGGGAATGACAGCCGCCGGAATCCCCACATTTTGGGCCCGCAAGATCAAAAAGACATCGCTTGAATTTCCCAGGGAAAAAAGGGTGGCCACCATGATAAAATATTTATAGGTCCCGTCAAAACCGGACCAGGCCAGCCTGGGTTTCTCTGCCGGATCGAGGGGGCAGGCCCTGGTTTCCCGAATAAAGAAGATAATGGTCAGGACGGCCAAGGCCCCGGGGATCATGGAAAGCCAGAAAACAAGGCGGTACTGGCCGTTAAAATAAGCCAGGAGCCCAAAGGCAACCGCCGGCCCGACCACAGCCCCCAGGGTATCCATGCCCCGATGGAAACCAAAGGACCGTCCCAGGTTGGACACTTCACAGGATTCGGCGATCAGGGCGTCCCTCGGGGCATTGCGGATCCCCTTGCCGAAACGATCCATAAAACGGGAAGCCAGGACCTGTCCCCAATTGGGGGCCGTGGCGATCAGAGGGCGGCTCAAAGTGGAGATCGCGTATCCGGCTGCCATGAGCCATTTTCGATGCCCCAGACGATCGGAAAGCCAGCCGGAAAAGACTTTCAACAGACTGGCCGTGCTTTCGGCAATCCCCTCGATCAAACCGATGACCGATTTAGGGACCCCGAGTACGGACGAGAGAAATAAAGGCACCAGGGGATAGACCATCTCCGAGCTGAAGTCCATGAAAAAACTGACCAGGCCGGTAAAGAAGATGTTGCGATTCAGGCCGCAGATTTTTTCGGAAGGATCTTGTGACATGGCTTCACCCTAAATGATTCAATTCGCCATTACAAAACAAATTGACATAATCAAAAAATTTAAATAATATTAAAATCATTTAATAAAGCGATGGAGTTCGCTCAACCGTCCCGCTGAATCCGGACTGATAACTCCTACCAAAGAAGACTTTGGTAGGAGTTTTTTATTTTTTGGCTGAACAAAATACCCCCTGCCAATAGTAAGTGATGGGAGGTCCATATATGGTTCTCGATAAATACGCGCAGCTTAAAGAAGAACTCGTAACCTGCATCGACTCCATGGTGACCATCGAAATGAATACCAATGGCCTCTGTGAAGAGACTCAGGGATAAAATCCAAGATAATGTCTTTAACCTGGTCGTTCTGGGACAATTTAAAAGGGGGAAGACCAGCCTGATCAATGCCCTCCTCGGGGCGGAAATATTACCTACCGCTATTGTACCCCTCACCTCTATTGCCACGATTCTTAAATACGGCGAGACCTTAAATATCAAAGTCTATTTCAATGACGGCCGGGTAACCGACATTGAACCGGCAGCCCTTTCCCAATATGTAACCGAAAAAGGAAATCCCAAAAATGAAAAAGAGGTGCAGGAAGTCATCATTGCCTACCCTTCGACCTATCTAAAAGACGGTGTCCGGTTGATTGACACCCCCGGTGTCGGATCGGTTTATGAGCATAACACCGATGTGGCTTATCAATATTTACCAAAGTCGGATGCCGCCGTGTTTCTTCTCTCCGTGGATCAGCCGGTCAGCAAGGCCGAGCTTAATTTCTTAAAGGACGTAAAAGAATATTCCCACCGGATATTCTTTCTCCAGAATAAGGCCGATTATGTCGGCCCCGAAGACCTTAACGAATCCATTTCTTTCTCCAGGACCATTATTGAGGAGTCCCTGGGTGGCGAAGTCAAGATTTTTCCCCTTTCGGCCAAATGGGCCCTCCAAGGCAAATTGTCCGGAACAAAGGAACTCCTGGAGAAAAGTTTTCTCCCCGAATTTGAAGGTATTCTGAATACCTTTCTGATGCAGGAAAAGGGCAAGGTCCTGCTCCTTTCCGTCGCCAACAATCTTCTTCGGCTGCTCTCTCAGGCCCGGTTCAAGCTTGAGCTGGAGATGAAATCGCTCGCGACGCCGTCTGGAGGAACTGCAGGAGAAGATAAAAATCTTCGAGAAGAAAAAGGAAGAGGTTTTGGTTGAAAAGGACGACTTCTACCTGCTGCTGGATGGCGCGACGAAAAATATCATCAAGAACGTCCTGGATGAAGACACGAATGCCTTCAGGCAGGAGTTGAGCCTTAAGGTGTCAGAAAACATTGAAAGCCGCTACAAGGAATATTCGGACCTGTCCCTGAAGGAGATTCAGCGTCGTCTTGAAGAGCAGATTATCGACGAAGTCAAACAGGCCTTTATGACCTGGCGCGGCCTTGAGGATGAGAAGCTGTCAAAAACCTTTGAGATGTCCTGCAAGAGGTTTATTACCAAAATCGATGAGACCGTGGATGCCCTCCTTAATTTCTCGGCCGAACTCTTCGCTGTTCCCTTCGATATCGTCAAGGCAGAGGCCATTTGGTCATCGAAGTCCAGGTTTTACTATAAATTCAATGAGCAGCCGGGGGGGATTGAGATAGTGGCCTCATCGCTGACTTTGTTGCTGCCGAAATTTCTCGGTGAAAAAATCATTCTGAAGAAGATGAAAGAATACCTCCAACGAGTGATCGACAGGCATTCCGCCAGAATTGGTTCCGACTTTGAAGAAAGACTGGACAAGAGTAAGCTTGCCTTCCGATGGGAGATGCTCCAGAGGATTGAGGCCACCATGGAGGGGATATCAAAGGCCATAGAAAAGGGTTTGAGCCGGAAATCGAAGGGTGAGGAGGCGGTTGAGGAACAAAGGGCCGTTCTTGTCGAAGAAGAAAAGAAAATGACTGAAATCAAGGAAATACTGCTTCAAATACAGCAAAAAATATCTGCCTAAAAATTTGAGCAAAAAAACCCAAAGAAATGATATCATCCAGTGCTCAAAAAGCGGGAATGAGCTGCAATTACCTTTAACCTTTGTTGGAGATTGGTCATGCCGAAAGAAAAGTGCGTCTTTTGCGACATCGTGGTCGGGCAGGCGCCGGCTCATATCGTCTATGAGGATGAGCTGTCCCTGGGTTTACTGGACATTAACCCTTTAGCGGAGGGCCACTGTCTGATCATCCCCAAAAGGCACGAGCCCTGGTGGCATGACCTTAGCGTGGAGGAAACGGAAAGTCTTTTTAAGGCAGCCAAAGTGATCGCCGGAAAGATCATGCAAATCTTCCGGCCGGATTTCGTTTGCATGTATGCCCGGGGAAGAAGGATTCCCCATACCCATCTCTTTTTGGTCCCCACCTCTCAGGGCGATCCCTTGGACCGATTTTTCAACGCCCTGGAAGGCTTTCAAGAAGCCCCTGAGAAGTTGACTCGTATGAAACAAAAGGCCCAGATGAAAAAGACCGCCGAGCGACTGCGAGCGTCATAAATCAAGGGCGGGCGATAGAGTTCCGTGGAATTAATTCAGGCAGTTTTTCGAATCAGTCCATTATCAAGTTCAAGTTTGTAAGAACGGATTGTTTTAATGTCATCCTGAGTATCCTCGACCCTTGAACCACCTCAAACCATAGCTTATCGACACCGGCCTATCATTCATCACCCAGGCTCGCACCATTGTCTTCAGTAATCGGTTCGACTGTAGCCCCGGCGGGCAACTCGGCACCGGACACTTTTTCGGGAAGCAAATGGCGCGGTAAAAAGGCAAAATTGGCGATCATGGTCGGAACCACGGCGCTGGCGATAACTGTGGCCAAGAGGAAAGAGTATTGAGACCGGGTAATAATCCCATGGGAAAACCCGTATAAGGCGGAAATGGATCCGAAGGTAAGGCCGGTGGACATCATGAGGGTGTAATACCAGCGTTCATTTTTCTCCTTTCGATAAACACCTACCACCGGATAAAGGCCTAAAATCTTGGTAACCACTTTTCCCCCTAAAAAAATTAAAAAGATCAAGGGAGCCGTTAGGAGGGCCGGCAAAGAAACCAGGGAGCCTGCCCGGATGAAATAAAAGGGAGTCAGGAACCCAATAGTCAAGGTACGCATCCGTCGCACCCACAAATGGTCCTCTGCCGCGAAACCGGCCAGGACAATACCTGCCAGATAGGCCGGCAAGACGGCTTCACTCCCCGACCATAGGGCCAGAGCCCCCAAGCCGAACAGCACCAGCAATACCCACTTTGCCCGGATGGCCGCGGTCCGGTAGCCGTATTTTCGGGTAAGCAAGTTCGAGACAAAGGGAAGGAATCCAATAACCAAAGCGGTGACGACGATGAAAATCAGCGTCTTGATGGTAAAGGGGGCAAAAATCAGACCCAAGGCGATTACCGTCCCTAGGTCATTGATAAAGCAGGCCCCGAGTATCCCCTTGCCGAATTCCGTCCGATTAAATCCTGTTTCCAGCATTACGGCATAAACAACAGCCATAGAGGTGGTGGAGAGGGCGACCCCCGCCAGCCAGCTTGCCCGGGTATCCCAGCCTAAACCGTATTTGGCTAATAAAGTACAGCCTAAAAATGGAGCAAAAAATCCGATGAGTCCGACAACTGAAACTTCCTTCCACTTGGATTTAATGACTTTGGGCTCCAATTCGGCCCCGGCCAGAAAAGTCAGCAGCACCGCTCCGATCCCGGCCAGAAAGCGGAGCCATTCCATATCGGCTCCCAGCGAATGGGGGCCGAAGTAATGTTCGGCAATCGTGCCGGCGATGATCCCGATACAAATTTCAATGAGGGCCATCGAAACCCGGAGATGGTTAGCGAGTATGGTGGCAATTACAGCTAAAAACAGCCATATGGCCGCGGTTTGAAACAGTGATTCCATTGAATCCTCCTATGTGTCGAATTTCTTGCGCAGAGAAAAAAAAACCCGCTTGGCAGCGGGTTCATCAGTAATTCTAACGCCCCCACCGCTGCATTAATCTGCGCAGTAGGAGTCATTAGCTCGAATTGGGCATTTTTCAGGGGGACTCCATCCCCATATATTTATATTTACCGAAACTTTGATAATTTTTCAATTGATTTTTTCTTTCCCTAAAAATAAAAAACTCCCACCCCAGATCAATCTGAAATAGAAGTCATTAGTCCGCCAAACGGACGGTTCCGGTGAACTTCATCACCTTGATGGGAATGAAATTTAAATCGCTGCCTTTTAAATGTCAATAAAAAAAATAGACTGCCATCACATCTCCCAGCCACCGGTTACTTCCAAACCGGCGCCGGTGATAAAACTGGCCTCATCGGAGGCCAGAAATAGTACGGCCTTGGCGATCTCTTCGGGTTGGGCCATTCTCCCCAGCGGGGTCCGGGCCAGGATTTCTTCCTTGTATTTTTCAGCCATCATGGCCAGTATGGACGGGGTTTCGGTCAGACCGGGCAGCACGGCATTGACCCGGATCCCATATTTCCCCACCTCTTTAGCGGCACTCTTGGTCAACCCCAAAAGACCAGCCTTAACCGTGGCATAGGCGATTTCTCCTTTACCCCCCACCTTCCCGTAGATGGAAGAGATGTTGACGATTTGGCCGTATTTTTGTTCCCTCATGATGGGCATCACCTGCCTCATAAACAGTATGGCCGCCCGCAGATGAACCCCTTGCACGGCCTCCCAGTCTTCCTCTTTGATTTTAAAAATCCCGGAAGGACGGTCAAATCCGGCGTTATTAACCAGGACATCGATCCGGCCCCAGCAACGGAGTACCTCATCAGACGCCCTTTGAATTTCCGAGGATCTCGAAACGTCGGCAGCGATGAAAACCCCTTCACCACCGGCTTCTTTAAGATCCTTTAACGCTTCCCCTCCGGTTTCCCGGTTCCAATCCACCAGGGCCACCTTGGCCCCTTTCCGAGAGAAAAGAAGGGCAATGGCCCGGCCGATCCCCTGCCCCCCTCCGGTAACAATGGCCACCTTTCCGGTAAGCTTCATATCCCTTCTTCTTTATCTTGTTTTTTCCGTGGGCATTTCATGCCCGGGTCTGACAGGTCTCCCCTCCCGGATCTCACGGATCAGGTCCTGCATCTCTCTTTGAAAATCGATCTGAAAAAGGACATAGCGGGCCTGCTGCTCGGGTTTCAGTAAATTCATTTCTTCATCGGTTTGCTTTTGCACCAGGTCATCGAGGTCTTTTTTCCGGTTTCTTATTCGAGACAAAAGTTCCCGCAGTTCCCCCTCCGGAGGGTTCGATTCCTGCATCAGATTCCGCAGCCTATGGATGTTCTCATGAAGGTCCCGATAAAGCCTTCGTTTGCCCTCTTCATATCGGTTATCCACGGCAAAAAAACGGGCCGCCCCTTCCCGGTCCAGTTTAAGGGCCTCGGTCAATTTCCACATCCTGATCATATGAATCCGTTCCCAGGCCTTACTACGTGGGTCTTTACCTTCCTTCCAGGATTCAGCCCAAGCCCAGGAACCGCAAAGGGTCAAAGAAAGCAGAAAGATCCAAAAGGCTTTTTTAGGAGACATCGCTCATTCCCTTCCCAAAACCGAGCGGAACCGCCAGGTTGTGTTTTTTTAATCAAAGCATCCAATTCTTTGGCATTCAAATTTTCCAGGGCTGGGGAAACATCCCATTGTAAGTCATCTTCCATCAACCCCTCCGTCTGTTGCGGCAAATCCTTGGCCAGGCGGGCCGTTAACCTCTCCCCCAAACGGATGGATTCCCTGGCGGAAAGGGATTCAACGGCTGCGGAATAGGACTCAAGACCCATTTCCCATCTTAATTCCGATTCCAGGGTTTCCTGGATCGCAGTTTGGTTATAACCCCTGAAATGAATAGTATAAATGGCTGCCGGGGTCAAGAAGATAAGGATCAAGGCCGTTACCCAGGCATAACCGGGCCATCCGAATGGGCTTCCCCAGACCTTTTTATACCAGGGGACCCCTATTGAATCAGGTCGGTTGAGGCGAACCTGGGTCATAATCCGGGAGCTCAACCCATTCCAGAAGTCAGGTCCGGGATCGGGGAACCGGTCCCGGCTTAAGAGGGTCAGGACCTTCCGGTTATCCTGATATTCCTTCTGACAGGACGGACAGGCGGAGAGATGCCGTTCAACCCCTTCAATAAGGTCAGGAGATAAAAGGTCTTGAGAATAATCGCCGGCCAATTCTTTGGCCTTTTTGCAGGAAATATCTTTTTTCATGATTTTGAGTTCTTCATCCAATTTTTTAGTTTTTCCATAGCATGGTGAAAATTGACCTTGGCCGAATTGGTCCGAATATTGAGGGCCTTCCCAATTTCTTCAAAAGAGAGCTCCTGATAAATTCTCAAGGAAACCACCATCCTTTGTTTATAAGGAAGCCGGTCTACGGCTTTTCGAAGGCCGGCCAGGTTTTCCTTTTCGGACAGATCCCCTTCTTGATCGGCCCGGGTATCGGCCACCGGAATTTCTTCCACCGAAGTAAACTCCCGGTTTTTGTTTTGCCGGAAAAAATTATTACATTGATTAATCCCTATGCGGTATAACCAGGTCTTAAAAGTCGAATCAGCCCTGAATCCCCTGATGTTCTGATAAGCCAACAGGAATATTTTTTGGACCGCGTCTTCGGCATCCAAGGGACTCTTCAGCATCCGCAAGACAAAATAATAAATGGGTTTCTGGTATCGAAGGACCAATTCTTCAAAGGCCAGTGAATCCCCTTTTTTTGCCCGTTCAACCAACTGGTCATCAGTCATATTTATCTACAATTTTAGACGCAAAATAAAATAAATAGTTAAAACCAAATTTTTTTTAACCTACTTCTCTTTGGTCAGGTCGAATTATCAAGTTTCAAAAAAGAAGGGAGGAATAACCATGAAAAAAGCCGTTGTTCTCATTTTGGCCATGTCTTTAACCATCACCCTTTTTACCGTCACCCTGGCCAGGGCAAACCGTTTTTGGCCTAGTGTGGCCATCGGCGTCGGGTCGGCCATTGTCCTGGGAAGTCTCCTTTATTCCCCGAGGGCCTATTATCCTGATCCCCGTCCGGTCCGAGTCTACAGTCCGCCCGACTACTATTGTCCCCCTCCTCCGGTTTACCGGGAACGCTGGATACCGGGGCACTGGGTAGAACGGGTTGGCCCTTATGGCCATTACGAACGATTCTGGATACCGGGTCACAGGGAACGGCCTTATTAAACGGACCACCCCATCACCAGGGCCTCTTCCCCTTCAGGGGGATAATAATGAGGACGGCGATAGAGCGCTTTGAAACCCAGGGAACGATACAAGGCCAAGGCCGCCTGGTTGGAGGGCCGTACTTCAAGAAAGACTTTGGTTCCCTTTTTTACCTCGGCCTGTTTTAAAAGAAAGGTCAGAAGAGAACGGCCCACCCCTTGACGTCGGTATTCGGGATGCACGGCCAGATTGAGCATTTGAATTTCGTCGGCCACCTCCCAGAAACAAATATAGCCCAAGACCGGGGATTCCAGATCTTTCCGAGCTACGTAGATACTGGGAGGTGACTTGCTTAATTCGGACAGAAAATCGGCCTTTGACCAGGGTTGAACAAAAGAGGCGGATTCAATTAACAGCAGATCAGGCAGGTCGTCCAAATGAGCGGGGATAAGAATCAAGGTCGAACCCTTTATTTGATCTCCTTTTTTAAAATTTCTCCGGCTAAGGCAATACTGCGCAAACCATACCCTTTGATCTCTTGGGCCACTTGACTCAAGGATTTTCCTTCCCTTTTGGAAGACAAGCCGACCAACATGGGCAGATTCGCCCCGGTAACTACTTCCACCTTTCCTTCGGACAAAAAAGAAAGGCTGATATTGGACGGCGTTCCGCCAAACATATCCGTAAGAAGAATGACGCCATCGCCGGTATTGACCTTTTCGATGGCTGCGGCGATCTTTCCCCGCAAACCCTCATCCTGATCCGCCGGGTTCAAGGAGACCGATTGGGTCTGTTTTAGACTACCGGCAATAAACTCGGCGGCGCGTATAAGTTCCTGACCCAAGTTACAATGGGTAACGATCACGATTCCAATCATTCGCTTTTTGTCTCTTTCGTAAATTGGAGATTAAACCTTCATAACACCAAACGCTAATATTACCCCAACCGAATATCCCGGTGGCGGGTATTGATTAAAAACTTCTCTTTCTTTAAAAACTCGGCCAAAGCGTTTATGATGGTCACCGACCGGTGCCTGCCCCCGGTGCAGCCCACGGCAATGGTCAGTTGAGATTTTCCTTCTTTCTGGTATTGAGGAATAAGAAAGGAAATCAATTCGTAAAAACCCTTTAAAAAAATCTTGGTCTCTTTCCATTTCATAATATAATCGATCACCGGTTTCTGATTCCCGTCCATCTCTTTCAATTCCGTCACAAAGTACGGGTTGGGCAGGAAACGAACGTCCATGACGATATCGGCTTCATTGGGAAGGCCGTATTTATAGCCAAAAGAGATCAGGTTGATGGTCATTTTTGCCGGTGCGGCCGTCTTGGAGAAGAGCCGGAGGATCTCCTCCCGAAGTTGATGGACATTGAGCTGGGTGGTGTCCAAACAATAAGTGGCCAGCCGCTTGATGGGTTCCATCTTCTTCCTTTCCAGGCGGATGGTGCCGGAAAGGGTCCGATGGTCTCCCAGAGGATGATGACGCCGGGTCTGGCTGAAACGGCGTATCAGGACCTCCTCCTCGGCCTCTAAAAACAAAACTTCTATGACGTAGCCTTTCCGTTTGACTTCCTGGAAAATCTTGGGAAATTTGGCTAAAAAATCTTTTCCCCGGAGGTCCATAACCAGGGCGATTTTAATGACCTCTCGGGAAATCTCATCCCGCAACTCCAAGAATCTGGGCAGCAGGGTTGCCGGGAGATTATCGATACAAAAAAAGCCGACATCCTCAAAGGCCTTAAGGGCCGTGCTTTTGCCCGAACCGGACAGGCCGGTGATTACGACCAGGCGGATACTCTTTTGCGGCATTCAGTTCCCCGAAAAAAATAAGCGGCTCACGGCCCAAGGCTCAAGGCTCAAGGGAAAACCATGGGAAACCTTGCACCTTGCGCCAGGCAGGAAAAAAACCTGCCGGTGTGCCCTGCACCTTTTTAAATCAAGTCATCCTGTTCCTGAATAACCTTCTTCAACGCTTCGCGATCCGCGGCCCGGGAAAGACTCTCCTTGAAGGCACCATTTTTTAAAAAACGAGAAATCTTGGCCAGGGCCTTTAAGTGAAGGCCGGCGGAATCTTCCGGGGCGATCAAAACAAAAAAATAATAGGCCTCTTTCCCATCCATGGAATCGAAGTGGATCCCCCGGCGTGACCGGCCAAAGGCAATGATCATCCGGTCGATGTTTTTCATTTTTCCGTGGGGGATGGCAAACCCCTCTCCAATTCCGGTACTGCCGAGACGTTCCCGTTCCAGTAATACCTGCAGCACCTCTTCGGCCTTCATTCCGGGAAAATGCCCGGCGATCTGCTGGGCCAGTTCAGCCAAGACGCCTTCCTTACTCTGGGCCTTCAGATCAGCGATGATCAGCTCAGGTTTTAGGTATTGACAAATTTTCATATCAACTCGTCGGCTCGATTAAACCAAAATTGCCATCCTTTCGGCGATAGAGAACATTGATCAGATGGGTTTTGGAATTGGTAAAAACCACGAATTCGCTGTTCGATAGTTTGAGTTGCAGAGAGGCTTCTTCCACATCCATCGGTTTAGCCAGGATCCTCTCGGTCTTAACAATCTGGGGGAGGTCCTCTTCCTCGGCTTCTCTTTCCTCCCCGATTTTTTTCCCTTCCGGTAAACCTTTGGGCTTTCCCTCGGCCTTATGTTCTTTGACTTTTTCCCGATGTCTTTTGATTTGTTTTTCCGTTTTATCCAAAACCATATCAATGGCCGAATATAAGTCGCCTGTTTCTTCCTGGGCCTTGATCTTCATCCCATTGGCCGAGATGGTCACATCGGCGATATGTCTGAATTTTTGGATGGAAAGGACCAGATAAATTTCTATCGGCTCATCCATATATTTTTTGAGGCGCGCCATTCGGTTTTCGGCATATTCTTTAAGGTGTTCCGATGGATCCACATTCCGAAAAGATACAGAAATTTGCATAAGTCCTCCTATCGTCCTTCGGTCTTTTTTCTTTTAAACATCCGTTTCCACACCCTCGGCCTTTTTTGAACGAATCCAATGCTCCATGGGGAACTTTTTCCGCTTATTGGAGGGAAGGATCCCCAAAGCTTCCCGGTATTTGGCCACCGTTCGGCGGGCGATATGGATATTTTCTTTCAGGAGGAGTTCGGTTAGTTCCTGATCACTTAAGGGACGGGCCTGATCCTCCTGGGCGGTCAACAGCCGTATCCTTTCCTTGACACTTTCCGAAGCAACCGTTTCTCCATCAGCCCCGGCCAAAGAACTGTTGAAGAAAAATTTCAACTCAAAAATTCCCTGGGGGGTGTGAACGTATTTGTTGGTGGTTACCCGGCTGATGGTTGATTCATGCATTTGGACTTCTTCGGCCACATCTTTCAGGATCAAGGGTCTCAAATGGGAAACGCCGTAATCTAAAAAGTCCCGCTGAAATTTAAAAATACTCTCGGCCACCCGGTAGATGGTCCGTTGTCGTTGATGAATGCTCTTGATCAGCCAAATGGCCGAACGCAATTTTTCCTGGATGTAGTCGCGGGTTGTTTCCGAAACCGCCCCCCGTTGACTTAAGGCCTTTTTATAGAAGGCATTGATCCTCAAGCGGGGCAGACCGTCTTCATTCAAAACGATATGAACCTCCTCCCCCATCTTATAAACAAAAATATCGGGACTGATATATTGAGATTCTTCATCGCTGTAGAGCCGGCCTGGCTTGGGATCCATCTGTAAAATAATTTCTATGGCCGGAATAATCTCTTCCATGGGGGCCTGCAGGGCCCGGGCGATGGCCGGGTAATTTTTGGTTTCCAGGGAAGCCAGATGGTCTTTGATGATCAACTCCACCCAGGGATTGGGAAGGGGTAAATGCCGGGCCTGGATGAGCAGGCATTCCTTGAGATCCCGAGAGGCCACCCCCAGGGGATCAAATTCTTGGATGCGCGGCAAAACCTTTTCCACCAGGACGATCTCCTGGCCGGTACTTTGGGCAATCTCCTCCAGAGAAGACATCAAATAACCATTGGCGTC
>CAVYLJ010000011.1:0-41070 GCA_963769305.1 uncultured delta proteobacterium | reverse complement strand
AGGTCGTCCTCGGTGATCACCTTGCCACTTTCCGGCAGGGCCTCTTTGTGGAAACGGGGAGGCAGGCAATCCTGATCCAGGGTCATGCCCTCCCGCAGGTTGAACTCCCGGCACCCGGTGATCACCCGGTTGGTCATCTTATGGATCTCTTCCTTGCCCCAATTCAGACCGGTGGTCATGTGGATGATGCGGGACAGTTCCGGCCAGGGGTAGAGGTCTCGGTAAAAACGGCAGAGGATCAGGGTGTCCAATAAGCACAGGCGGTCTTCAAAATCGATAAAAAGCTCGGCCTTGCCTTCGATCTGGTCCGGTTCGATCATTTTGGCCAGCTCGGGTTTGTAAAAAGTGGCCCGCAAATGGCAGGCCCCCCGGTCCGAGGTGGCGTAGCCCAGACCCATGCCTTTGAGCACCCGCGGATCGTATCCGGCCGGCTCCAGGCCTTTGACGTGGATGGCAATATCTTCCAGCCCCCATTCGGCGGCGGCGGTCTTGATCCCCTCGGCCAAAACCGCCCCGATGCCCTGGCGATAGGCGATCTTTTTGAGCAGATCCGCAATGGCCGGCACATCACCGTATTCAATCTTTTCCGGGATCTTTCCCCGTTTAGAAGCCTCGATGGCGAATCCGGCCAGATTGCCGGCGGTAATGGTATCCATCCCCAGACGGTCACAGATATCGTTCAAATACAGAATGTCCTCGATACTTTTGATCAGGCACAAGCCGCCGAAGGCATAGATGGTCTCATATTCCGGTCCTTCCAGGGTCAACCCCTTGTGGGGACCTTCCTTAACCGTGCTTAACCGGCCGCAGGCGAAAAAGCACTGGGGGCAGGCCCGGGGCTGGACCTCACATCTTTCATGGAGGCTGTCGGCGCTGATGGCTTCCCAGCCTTCAAGGGTCCCCTTGGACCAATACTCGGTCGGGAAAGGCCCCGGCCTTGTTCAAAACCGCCACCATCATGGGCGTGCCCATTTTCCGGTAATTCGCCGCCCCGGGATCGGTCTTGCCCTTTTCCAGAATCTCTTTGGCAAAGGCCCGGGCTTCATCCGGAAAGGCCAGGGAACGTTTTCGGCTTCCATAAAAACACAGGGCCTTGATCTTCTTGGCGCCCATGACCGCACCGGTGCCGGTCCGGCCGGCCGAACGCCAGTAATCGTTTTCGATCACCGAAAAGCGGACCCGGTTTTCTCCCGCCGGGCCGATGACCAGGGCCGCGGCCCGTTCGGCGGCGGCGCCCATCCTTTTTTTACCGATCCTTTTTAAGACCTCATCCTCCGCGGCATAAGTCTCCAGCCCCCATAAATCCCTGGCCGGATGAAAACGCACGGTTTCATCGCTGATCTCTAAAAACACCGGCTCCTTGGAAATGCCCCCGATGACCACGGCGTCATAGCCGGTCCGGCTGATGCTTTCGGCGGCCTTGCCCCCGGAATAGGATTCGGCATACAACCCGGTTTGGGGACTCTTGGTAAAGATCCCATGCCGAGTGGACCCGTAGATCGGGGTGTCGGTAACCGGGCCTACGTCGATGATCAAATGGTTTTCCGGGGAAAAGGGATCGACCCCGGGAGGGTTGTTTTCCAGCAACAAGCGGGTGCCCAGGCCCTTGCCTCCCAGTCCCCATTCCAATTCCTGATCGGATAATTCCCGGATGGAAAAAGATTGTTCACCCACATCAATTTTTAAGATGCGATTAAAGAATCCTTTCATTGTCTTCCCCTTGATATTCAAAGATTGGATTCCTACGTTACTGTCCTGCCCACACTTTCGTCACGAAAGGATAATGGAGGCAAGGGTTCCAGGGTTCGGGTCCCGGTTATCTGGCCTAATGATCACCGTAAGGATTTTCACTTGATACCCTTGAGCTCCCTTGAATCCTCGACCTCTGAACCAATTTATTTTACCAGGCACTGCGATAAATGCGTTCGGCATCCTCCAGGGTGATCCGCCGGGGATTGTTGGCCAGCAAACGGGTCACCTTCATCACCCCCTGGGCCATTCCCGGAATGGCCTCTTCCGGGACCTTTAGATCCCGCAGGCGTAAGGGGAGGTTAAGATCGATCATCAATTCCTCGATGGCATCCAGCCCTTCCTCGGCGGCCTGCCGGTCGGTCAGGTCCTCGACGGACAGTCCCAGGGCCAAGGAAATCTCGGCAAATTTAGGGAGGTTCCCCAGCATATTAAAACGCAGCACCGGAAGCAGCATAACCGAATTGGCCAGTCCATGGGCGATGTGATGAAACTCACCTCCCAGGGGATAGGCAAAGGCATGGACGGCCGTCACCCCGGCGTTGGCAAAGGCCATCCCGGCCAACAGACTCCCTTCCAACATGTTGGAGCGGGCCTCCAGGTCTTCCCCGCGGGCATAGGCGGTCAGTAAATTCCCGAAGGTCAATTCAATGGCCCGGAAGGCCAGATGATCGGTCAGGGAATTGGCATTGACCGAGGTATAGGCCTCGATGGCATGGATCAAGGCATCCATGCCGGTAAAGGCGGTTACCGCCGGGGGCACACCGAGGGTCAGGACGGGGTCCAAAAGGGCCAGCCTTGGGAAAAGATGGCTGGAAACCACTCCCTTTTTCAAATGCTCGGCCTGATCGGAAAGATATGGCGATGGGGGTGACTTCGCTGCCGGTCCCGGCGGTGGTGGGGACGGCGATCAAGGGCAGTCCGGGTTTTGCCAGGAGGTCCACCCCGAAGTAATCGGAAATATGGCCGGGGTTGACGGCCATGGCCGCCACCAGCTTGGCAATATCCAGGGAACTGCCTCCACCCATTCCGATGACCGAATCACACTTTTCCTCTTTCAACCGGGCCAGGGCCTGGTCGACGATCTCAATATGGGGATCGGCCTCGACCTGATCAAAAAGGGTGACCGTTACCCCGGCCTTTTTTAAAGAAGGACTGATCCGGTCCAGGAGTCCGGCCTGGATGATGCCGGGGTCGGTAACGATGAGGACCCTTTTCCCCTTCAGGGCCTTGAGTTCCGGACCGATCTGATCCGCACTCCCGGGCCCATCAGGATGCGGGGCGTGGTCCGAAATAAGATGTTTGCCATAGTCTTTCTCCTAACGGTTGCTGAAAAAGACCCGTCTACTTCGTTGCTCTCATCACCTCGTCATTGCGACGTACTTCAATGTACGTCACTCAATTCCTACGGGATACTCGGCCAAGCGCCTTGTATCTGGACCTTTTTGAGCAACCTGTAAAAAAGAGTTTCTTGTCATGCTAATCTTAGATGATCCACTTTCGATTTTCGAAAAATCTTCCATTTCCTTTTAGAATTGTTCTCTCGAATATCTGGCTCCGGATCCAAATTCTCAATTTCGTTCTACTCCCCCTGAACCACCACCCCCCGGTCTATTTGAAAAACCCGGTCCAGCATACCCGGTGGAATGCTGCAAGTTGGATTCCGACAGGATCACCGAAAGCCCCTCTTTAATCAATTCCCCGACCACTTCCACCAGACGCTGGGCCAGGGCCGGGGCCACCCCTTCAAAAGGTTCGTCGAGCAGCAGGAGCTTATGGCCGCACATCAAGGCCCGGCCGAGGGCCACCAGTTTCTGCTGCCCTCCGGACAGTTCCATGGCCTTCCGTTGGGTAAAGGTCTTCATTTCCGGGATCATCTGATAGATTTTTTCCAGCCGCTCCGGCCCTTCCTTGGCACCGATGGCCCAGGCCGGCAGGAGGATGTTTTCCTCCACGGTCAATTCCGGGATCAGCCGCCGTTCCTCCGGCATATACCCGATCCCCAGACTGCTCCGGCCGTAGGCGGGGACCTCCCTTAAATTAATGCCGTCAAATTCGACCTGCCCGCTGCTGGCAGGCAGCAGCCCCATGATGCTGCGCATCAGGGTGGTTTTCCCGGCCCCATTGCGTCCGATCAGCCCGGCCACCGTTCCGGTTGGAAGATCGAGATCCACACCCCGCAAGATCCTGACCGACTGGATGGAGACATTCAACTCTTTAATTTTGAGCATTTCCGGGGCCCCCTTTTTTCACCGTCTGCTTATTCTCCCCGATCACATACTGACGCACCTTGCCGTCGGCCAATACTTCTTCCGGTCTCCCGTCGGCAATGACCCGGCCTTCGTAAAAGGCCAGGATGCGGTCGGAATAACGGCTGACGATTTCCATATCATGTTCCACGAATAAAACGGTAACCCCTTCGGCCCGCAAGGCCTCCATAATCATATCCATAATATCAAACTTTTGATCGGCGTTGATCCCGCTGGTCGGTTCGTCGAGCATCATAATCTGTGGTTTCCCCACCATGGACATGGCAATATCCAACAGCTTCCGAATCCCTCCCGGCAGGACATTGGCCGGTTTGTCCCGGTAATCGATCAGACCGAATCGTTCCATGATCGCTCCGGCCGCCTCCGGGTCGGCGGCCTGGACGGCTCGGAACCTTTTGCCGGCTCCGGGAAAAAAAGATTTTTTATTGACCCGGGAAACAATCCCCAGTCCGACCAGGATATTATCTTCCACGGAAAGGGAATCATAAAGTTGCGGGATCTGGAATGAACGGCAGACCCCCAGGCGGGTAATCTCTCTCGGGGGGAGGGGGGTGATATCGCGACCTTGAAAATGAATCGTCCCGGCGCTGGGTTTCAAGTATCCGGTAATCATATTGATGAAGGTGGTCTTCCCGGCCCCGTTGGCCCCGATCAGACCGACCACGGTATCCTTTTGGATGGCGGCGGAAATATCCCAGGCCGCGGTTACGGCCCCAAAAATTTTTCGCAGGCCTTGAGCTTCCAGGATCGGCACGGCTCTCCATATCAGACCCTCCTTTGGCGGGATTGAAAAACAGACCATAACCCGGCAGGCAGAAAAATAATGACCAGCAACAGGGCCGCGCCCAGGATCATCTGCCAGGTATTGGGCGAATATTCATAGGCGAAGCTGCGGATCGATTCAAAGATCAGCGAACCGAGAAAAGGGGCCAGGACATTTCCGGTGCCGCCTAAGATGGCGATGAAGACGAATTCCCCCGAAGTGGTCCAGTAGGCCATTTCCGGATCGATATGCCCTATGGTGATGGCCGTCAAGGCCCCGCCCAATCCGGCCAGGACGGCGGCAATCACATACTTGATATGGATGGCCCGGCGCACCGAGGCCCCCATGTATTCCACCCGGAGTTCATTGTCCTTAATGGCCGGAGACAGGCGGCCCAGAGGGGTCTTCAAATAGTGATTCATGATCAGGGCCGACAAAAAGACCGTCACACAGGCCAGGCCATAAACGACATAGCGAATCCAGCGTTCCGGCAAAGGCAAACCCGAAGAGGGTCGGCACGGCCACGTTGAAGCCGTCCGTACTCCCCAACAGGGCCGTTTTGACCAACAGGCCGTAAAGGATCATCGAAAAAGCCAGGCTCAACATGGCAAAGAAAATACCCCGGTAGTTGGCCAGGAGAAAACCCAGGATGAAGGCTACAAAACCGGCCACCGCCGACCCGCAAAGGATCAACAAAAGGGCATCCGTCAGCCCCAGGGATAAACCCAGGCTTCCGGCCGTATAGGCCCCCAGACAGTAGTAAAGGCCTTGTCCGAAGGACACCAGGCCGGTGCGCATCAGCAGCAAGAGGCCTAAAACGACCAGCCCTTTGCCGAAAGAGACGGTAACCAGGAACAGCACCCATTGGGGAAGAAAAGGGCCGATGAGGAGTAAGGCCATCAAGGCCGCGGCCGAAATACGAAAGGTATAATCAACCCGGTTCATATCTTGCGGGCCTCCACGCCATGAAACAATCCTTGAGGTTTTAACAGAAGCACCAGGGCCATAACCAGATAGATACTAAACAGTTCGATTTCCGGCAGGTAATGAACGGCGGCGGAGCGCACCAGACCGACGATCAAGGCCCCCAGGGCGGCCCCTTGCAGGCTGCCCAGTCCGCCGATGACGACCACGGCAAAGGCCAGGACGATCACCTCCACGCCCATGCCGGGCACCACCGAGACCGTCGGGGCGGTGAAGGCCCCGCCGATGGCGGCCAGCATGGCCCCAACGGTAAAGGTGATCAAGTAAAAACGATTCACATTGATTCCCATGGCCAGGCTCACTTCCCGATCATGAATCACGGCCAAAAGGAGCTTTCCCTGTCTGGTATATTGGAGGACCCAGAACAGACCGAACCCCGTGGCCAATGAAACGCCGATCAGGATGATGTTATAAGCCGGATAACTCAAACCGGCAAAATCGATACTGCCCAACAGACCATAAGGCTCCGATATAAAATAAGGGATCAACCCCCCAGATCAATTTGATGACATCTTCCAGGATCAGGAAAAGGGCGAAGGTGACGATCAGCAGGAGTATCTCGTCTTTGCCGTACATGAAACGTAAAAGACCGCGCTCGATCAAGCGGCCCCATCACCAGCCCGACTATGACCGCACCCAGTGCCAGCATGGCGTAACTGCCCAAAGGGAAATAACCATGGTTGAGCCAATAACCGGCCAAAGAAGCGGCGGCATAAGCCCCCAGGGCGTAAAGGCTGCCATGGGCCATATTGAGGATCTTCATCACCCCGTAGATGAGGGTGAGGCCCACGGCGATAATGAACAGCCAGGAAGAATACAGGATCCCGTCCACCAGGACCGTCAACAAATCACTCATGGTCAATTTGCTCCCGCCCGGGCCGGGGCGAAAGGCACCCCGGCCCCATTAGATATCGAGAAAAATTACTTGGTCTTTTTAAACCCCGACTTGATCCAGTCTTCACTCTTGACCCCTTCGGGGGGGTTGACCTTGGCAGCCGGATAGGTCTTGATGTTGGTAATGGTCAATTGTCCTTTGACATGCTTGACCATGCCGTAAGCGGTCCCCTGGATGGCCTGATGGCCTTTACCCAGGGCCATTTCCACCTTACCACTCGGCGTCTCAAAAGTCAGGTGTTCCAGGGCGGCAATGATCTGCTCCTGGCTGGGGGTCTTACCGCCGTTGGCCGCCTGGGCCTTTTCATAAGCGGCCTTTACCCCCAGGATGGCCTGGACCATTTTATAGGAAGGATAAGTGGGAGGCACGGCATAACGTTCCTGATAGGCCTTGCGGAACCAGCGATTGAGTTCATTATCCGGTGCGAAAACACCGTGAGGTCCGCGAGCCGCCGAGGATTGTCCCATCCGGGAGTCTGTTTGGCCAGACGGTACATGGCCGATTCGCCGGCGGTCAGGATCACCGTGCTCTTTTTAAATAAACCCCTGGGTGCCGCTTGCAAAACAAAGGCCTCCAGGTCGCCTCCCCAAAAACTGGAATGAATCACATCCGCATTACTGGAAAGGAGTGAGGAAATTTCTGCGCCGTACTGGCCGGCCATAAATTTAGGCATCTGAGAAACGACCACCTGGACTCCGGGAATCAGGGCCTTCATGGCCGCTTCGAAGTCGTTCCAGGAATCCTGCCCCCAGGCATAATTTTGATTGATACCGGCAATCTTTTTTATATTTTTTTTAAGTTCGGTGACATAATAAGCAGCCGCCACATTGTCCATGGTGGCAGTGAGCCCCGGTGCGGAAGACGTATTTATAACTTCCGTCTTCAAAGATACGGGGCGTACCGGCATCAAAAATGACGGTCAGTTTTTTTAGCTCCTCGGCCACCGGCGGGATGGCGATGGCATCCCCGCTGGAAATGTAGCCGATGACCAAATCCACATTCTGCCGCTGGACCAGGTTTCGGTATTCGGTCACCTGCTTGGTGACGCCGCCGGCCTCATCGATAAAGACCAGTTCAATCGGCGCACCACCGAATCCCTTAGTGGCATAAGGGGCGGGCACCTTCCCGCCGGCATTAAGGGCTTCCGTCAATCACTTCGGCCCCGTTACGGGCCGGCACCCCGAAGGGTCCGGCGGCCCCGCCGGAAAGAAAGGTGACGACGCCGATTTTAATCGGCTTCTCCTCAGCGGCCATGGCTGAGAAGGACCATCCCAGAATACAGGTAAGAGCCAGGAAGAATACCAAACAGACACCGGAAACTATTTTCATTGCGGACGATTGCTTCAGCTTCATCTTTTACCTCCTGTCAGGTCCCATTCAATCTATTGAAAGGGATTTTGTTAATGGCATTGTTTTTTAGTAACGGACTTTGTTTGTTTTGGTTTTCCCTGAGAAACTATTGGGGTATTTCTGACCGATCACCTCCTTAAATTTTTTGACTTGAGGCGTCCCTTTTCAGGCTATTTTTTTAGTAATGTAAATATCGATGCCACCGATAAATTTTATGAACGAAAGCTGGGTCCGAATTTCCTTTCCGTCAATTCGGCTAAAATGTCGGGGATTGATTCACCCGGAGGATAACGGTTCCCCGTAGTGTTTTTTGCTTGACAAAAAAAACGGACATAGGGATAAAGGATTCTATAATTAAATAATGCTTGAAGGCAAGTCGAAAGTTAACCAGGCCTTATTCTTAAAAGCCCTAATCGGTTTATCACCAGGAAAGAGGCAGTCCATGACTCACCTGTTTGGTAGGTGAAGGGTCGACCCATGACGCGACCTTTCTCCGTCTTCATTCATCTCTCTTGGTCCCGATCTCCTGGAGTCATCATTTTTTGTTTGTTGATTGTCTCTTCCATTTATTACGAGGAACTTTATCATAGGCTTCGCCCCCGATAATGACCTATTACTCAAAAACAGCTTAAGGAAATAAAAAATGAAAATCAGCCTACCGAATAAATCCAAGGAAGAAATATTGCAAGAGGCGGAGGCCACCGGGTATGAGTTCGAAAAGGTTTATCACGGTTGCGCCCAGTGCGTACTGGGGACGACGATGAAACTATTCGACCTGACCCAGCCCGAGGTTTTCAGGGCGGCTACCGGGCTGGCCGGCGGAATCGGTCTCTCAGTGGAAGGGTCCTGCGGGGCCTTGACCGGCGGGGTCATGGCCATCGGTTTGTTATACGGTCGGGAAATCGATAAGATGGATGACCCCGAAAAACGACGGTTTATCGCCTATCGTCTGTCCAATCAATTACACGAACGATTCGTTCAGGAATACGGCAGTTCTTTGTGTAAAGAGATCCACAAAAAAATCATGGGACGGGCCTATCATATGAATGACCCCCAGGAATGGCAGGCTTTTTTGGATGCCGGCGGACATTCGGAAAAATGTCCCGGGGTGGTAGGAAAGGCAGCTCGATGGACTGCCCAAATTATCCTCGCAGAAGAACAAAACCATTAATATCCTTTAGCGGAGGGCCGAGACATGGGCTTGGACATTTTTGATTTAAGCGGAAAGGTGGCCATGGTCACCGGAAGCACCAAAGGGTTGGGGGAGACCGTGGCCATGGCCCTGGCCAAGGCCGGAGCCGACGTGGCCGTCTGTGGCCGGAATCAAGCCGATCTGGAGCGCGTTTCCGCGGCCATCCGGGCCCTGGGACGTCGAGCCGTCGGTTTTTATCTTGATGTGACTTCAAAGCAGAACGTGGACCAGGGCGTAAAAAAAATCTTAAGCACCTTCGACCGGGTGGATATCCTGGTGAACAATGCCGGAACCAATTACCGGGTTCCGGTTCTCGACTACCCGGAAGAACAATGGGACCTGATCATCAATACCAACCTTAAGGGCTATTACTTAGTCGCCCAGGCCGTCGTCCCCCAGATGATCGCCCGGGGTTACGGAAAGGTGATCAATATCAGTTCCATCCTCGGCCAGATCGCCTTGATCAACCAATTGGCCTATGCTTCCTCCAAGGGAGGGGTCAATCAGATGACCCGGATCATGGCCTTGGAATGGGCCAAGTTGGGGGTGCGGGTGAATGCCGTCGCCCCAACCTACTTTGAGACCGAAATGGTCCTCCAGATCCGCAACGATCCTGAAAGAATGAAATTCATCAGTGAACGGACCCCCATGGGCCGTTTCGGCCGCTTACCGGAGTTGGAAGGGCTGGTCATTTTCCTGGCCGCTCCGGCCTCCGATTTTATCACCGGCCAGGTCATCTGTATTGATGGCGGTTGGACTGCCTGTTGATCGGGAAATTTCGGCCTACCTTTGAAAGGAGAAAAAATGGACTCGACCAATAGACCCTGGCTTAAAACTTACCCGGACTGGATTCCGGCCGAGATACCAATCCCTGGCACTACGGCCCTCGACCACTTTAAGGCCTCGGCGGCCGATCGGCCGGATAAACCGGCACTGTTTTATTTCGATCGTACCCTTTCTTACGGCGAACTGGATACCCTCTCCAACGGTCTGGCCGCCGCGCTTTCCGAATGGGGGATTAAAAAGGGGGACCGGGTCATGTTGGTCCTGCAAAACATCCCTCAATTTCTGATCGCCCTCTACGGGGTCTGGAAAATCGGGGCCATCGTGGTACCCTTAAACCCCATGTACAAAGAAAAAGAACTGACCTATTTTTGTCAGGACTCCGGAGCCAGGGTCCTTATCATCCAGGATGATGCGGCCCGGGGATTGAATTTGGAATTCCTCAAACAGACCCCGGTTGAACGACTGATTACCACTTCGGCCTTGGATCTCCTGCCGCCCCAAAGCGAGATACCCGACCTGCTTAAAGGGCTTAGAAAAATCCCTCTTTCGGAATCAACAGACCTGTTGGATTTGATTCAACGGTATCAACAGACCGACCTAAGCCGACCGGATCTCACCCCCCGGGACATCGCCTATTTAACCTACACCTCCGGGACCACCGGTCCGCCCAAAGGAGCCATGAACACCCATGGGAATATCGCCTTTAACGCCCTGGTCTATCGCGCCTTTCTCCGCATGACCGAAGATGATATCGTTCTGGCCGTGGCCCCCTTGTTCCACGTTACCGGAGAAGTGGGTCATTTGGCCATCGCCGCCCTGATGGGGATTCCGGTTATTCTTTTTTACCGCTTTGATGCCGGGGAAACCCTCCGGTTGATCGAGCACCGGAAGGCCACCATGACCGTGGCCGCCATTACCGTTTATATCGCCCTGATGAACCACCCGGACATCAAAAAACGGGACCTTTCTTCTTTTAAAAAGGCCTATAGCGGCGGGGCCCCGGTCTCTGCGGCCGTTGTCGAACAGTTTAAAGTAACCACCGGCCTTTCCATCTATAACGCTTACGGAATGACCGAAACCAATTCTCCGTCGCATTTGGTGCCTTTGGGTTTGTCGATACCGGTTGACCCCGAAAGCGGGGCCTTGTCCGTGGGTTTGCCTGTTTCCAATGCCGTGGTTAAAATCATGGATCTGGAAGAGGGCACCCGGGAGTTGCCCCCCGGAGAAATCGGGGAGATCGTCGATTTCGGGCCCATGGTCATCCCTGGCTATTGGCAAAAACCGGAAGAAACCCGCCACGCCATAAAGGAGGGCTGGCTTTATACCGGCGACGTGGGCAAGATGGATAAGGCTGGCTGGTTTTATGTGGTGGATCGTAAGAAAGACCTTATCGTCGCTTCGGGGTATAAGATCTGGCCCCGGGACGTGGAAGATGTCCTCTACCAGCACCCGGCGGTTCGGGAAACCGCCGTTGTCGGGGTGCCCGATCCCTATCGGGGGGAGACCGTCAAGGCCTTTGTGGCCTTGAAACTGGGAATGGAAGGGTCGGTTAGTGCTGAAGAATTGATCGCCTTTTGCAAAGAACGGATAGCCGCTTACAAATATCCCAGGCAGGTGGAGATCGTCCCGGAGATCCCCAAAACCTTGACCGGAAAGTTCCTGCGCCGGACCCTTCGGGAAAAGGAAGGCTCGAAGTGACCCTGGCTGGATGGTCCGGATAGCCGAAGGGACGACCGAATGGAAATGGAACGGGGCCTTTTGGGCTACGGGCTTCCCAAATATCTCGATCCTATCGAGGGATAGGAGAATATTTCTTCTCCCCTTTCGATTCTGCTTGAAGGGGGAAAGGCTTTTAGTTACAATCAAGCGTCTTTATTCCTCGGGTCCCTTGGACCCGACAGACTAAAAATCCTTTTGGATTAAAGGGGGAACCATGGGTAAGAACGAACTGGATCGTCGGGATTTCTTAAAAGTGATTGGTGCAGGAACCTTGGTTGCTGGAGCCAGCGCCCTTGGGTCGGGTGTTATGGTGCCGACCGGTTTGTGGGCAGCCACTCCCCAGATCAAGGGCCCGATCAAGGTCGGTTATCAGGCCGTTATTTCAGGACCTTTGGCCGGTTATGGTGAATTCCACAAAATGGGGGTCACCATGGCCGTCGAGGAAATCAATCAAAAAGGGGGCATTGCCGGCGTAAAGGTGGAAATGGAATTTCGCGATTCCACCCTGAAGCCGGATGAGGCCATTAAAAACGCCCGCTACTTCGTCGATAGCTGGGGAGCGGATTATCTGGGCGGGATCGATTCCTCCGGACAGGTCCTGGCCTTGGCCCCGGTCGTCGAAAAATTGGACAAGATCCTCATGGTCACCCACGCTGCCACGGAAAAACTGACCGAGGAATGGGTTTACAAAAAAGGGGTCAAACAGATCTTCCGCATCTGCAACCCCACCTATCACGACGGATATGCAGGCGCCTTTATTGCCAAGGATTTACCGGCCATGAAATGGGCCACCATTTCACCGAAATACGAGTATGGGTTTACCTGCTGGAAGATGTTCCAGGATATGCTCAAAAAAATGAAACCGGGAGTATCGTTTATCGCGGAATCCTGGGCCCCCTTCGGCACCACGGATTTCCGGTCTCATATCAACACCATCATGGATGCCAAGCCAGACGGCCTCTACAGTACCGAATGGGCCGGGGAGTTGATCAGCTTTATCAAACAGGCCAAACAGGCCGGGCTTTTCGACAAGATCAAGCACGTCATGATCCCCATGGGAGCGGCCATGGATGCCCTGGAGGGATTGGGACAGGAATATCCGGACGGCATCTGGGCCTCGGGTCGTTATTTTTTCCTCTATCCCAACAACAAGACCAATAACGAATTTGTGGCCCGTTTCCGTAAACGTTGGAACCATTATCCGGCCTATGTTTCCGAGACCGGCTATTCGTCCATTTACGCCTTAAAAGCGGCCGTGGAAAAATCCGGATCCAAGGACACCAAGCCGTTGATCCAGGCCCTGGAAGGAATGGAGTTGGACACGCCGGCCGGACATCGCCTGTTCCGCAAGGAAGACCACCAGGCCATTTATGATGTCCCCTGGGGAAAGCTGAAGAGCGATCCCAAGTATCCTTTTAAAATTTTAGGGGACATGAAGGTCATCCCGGCCAAAAGTTATTATGCCCGTCCTCCTTTTGAGGGACCGGGAACAGAACCTCCTTTTGAAAAATAAACCAAACGGTCCGAGGCTCAGGGCATAAAGAAAAAATCTTGAGCCTTATGCCTTGAGCCCGGAGCCATCTATTCCACCCTTCAACCCTTAACCCTTTACAATATCGTCGTCACCGGTATGCTCCAATCCATCGTCCATGTCTGCCTGGCCGGTTTATCGACCGGCATGTTCATCTGGCTGGTAGCCAGCGGCCTGAGCTTGATTTTCGGGGTCCTGGGAGTCCTTAATTTTGCCCACGGCAGTTTTTATATGTTGGGGGCCTATTTATGTTTCACCGTTTTAAAATATTGGGGGGCCAACTTTTGGCTTGGTCTTCTTATCGGACCCTTGGGCGTTTGCCTGGTCGGCTATCTGATGGAACGGTTCTTCCTGCGGTATGTCTACCACCTGGCCTTGCCTTATCAACTCCTGTTGACCTTTGCCTTTGTCCTCATATTCGATAATCTGGTTAAGATGGTCTGGGGAGCCGGTTCCTTGAGTCCGCCGAATCTGAGCAGTCTGGGCGGTTCCCTGGTCATCCTGGGCAGAAAATTTCCGATCTATAATTTATTCATCATCGCCGTCGGCCCTTTAGTAGCCCTGGGGCTCTGGCTGATGATCGAGCGGACCTGGTGGGGTCGAATCATCCGGGCCGCCTCCTCGGATCGGGAGATGGCCGCGGCCATCGGCGTCCGGGTCCCGACCTTGTTCACCGGGGTCTTTGTTTTCGGAACCTGGCTCGGGGCCCTGGGTGGCGGTTTGGCCGTACCTTATGTGGGCATCCTGACCTCGGGTATGGGCGAGACCATTATCATCGAGGCCTTCATCGTAGCGGTCATCGGGGGTTTGGGGAGCCTGAAGGGCGCCTTTGTCGGGGCCTTGATCATCGGGATCCTGTCAGCCTTCGGCACCCGTTTTTTCCCGACCTTCGATATGTTTCTGACCTTTATCCTCATGGCCGCCGTGCTCCTCTGGAGACCCCGGGGGCTTTTTGGGGGAACCAAATAGAGCATATGAAAAAATTCTGGACCCCATTTTTCACCCTCTTGATCTTTCTGGCTTTAATCGGGATCGGTCTATTTTCCGGCCGTTTCATGACCTACCTAACCATGCGGGTTATGCTCCTTGGCATTTATGCCCTGGGGTATAACCTGCTTTTGGGACGTACCGGCCTCCTTTCCTTCGGTCACGGGGCCTTTTATGCCGCCGGGGCCTATGGTCTGGGGTTCTTTTGCCTTCACCTCACCAGCCATCCCCTTTTGGGGATCCTTATCGGGGTATTGACGGCCGCCCTCCTGGCCCTGATCATCGGTTTTTTTTGCGTCCGCCACACCGAAATCTATTTTGCCATGCTGACCCTGGCCTTTGGCATGATGGTCTTTTCTCTGATCTGGAACGCCCGGGAATCACCGGTGGTGATGATGGTCTGGTAGGAATCATGCGGGATTCGGTTTCCTTCTTCGGGCTCTTCGCCATCTCCATTAAGACGAGACAGGCAATATTATTTCCTGGTCCTGGCTTTCTTTGTTTTAAGTGCCTGGGCCGTTCATCGTCTCCGGAACTCTCCCTTTGGACTGGTCTTGGCCGGCATTCGAGAAAACCCCAATCGAAGTGAGTTCGCCGGCGTATCCGTCAAGAATTATCGTCTGACCGTCTTTGTCATCAGCGGGGCCTTTGCCGGTCTGGCCGGGGCCTTGGAGACCCTACTGGAAAGCAATGCCCGTCCCTATATGGCCCATTGGAGCAACTCGGCCGAACCCATTCTGGTCAGCCTCCTGGGCGGGCTGTCGAGTTTTACCGGTCCCCTGGTGGGAAGCGTCTTTTTTGTGGCCATGCGGGAATTCATCCAGCGTTTTACCGAAAACTGGATGCTCTGGTTCGGGGTGGTTCTCCTGGTGATTATCATGGGGTTTAGAGGGGGCGTGGTGGGAGTCATTCAAAGTCTTTTCTCCCGTTCCGGGAAAAATGGAGGGACTTAAAGAGTGGGCGAGATCATCCTGGAAATAAGAAAATTATCCAATTTCTTTGGCATGATCTGTACGGCCTGGAAAATGGACCTTTCGATTGAAGCCGGCGTTCTGACCTCCATTATCGGACCCAACGGGGCCGGTAAATCCACCCTCATCAATCTGATTACCGGCAATTTGCCGGTCCAAGAAGGGACCCTGCTTTTCAAGGGTCAGGATATCACCCATCTTCCCATTCATAAGAGGGTCCGTCTGGGGATATGCCGATCTTTCCAGGTCGTTAATATTTTTCCCGAGCTGACTGTTTTTGAAAACCTGATGATTCCGGTCTTAACCATGGCCGGGAAATCCCGCACCCTTTTTTCGCCCATTTCCAAGGAGGCCCCAAGCGCCCTGAAAGTAGAGGCCCTTTTGGAAAAGGTCGGTTTGAGCGAAAAGCGAAACATCGTTGCCAATGCCCTTTCTCATGGGGATCAACGGCTCCTGGAAGTCGGGGTGGCCCTGGCGGTTGACCCCATTCTGCTTTTTCTTGATGAACCCACCGCGGGCATGAATCCGGTGGAACGGGTCCAGCTCCTTAATAACATCCGACAGCTCTCCCGGTCCGGACGCACAACCTTTGTCCTGGTAGAACACGACATGGATATTGTTTTTTCCCTGTCCGAACGGGTTATCGTCCTTCACCGTGGCATGGTCCTGGGCGATGGGAGTCCGGAGGAAATCAAAGAAAATAAGCAAGTCAGAGAAGTATATTTGGGAGATTCGCTTGACAACGAATAGGTCTATAGGGCAGGCAGCGTTCCGATAAAACGTTACCCCGCATCTTAGACCTTCCGGGCATTTTCTATCGACAAAATTGAAAAGATGATCCTCTAACAAGTCATGTTATTACAAGTCTCCAACATCGACACCTATTACGCCACCAGTCACATCCTTCAGGGGGTTTCTTTCTCGGTGGCCGAAGGGGAAGTGGTCGCTCTTTTAGGACGTAACGGCGTGGGGAAAACGACCACCCTTCGTTCGATCATCGGCCTGACCCCGCCCAAAAGGGGCTCGATCCTTTTTAATGGGCAGGAAATCCTGGGACAACCGGCCTATAACATCGCCCGACAAGGGGTGGGTTATATGCCCGATGATCTGCGCATCTTTCCGGACTTAACCACCGCCGAAAATTTGGAAATCGCCAAGAAACTTTCCAAACGGACCGGGTACTGGGACCGGGATCGGGTCTTGGATCTTTTCCCTAAGCTCAAAGATTTATTGAAGGCCAAAGGGATGAATCTCTCGGGCGGTGAAAAAAAGATGCTCGGTATCGGCCGGGCCTTGATGGCCAATCCCGCTTTGCTGCTTCTGGATGAACCCTCCGAAGGATTGGCTCCTTTGATCGTGGCCAATCTGATCGAAGTCTTGGTCCGGATCCATCAACAAGGGGTCACCATCCTCCTGGCCGACCAGAACCTCAAATTCTGCCGGAAGGTCTGCCATAGGGGCTACATCATCGAAAAGGGGATGATTCAATATGAAGGCCAAATGGAAGAAATCTGGCAGAACGAAGAGGTGATCAAAAAATATCTGGTGGTCTAATATCCAGCGGTGTCCCTCCGATAGTCAAGAGATTTGGCTTGACAATCCCCTGATGGAGTTATAATTTTTATGGATGCGCTATGGGCTCGTACCATCTAAAGCCTTTTTACGGATTCTCTCAGAATAGTAGACCCAACGAAAACCCGGTAATAAAATTAGGGAGGTTTTCACATGCACGATTCATACTCCAAAGTTCCAAAAAAAAGTTTCATCCCCATCCCACCCAAAACCGTGGAAGAAACTCAACTGGACTTTGGCTTCCTGGCGGACCTGACCTTGAAGACCGTCTATGCGGATGCCAACTGCACCACGGCCCGGACGGCCGAGAAACTGTGCCTGTCGGCGCCGCTGGTCGAAACACTGCTCCAGCACCTCTACCACGAAAAACTGATCGAAAGTCGCAGCGAGGTCAGCTACCTGAACCATCGTTACGCCATGCTCGATCGGGGATGGCAGCGGGCTAATCGACTGTTAGACCTCAACGGCTACATCGGACCAGCCCCGGTCTCCCTGCAATCCTATACCGAAATGGTTTCGCAGCAGAGGCAGGACCGGGAACCGGTAGCGCCGGAATTTGTAAAAACCGCCCTGTCCGAACTTGTTTTGCCTGAAAATACCCTACAAACCTTGGGTTTGGTGGCCAATTCCCGGCGTAGCCTTTTCATGTTCGGCGAGAGCGGAAACGGGAAGACCTCAGTCGCCGTGGCGCTCAACTCCGCCCAGCCCGGGGAGGTCTGGATCCCTTATGCCATCGAGGTGGACAACCAGATCATCAAGGTTTTTGATAAGCACAACCATTTGCCGATAGAAACGAATAACAACCGGTATGACAAGCGCTGGATAAAAATCAAGCGTCCCCTGGTGATCGTCGGCGGGGAGATGACGATCGAGAGCATGGACCTGATCTACAGCCACACGGCTCGTTTTTACGAGGCCCCGTTCCAGGTGAAGGCCAACGGGGGGACCCTGGTCATCGACGACTTCGGCCGGCAGCGGGTCGACCCCGTGGATCTGCTGAACCGCTGGATCATCCCCCTGGAACAGGGCACGGATTACCTGACTCTACACACGGGGAAAAAAATTGAGGTCCCTTTCGAGCAACTACTCATCTTCGCCACCAATCTGAATGTCAAGGACTTGGTGGATGAGGCCTTTTTGCGCCGGATGGGGTACCGCCTTTATATAGCCCCGCCGACCCAGGAACGTTACGCCGACATTTTCCAAAAGGTGGCCGAAGCCCATGGGCTCGATTATGACCCAAAACTGCTCAAGTTTCTTTTTGATCGTTATGGAAACGAAAAACGCCCCCTGAGATGTTGTGAACCCCGGGACCTTATTCTCCGATGTCTGGATATCTGCCGGTATACCGATCAGCCTCCCGGCCTGTCCCAGGATCTGCTTGAGCTGGCCTGGATCAATTACTTCGGAGAAAAATAAGACCAGACCTATTGACCCCGGTTGTTCTGGCCTATCCGTTCCTCTGCCTGTCTTTACCTAATTCCGTATCACGGGCTTTGATACCATGATGCCAACAAATACCCTCCTGCCCCCCGATACTTCTTGCCTAATTCCCGAAATTTTATAATCCCATACTCCGTGCTTTTACCCTAATCGCTTTTAAGCTTAAGGGCCATTGATGCCGGGGAGCCATAAATAAAGAGAAGGAATTGAAATTCCCCATGAAAGACCCAATAAAAAAGCCCATCCCTTTTTCAGAGATGGGCCGTGATTAGCTATGAAACAGAAAAAATATTCTTAATGAACCGAGGCGCTGTTGGGGTCCAGCTTGACCGTAATGGCAATCTTGTACAGGAGGGTGAGGATCAGAAATCCGGTGGCCCAGATCCCTAAACCGATAAAGATTTCGAATATGGTGGGGGCGTATTCGGTGATGTGCTCCAGGGGGGAAGGCACAAAACCGGTGACCACCAGGGTCAGCCCTTTCTCAATCCACAGCGAGCCGAAGACTCCGATTGAAGCAGCCACCAGCCAGGCATTGTTTTTTCGGGCCAGCGGCAACAGCAGGATAAGGGCGGAAAGACATCCGGCCACCACCGAGATCCAGGTCCAGGCCACATATTTGTGATGGCCCTCCAGGCCCCAGAAAAGATATTGAAAAGCTTGTTTGTGTTCCGGGATATTACTGTAAAAGGCGGTAAAGATCTCCAAGATGACAAAGAAGATGCTGATCAGCATGGCATAGGTGACGATATTCCGCAACTTGTTGACGGCTTCCTGGCCGGGATCAAATTTCGTTAGCCGTTTGACCAACAGGGCCAGGATGATCAACAGGGCCGGGCCGGCGGCAAAGGCCGAGCCCAAAAAGCGGGCGGCCATAATGGCCGTAAGCCAGAAATGGCGTCCCGGAAGCCCGGCGTAGAGGAAAGCCGTGACCGTATGGATGCTGACGGCCCAGGGGATGGAAATATAGATGAGCGGTTTGACCCACTTGGGCGGTGCCACGGCCTTTTGCTCGGCGGCCAGGATATTCCAGCCGATAAAAAGGTTCAGGAATAAATAGCCGTTCAAAACGATCATGTCCCAAAAAAGGATCGAGTTGGGCGTGGGATAGAGCATGACATTGAGTATCCGGGTCGGATAACCGAGGTCCACGGTAATAAACAAAATACACATGGTCACTGCGGCAATGGCCAGGAATTCACCCAGGATGGTAATTTTGCCAAAGGCCTGGACATCGTGCAGATAGTAGGGCAAGACCAACATAACCGCCGAGGCGGCCACACCGACCAGAAAGGTAAACTGGGCGATATAGAACCCCCAGGAAACGTCCCGGCCCATGCCGGTGATCCGCAACCCTTCACTAAACTGATAGAGATAACAGGCAAAGCCGATGCCGATAAAAAACAACAGACAGAAGATCCAACTCCAATAGCTTTTCGATCCAGACAGCGCCTTTTCAAACATAATCACCTCATACCAAATAATAAATATTAGGTTGCGTTCCTAAACTGGGTTTGCGTCGAATGGAATAATTTTCCTTGAGGAGTTTTCGCACTTCGGAAAGCGGATTCTCCAAATCGCCGAAGGTCATGGCCCCGTTGCTGGCTTCTACACAGGCCGGATAGAGACCTTTGGCCAGCCGTTCTTCACAGAAATTGCATTTTTCCACCACCCCTTTGGACCGGGTTGGATATTCCGGATTGGTGGGTTCCTTGAGAAAGCGTCGAGGGTCCCCCCAGTTAAAGCTTCGGGAGCCATAAGGGCAGCCGGCCATACAAAAACGACAGCCGATGCAACGGTGATAATCCATCATGACAATACCGTCGGGTCGTTTAAAGGTGGCCTGGGTGGGACAGACTCGGACACAGGGGGGATTGGTGCAGTGGTTGCAAAGGACCAAGAAAGGCTTATGTTCCATGCCTTCCGGCAGAAATTGATTCTGGTCATCGGGAAAGACATTTTCGTACTGATCTTTCCAGATCCATTTGATCTCCTGGCGGACCGGGTCCACTTTGGGGATATTATGAGTCTTATTGCAGGCATCGATACATCTTTGGAAATCTTCCGGGGTTTTAAATTTACGGGTGTCAATGACCATGGCCCAATGTTTGGCCGCCGTCAAGGGGACCTTCATCTGGGCTTCGACCGCACCGGGTTTCAGGATCTCAAAAGCAGCCTTGCCCCCCAGGCCCCAGAGGGAAGCGATCCCGGCAATCCTTAAAAAATCTCTCCTATTGATGCCCATCACTTTGTCTCCTTTGGTGCAATATGGCAGTCCCAGCAGAAGGGTTTGACCTCCATGTAATTATGGCACTGGTCGCAAAACTGGGTCTTGTTGGAATGGCATTTCATGCAGCCGTTCTGAAGACTCTTGTCGAAAACCCGTCCGTCGGCCGTGGTATATAGTCCGTTTGTAATCACCCCGCACCACTTCAAAGCGCCATTGATCCAAAATCTTCATGTGGGTGGTGATCATGGTGGCCTTGGGTTCGATACACTTGTTTTTCCTTCATCTGTTGAATGACCGGCGTATCTATTTTGGGATCCGGCTTGGCACGCGGCCTTTCCCAGATTGTACCAGAGGGGAAAGGTGACCATAATCACAAAGATAATAATCATCGGAATGACTTTATTTTCATCGTACATCATTCTTCACTGTCCTCCTCGGTTTCTTCTCCCAAAGGTTCACCGCGCAGATTGGTGGTCCGCTCGATCTCCCCATCCATGATAAGGGCATTGGCCACCAGTTCATGGAGACCGGTGACCTCCACTTCAGGGACCCAGTATTCCATCAAAGGTGGGCAAGACAGCCCGGTCGATGGCACAGATAGTTAGCCAGCATGTTAACACCGTGTTTCTCATGGACATAGCGGACGGCATTGGCCCTGGGGAACCCCCCACGCATCCTCAGTTCCATATCCTCCCCGGCATTCAAACCCGACCCGCTGCCGCAACAAAAGGTCTGTTCCCGAATGGTGCCCTCAGGCATCTCAAAGAAATTATTGCAGACACTCCTGAGCACATAACGGGGTTCTTCTAAAAAGCCCATGCCCCGGGCGGGATTGCAGGAATCGTGGTAGGTCACCCTGAGGTGGTCGTTGCGGCTGGGGTCCAGTTTTAATTTTCCATTCTTTATCAGGTCCGCGGTAAATTCAACGATATGGACCATTTTGGTGGAAGCGGCATTTTCAAATTTGGTCCCGGTAATCGGAGAAACGGGCACTTCCAGAAAATCGGCCGGGCCGTTCATGGTATCCATGTACTGATTGACCACCCGCCACATATGGCCGCATTCGCCGCCCAGGATCCATTTGACCCCCAGGCGTTTGGCCTCGGCATACATCTTGGCATTGAGCCTTTTCATCATCTCATGAGAGGTGAAAAACCCGAAATTCCCCCCCTCGGAGGCATAGGTGCTCCAGGTATAATCCAGTCCCAACTCATGGAACAACATCAGATAGCCCATGCAGGTATAGGTCCCGGGGTCGGCAAAGACATCTCCGGAGGGGGTGATGAAGAGGATCTCGGCCCCTTTCCGGTTAAATGAGGGGTCGGGCCGGATGCCGGTGACCCCTTCGATTTCATCCAGGAAGAAATCAATCATGTCCTTAAAGGCATGGGGCTCGATCCCAAGATGATTCCCTTTACGGAAACAGTTGGCCACCGGTGCGGCGATCCAGTCGATGTTCAGTCCCAGTAAATTCAGCAGTTCCCGGCCGATAATGGTCACCTCGGCCGTATCGATCCCGTAAGGGCAAAAGACGGAACACCGGCGGCACTCGGTGCACTGGAAGAAATAACTCCACCATTCTTTGATGACCTCTTCGGTCAGGTCCCGGGCCCCGACCATTTTCCCAAAGATCTTGCCGGCCGTGGTAAATTCCCGGCGGTAGACCGACCGTAAGAGTTCGGCCCTTAAGACCGGCATGTTCTTCGGGTCCCCGGAACCGATAAAGAAATGGCATTTATCGGCGCAGGCCCCGCAGCGAACACAGATATCCATAAAGATATGAAAACTGCGATACTTGCTGATCCGCTCCCGGATGCCTTCAATGACAATCGCCTTCCAATTATCCGGCAACTTCCAGTCGGCATCCAGGGGATTCCAGACTCTCGGATTGGGCAGCCCCACGGCCTCCAAATTTTTAGGTTGGGCGGCATAGCAAAAGGTGCCCGGTTTTATTTCCGCCGGGGTATTCATCCATCCCTTAAAGAAGGGGGGAGAATGCTTTATCTGGGATAATTCTTCAGGAGATGGGACATTTTTTACAGCCATGGTTACTCCTTCTCCACTGGGATTCCAGCCTCTTTCATTTTTTCTCTAAACTCGTCTTCGTATTCTTCATAGGTATGGACTTTAACCGGGTAATTCCAGGGATTGATGTGCCTGACCATCCGGTTGTTATTGGCCATGATACGGGTCGGGACTTAGGAAGAGCCCTCCCAAATGGACCAATTTGCTGAAGGGGAAATAGGCAAACAGGCAACAGACCAAAAACAGATGCATATAAAAAAGGACCCCGATCCCCTGGGGGAGTACGGGATGAAAGGTAACCAACCCCATGGCCAATTGCTTGACGCTGACGATATCCACTTTCAGCAGATAGCGCATCAGAATCCCGGTTGTGGCAATGGCCATGATCAAAAACAGGGGGAAATAATCGGTGGGCAGGGAGATATAACGGACCGAGGGAATATAAACCCTTCTCAGCAGTAAATAGGCGGCGGCGGCCAACAGAATGACGCCGCTGAGCAGCATGCCGGGAAGCCCCAGGCCCGGGATAGGTGCCGATCCCGGTCTGCATAAACCCATCCAGGAACTCCACGAGATTGACAAACCCCGGCACCGGGTTGGTAAAAAACCTCAAATGTCTGATCAAGACCACTAAAAAAGAATAGTGAAAAAGGATGGCCGACAGCCAAAGCCATTTTTCCCACTCATAGGTGACCCGGGGTCCTTCCCTAAATTCCATGGTGGAATTCCGAAAAAGGGAGCGAAAGAGCAGGACCTCCAAGACCATCCTGCCGAAAACGCCTGCTGCGGTGGAGGGGTTCTCAAGTTTACTGTGTTTGATCCAGGGAAAGGATTTTTGTTGGCCGGCGGTGGTGGGAATGCGAAAAGGGACCGGAGAAAACGACCAAAGGAGCAATCGACCGACAACCCCCACCAAAAAGATGATCATGGCCAAATAAGGAATAATGACCCCGAATAAAACCTGCAGGTTAGCCACCTGCATCCCCACAAAGGGAACGAAAACGAGAACCAGTACCGTGATGAAGGATAAGATAATGCCCAATATGAAATTCATGAATGTCTACCTCTCCTCATTAGGTTTGGCCCTGAAAGGTTATACTAAAAACCCTTAAGAAACGGAAGGCGCCTCCGGCGGATCTTCAACGACCAGTTTGGCCCTTTTAAGGAGCCGGACGGTTCTATTTTGCAACTCGTTTGCCTTTAGATCATAAATTTTTTCCCGGCACTTCATAAAGACATCGAACGAAAGAAGGGCCAAGGCATCTATGCGCGACTCGAAATCCAGCAAGGCCTTCCCGATTCGGTTTTCCTCGACCTCTTGCGCCATCTCCTCTCGGATCACCTCTTTGAGCAAGAAGACAAAGGCGACCGCCTGGGAAGCCGAAAAATCTTGAACGGCTCGGATGCGAATAATATTTTCGAGAAAGGGCTGCAGGGTATTGACGTCGACGCCTTGGAAAAGGCCCTCGACGATGGAGCCCAGTTCCTGAAAAAGGATATGGCCCACCGGATTGGCAAAACGGTTCTTTTTATTTTTCAAGAATCCGGCGGTTTCTTCGGGGTAGGTCTTAATAGACAGATCAAACCACCGCTTAACGATAGCCGATTTTTTCTCGGCAACGACGCTCTCTAAACCCATGATGAATTCATATTACAGGTGACAAGTGAAGGGGGCGATCCTTTTCATTCTCGTCACTCGTCACTCGTCACTCGTAACTCGACCTGTCTTTATACGCAGCCTGTCGGTTTGGGAAGACCGGCCATCTTGCAAGCCCCTTTACCCGGTCCAGAGGGAAAAAGCTCATAAATATATTTGAGTTTAAATCCGGTTACCTTGGAGAGAATCCGGACCATGGGGGCGATACCGTTTTTCTTGTAATAATCTTGCAGGATATTGATCACCTTCCAATGTTCCTCGGTCAGTTCTTTAATCCCTTCGGATTCTTTTACATAATCGACCCATTCCCGGGTCCAGCTATTGAAGTCATCGATAAATCCATCTTCATCAACGCCAAAGGTTTTTCCTTTAAATTCAACGGTAGGCATTCTTACATCCTCCTCGTAAAATATTTTTTTGTGGCCAATACATGACCTATTTTCTTTAAAATGTCAAGGGGATTTTTCATTCTCGTCATTCCGTCACTCGTCACTCGTAATTCGACCTGTCTTTATACGCAGCCTGTCGGTTTGGGAAGACCGGCCATCTTGCAAGCCCCTTTACCCGGTCCGGAGGGAAAAAGCTCATAAATATATTTAAGTTTAAATCCGGTTACCTTGGAGAGAATCCGGACCATGGGGGCGATACCGTTTTTCTTGTAATAATCTTGCAGGATATTGATCACCTTCCAATGTTCCTCGGTCAGTTCTTTAATCCCTTCGGATTCTTTTACATAATCGACCCATTCCCGGGTCCAGCTATTGAAGTCATCGATAAATCCATCTTCATCAACGCCAAAGGTTTTTCCTTTAAATTCAACGGTAGGCATTCTTACATCCTCCTCGTAAAATATTTTTTTGTGGCCAATACATGACCTATTTTCTTTAAAATGTCAAGGGGATTTTTTTCAACGGACTTCCCCCAAATTTACCCGAATTAACCGGGTTCGAAAACCGTTTCCCGGAAGATCCAAGGTCAAAAATGCACCCTGGAGGACAACGGTCTTATGCCCCTTCCCTCAAGCGAAAGCGATTCTTCCGCACCGCGGATCTTATATCTATCGGCCTGCTCCACCAGGGACTGGGCCCACCCCGGGGTTCCTAAGGCATGGAGATGGGTATAGGTCGCCAAAACGTTTTTGTAAACGATACCGTCCCTGAGACCGTCCAGGCCGAACCCTTTGACCATTTTAAAAACAGGACCGATTCGGCAGGAATCCCAGTCCAAAACCCGGGAATAGTGAAACTCATGTCCTTTCAGGACGGCACCGACCGGGAAAAAGGGATTTTTCTTCAGGACCCTGATTTGGGTGTATCCATGGCCTTGGGGTCTTTTCTCCAGAACAAAGGTCAACGGCAAGGTCCCCACCATGGGATAGGTCTTCCCCTGATAAATCAAGGTCTCCCCCAAATACATCAGTCCCCCGCATTCGGCGTATACCGGCAGCCCCCCCTCTATGGCCTCCTTCAGGGCCGAGCGGAAAGAATCGTTTTGGGCCAGCAAAAGGGCCTGGGTCTCAGGAAATCCTCCTCCGATATAGAGACCATCCAGGTCGGCTGGAAAGTCTCCGGTAAGGGCATTTAAAAAGACCAGATTAGCCCCGGCTTTTTCCAGGGCCTCCAAATTTTCCGGATAATAAAATTGAAAGGCCTCATCCTGGATGACCCCGATCAGAGGCTTGGGCAAAGAAGAACTTGCTTTTTTTAAACAAACCGGATGAGGGATGAAGGACTTCATGAAGGAGGCATTAAAGGCCAAGGCCTTAAGCCCTTCCAGGTCCATATAACTTTCCGCCATTTTTTGAACCGACTGTACGGCCTTTTCTACTTCAGGGTGCTCCTGAAAAGGCAGGAGCCCCAAATGACGTTCCGGAAAATGAGCGGATGACATCCGCGGTATGGCGCCTAATATGGGGAGACCACAATAGTGTTCAACGGCCTTTCGAATGATGGTTTCGTGCCGACTTCCGGCAATATGGTTCAAAACGATCCCCTTCAAACTCAAATCGGGATCAAATTGCTGACAGCCCAGAATCATGGCCGCCACCGTTCGGGTCGTCTTGGTACAATCCACAATCAAGACCAAAGGGGTTTTCAACATCTTGGCCAGTTGAGCACTGCTGTAGGTCCCCTGGGGGTTAATCCCGTCAAAAAGACCCCGGTTACCCTCGATCAGGGATAATTCCCCTGCTTGCGCCCGATGCTGAAAGGAATGGATGACGGTTGTCTTCCCCATTAAAAAAGGGTCCAAATTAAAACACGGGCGGCCGGCTGCCATAGCCAACCACCCGGCGTCGATATAATCCGGTCCCTTTTTAAAGGGAATTACTTTAAGGCCACGAGACTTCCAGGCCGCCAGAACTCCCATGGAGAGAATGGTTTTACCGGACCCCCCCCGAAGGGAGGCCATCATGATGCGTGGAAGGCCCATGTTCTTCAGATCAACTTCAAAATCGATTTACAGGGGAGGTGCACCCAATGAAAAGGAGGTTATTCCCCTTCCTCGGCTGCGCCCTGTTTACCGGCCCCTTTTATCCCGTACATGGTCGTGCTCCCGCTGGACCAGTACTCGAGCATTCCTTGCTGGACCATATTGTTAACCAGCTTATTGACCTCCCGGGGTTTCCAATCGGGCAGCATGGCATAAAAATCTTTCAAATAAAATTTGGATTTGCCCTTTTTCTTTTCCAGGCCATCCATAACAATTTTTTGAGCTTCGGCTACTTCCATTTTCATCCTCTTTCGTTATGAGTTTTGAGTTCGGAGTTCAGAGTTCGGAGAAGGATCTATTTGCTCCGAACTCCGAACTCATTACTCCGAACTTTTATAGGTTTAATGGCTCCCGGCACAAAACTTAGGCCGTAAACTTAAACTGGGAAGTCTGCCGCCAGGTATAATAGGCCGGATCCCGGAAATCATCGATCAGGTGATGGGTAAATTCCAGACCGGTCTTTTCAAAAAACTTTTCCCAACCGATCCGTTCGGCCCATTCGCCCAACCGTTCATATTTCCTGGCATTGGCCGCATAAACCTCAACGATATTTCTAATACAAGAGGTGGTCTCCGGCCAGCGGGGGATATTATTGGGCAGAAAGGCCACGACGACTTTGGAAAATTTGGGAGGGCTGATCCGGTTGGAGACCTTGCCGCCGACCATGATGACGATGCCATCCCCATCGGCATCGGCTAAGGGCATGGCCGGACACATGGTATAGCAGTTGCCGCAGAACATACAGCGGTCCTCATTGACCGCTACGGCCTGGGCCTCGGTTCCATCCGCTTTTTTGATCTTGGCCGGTTTAATGGCCGCCGTCGGACAGGCGGCAATGGCCAAGGGAATTTCACAGACCTTATCAATGACCTCGGCATCGATCATGGGCGGTTTGCGGTGATAGCCCAGAATGGCGATATCGGAACAATGGACCGCCCCGCACATATTCAGACAGCAGGCCAGGGAAATCCGGACATGGGCCGGCATTCTCATGCTGGTAAAATCATCAAACAGATCATCCATGACCGCCTTGACCACGCCGGAGGCATCGGTGGCCGGGGTATGGCAATGGATCCAGCCCTGGGTATGGACGATATTGGTGATCCCGGCACCGGTCCCGCCGATGGGGAACTTAAATCCTCCGCCGGGCTGCTTGCGGCTCAGGAGGTCCTGTTTTAAAGGTTCGACTTTGGCTTGATCATCGACCATAAATTCAATGTTATTCCGGGTGGTAAAGCGAAGAAAACCGCCGCAGTGTTTGTCGGCGATCTCCATAATCTCCCGGATATGGGAAATACTCATCAACCGGGCCCCGCCTACCCGGACGGTAAAGACCTTGTCGCCGCTTTCAGCCACATGGACCAGGATCCCGGGTTCCAAAATTTCATGATAGTCCCACTTTCCAAAGTTATTCTTGATGACCGGAGGAAGAAATTCCTCGTAATTTTTCGGTCCGATATCGGTAATTCTATCCTTTAAAGGATTTGATGGATCATAAGGCATCGGTAGTTACCTCCTATCTCTGATGATACTTGCGATATTCATTAATGTCTCGTTCAAACCCACCCTCGACTTCTTCGGCTTTCCAGAAGATATAGGGGTTGGTCCTGGGTTCTTTAACCATCTGAGGAACCGGTTTCAGTTCCGTTGCTTCCAGAAGCTTCTGGAACCCTTTCCTCTTGATTAATTCCCCGAGACGTTCCCGGTTCTTGCCCTCTTCCATCCAATAATCCCAGATCTTCTCGATAAGTTCTTTGATTTCCGTATAGGGCGGTTCGGCTTTGATAAAAGGAACCAGCAGGGAACCCATCTGAGCCCCATCCAGGATGGGGGCCTTGGCCCCGACCAGAATGGACAATCCGGTATCTTGGCCGATCCGTAAGGCCCTGGGCATGACATTGATACAATGCATGCAGCGGGTACATTCGGCAGTATGAAAATCTCCAGCTTTTTCCCGTCCCAGGCCATACAGTTGGTCGGGACAAAGGTCGATGACCTCTTTCTGGATATCAAAGGCCCCCCAATCGCGACCGCTGTGGGCGCCGGCATTGGGTTTTAATTCCCCGGCCACGTAGGCGGCCACGGCCTTCTGATCGATCCGGATATCATCCCGCCAGGTGCCGATAAAGGACATATCGGACCGGGCAATGGAAGCCACGCAGCAATTCGGACAGCCGTCGAATTTAAACTTGAATTTATAGGGGAAGGCCGGTCGATGCAGATAATCCTGATATTCATTGGTCAGGTCAAAACAGAGGGCCTGGGTGTCATAACAGGCATATTCACAGCGGGACTTACCCAGACAATCGGAAGGGGTTCGCAAGTTGGAGCCCGAACCGCCCAGGTCCTGTCCGATATCATGGGTCAGTTCCCAAAAAACCTCTTCCAATTGAGGGGTATGGGTCCCTAACAGGATGATATCTCCGGTGGAGCCGTGCATGTTGGTGATGCCGCTGCCCCTTCTTTCCCACAAGTCACAAATCTTTTCCAGATATTCGGTGGAATAATATTTTCCACCGGGCTGATTGACCCGCATGGTATGGAAATGGGCCACTCCGGGAAACATTTCCGGTTGATCGCAGTACCGGCCGATAACGCCCCCCCCATATCCGAAAACACCGACAATACCGCCGTGTTTCCAGTGGGTGCGTTTATGAACATAGGTCAGTTCCAAAACGCCCAGGATATCATCACAAACATCAACGGGTATCTGAAAGTCGACCCCTTTTTCGTTCTTGGCCCGAGATTCTGCCTCTCGTTTTATATCGCTTACAAAACTCGGCCACGGCCCGCTTTCTAATTGATCCAGCAGGGGTGTTTTATGCTTCATTAGTATAACCTCCCATTCTATAGTGATAATAAATGATTACCGGTACAATTTGTATGGTTGCGCCCGTTAAGGCCCTGTTTATCTTTACCCACCTCCTCTCAAAAACGTATGGCTTGTCTATCGGCGTTGTTCTCCTTCCGACAATCCGTTAAAGATCAAGACCCGTCTTTCCTATGTGAAAAAAAAGACAAAACCCTTCACACCCCTCTTCTTGGACCGGGTTTCAAACCCTAAAAGGGGTGTTTAAAGGAATTTTAAATAAAATCCAAACCTTTTTTTAAAACCAACCTATAAAATAGTTATTCGGCTTTTGTCAACAAAAAAACGGTTAACTTTCGAAGAGTCCCTTGTCATTTAAGACCTTTTATAAGGTCATGGACCCTGGCGAGGTGGGGGGCAAGACCCTGTTTGATTACCGGCAGGTCCGGGGCCTGGGGATCGTAGGATTCCAAAAGGGCCAAAAATCGTTCGATCAAGGCCTCTCCGGAAATTCGGCTCAATGTTTTCAGAAATTTTTCCCCAAAACCCGGGGCCAAAACCCCTTCCCTTTCTTTGACTTGCAGGGCCTCTTTGAAACCCTCCCAGGTCATATCCAGGCATTCATCCTCGGCCCAGACTATCTCACCGACCCCGTCCAGCCGATCCAACCTCATCCTGATGGACAGATTCAAGAAAAAAAATAAGCAGGGCTTCTTCGATCGACATCTCGGAAGGATCGGTCATGGCCCCATATTGCCTGACCGTCACCAGCCGGACATCCATCCCTTCATCCGTCACCTTAACCACAAAATCACCGGCCCCATGGTGCCAGGGAAAAATTTGCTCATAGGTCTCGGGGTTATAATAAAGGGTCAAAATCTTTGAAATCTGAGCATAAAGCTGCCTGGTTTGCCCGGGGAGAGATAGTTGAGGTCTTGGGCTTCCATCCCAGAGGATCAACTTCCGGCTGTTGTCAACAGGATCTATAGAATGATGGAACTCATAAAACCCTTCAAACCAATCGGCCAGAAACATGCTCACCGGCCCTGTTTGACCTCCTTGGGCTGAAGGGCCATCCATTTCGGTATAAAAATAAACCTACGGCAACCAGGGGTAAGGATAATTTTCAGTAAGGGTTCTCAAGGTCCTTACCTCCCTCGACATGGCCGCCCGCCCTCTTTCGGTCAAGGCGACATTCATGACGAATCGGGCGCATCCCCGGGGGGTATCCACCTCAATTTTAGCCGGGTGATAAAGATTGCCGTGTTTTTCGGCATAAATACGAATGTCTTGCAGGTCCGAAACCGATAGAGGGCGGCCAATTGTTTTTGGGCGGCTTCCAGAAGCAGCGCACAGGATTCCCCGGTAATAACCTCTTTTATGGCCTGAAAATATCGGCCATAGGTCCAAAGTCCCTCGTCGGTCTGAAATGATCCGGATCGATTATCGGGTAAAGGGGTCTCGATCCATTGGGCGTCGATGGGGACCTTTCCCAGGAGAGAGGAGGAAAAAAACTGAATTTTGGGCAGGATTGTTGGGACAAAGGGGATCCCGCTTAATTTTGAAAAAATACCTCGCTGGAGGGATAATAAGGGAAGACAAACTGAATGGATTCGTAAATAGAAGAGGATTTCCTTTCGCCTCCCTGGACCGGGATCCATGCTTAATTGTACTCATGGTCGGATTTCCGCCTCGGGATGACGATCAAGTTGTCATTCATGAACTCGGTTTGCCCCGATAAGGCTCCAACTCTTGTAAAAACCGGGGATTCACCGAAAATCCGTAAGTCCTGGCCTGATCACAATGGGTAATGGCCGTCTCATATTCACCTTTTTCAAAATAGGCCAAGGCCAGATTATTATGGGCCACGGCAAAGGTGGGGGCCATTTGCAGGACCTTTTGCGAGGTGGCAATGCTCTCTTCCAACCGCCCTTGCATGAAATAGGCACTGGCCAGGGTGGCCAGGGCCTGAATGAATTGGGGATTAATGGCCACCGCCTTTTCCAGAGATTCGACGGCTGCCTCGATTTCCCCCTTTTGTAAATAGGCAAAACCTAAATTTCCGTAGGGCACGGAAAACTTCGGTCTCACCTTTATGGCCTCCCGGTTAAGCCGAATGCAGCTTTCCAGATCTCCTCGTTGAAAGCAGATCCCCCCCAGGTCCACATAGGCCTCGGCTAAAGTCGGGCTGCTTTCGATGGCCGCCTGGAATTCTTCAATCGCCTCATCCCAGTTACCCTGTTTAACCAAGGCCACCGCCAGATTATAATGGGTGGTGCCGCAATCCGGATTTTTGGCCAAGCCGATCTTTAAATCGGCAATATATTCTTCCGTCGTTTGGGCTCGATTATTGGTTACCGTCTTCATGGATACCTCTCAATGTGATAATTCCCGTTCCACTTCCTGATTCTTGTTAAACCTTGTCGAGGGGTATGCCTGAAGGCGGCCGAATACGGTCGGTCGTTGATTCGTTGCTCGTCGGCTTTTCTGTCCCTCCTGATCCTTCTCATACCAGACAAAAGGCATACATCCCTTTATATTTATCCTCTTCATTAATCAGCCCCTTGCAAATCTCCCAGGCCCCTTCCCCAAAGGCGTTGCTGTATTCGGAAAAATCACAGGCCGCCAAAAAGGACCGGGCTATTTCCCTGGCCGTCAGATTTTGCTTTCCCTTACGCAATTCAATCGGATCATTCGGTTCCATAAAAGGGTCCCAGTATTCATACCCTTTTTTCAGAATGTGCTTTTGGACCTTGGGGGACATGCCGTCGAAGATGGCTTTCTTCCGCTCTTCGACCTCGGGAGATGATTTATCCATAGGCATTTACTCCTTAAGAGAGAAATATCGGTATCTGTTTAGTCCTCTTGGCGTTTCAAAACTCTTTTCTCTCGATTCAGAGCTGCCTCCGCAAGCAGGCATAGCCTCGCCTTAAACGGAACAGCCCGGTTTTAAACCAAAATAGTCTTCATCATAATCGGTCAGCAAGGCCGTGGAAAGAGGGACCAGCCTATCCTTAAGGCGTTGTCCTGGATTCCGATTTCTTCCAACAATTCCTCGGAAAGAACCATCAGATGCTGATTGATCCGGTCCAGGTTGATGGTCGGATAGGCAATCCCCTTCTTTAAAGCCGGACTTGCCGCAGGTATGGCCTGCCCCCTGAATGATCGTCGGTACGCCATAGACCCGGCAGGTAATGGGTCTGAATTCATAAAGATCACAGAGATCGGACTCGGTCTAGAAAAGGACAGCGAACCCGTTCCTCCGCCATGAGTGGCAAAACCTCCTCTTCCGTTTTTCCCCCTGGGTCATCATCTTGTGGAGTTTTCGTTTGATCCGGTAGAATTGGCGATCGGCCTTCTCCGCCCTTTCCAATACCTGTTCCTGATTTTCTTTATCCAGGCGATCATAAAAATGATAATTGATATAGACCGATTCGATCAAGGAAAGATCAAAAACCGCGTGACAGCAATCCGAGCATTGCTGAACGCAGCGGATACATCCGGATTGGCTTCCTGGATCTGTGGACCGACTTTTCCACTCCCGGACCAGGGTTTCGTATTTTTTAAAGGTGTCTGCAAAATCTAACATGATTCTCTGATCTTTTAACCAGTGGCTGAGCCTTTCAATATTATCCCTGGCAAACTCAATGGTCGGATCCAATTCCAGGGCCATCTGATAAAGTTTGATGGCCTCGGAATAAAACCCCAATTCCCTCAGGTTGGACCCGATATTGGCATAATCAATCCCGGATCCGGGATCGATCTCAATGGCCCGTTCAAAGGCCTCGATGGCCTTATGGTGTTCCTTTAATTTAAAGTAACAAAAGCCCAGGACATTGTAAATTTCTTTTTGGGCGTCATTATAGGCCTTGGCCTGATCTAAGAACTCAATGGCCTGCTCATACTGTTCCAGGTCTTTCAGGCAGACCCCGATGTGGCAGTAAATGCTGCTCAGATCAATATCCCTGGGGTTTAATTGCAGGGCCTTCTTAAAATAACCCATGGCCTCTTCCGGCTGTTCGTTTCTCTCCAGGGCGAAGCCCAGGAAAAAGTTGACTTCATAACGGTCCGGGAAAACTGGGCTATTTTCTGGAGGTGCCCAGCCGCCTCTTCCGGGTCTTCCATCATGGAAACCAGCTTTACCAGGTGAAAAAGAACCCCGGTATGTCTGGTCCGGTCCCGGAAATGGGCCCCGGGAATAATGGTATAAACCGCCGGTATCCCCAGCCGGGGATGGGTGACATTGACGACATACACTTCCAAGCCGATCCGGGCCAGGGCCTGAACACAGGCTTCAATTTCCAGCCGGATATTGTCATGGGAAAGATTGGGCAAATCGGAAATGCCGAATCGTCTTCGGATTGGCCATCACGTACTGGGCCTCTTCCAGCCGCTGATATTTGGGCAGGGTGGGACGGTATTGGGTCCGGTTGATAAAATCGCCGGCCAATTGGGCGATCTCGGTTACGGCCCGGATCAACGATTTTTCCGGATTGGGGGTGGTGCCGGCGGTAAAAACGATTTCACTTTTTTCCGGAAAGGTGGAAGGGATCATAGGCCAGAGAACCCACCGTCGGGATGCCGGTATCCAGGGAAAAATCCTTCAGAAAAAGTTTGATCCCCAGACGATCGAATTTTTCGATCAGCTCCCTGGCCGCCGGGTCGGTCACCGAAGCCGGATCGATGGTCGGGGTCGAGCAGCGAATCATGGCTGATCACCGAAGAGACATGTCGCTCCACCACCTCGCACAATCCCTGCAAAATGGCCTCTTCCAGGGTATTGCCGGCCGAAGGGCCGTTATATTCATGGATCAGATAAAACCAGTCGATGGGAACCAGTTGATCCTTTTTCTGAGTCAGGTTATAGGCCCAAACCCAGGACAAGGGGATCTGTTCAAAGACGTCCTTGATTTTTTCCAGGTCCGGTGACTGGTCGTAAAAACAAAGGGCCAGGGCCTCCAAAGGCATGGCCTGGTCCTTGATGTTCCGGTAGGTTTCCTTGATGAAAGGGCGGGTCTTTATAAAATGAAAGAAACTGAACCGTTCGGCCAATTCCATCAGGGCGCTGGCCTCGGACTGTTCCGGGGTCCCTCCTTTACCCATCTGTTTCTGGGTCCCGATGATCCGGACCGCATCCTGTCCGCAGCGACTGATATAAATCGGGATACCCAGTCTCCCGCTGTCGATCCGGATGGTTTCTTTCAGGATATCCAGGTCCACTTCCTTTAAAAGGGCTCGAACCCGGGCGATGGTCTCCCGGGGGGTCCTGGCTTTTTCCTGGTCGTAGGTATAGGATTTAAAACAATCTTTTAACACGATTCCCGATGACATGGGACTGCCTCCTAAAATCCCTTGAAAACAGATCAAGGGATATCTATATTTAAACTATAACAACTGGGGAGAAAAAAATCCATGAACGATTCCAATTTTGTCGTTATTAATGAAATAACGCTCAAAGCCGAAAAAGAATCCGGAAAGATCATCATCCTTAAGGAAGACAAAGAATCCGACGCCTCCTTAACCATGTTTGTTGGAGAGCCGGAGTTCCTGGCCATTGCCAAGGAAAAAAAATTGATTCAAACGCCCCGTCCCTTGACCCATGAACTGTATCTGAGCATCCTGGCCGAGACAGGGATCGAATTCCTACGGGTGGAAATCTATGACCTGCAGGAACAGGCTTATTTTGCCCGGGTGATCTATAAAATAGACGGGGGAGAAAGTATCGCCGATGCCCGTCCCAGCGATGCCATGGCCCTGGCCCTAAACCGTCATCTCCCGATTTGGGTTCATTCCAAATTGCTTCGAAAAGAACTGTCCCCCGAACAGGTTGAAGCTTTAAGGACTTCATTAAAATCGGTCAAATTTTAACCCCGATGGACTCGTTACAAGTCCATCAATCCCCATCATTTATCATTTATCAGCATCTCGGACTTGTCTCCTCCGACAGCTTCTGACCTGTTTCTCTGGTCTCATAAACCAGAGCAGACCCGGTCGGGATTTCCAGATGGGCCACTTTTTCCGGCGGCATCTTATCAAGTATCATGACAATGGCCCGCAGAATGTTGCCGTGGGCGGCAACCAGAACGTTCCGGTTCTTTGTAAGATGGGGGAAAATCGTCTCCTTTAAAAAGGGGGTGACTCGCTCTACGGTATCTTTTAAGGATTCTCCTCCGGGGGGGGCCTGTTCATAACTCCTTCGCCACAGCTCGACCTGTTCCATTCCCCATCGCTTGGCTGAATCGAGTTTATTTAAACCCTGCAAGTCACCATAGTAGCGTTCATTAAGGGCCAGGGCCCGGTAAACCCGAATCTCTCGGGAAGGGTCCGGCTGATAATGTTCCCCCCACTCCTTTTCCCTCTCCCCCTCAGGTACAAAAACAGGGGTCTTGCGTTCTTGATTTTCGCTTAAAACCAGCAGGAGGGTTTCAATGGCCCTAATCAATCTGCTGGAAAAAGCCACATCAAAAAGGATATCTTTGACGGTTTGCCCGGCCTGTTTGGCCTCTTGTCTTCCCTGATTGCTCAAAGGGATATCAACCCAGCCGGTATACCTGTTTTCCAGGTTCCACTGGGATTGACCATGACGTATCAACACTAATTTCCCCAACCGCTCACCCTCCTTTTAGTTTCGATCTAATCTATTGCAATTCAATCTGTATTGTTGCTTTAATATTGCGACGATGAACGCGATGCCGAACTCCTTCTCTCCCATCCATTCCACGATCCGTTTACCTGCCACCTGGGCCCCATTAGTCTTGATCTTGGGGTGAAGCCGGGGCTTGTTTACCAAGCTCCTCCAAATAAGGGCCCCAATTCCCTGAATATAAATCTTCCTTAGGCATATAGCAGCAGGATAAATGGCTCTTGATCCCCTCAACCAGGATTGGATATTCCGGAAATTCCCCTCGATCAGAATAAATCATCGGGGTTCCATGAGACAGACAATCGGAGACCATTCCATATCCGGGTTTGGTCATTACAAAATCAACGGCACAGATCAAGTCCACAAATGAGACCTCTTCACTTCGACCCGCCGAAAACAGAGGACTTCCAATTCAAGGGAGGCTTAAGCAAAAACAGATAATCCGAACACAACTGTTCGATCTTTTTGAGCGCCCCCTCCTCCAATTCCAGTTGGCTAAAACCAATCAATCCGATTTTCCGATCATTTGGAAGGCCAAGGGACTCACGAACCGCCGTTTTTCCCTTCTTGGATTTCCTGGCCACTAAGAGGATATCCTCAATCCTGCGGAAGGCCTCCATGTCCCCGTGAAAAGGAAGCCGCAATAAGAGCCCTCCCTGCCGGTAATACCCGCTGATGGCCCGGGCCAGGGGCTTCCAATCCGGGTCCCTTTTCCCATAATGAGCATAGATCCAATCCCAGGAAAAATTGCTGACTCCGATAGCCGGCAGCCCTAACCGTCCGGCAGCGGCAAAGGGGATAAAAGGGATATCGCAAACAATTCCCGAAATACGCTGATCTGATAAAAATTTTTCTTCTTTCTGGACCATCCCGTCGGCCGAAGCCAATAATTTTTTTACCCGTTCTTTTGTTTTTTCAAGATCGAAACGGATATTATCCAACTGGTAAAGGCCCACATCAAAGTCTTCGGAAATCATCTTCACCGGTCGGGACAATCCCTCCTTAAACAAAAAAGCCGGGGCACTGGTTTTTATGATGATCTCACATCCAAGATCGACGCAATTCATTGATAATTTGGATGGACCGGACCGCGTGGCCAAAGCCGTGTCCTGAGATGTAATAGACTATTTTAGGAAAGGGCCTGGAAAGTTTCATAAACAAGAAATGGTAAATTGCTTAATCAAGGGTTAAGCGTGATAAAATTTTAAGTTAATTATTTCGAAAAAAAAATATATTCGTTAATAATCGGGAGGAGACCGACAGCAGAACCAAGCAAAGCTACAAAGGAATAATTTTTATCAAAACCTTGCGGGTTCTTGGGCCGTCGAATTCACACAAAAAGATGGATTGCCAAGTCCCCAGGATCAGACGCCCGGCTTCGATCACCACCGTAACCGAAGAACCCATCAAACTGGTCTTTATGTGGGCCGGTGAATTCCCCTCCCGGTGCCGGTAAGACCCTTGGAAAGGGATCAATTGATTAAGCACTTTCAGGATGTCTTCCTGAACGCTTGGGTCGGCCCCTTCATTAATGGTAATTCCGGCTGTCGTATGAGGGACAAAGACCAAGACCAGCCCATTTGAGACTTGGGCACCTGAAACCGCCTTTTCAACCTCTCTGGTAATATCCAGGAGTTCTGTCTGTTGTGAAGTCGAAATCGACAGGGTGATCATCATACTCCTCCCCCTCTTTTAACCCAGGGAGGAATGATGATCCCCCCGGGGTCTTTTCCAGTGTCGGCCCTTGATCATTGTCGTCTTCCATCATTTTATCCAGAGACAGGGCTTTTTCCACCAACCAGATCAAAAAGGGATTATCCTCGGAGGTTGCCCTTTCTCCTTCCTTGGCTAAAAAAAGGGCCGCTGAGAAAAGGACCTTGGCCGTCTCCAATTGCTCTTTCAAGTAGTAAAGATAAGCCAACTCTTCCAGATATCGGACAAGGTCTTCCCTTTCTTGTCCTTTAAAAATATCCCGGGACCCTTGAACAATAATATCCCGTATTTGTTGTCTCTTTTGAGATGGGCTGATAATCAGGATGGCCTCCTGGACCTGCCCGAATGGCCTTCTGATAAGGTTCAAGCACCTCGGCCTTCGGCAGATAATAGGCCACTTCGTCTATCCGGGTTAACCGCTCCCAATCCGGGGGTATTTCCGAAAGGGATTCCTCCACAGGGAAAAGGGATCGAATTATCGGAGCCTGACGGACTTGTTTTCAAACCGGTTAAAAGATTGATGATGTGGGCATAAATACCCTCATCCTCTTTGGATAAATTCGACCTTCGGTCATGGGCCTCCTTTAAAATCAAGGCCACCTGCCCGGGGTCGGCGGACAAAAAAGAATGGCCGGCCTGTTCTTCGAGATCCTGCAGCAGACCTTTTGCCTCCTTTTTACTGACCGCCAAGGCGGTCAGGCTTTCCAGACTTCTCTCCGGGTTGATGAGGGCAAAAACAAATAATTTGCCTTTAGAAACCTGGGGAATAATCAGGGCCAACATCCGATTTCTGACTTCATCGAATTCGGAAAGATACCCTGATACCTGAGCCGAAACCGTTTCTTTTAAAATGCCCTGTCCGGCCTTCTCACCCTTATCCTTCCTTGCCGAAGGGATATCCATTCCCCTTTGTTTCAGGAGGTAAAGCGTCCGTTTAATCCCTTTATGAACAGACTTGGAAGTTAGACGATCGACCAACTCGAATAAAAGCCTGGCTATGGTGACACTGGGCCGGGCTAATAGTTTTTCAAAGAAAAAATCGGCCAAGGCCGGATTTTCATCCAGGGTCTCGGCCAGATTCGTAATGAGTTCAGGGTCAAAAGCCGCTGATTCTTCGGTTGCCAATAGACTATTCAATGGGTTTTCTATTTTTTCTATGAGTTCCGAATTGAAGAAGGAATCCTTTTTAACCAAGGGAGGTTTTGACATCTTGGACATAAATCCCCTTTCTTCGGGAAAAAATCAAGTATTGCGACGAGCCAAAAAACTAGGGAATCTTAAAATTGTATTTTGTCATATCAAAGTCTTCCCTGTCCATCAAAAAAGCCCTTGGAAATTTGACTGGTCGATTTAATAAGATCAACCAAAAACAAAAGCCAACCTTTTCAGGTTGGCTTTTATATAAGGAAAGGAGATAAAGAGATTTTTTTCTTGTCTTTTAATTATGCAAATCAAATGCCAAATAACTAAAAATATTTTTTATTTTACAAGGCAATGATTTTATTATTAATTTTTTAATTGCCGATTATGACTTCGAAAATTGTAAATCATCAAGTAAAAATATTTTTACCGAGAAATTTTCTTAATCGGCTTCTAATTATTTAAGTAACTGAAATTATTAATAAAATTGGTAAAAAAATTTTTACCTAAGAAAAGCCGGTTTTTAAGCGATTCTCACGGGTGGCTTGGAAAATTTTCAAGGTAATCGTCATACCGCCTGAAGCGGACACTAACGAATCATGAAAATAAAATTTAGAATCAACGCATTAAGATTTTTTATTCTGAATTCTGGCTCCTGAATTCTTAATTTTTATTTTGGTATTAACTGATGCCCCCATGAAGGCCTATTTTTTATACCCTGAATCACCAACGCTAAGCCAAGGCATATTTTTTCATTTTATATTTGAGCAAGTTTTTTTCTATGCCTAGTAATTCAGCCGCATGGCTTTGAATATAATCGGCCTGGGCTAAGGCCCGAACGATCATCTTCTTTTCCACAATTTCCAAGACCTCGTTCAATTTGGCATTAGGCGGTATTATTTTTTCCACCGAAAGATCCAGGTCCGGGTCTTTTTTCACTGCCAAAGGAAAATCTTCCAGGAGGATGACGGGACCCGAACTCAAAATAACCGCTCTTTCCAGCATATTTTCCAGTTCCCGAATATTTCCCGGCCAATCATAAGCCGACAGGGCACCCATAACCTCAGGAGCCAAGGCCGGGACCTCCTTTTTATTCATCTCTCTGGAAAATCGCTCCAAAAAATATCGGATCAGCAGGGGGATGTCTTCTTTCCTCTCTCTTAACGGGGGAACCTCGATATGAACCACATTAAGCCGATAGTAAAGATCTTCCCGAAAATGCCCCTTGGAAATTTCTTCCATCAGATCCTTATTGGTGGCCGTAATGACCCGCACATCGACTTTAATGGTTTTGTTTCCTCCCACCCGTTCAAATTCCCGGTTCTGAAGGACCCGCAAAAGGGTTACCTGGACGGAGGGGGACATTTCTCCCACCTCGTCTAAGAAAAGAGTCCCTTCATCAGCCAATTCAAAACGTCCCTTTCTTTGGGCAACCGCCCCGGTAAAGGACCCTTTCTCATGTCCGAACAGTTCACTCTCCAGCAGGGTTTCAGTCAAAGCCGAGCAATTGACCGAGATTAAAGGTCTATTTTTTCTCGGGCTGTTAAAATGGATGGCCCGGGCCACCATCTCTTTCCCCGTCCCCGATTCGCCACTGATTAAGATGGTGGCCCTTGTTCCGGCCACTTTGGCGATCAATTCCCTGACCTGTCTCATGGGAAAACTATTACCGATCAAGTCGGTGGGGCCGAACTTTTCTTTCAATTCCTGGGAGAGCAATCGGTTTTCTTTAATCACCTGCCCCATGGCCAAGGCCTTGACAACCGTCTTTTTCAAGGTTTCATTATCGAAGGGTTTAATAATATAATCGTAGGCCCCTTTTTTCATGGCTTCAACGGCCTTTTCCACCGTTCCATAGGCCGTCATCATGATCACCGGTAAATGGAGGTCTTTTTCTTTCAGGACGCTCAACAGGGCCATTCCGCTCATCCCGGGCATTTTCATATCCGTAATCACCAGGTCCAGTTCCGTTTCTTGAAAAATGCCGAGGGCCTCCGAGGCCGATTGGGCGGTAACCACCTCATACCCTTCTTCTCCCAGCAATTCTTTCAGCACCAAAAGATAATTTTTTTCGTCATCGACAATAAGGATCGTTTCCATAAGCTTCTCTTTGTTTTTTTAACTTCCCAATTCCCTTGGCAAGGTAATATA
>CAVYLJ010000010.1:0-24067 GCA_963769305.1 uncultured delta proteobacterium | reverse complement strand
ATTCCATACGCCAAGGGGCCCACAAGGTCTTCATGACCTTAATATCCTTTCTAAACAAAAGAAATATCCGACAATGAATATTGAACGAGACAAAACAAACCTCTTCATGAAGGATTCAAGGAGTCAAGGGTCCAGGATTCAAGTGAAAGGCATTGAAATTATATCCCTTGAACCCTCGAATCCTGGAATCCTCGAACCCTCCTGTTATTTTAAATTTCCAGGATCTCTCCCTTTAAGTCGGAATTGATATGGATAATCCCTATGGTCGGTTTTCGGAAAAAGCCCACTCCCGAAGCTGAACCGGGATTAAAAAAAAGCACCCCTTTGGAGAGGTGATTGGCCGGTTTGTGGGAGTGCCCGTAAACCAGACAATCGATGTGTTCGAATTCTGGACGGATACGGTCTTCCAATCCTCCGGCAGATCCCCAGCCATGAATCAGGCCGACCTGAAAACCTCCCAGGGATAAAATTTTTTTATTCGGAAGGACGTCTTTCAGATCCCCCTCGTCCATGTTTCCCTGGACCGCTTCAATGGCCCTTTCCTTCAGAAATTCATAAACCGGGAGACTCACCATGTCCCCGGCATGAAGGATAAGATCCACATCCTTCAGGACGGTTTTCAGGATATGCTTTAACCCCGGGGTAACCTGGGTCAAGTGGGTGTCGGATAACACACCTATCTTCATTTTCGCCTATCCAATAATCATCAATATCCATCAGGGTGTTTATCAAATGACTCAATTGAGGATAATAAATTCAAGAATTTTGTCAAGACAAAGTTTGCGCTTGCCCCCCTTCACTTTTAATAACCCCAAATCCAAATCCCATCGGCTGGGGATCGAGAGGTTGAAATTTTAGGGTTGTCCGCGATAAAACCAGCGTTTCTTTACCTGGCCAAATCCTTTGCCTGATAAAGTCCTTGTTTCCTTTTTACTCCTCTGGTATATTTCTTTAGGCCTATAAAGCCAGAAAGGAATTCAGGGGGAATTATGGAAGGCTCAACAAAAGAAAAAGGCTATAGCGAGCTGCTGGAAAATATGCAGGATTTTGCCCAATCCGCCGAGGCCGATTTTTTGGAAGGGGTTTCCCGTTCATCGGGCCAAGGGGAGGAACTCCCCATGTCCCTTTCGGTTGGGGCCAGGGTTAAGGCCACACGCCAGGAAAAAGCCCTTTCTTTGCAGGATATGGCCCAGCGGACCGGTTTCCCGGAATCGACTATCGCCCAAATTGAAGCCGGAGAAATTCTCCCCCCTCTTGGGGATTTGGTCAAATTGGCCAGGGCCCTGGAGATGAAAATGGGCTATTTACTGGTCCAGGGAGAATCCAAGCCCTATACCGTGGTCCACAAAAAAAATCGCAAAATGGTCTCCCGCTACGGTTCTCAAAAAACCATCCGCTATGGATATTCTTATGAATCCCTGGCCCCTGAAAAGCGGGAGCGGAATATGGAACCTTTTCTGGTCACCCTGGAACCGACCTCTCAGGATGAGCCCCCATCAACCCATGACGGGGAAGAATTTATTTTTGTTCTGGAAGGGCAAATTGAAGTCCTTTTAGGGGAAAACCGGGAGCTCCTGTCACCGGAAGATTCGATTTATTATGATTCCTCTCTACCTCACCGCGTTCGTTGCCTGGGGGACCGAAGCGCCCGCATAGTGGCCGTTTTGTACACCCAGGAAAAATAATCACGACTCCCTGAGACGGGCGATATAGGCCTTCCGATCCCGGGCCGGCACCAGGCGAAGGATTTCAGGAAGCTCCAGACCATAAGTTTTTAACAAGGATTCATCGGCCAGAACTTCTTCCGGGCTCCCGGAGGCCACTATCTTTCCCTGAGTCAAGACCACTACCCGGTCACATAATTGAAGGACCATTTCCAAGTCATGGGTGGCAATAATGCGGGTTTCGGGAAAAGTGGCCAATAATTCGATCAATTCTTTCCGGGAACGGGGATCCAGGTTACTCGAAGGCTCATCTAAGACGATGATTTCCGGGTCCATGGAAAGAATGGTGGCCAGAGAAGCCTTTCTTTTTTCGCCTACGCTCATATGATGGGGAGAACGGTCTTCGAAGCCCGTCAAGCCGACTTTTTTCAAGGCGGCGGCCACCCGACCGGGGATCTCTTCAGCCGGGACCCGGCTGTTCAAAGGCCCGAAGGCCACGTCTTCAAACAAGGTGGGGCAGAAAAGTTGATCATCCGGATTTTGAAAAACCAGGCCCACTTGATTGCGCACCCAGTTCAGGTTCTGCTTGGAAATGGGTTGTCCCAGGATACGGACCTCCTCCGTCTTCCCGGACAAAATCCCGTTTAAATGAAGCAGCAGGGTGGATTTGCCGGCCCCGTTAGGCCCTACCAGCCCCAGACATTCCCCCTTTTGAACGACTAAGTTGATGTCCGTCAGGGCTATATGGCCGTCCGGATAGGCGTAAGAGAGGTGACTGATTTCTATGGCCTTCATCGGAATAAAAATTGAGAAAAGGCGGTGACCAAGAGGAAGACCAGGAGAAAAAAATAGTCGTTCCTGTGCATCTGAGAAGGGGTGATGGTCCTTGGAACTCCTTGAAAACCACGGGCAACCATTCCCAGATAAACCCGTTCGCCCCGTTCATAGGTCCGTAAAAATAATTGCCCCAGCATTCGGCCTAAGGTCCTGGCCTGCCGGATCGATCGGCCCTGATAGCCCCTTGAATCCACGGCCCGCTTCACCGTCAGGACTTCATCCAAGAGGACAAAAAAATACCGGTAGATAAACCCTAATAACAGGGTCAGGAGCACGGGGACCTTGAATTTTTTCAAGGCCTCCAGGAGCCTGGGAAAAGGGGTGGTCGATGAAAGCAAAATAATGGCCAGGACCCCGATAAAGCCCTTAATCATGACATTCCAAAAGACCAGAAAGTGGGATCGGTCTAAAGAGAGGGTCCCCAAGCCTAAACTGGTGCCGCCGGCCAATTGGTGGGCCGGTAAAAAAGGGACAAACAGGGAGACCATGAGGATAAAAGGGAGAATGATCAGGGAACGGATCAGCACATAGCGGACCGGGATCCGGGAAAGGATCAGGGTGGTTCCGATCAGGACCAAATGAAAAAGAAAAATCGGCCAACATTGCGGAGGAGTCAGGACCGTAACGACAATCAAGGTCAGGAAGGCCAGTACCTTGGTCCGGGCATCCAGATTATGAATGACGCTACCCAGATGGCTGTATTTATCTAAAAAGGAATGTTCCATATCACCTCAACTTTCTTTGCGTTTCAGCAGCCGGGCAATCCCCCAGCCCAGCCCGACGATAACCAGGGTCCCTAACAGACCCGACAGGCCCTTGGCCCAGCCTTCGTTTTGAATTCCCGGAATCTTATAATCGGGAAGGGGGGCCTTCTGCCACAAAGTAACCCCGGGTGTTTCGGCCTTCTTAACAAAACCCAGGTGTTCGGACACCCGCTCCAGGCCGTCCGGTAAGGTGGAGGCCCAGGGGGAAAGGAAAACCGCTATGATCAGGGCCAGGGAAATGCCCCAGAGGATGAAATGTTTTTGAGTCATATTTCCTTCTCTCATCATCAATCCTTGACGGCTTCGTAAAAAGTCCATCTGCTGTGTTGCGCTGCATCCTTCGTCGTTGCAGCGTACATATAAGTACGCCTCACTCCTCAGGATTTGCGCGCCTTGCATCTGGAGCTTTTTACTGTGCCGTCTCTTTGATGACTTTTTACGAGTCCATCAGTCCTTAAAAAAAATAATTAAATTGAAAAATCGGGGTAAACCCATAATCCGTGTTCTTCCCCAGGATGGGAATGGAACAGCCCAATATGATAAAGACCTTTTTACTCATGATCCATTCCAAAGCCGGAAGCAGAGAAAGGGAACGAGCCTCGGACTTATCGACCATCCGGCTATCCCTCTCGGTTCGGCCCTGTTCCCAGCCGTTTAATTCAACCAAGGCCGTCCAATGATCAGTCAGTGACCGCTCAGTGGCCAGGTTATAATAGAGAATATTTCCGGGTTTGGTTTTAATCCCGTCGATGGTTGTTTCAGCCGCCCAGTCATACCATAGGTTGCCATGGAGCGACCAATGTTCCCAAAATTTAGAAACATCCACCCCTACGATATATTCATAGGAACCGTTTCCGGTCTGATCCGTACCCAACCGGTCTTCCGCCAACCTCTCATATCTGCCTGTCGGAAATTTAATCTTGGCGATCCCGGAAATGGACGGACGGGGTCCGTTTTTGTCGTTTTCAACAAACCGATATTTGCCCCCTATTAAGATATCTCCAATCCCGCCGTCCTGGGCCGACCGGTCGTTTTGAGTAACCCAATTATACCGTAAGGGAAATTCAGCCGAGACCTCGAAATTCTCAAACAGTCCATAATAGGGTTTAAGGATGGTAACCGACTGGTATCCCCGGTCTCCACTGGGGGAATATTTGAGGGCACCATCTTGATCGTAACGGCCTTGTTTTATAAAAAGCGAAGAGGTCACCTGGAAAGAAAACTGATATTCCTCCAAGGGCTCGGCGGTATCGGTCACCAGAGGACCCACGAACTCACCCTTTTCGGCGTCATCGGTCACCAGAGGGGCAACCATCTCAGCCTTTACAGCCTCCGGGAGAAAAAATAGGAGAAAAAGAATCAAGACGTTGCCACCCAGGATAGACCGGTATTTTCTTTTCGGCTCTATTCTTACCATATTCCTATCTCCAGTTTTATCATTCCGGGACCGACACCCTTGACGGTTCCGTGGCCGCGATTTTTAAAATTGGTCTTCCCGCCCTCCAGGTGCGGATTAAATCAGAACGGGCCGCCAAAATCGCCGATAAAATAGCCGTGGTGATCAACGCCTCCCCAATGCCGATCAAGGCATGGAAGCCCATCATGGAAGGGATGACCAGGGCGAAGGGGGAAGTCCCGGAAAGCCCCAGCTCAAGGGCGCAAGCCAAAGAGGCCAGGACCACCGAAAACCAGGCGGACAGGGCCGAGGCCAGGAGGAATCCCCGCCTGTTTTTCGGAAAAAGGAATTGAAAAAAATGGAAGATCAAGTAACTTCCTATCCCTCCGATCAAGCCCATGTTGACGATATTGGACCCCAAAGCCGTTAATCCCCCGTCGGCAAACCCCAGGCACTGTAAGACCAGTACTAAAAACATGATGATAAAACTCAGCCAGGGCCCCAGCAGAATGGAGGCCAGGGCGGCCCCTAAAAAATGGCCGCTGGTTCCCCCGGCTACCGGAAAATTGATCATCTGGGCGGCGAAAATAAAGGCGGCTGTGACCCCTACCAGGGGAATTTCTTTTTCGGACAGTTCCTGTTTGGCCTTTTTAAGGGCCAGGGCCAAGGTTAACCCGGAAATTACCGCCGTGGTTAGATTTATGGCATTAGTTAAAAATCCATCCGGGACGTGCATAACCTTTTTTCAATGTCCTCATTTTTAATATTATTCTATGGGCTTATAAAAAATAGACCCTCGTTTAGGCAACCCCTGAAAACAAAAAAAGGCCACGAAGTTTTCTCGGGTTGCTACCCAAGTTTAGCCTTCATGGCCTTTTACATTTATAAGATAACCCGGCGGCGCTTTGATGTCAAGGCAAAAAAAGCCTGCATCCTTCACTTTTGGCAACAGGCCCGAATGTAGGGTGAGCGTTTTTTTCTTTACTCTTATTCTTTTTATGATAAAATAAATGGTTAAATGGAATTGGCTTGGGTGTATTGTGCCGGAAGGCTTCACTTTTCCTTTCGAGGACTCAAGACCCGAACTCACCACCCCTGCAGGACTTTGATTTTTCAGCGCACACCTTTTCAAATCCTCAGAATAAAGCCTTCCACGGGTAAGCAAATTTTTCCCAATATTCTCAGATAAGGGAGTCTGAATTTTTTATGCCGAATACGATTATTACTGGAACGGGCAGCACTATTCCGACGATAAACATCGCCAATGAGTATTTCCTGGACCATGAATTCTATGGTGCCAACAGGATGAAGCTGGAAAAATCGAACGCCGTAATCATTGAAAAATTCCAAGAAATAACCTGCATCAACGAAAGAAGAGTGGTGACCGATAACCTGGTCACATCCGATATCGCCTTTTTAGCGGCGGAAGCCGCTTTGGAAGGAGTGGACAGGGAAAGCCTTGATTGCATCATCGTGGGCCATAATTTCGGGGACGTGAAAGACGATAACCCAAGATCCGACACCGTCCCCTCCATCGCAGCCCGGGTAAAGCACAAATTAAGGATAAAGAACCCTTATACCGTTGCCTTTGATGCCCTCTTCGGCTGTCCCGGCTGGCTGCAGGGGATGATCCTGGCCAATTATTATATCAAGTCCGGGGACGCCAAAAAGGTGCTGGTCATCGGGGCGGAAACTCTTTCCAGGATTTCGGACCCCCATGATATAGACAGCATGATCTACTCGGATGGGGCCGGTGCCGCCCTGGTTGAAGCCACCGACCAAGCCGTGGGAATCCTGGCCCATGTCACCCGCTCGGACACCTTTGACGAGGCCTATCTGCTGCGGATGAGCCCATCCTATAAACCCGGTTCTTATGAAAACAGGCTGTTTCTCAAAATGAACGGCCACGAGATATACAAGTACGCCGTCAAGACAGTGGCCGAGACAGTAAAACAAAGTCTGGATAAGGCGGGCCTTTCCCTGTCCGACGTAAAAAAAGTCTTGATTCACCAGGCCAATCAAAAGATGGACGAAGCCATCCTGAAACGATTGTTCAAATTATACCGGATAGACAAAAGCCCTGCGGACATCATGCCCATGACGATTTCCTGGCTGGGAAACAGCTCGGTGGCCACCCTGCCCACCCTCTTTGATCTCCTGCAAAAGGGAAAGCTGAACAACCATGTCCTTCATTCAGGAGACATCGCGGTCTTTGCTTCCGTCGGGGCCGGTATGAACATTAATTCCCTGGTTTATAAAATGCCTTAGCCTCACCACACAAAGAGACATTTATTTTTTTCCTATTGAGGCCCTCTCACAATCCTGCTTGATGAAGGGTTAATTATCAAAGGCCAGACAGAGAACGCTGCGGGCCACTCTCGCCACCTCGCTCTTGCTGCTGTTAAACACGGCATGATAAAAACGGGTGTCGGCAACCGAGCTATTGAGGAGGTCCTCGATGAACCGTTCGCTGATTTTCTGGTTATCGATCACCAATTTCTTCGCCTTCTCATAAGGGATATTCAGACGTTTCTGGATGGAGCGGATTCGGTGTTCCAGGGGCGCATCGAGGCGGAAATGAAAGCAATGAGGGAGGTGCTGAGTGAGGATAGCCCCACCCCGGCCGATGATGATGGCATTGCCGTCAAGGGCGATCCGCATGACATAACGGGTCAGGACCTTAAAGGCGTCGCTGTGGGTAAGCATGCCGGGAATCATCGTGGCCAGGGCGTCTAAGGCCTTGGAGGCCTCTCCGATGCTGGTCAACAATTGCTCGGAAAGGGAGGTTTCGCTGCTGATCTTTTCGATCAGGGACTTGTCGAAGATCGTCCAGGCATCTCCCGTCTTCTTTTCAAGAAGATCCTTTAAGGCCTCGGCCAAAGGAAAGGCCTCGGCACCGAACTGACGGGAAATGGTGATCGTTGGTTTCTGCTCCGGTCGCGGCCTTTTTTTCAGCCCCTCTTGAATCCTTACCCAGGTGGACAACCGATGTTCGATATTCGGAACCAATTTCTCAGTAAACATGTATAAGACCCTCCCTTTCTGAAAAAAAATTTCTTTGACCGATTACTAAATCGACTCAGGAAGTACTCCTTACTTCAAACTTTCGGTGGAATTGATGACCTATTGTGTTTTCCCGGCCGATTGCCCCAATTCTCTCCCTGATTTTAATATAAATACCCTATCAACAGGGGTCAAGGACAAAAAGGAAGAGTGTCGACCTCTCTGCCTGCCCGCTCATTGACCCTACAGATGGGGTCGCCGGGTTTCCAGGTGCCGCTTCTCATGGGCACAAAACAGGCATTGCACGAATTGCAGGCCACGATCTCCCCGGCCCGGCCTTCCTTAACTTTGTTCGGCCACTCCGGATCGGTGACCAACTGCCGGGCGATGCCGATGAGGTCGGCCCGTCCTTCTTCCAAAATCGACTCGGCCACTTCCGGCAGATTAATCCGGCCCACGGCCATCACGGGAACGGAAACCGACTTTTTTATGGCCTCCGCCAAAAAAACGAAGGTGCCCATCTTGGCCCGCTTGCTGGGTGAGGCGTTTCTTCCCGTCGGAAGACCTATGGAGACATCAAAGGCATCGACCCCCGCTTTTTCCAGTTCCAAGGCAAAGGACTGGCTCTCTTTGATCGTGATGCCGCCGGGCCTCTTCTCCTCTGCGCCGATCCGGTAAAAGATGGGAAAATCGTTTCCCACGGCTTGTCTTATGGAACCGACCGTTTCCAGGCCAAAGCGCATCCTCCCCCGGAGATCGCCCCCATATTCGTCTGTCCGTTTATTGTCCGCCCCTGAAAAAAACTGGCAGACAAGATAGCCATGGGCGCCATGTACTTCTATGAAATCGAAACCCGATTCCCGGGCCGCAGCCGAGGCCAAAGCAAATTTGTGTATAATGGATTGAACCTCCTCCCGGGTCAAGGCCCTCTTCTCGTCCACGGGCGAAGGGGCCACCCATTGGCTACCGGGGACCATTACGGCGCCGCTCCCGGCGGGCAACTGGTTGCCGTGCCAGAGTTGGATGCCTATGCGGGCCCCGGCCTCCCTGACCTCCCGGGTAAAAGATCGCATGCCTTCCATAAACTGGAGAACACCCTCGGGCCGACCCCAGGCCGCATCGTCGATAAAGAGGTCCACTGAAGTGGCGCACATGATGATGGCCCCGACGCCCCCCCTGGCCCTTTCTAAATAAAAAGCACGGGCACGCCGGTTTTTTAATCCCAGCATCAGTTGCATGGCCGGCAGGACGATACGGTTTCTTAAACTCATGCCCCTGATGGTTATCGGTTCAAACAACTTCATGGATGTTCTCCTTGGTAATAAAGGGTTTTATAATGGGGTAAGGCCATCATTACAGCCGTCAATCGCTATCCGGGCTCACCCGGCGGCTCAGAATGTTGACGGCCTTCAAGGTCATGACGACTTCGTGATGCTGGTTCAGCACCTCGACCTGCGAACGGATAATCCCCCGATCCGGCTTGGAACGGGAGGGAGTTGCTTCCAGAACTGTCACCCGGGCCGAGAGCCGGTCGCCGGGGAAAACCGGCTTCAGCCAGCGGAGCTCATCAACACCCGGTGAGCCGAGACTGGCCACCCGCGAGAGATAATGGTCGACAAAGAGCCGCATCATCAAGCTGGCCGTGTGCCAGCCGCTGGCGATCAGACGGCCGAAGGCCGACTGTCTGGCCGCCTCTGGGTCCATATGAAAGGGCTGGGGGTCGAAGCGCTTGGCAAAGGCAATGACTTCATCCTCCTCGACCGTTATGGGACCGAATTCATAAACCGCTCCGGCCGGGTAATCTTCAAAATAGCGGTCTTCGACCGGAGTGGCGAATGTGCTTTTGTTCATAAAGGTCCTTCAAAAAACAACGGTTCCGGTGAGGGAAAGGTCATAGCCGCCCAGGGCCTTGACGGCCTCCTGAAAATCTTTGGAACGGATTACGGAAAGCAGGGCCTGAATTTTTTCTTCTCCCCAGTATTTTTCCGGAATGACCAGATCGTATTCCTCCTGGACCACGGGAATAAAATCCAAATCCAAGGCCCGGGCCGCGGCATAAATCCCTAAGCCCACGTCGGCCCGGCCGCTTAACACGGCCACGGCCACGGCCATGTGGGTGAATTCCTCCTCTTCATAGCCGCGGATCAGGGACGGATCAAGGCCTGATTCCTTGAGACGAAAATCCAATAATATGCGCGTCCCGGACCCGGCCTGGCGGTTGATGAAGGAGAGGTCTTTTCGGACCAGGTCTTCCAGCCCGATAATTTTTTTGGGATTTCCTTTGGCCAGGATCAATCCCTGCTGACGCAACACCAGATTGATCCCCTTTACCGGCACGTCGGGGATCAATCGCCGGATATAGGTGGTGTTATACTTTCCGGTTTCCGGATCAAGCAGATGAGAACCGGCCACATGGGCGATCCCCCGTTTGAGGGCCATCAAACCTCCGGTACTGCCCACATTGCTGGAGGTCAGGCGGAAATTCGGAAATTGCCTGGTTAAAAAATTCCCCAGGAGGTCCAGGGTATTGTCATGGCTGCCGACAATGACCACCGTTCGAGCCAGGACTTCTTCCTCCCGCAACAGTTCGGCCTGGACCGGCTCTTCCATATTGATCCCCTCCGAATTCATGGGGATGCGAATGAATGCCGTCGGCCCGGGTCAGGGAAGTGATGGTCCCGGCCCCCCGGGGCAAAGGATTGGCAATGACCTTATCCCCCACCAGACCCAGATTGACCCGTAAAAATTCTTCCTGTCCCAATTTGGAAGGGAAAGACCGGGCCGGATAAACCGATACCTTTTTCCGTTCCGGCGCCAGGATCCCCTGCATCTTATAAAGCACCGGACGGGCGAACTGTTCAAAGGAGATGGTGGCCGAAACCGGGTACCCCGGATTGCCGATCACCGGCTTGCCTTGAATAATTCCCAGGATGGTGGGTTTTCCGGGCATGATGGTCACCCCGTGGACCAGAACCTTTCCCAGACTCTCAATGGCCGACAGGCTGTAATCCCTGCTGCCGGCCGAAGATCCGGCGTTGACGATGACCATGTGACTGTCCGTGGTCAAGGCTTCGGCCAGGGCTTCCCGGATAAATTCCTTTTCGTCCTGAACAATGGGCCAGCGGATCGATTCCCCCCCGCATTCACGCACCAGTCCGGAAAGGATCAGGGTATTGTATTCCGGCACCTTTCCCGGGGGCAAGGGTCTATCCTTCACCTCATCCCATTCGACCAATTCGGACCCGGTAGGGATCAGGACGACCCTGGGTTTCTGAACCGCCCAGATTTCAAAGACCCCTCCGGCAATCAAGGCACCCAGGTCATAGGCCGTGACGCGATGCCCCTGGGGCAAAAGGAGTTCGGTGGCCACCAGATCCTCCCCCATCTTGCGCACATATTGCCAGGGATAGGCCGCCGCCTGGAGTTCCACCCGATCTCCTTCCATCTGAAGAACCTGTTCAACCATGATCACCGCATTGGTCCCGGCCGGCATGGGCTGCCCGGTGTTGATCCAAAAGGCCTCCCGGCCGATTTGAAATTGTCTGGGCTGGTCGATGGTGGTCCCGAAGGTGTCTTCGGCCTTCAGGGCAATCCCGTCCATGGCCGCGGCATGGAAGTTGGGCGAAGAAAAGCAGGCAAAGACCGGTTCCGCCAGGATCCGCCCCAGGCCTTCCGGGGTCGGGATCCGTTCCTTTTCCAACATTCGGCCGTAGTCCAGACAGTTGAAAAAAATGTCCTGGGCCTCTGTGAGCGGTTTCATATGGAGATAAAGATTTTACGTTTCATAGGCCTTACCTCGTAATTCGTAATAAGGGGTCAAGGTCAAGGTTCGAGGATTCAAGTGAAAGGCTCGAAAGCATAAGCCCATAAACCCATTTGAACTCCCTGAATCCTTGAATCCTGGAACCCTACTTTATTTATCAAAACAACCACACTTCCACCCATTCTCCCTTTTCCAGTCCTTCACAATTTTGATCGATTTTGATGATCCCGTCGGCCCGGACCATGGTGGAGATAAGCCCGGATTTTCCGAGGATCGGTACGGCCTCCCAGCCGGCCTCGCCTTCGGCAAGCGAAACCCGGACATAATCTTCTCTGCCCTGGGCCGAGGCGATATTCCTGGTCAATCGGGCTGTTACCCTGGGAATTTGCCTGCCCGGCTTTTTGCCTTCCAGCCGGTTTAAACAGGGCCTGACAAAAAGGGAAAAAACAACCATGGCCGAAACGGTATGGCCCGGCAGGCCCCAGAGGATCTTATCTTCGATCCGGGCCAGAATGGTGGGTTTGCCCGGACTGATGGAGATGCCGTGGGCCAGGATTTCGGACCCGGGGAAACTGTGGATGACCTCCAGGGTGAAATCGCGGGCCCCCACGGAACTTCCGCCGGAGATGAGGATCACATCGGCCTGGTCCAGCCCTTTTTGGCATTGGGCCTTAAGATCGATAAAATGGTCCTTGGTGCGGCCTAAAAATTCCGGGACGGCCCCGGCCTGGGCCGTCAGGGCCTGAAGGGTTACGGCGTTAATGTCCCGAATAAACCCGGGGCCGGGTTTTTCCTCTATCGGCACAATTTCATCGCCCGTGGAAATGATGGCCACCTTGGGCCGTCGATAGACCAAAATCTCCAGGATCCCCAGGCCGGCCAGAAGACCGAGGTCCTGAGGCCGCAGAGGCCGGCCGGCAGGCAGGACAGTCTCCCCTTTTTTGATGTCTTCTCCGACCTGGATGACGTAATCCAAGGGAGAAACCGGTTTATAGATCTCGATGGTTTGCTGATCGAGGATTTGAGAATGTTCGACCATGGCCACGGCATCGGCGCCCGGCGGCAGCATCCCGCCGGTGGCGATACGGAAACAATGGCCGGCCTCCACCGGGGTCCGTACCTCCTGACCCATGGCGATCTCTCCGGACAAGGTCACCAGGGCCGGAACGGCCTCCGAGGCCCCGAAGGTATCCCTGGCCCGCAGCGCATAGCCGTCCATGGTCGCCCTCGGGAAATGGGGGAGGTCTTCGGGCGAAAGGATATCTTCGGCCAGGACCCGGTTTAAACCTTCGTGGAGAGGGATCCGTTCTTTGGACAGAGAAGGGAAGGTTTCAATGATTTGAAAAACTTCTTTTGATGTTTTTACCTGGAAGAATGGTTTCATAGGATATAATTTGGTTCTCTCCCAATGAGTTGGGAGAAAGTGGTCGAGAATTCAAGGATTCAAGGGGTCAAGTGATTGATTTTTGATAAAAACCTTCTGATTTTCCCTTGAATCCTTCGATCATCGCCGGCGCTTTTGGAGATGATCCCTATAGTGTCATCAGCTAAAAGTTGACAGAAATTCTTTCAGACACTATTATGTAAAAAAAGACATAATTATGCAACCTTAAAACCGATGGATGTTCAACCATGCTTCTGGACCCTTATAACCGACGTCTTAATTATCTGAGGATCTCCTTAACCGACCGCTGCAACCTGCGCTGCGTCTATTGCATGCCCGAACAGGGGGTTCCGAAACTGTTCCATGAGGATATCCTGACCTATGAAGAATTGTTAAGGCTGGCCCGGTTGAGTGTCCGGCTGGGTATTGAAAAAATCCGTCTCACCGGGGGGGAACCCCTGGTCCGAAAAAATATCCTGGGCTTTATCTCCTCTCTCCGAAAGATACCGGGTATCAGGGACATCAGCCTGACCACCAACGGGGTGCTTTTAGCCGAGCAGGCCCAGGCCTTGTGGGAGGCGGGCGTCAAGAGGATCAACATCAGCCTGGACACCTTGAATCCCCAAAAATATGCCGAGATCACCCGGTATGATTTTTTTGACCGGGTCTGGGAAGGCATTCAAGAGGCGCAACGAGTCGGGTTTTCGCCGATCAAAATCAATGTGGTGGCCTTGAAGGGGATCAACGACGATGAAATCCTTTCTTTCGGCCGGTTGTCTTATGAAAAACCGTACCATATCCGCTTTATCGAATTTATGCCGGTGGGACAGGAAAACGGCTGGAAGACCGAACGGTTTCTTTCTTCGGAAGAAATCCTGAAAACATTGCAGACCCTGGGGCCCCTTTCCCCGGTTAACGGCCAGGGCCTGGACGGTCCGGCCAAACGGATGGCTTACGAGGGGGCCGCCGGTGAAATCGGTTTGATCAGCCCCATCAGCGAACATTTTTGTCCCACCTGCAACCGGCTTCGGCTGACGGCCGAAGGGCGGCTGAGGGTCTGTATCTTTTCCGATAACGAGAGCGACTTGCGAACCCCCCTGCGCCAGGGGGCCTCGGATGAGGTTTTGGAGGCGATCATCCAGGAGGCCATCACCCAAAAGCCCAAAGAACACCCGGTTGAGTTGAGTCCCCTTCCCAGAAAGTGTCAGCGCCAGATGTCCAAAATTGGGGGGTGATCAAAGAAAAGGATTCAAGGGGTCGAGGGGCCAAGGATTCAAGTGAAAGGCATGGAACTTAAACGAACCCTTGAACCCTCGAATCCTGGAATCCTTGAACCCATTTTAGGAGTTGAATGCTTCATGTTTTTCTCCCACATCATCGCCGAAAGAAAAATCCAGGAAGCCATCAGGAACGGTGAACTGGATGACCTGCCCGGAAAAGGAAAACCCTTGCAATTGGATGACGACAGCGGCATCCCCGAAGAATTGCGTCTGGCCTATAAAATCTTAAAGAACGCCGATTGCCTGCCCCCGGAAGTGGAACTCAAGAAGGAGATCGTCCGCTTGCGGGATTTGTTGGAGGGGATAGAAGACGTGGATGAGAAATACCGGGTAATGAAAAAACTCAACTTCAAGATCATGAAACTGAACATGATGCGGCCGGTCTCCCCCCTGCTGGAAGAAAATCAGGTTTATTATGACAAGGTGGTGGAACGGCTTTCTCCAAAACCCCCGGATAAAAAGCAGGGGTAGTTTTTAACTCCTAAAAAACGGTATTCTGAAAATCATCAGAAACCCGTTGAAAGAGAGAAAACAGCCCAAGATCGCCGAAATGATGGAGAAAATAAAGATCGGTCTGGACGTGGAAAGGATGGCAATGGACGCCAGGATAATGGAAATCTGTAATAAGACCTCGGCATAATCAAAATAGGGGTCCTTGGCTCGATAGAGGTCCCGTTCCTTTTCCAGTTTTTTGGCCTCCGCTTCGATCTCTTTTTTCTCCCTGTTATAACGGCCCTCCTCTTCCCCCATCTTTTTTAACAGGTTTTCAAAGCGCTCTTTTACCTCCGGTCTCATGGAGTCCTTTCTCTCAAATAATTCCGCCTCCAACCTGATTTTTTGACTCCGATAGAAATGTTCCCGGACGACTTTGGCCTGATAAAAACTCCATTGATCGGAGGACTGTTGTTGGGCCAGGAGCATTTCCTTCATGGCATTGTTTCCGCCCAAAGAAGTAACGGCCAGAAAGACGGCATAAATGGCCGTGACCAGGGCCACCCTTCGGGTAAAGGCCTTTCCTTTCTGCTCTTCCAGTTCTTCCTGGTTGGGTAATTCGATTTCCGCCATTGGAAGGAATCTCCTTTCCCCTGAATAAGGATTTGTGTTAAAATGTTACTGTATTATCGAAAAAGATGGAAGGAGAAATTTTTGAACCGTTCGCCTTTCATAGAGGTGCAGCTCAGCGGACAACTTTCACAGGTATTAAATAGTGTCTGAAACCAAAAACCATGATTTACGGTTAGGATTTAAAATGTCATTTCAAGCTTCTGAAAAGTACAATTTTGAAACCGGTGTGTACCGGCCGCCCAGCGAAGGGGGGAGTTCTTCGCTGTTGGTCCGATTCACCCGCAACTGCCCGTGGAACCGGTGCGGGTTTTGCTCCATGTATAAAACGGAAAAATTCGAGCTCCGTTCGGTTGCCGAAATCAAGCAGGACATCGAGGCCATTGCCGCCCTGGTCAACGATTTGGCCCCGGGCGGCGCCATCAGCCGGGAAGCGGTGGTGGCCCTCATGGGCCGCCATCCGGAGCTCGAATATCATCAGGGATTGGCCATGGTCTATCACTGGCTGCTTGCGGGCGCTAAAACCGCCTTTGTGCAGGATGCCAACAGTTTGATCATGCCCACCGATAATCTGGTGGAGGTGCTGCGCGCCTTGAGGACCACCTTTCCCTCCATCGTCCGGGTGACTTCCTATGCCCGGTCCAGAACGCTGGCGCAAAAAAAGCCCGAGGAGCTGACGGCCATTCGCCAGGCCGGCCTTGACCGGCTGCACGTGGGATTGGAAACCGGCGATGACGAACTGCTCAAAGAGGTCAAAAAGGGCGTGACCGCCGAGGACCATATCAAAGGCGGCCGCAAGGCCATGGAGGCCGGTTTTCAGCTCTCCGAGTACTGGATGCCCGGGCTGGGCGGTCGCGCCCGGTGGGAAAATCATGCCCTCCATACGGCCCGGGTATTAAGCGCCATCAACCCCCACTATATTCGCTCCCGGCCCTTTTATCCTGCTCCGGAAACCCCCATGTTTCAAGCGGCGGAAGAGGGTTCATTCCAAACGCTCACGCCCCAGGAGCAGATGCTCGAGCTTAAACGAATGATAGAAGAACTGAACGTGACCTCGCGGGTCTGTTTCGATCATGCGGGCAATTACTGGACCGACCGGCGCGGCCGTTTGGTGTTTACCCACGATTACGAAGGATATAAATTTCCGGAAGAGAAACAAAAGGTCTTGGATCGCATCGAAGAAGGACTTTTGTCCACCAACAAGCGTCCCCCCTTTTTGAATCTTTAGGGAAAACAGACCGGTCATCTTTAGCCTGACAGGATTAACCTACATTGTTTCTCAGGCTCCGGAGGACTCTGAGAAACCTCGATCCGCATACGGCGGAAACTAAGGTCTTGGTCCGAAGGACGATTGGGTTTGTGTCTTTCTTCCGGAAAGGCACAAAATTCCAGGTAATCCGGTCAATAAAATTTTTTGTTGAGGAGGGCCGGATCTCGGATAATGGCGCCTTGTGAAGGATGAAGATTTGACCCGCGACGGGATCAAGCGGGGGTGTGCTGCAGCCGGTCTCTTTGTATGTGCGCGTCAAGGATATCGGAAAGCTTCTGCCGATCCCAGCCCACCAGGACATCCTTCTTGTCGATGATGAAGGCCGGATACTGGCGGAACCGGTGCCTAAGGGCCTTATAAATCCCCAGAAAGGATTTGGCGTCGATGATACTGACGCTGATGCGGTGCCGGTAGAGGCGGGCAAGTTCACGGATCCAATCAGAAAGCTGGAGGAATTCCTCTTTTAACTCCTTCGGGTACTCATCGAGGGCTTCTTTATGCACCTCGCTTTCAATGCCGGACTCGTCAAAGAGTGACTTGCAGGAGCGGCAATGGCCCAACACGGTGATCATATTGGTAATTACTTCTACGGTTATCGGCTTCATAAATAAACTATAATACTTCCAATCCATTTTTTCCATATTTAATTTTAATCCGCGCTCATAGATTGCCAAGGAAGGTTTTCAGTTGTGGAATCCTAGGTAAAATTTTGGTTTAACCCGTCCCAACCGCGACATCCTTGCCTAAAAATTCTTTGCCATCCGTTCTTCGATATCCAATCTCAAGTGGCTGAACTGCAAGTCGAACATTCAATTAGCCACTTTCTTTTATTCCCTGGAAAGCCCCTGGCCAGATAGCCGCTCGCCCCAAGAAAGGGAAACGAATACCCGGATTGAAATTTTTACTTGATTCAAAATCTCCCATGTTGTAAATTGGAATCAAAAACTCCAATTTGAGGCGCAAAATGGAATTAGTGACTCGATTTTTAACAGTTCCGGATACCAATTTTTTCCTTTTCGGACCTCGAGGTACCGGGAAATCGACTTTCGTACGTCAATCCTTTCCCGAGGCGCTCTATTTAGATCTCCTGGACCCTGAGCGGAACCGTTTTTTTTCTGCCTATCCTGAACGGTTAAGGGAATTGGTGGAAGGCCGATCTTTTCCCGCTCAGGTAATTATTGACGAGATCCAAAGGATACCTGAAATGCTTACGGTCATTCATAGCCTGATCGAATCCAAGAAGGATTTGACTTTTGTGCTTACCGGGTCGAGTGCTCGAAAGCTGAAAAGAAGCGGGGTGGATCTCTTAGGGGGAAGGGCCGTACTGCGCACCATGCATCCTTTCATGGCAGCGGAACTTGGACCCCGGTTTAATTTTGAGCAGGCCTTGCAGTACGGTCTTCTGCCGATTGTTCTGGCGTCCGAAAATCCGGCAGACGTTCTTCAAGCTTACGCGGCCTTGTACCTTCGAGAAGAAGTTCAGATGGAAGCTTTGGTAAGAAATATAGGCAATTTTTCTCGATGTCTGGAGGCTGTGAGTTTTTCCCAGGCATCTATTTTGAATATCAGTAACTTAGCCCGTGAGTGTCAGGTGGAACGAAAGACCGTTGAAGGTTATATGGAAATTTTGGAGAATGTCCTGTTGAGCTGGCGCCTGGAAATATTTACCAAAAGGGCAAAACGAAGGCTTGCCGGTCATCCGAAGTATTATCTGTTTGATGTCGGTGTCTTCCGTTCCTTGAGGCCGAAAGGTCCGCTGGACAGACCTGAAGAGATTGAAGGACAAGCGCTCGAGAGCCTCGTGGCCCAGCATCTTCGGGCCTGGAGTGCTTATTCAAAAATCAAAAGAGAGTTATTCTTTTGGCGTACCAGATCCGGGGTCGAAGTAGATTTTGTCGTTTACGGACCGGATGGCCTCTGGGCCTTAGAGGTCAAGAATACGAGACAGGTGCGTCCGGCCGACCTCCGGGGGCTTTTATCCTTCCGGGAGGAATATCCGGAATCTAAAGTTTTTTTTCTGTATCGCGGGACAGATCGATTTCTTCGAAATAATATACTCTGTTTACCCTGTAGTGATTTTCTGGTGGCGCTCCACCCCGAACGGTCTCTGGACGACATCACTGAGAGCATAAAATAGGTTGCAACATAAGAATTGAATATTACCGACCACTCGACACGCTGAAAGCGTGACTCGTTAGAAACGCTGAGCACGCTTTACCCGAGTCTCTTTCAGCCTGGCTGAGCAGAAAGGATAAAGACATGACAGACTGGCTTATCGCCTCCGGTGCCTTATTTTTAGTAATCGGGTTGTCTTTATTGGGCATGTTATTGGTCAGAAGCAACGTCACCGTCGCTACCCTGGAAAGCCACAACGACGTGGCCGGATTTGTCTATGCCGTGGTGGGAGTCATCTATGCCGTTCTGATGGCCTTTATCGTTTTTGCGGTTTATGGACAATACCAGACAGCCGAGGGCAGGGTCGAAAAAGAGGCCGCCTCTTTGGGTGACTTATACCGGGTCTCGTCCAATCTTCGGGAGCCGACCCGAAGCCAAGTGATGGGGCTATTGAAGGAGTATGCGCGGACCATGATCGAAAAAGAATTTCCCGAAATGGATAAGGGAAAATTCAATGAAGAACCCAAAATTCAACATGATAAACTCTGGAACCTTTTCTATAAGTACACACCTAAAGGCGAGACGGACAGGATCTGGTTTGAACAGGCCCTGTCCACCTTTATCGTTTTCGCCGATGCCAAAAGAGAGCGCATGGCCAGCGCCAGACAATCATTACCCTCCTTCATGTGGCTGGTGTTATACGCCGGCGGGTTTATTACCATTGTCTACAGCTATTTTTTCGGGACCAGGAATGTTTGGGCCCAGGCGTTGATTGTCATATTCTTGGCCGGATCGGTCACCCTGGTCCTCTTGCTGATTTCGGCTTTAGAGCACCCTTTTGCCGGGATTATCCGGGTCAGCCCGGAACCTTTTGAACTCTTTCTGGGCTATTTTAGATAAGCTCGATCATCCCCAAAAGAGTGGGGATGATCGATGCTTCAAAGGGGGGCTTTCGCAAACTCTCCAGGAAAGTGGATCATGGCCTTTTAATATCAGGCCATTCGATCAGACGTCCGTATGTCGTGTATACCCTTTGACTCAATCGGCTGAAGCCCAACCATGAGAATTAGGCACTTCGCCCATGTTGCTTAAAGGAGAGGCGAGATGCTGGTGGGAGTTAAAATTGCGACTTAACAAGATTCGATCCTACCAGAGCACCCAAAGCGCAGCCGATTACATTACCTGCGCCGGGAAGAATGGAACCCATAACGCGACCAGGCCCCAGAGACCGGTATCTTCATTTTTCTCGATCAAATAAAAAGGACCCGGCTGGGAAGCCGGGCCGGAAAGAATTTTTGAGGATTTTTCCCCTTCGGTTAGGAAAAATATTTGATTTTTCCTTCGCCCTTGACGCTTTTGGGATCTTTAAGTTTTGATGCGTCATCCACGCAATTCATTTTTTCCTTTTCGCTCAGTGAATTGGGATCCACTAATGCATCCAAGGGGCATAAGAATCTGTTTCCCGCATTGTCCTTTACCCATACCAGGGGTTGCGTTTTTAAGGCCATGAGCCCTCCTTTCTGCAGAGTAGGACGAATTTTTCTTTGATGGCTTATCCACCGTCCTTAAGGATATTTTCGTTCGCCGAGGCGTCAAATGCAATAAGGTGAAACCCGTATTTTTCATCTAATCCCTACCTACCAGTACCCGCTATCCATTTCATTCAGAAACTTTTATGCTTAAATTTAAAACTGTCCGTAATCGGACAAGTTGGTTTCAGGTTGAATAATCAAGTGGTTCGAGTTCAAACCGGTTAAAGCGATCAGCCCCCGAACCAAAGGGAGTCCATCGACCTTTTACTCCTGCCCGTTTCAATCCTGCCCGGACCTTACCGGAATATTTTGACGACTCACCCCAGCGACTCCGACGTCTCCACGCTTGACCCCCATGACGATCAGGTACCTCTTAGATGAAAATCGGCCATCAGCGGGAGGTGGTCCGAGGCCAGGAGCGTTTTTCCGGACCGGTAAACCGCCGCTCGCTTCAACGCAAGCGAATCGTCGAAGTAGATGTGGTCGAGATGGAGAAAGGGAAGTGCCCCCGGATAGGTCCTTCGACGGCCAAGACAGGCGCGGAGGTCGACGCTCCCGAAATGGTCCCTGAATAGTCGCGTCGAAAGCCCCGGAAGCCATTCGTTAAAATCTCCCAGTAAAATGCGGGGACCGGTGACATCCAAACGGGTGAGTATGTCGGACTCCACCAGTTTGCACCCTTGGTGGCGGCGTTCAAAGTAGGAAGTGCCGAGATGGACATTATAAATATGGAGAACCTGTGAGTTCGAAAGAGCGATATCGGTCCGCAGGCATCCCCGCTCTTCACGCCGCCCATGGCTCAGGTCGTAGTTTTCCGCCATGATTAGAGGAAGCCGGCTGAGAATGGCGTTGCCGTATCCGCTGCCTTTCAGCCGCCGGTTTTCTCCGAAGGCGAAATGGAGTCCCAGCTCTTCGGCAATGAAACGGGCCTGGTTCTCGTCGCTCCGGCCATGGTCACCATTCAAAACTTCTTGCAGGGCGATAATGTCGGCATTTATCTCGCCAAGGATTTCCACAATCCTTTGCGGTCTGACCCTCCGGTCAAGTCCGCGGCACTTGTGGACATTGTAGGTTACTATTCTGAACGAGGCCTCCTCCGGGGCTTGGGGATCAACCTGGGCCTGCTTACGGGGTGTTTTGCCTCTTATGGAGAAGAAACCGCGGGTGGGCGGGCGGTTCGGAGCAACTTTCACGAACATCGATTTCATTCTGTATCTCGGCAAACGGTCTATAAGGCCGGACCCTTAGGCGCCAAGGACGCAAACGATTTAACATCATTCCTTGTCCGAAAGCCCCGCCCCCTCGCGGATGTGCTTCATATATAATCTGTAGGCCCTGATCCCGAGAGAAATGCCCAGCCAGGTACCCAAAAATGCGGCAGGTGCGCTGATCAGTCTCGGAAAAATTACGGCGATGGCCGACAGGACAAAAAGAGTGATGCTGACGAAAAGCATTATCTTGGCTTCCGCCGGTCCCAGTATCCTGTGGTTGGTGATCGCAGCCCCTACGGCACTTCCGATACGGATCGCGCCGACCCCTGCGCGGCCTACGCTTCCTGTGCCCCGTTTTTTTTGTCCCCGGGACCATCGCGGTCTCTTTTGTACCGGGCGGACCCTGTGTTCGCTCAGGACGATTTCGGTCGCCCCGGTCAAATCCTCCAGATACATTTCTTCCATCGCCCCGGCAAACCCCTCATCTTCAACGGCTATGTCCAACTCGTAGTTTCCGATCCAACTCACCAGATTAAGGTTTGTTGAGCCGACGCGGGCCCATCGCCCGTCGGCGACGGCTGTTTTGGCGTGCATCATCGGGCCGTTCCACTCAAACACCCTGATGCCCGCCTCGAGAAGCGGATAATAACCGGTCCTGGATATAGCGCGCAAGATAGGAATATCGGTACTCCCCGGGACAAGGAGCCGCACATCCACGCCATCGAGAGCCGCCGATCGAAGGGCCTGAATATAGGGGGTAGCCCCGACGAAATAGGCATCGGCGAGCCACAGGGAGTTGCGGGCCAGGGCGGCGATCAGTTGATCGAGGCGGTAAAGATCGGCCGTGTTCGGCCTGCTCGCCACTACTCTTAAGGCCACATTTCCCGCCGCGGGAATATTCTCCGGATCCTTCAACTCGCCGTCCGGCAACGGCTCACCCGCAATCTTCCACATCTGGGAAAAAGCGAGATCCACATCGGCCACCGCCGGTCCCCGGATGACCACGCCGGTGTCGCGCCACGGGTCCAGGGAGCGTTCCGGAGACCCCACCCACATACGGCCAACGCAAAGACCAGTGACAAAGGCGATTTCTCCGTCAACGGAGATCATCTTCCGATGATCCCGCGTGAGCCAACTGAAGGGGCTGTCGATACGGGGGGGATTAAAACAACGGACCTCGACCCCCGCACCCTTCAACCTGCGCCAGAAACGGCGCGAGGTCTTGCCAAAGGCACCGAGCCAATCATAGAGCACCCTGACCCGGATTCCCTCCCGGGCTTTCTTCATAAGCAAATCGGCGAAGCTGTCGCCCACATCATCGTCGTGTATGATGTAGCTTTCGAAATGAACGTAGGCCCTGGCTTGGCTTATCGCCTCAACCCAGGCCGGGTAGTTTTCCTTGGCGTCCTTCAGGATGCCAACGCTGTTACCCCGTTCGAGGGGAGCGCAGGCGGTCCTGGAAAAGACCTGCTCGGCGAGAATACGAATTTGGGAAAGGCTCTCGAAGTCCGGCTCTCTGACCGATATCTCACTCATTTTCTGCTCATTGTGGGCACAGTACCGTCGACCAATTCAAAGTCCTTACCTTGCTCCAACCTATCTCCCCGGAAGAATTCCGGATCATCCCCTGCTCCAAGAAAAATCGGCAACAAAAGTATCGGTGCCTGAGATTATTTGGGGCCATAACTTCTCATGTCCCCGTTCGGAGAGGGCAAATGATTCGATATTCCGGCTTTTATAGTAACGTTTCCCGGGGGCTTCGTCAAAAAGAAAATCAAGATGATTTTCCCAGGAATTTATTCATGCAAGCAGAACACTTAATCTTTCCGCGATCCTTAATCGAATTTATTCACAGCGGCGGCGATAAATCTGAGAATAGATACCCTTTAGTCCCAAAATACTGTTTTTACCCTATGGATTTCTCGTTCTATCTTTGATAGATAAACATTATGGAATCATTACCGACTCGGAATCGATGGTCTCGAAAAGGTTAAAATCGGGCTATTTTGTCATTCGGGGCGGAGAACTGACGTCATTGAAGAATATTGACCTCCCAATCCCGGATAGAAAAGAGCCACCCACTTCTGCTTTGATACACTACTGTCGCCATATCTCGCTGCCAACCTGCCGGCGGTGAAAATGGCTGAAATGGCCAAGAAGTAACGCTTCGACCAAAGGAAGGAGAGCATCTCATTCCCGTAATCACGACCAAAGACGGCACACAGATTTATTACAAGGACTGGGGTAGTGGACAGCCCGTAGTCTTCAGCCATGGCCGGCCACTCTCAGCGGATGCCTTTGAAGACCCGATTGTTCTTTCTGGCCTCCCGCGGCTACCGCTGCATTGGTCATGAGCTCATAAACCTTAATTTTATTATGATTGGAGGAAAAAGATGAATTCCGTGCGCAAGATCAGCAAAGTCTGGAAGAGCAAGCCGACCATCGAGGGGGCCGGCGTCCATCTGAAACGGGCCTTCGGCAACTACCAGGTCCCCCTGTTCGACCCCTTCCTCCTGCTCGACGACTTCCATTCCAACTACCCCCCGGACTACCTGAAGGGGTTCCCCTGGCACCCGCACCGGGGGATCGAGACGATCACCTACGTCATCCACGGCCGGGTGGAGCACGGCGACAGCATGGGGAACAAGGGGGTCATCGAGTCGGGCGACGTGCAGTGGATGACCGCCGGCAGCGGCATCATCCACCAGGAGATGCCGCAAGGGCGATGACGACGGCCTCATGTGGGGATTCCAGCTCTGGGCAAACCTCCCGCAATCCCACAAGAT
>CAVYLJ010000009.1:0-132629 GCA_963769305.1 uncultured delta proteobacterium | reverse complement strand
GCCGCTTATCTTGATTTTTTACAGATGCTGACCGGCGTCGGACTGATCCTGTTCATGTGGAGTCACATGATCCTGGTGGCCAGCATCAACCTCGGTCCGGGGGCCATGAACGCCTTGGCCCGCTTCCTGGAGGACACCTACCTGGCCCAGACCGGCGGGCCTTTGATCGGGGCCACCTTTTTGATCCATTTTATTCTGGCCGCCCGCAAACTCCCCTTTCGCAGCCAGGAACAAAAAAGCATCTGGCAGCACAGCCGGAGACTTCACCACTTAGACACCTGGCTGTGGGTCGTCCAGGCCCTAACGGCCATGATCATCCTCATCATGGGCTCCATCCATATCTGGACCATCCTGACCAATCTTCCGATCACCGCGGCCAAAAGCGCGACCCGCATCCAGGGCGGGTTCTGGCTGGTCTTTTATATCATCCTGCTTCCCATGATCGAGCTTCATGTGGGCATCGGCTTTTATCGCCTGGGGGTCAAATGGGGGATCATCACCCGTTCCAACCGCCCTTTTTATAAACGGTTTGAAAATATCCTGACCCTCATCTTCCTGATCATCGGGGCGGTCACCCTTTATTCTTTTTATACGCTGGTGTTATAAAGGAGCGCACTTTGGAAACCTTCTATACCGATTTATTATCCATTGGGGCCGGGTTAGCCGGCGAACGGGTGGCTGTCGAGGCGGCCTCCCGGGGTTTTAAGGCGATTTGTTTGAGCATCGTACCGCCCAGACGTTCCCATTCCTCGGCCGCCCAGGGAGGCATGCAGGCCTCTTTGGGGAACTGTTGCATGGGCGACGGCGATTGTCCGGACATCCATTTTTCCGATACGGTCAAAGGCTCGGACTGGGGATGCGACCAGGAGGTGGCCCGCCTCTTTGCCGAAACCGCCCCGGTGGCCGTTCGGGAAATGGCCCATTGGGGCATTCCCTGGAACCGGGTGGTCTCCGGCAAAAGCATCTATTTCAAGGCCGGAAAACAATACGAAAAAGTGGAGGCCAAGGAAAGGGAAGGGCTGATTACCGCCCGGGATTTTGGGGGCACGGCCAAATGGCGGACCTGTTATACCTCGGACGGAACCGGCCATACCCTGTTGTTTACCATGGACAATGTGGTGGTCCAATTGGGGGTAACCGTCCATGACCGGGTTGAGGCCCTTTCCCTGATCCATGACGGTTCCTCCTGCATGGGAGTAGTGGCCCGCTGCCTGAAGACCGGAGAACTTCGGGTCTATCTGGCCAAGGCCACCTTGATCGCCACCGGCGGTTATGGCCGCCTGTACCGGGAAACCACCAACGCCGTGATCAACGACGGCTCGGGGGCGGTCCTGGCCATAGATACCGGCCTGGTCCCTTTGGGGAACATGGAGGCCGTGCAGTTTCACCCCACCGGGATTGTCCCCACCAACATCCTGGTTACCGAAGGCTGCCGGGGGGACGGCGGGACCTTGAAGGACGTCAATGAAGAGCGCTTCATGAACATCTATGAACCGGCCAAGCAGGAACTGGCCTCCCGTGATGTGGTCTCCCGCTGGATGACCCATCACATCCGGGAAGGCAAAGGGGTCAAAAGCCCTTATGGCGATCATCTCTGGCTGGATATCCGTCACCTCGGGGAGAAGCACATCAAGACCAAACTTCGGGAGGTGGATGAGATCTGCTCTAAATTTTTAGGCATTGACGCCGTTACCCAGATGATCCCGGTCCGGCCGACCCAGCACTACAGCATGGGGGGGGTCCGGACCGATAAAAACGGTGCGGCCTATGGATTAAAAGGGCTCTTTGCCGCCGGGGAGGCCGCCTGCTGGGATATGCACGGTTTTAATCGTCTGGGGGGTAATTCTTTAGCCGAGACGATCGTGGCCGGAAAGATCGTCGGCGAGAAAGTGGCCGATTTTCTGGAGGGCTATGAGGTCGAGTTTAAAACCGAGTCTGTTCGTTCGGCCTTTAAAAGGGACGGAGAACGGGTCGAGCGGCTGATTCAAGGCCGGGACGGTAAAGAGAACGTCTTTGAGCTGCGCAAAATGATGCAGGACGCCCTTATGGAGGGGGTAGGTATCTTCCGGAACCAGCAGGCCTTGCAACAGGCCGTGGATACCTTACAGATCGTTTACGACCGGTCCCATAAGATCGGCCTTAAATCCAACGGCCTGGGGGCCAACCCGGAATTATCCCTGGCCATACGACTTAAAGGGATGGTCCGCCTGGCCTTATGCATCGCCTACGGGGCCCTGGTGCGGACCGAAAGCCGGGGCTGCCACGCCCGCGAGGATTTTCCAGAGCGAAACGACCGGGATTGGCTCAAACGGACCTTGGCCACCTGGAAAGAGGGAGACACCCTTCCGACCTTTTCCTATGAACCTAATTCCACGGTTTGGGAACTCCCGCCGGGAGACCGCGGTTACGGCTCCTGCAAGATCATCTGTTCCGAGGATCCTCAGGTCTGCGGCTTCGCCAAAGCGGAACCTCTGCCTGAATTTAATGAATGAAATGCGGCCTTCAGCGGTCAGCTAAACCAAAAGTCTTAAAAGCTGAATGCTGATAGCTAATAGCTAAACAAAGCGAGGTTTTTACCATGGCCAGAAAGCTGACTTTTCATATTTTTCGATATAATCCCCTGGACCCCTCTTCCCGGCCCCACCTGCAGGACTTCTCCCTGGAAGAGACCGACAGCCTGACCCTTTTTATCGCCTTAAACCAAATTCGGGAAGAACAGGACTCAAGCCTCCAATTTGACTTTTGCTGCCGGGCCGGGATATGCGGCTCCTGCGCCATGCTGATCAACGGCCGGCCTGACCTGGCCTGCCATACCAAGACCAAGGACCTGCCCGATGAAATCACTTTACTGCCTTTGCCGGTTTTTAAACTGATCGGCGATTTATCGGTCGATACCGGCAATTGGTTCCGGGCCATGAACGAAAAGGTGGAGTCCTGGGTCCATACGGACAAGGTCTTTAATCCCACGGCCGAAGAAGAGCGGATGAACAATACCCTGGCCGAAGAGATTTACGAGTTGGAACGCTGCATCGAATGCGGCTGCTGCGTGGCCGCCTGCGGCACGGCCAATATGCGTCCCGACTTTATCGGGGCCGTGGCCTTAAACCGCATCGCCCGCTTTATGATGGACCCCCGGGATGAGAGGAGCGAGAAAGACTATTTTGAGGTCGTCGGGACCGATGAGGGGATCTTCGGCTGCATGGGTTTACTCGGTTGCGAGGATGTCTGCCCCAAGGACCTGCCCTTGCAGGACCAGTTAGGCATGATCCGCCGGAAGATGGGCTGGGGGGCGATCAAGCATTTATTCAAGCGAAAAGTTTGATTGATTACAGAATTTTTAGTGAAGGCAACCTTCATATTTGGGCCGTTTTCAAGGCCTTGAGGCCGTCTTTGATCGTACCGAAAGGCCCCAGAACTTCGCCTTTCCTGATATTTTCATCCGTGTTATGAAATCATCCCATTAAGATAATTCTATTCCGACTCCTGGCTCAAGGAACCTTATTTTTTATCTTACCACGAATAGGAAAGGCAATATGAAAAAGACAAAATTGATTATCATTGGTGGCGTGGCCGGGGGGGCCACGGCGGCGGCCAGAGCACGACGGATAGCCGAGGAGGCGGAAATCATCCTTTTTGAGAAGGGGGAGTATATCTCCTTTGCCAATTGCGGTCTGCCTTATTATGTAGGCAAGGTGATCAAAAAACGCAAGGATCTGTTAGTCACTACCCCCGAATCCTTTCGAAAACGATACCATATCGATATTCGTCTTTTTTGCGAAGTGATCGCCATAGACAGAAAGAAAAAGCGGATAGCCGTACAGGACTTGAAAACTCAGGAGACCTATTGGGAAACTTATGACAAGGTCATCCTGGCTCCGGGCGCGGAACCCTTAAGGCCTCCCCTTGAAGGGATCAACCTGGAAGGAATCTACAATCTTCGAAATATCCCTGATTCCGATCGGATCAAAGACCACATGGACAGGCAAAAACCTCAATCTGCCGTTGTGGTAGGGGGCGGGTTCATTGGTTTGGAGATGGTGGAGAATTTGGTCCAGCGAGGGGTACAGACGACCATTGTTGAGATGGCCGATCAGGTAATCCTGCCGCTGGACCCGGAAATGGCAAGCATGGTCCGTGCTCACTTGGAGGCCAGAGGGGTTGTCTGTAAGTTGGGTAAAAGGGTAATGGGCTTTCGAAGATATGGGAATCGTTTGCTGGTTTCAGTTGAAAAAGACCAGGATATTGAATGCGATATGGTTATCCTCTCCATCGGCGTTAGGCCTGAAAATCGACTGGCCAAAGAAGCTGGTCTTGCAATCGGAAAAACGGGCGGCATAAAGGTCGATGCCTCAATGCAAACATCCGACCCTGACATCTATGCGGTAGGTGATGCCGTGGAGGTCAGAGAATTCATCACCGGGTTCCCCATAATATCGGCCTTGGCCGGACCGGCCAACAAACAAGGACGGATCGCCGCCGACAATGCTCTGGGCCGAAAAGAAGTCTTTCGAGGGACCATGCGTACCTCTATTGTCAGGGTCTTTAATCTTTCAGTAGCATCCTGCGGATTAAGTGAAAAAACACTTCGTGGTTATGGCTTGCCCTGCCATGCAAGTTATACCTATTCGGGTTCTCATGCCTCTTATTATCCGGGGGCGGAAACCCTGGTAATAAAGCTCCTCTTTTCTCCCGGAAATGGGAGGGTTTTAGGGGCTCAGGTCATCGGGAAGGATGGGGTAGACAAACGTATTGACATTTTGGCCACGGCCATTCATGGGGGAATGACAGTTTTTGACCTGGAAGAACTTGAGCTGGCTTATGCCCCACCCTTTTCATCGGCCAAAGACCCGGTGAACATCGCCGGGTTTGTGGCCTCCAACTTGATCAAGGGAGATGTGGAGAATATTTATGCCCAGAACCTAACCGGCCTGGATCCAAAAAAAGTTGTCTTCTTGGACCTCCGATCCAAAGGGGAGATCCAGCAATCGGGGACCATAGCGGGGTCAAAACACATCCCTCTTGACAATCTTCGCGATCAATTGAAGGACCTAAATAAGGACATGGACCATATCCTTTTCTGTGCAGTGGGTCAACGGGCTTATGTTGGGTATCGTATTCTGACCCAAAGGGGGTTCCGGGCAAAGAACTTGAGCGGTGGATATGAGACCTACAAGGTTACTCAGTTCGGTGATCAACCGGATAAAAAACCACCTGCTCACAAATAAATAGATCTGGATCTCCTTTTCCCGATTTCCTATTCGACGCCTAAGTCTATAATAAAAAGTCTTATTGTTCAACTTAGAATTTCAATAAGGCCCCGTGACCTCCGGCGGTATTCAGCCACCTACGCTCGCCGAAATGGGGTACCAGAGGATCGGCTGCTATCCGAAGAAGTGCTTCCTCAAACTTCCATTTTTAAAAAATTATAATACTTCAAACGGAAATCAACTTTTTACTAAGGGAGTTCCAATGGAAAAATAACTAACACCCTTTTTCAAAAGAGAGGTATTCTTTTATTATTATATCTGATTAGGGTTTGCAGGAATTGATAGAAAATCCTGAGCGGTGCATAGTCCAGTGCCTATTTTCCTGGTCCCTGGAATGAAGAGATCCTGTCCTATCTTATCACATTCATAGGGCTTTATCTGGTTAGGAAACGTTTGAAAAGCATCTGTACCTCTTCTCTTGCGATGCGCTGCATGAATACTTTACATTCTTCTTCTATACGCTTGCTTAGCGCCTCTGAAGGCCTTCGAGTAAGCCTTTTCGTTTCATATACGGCCTCGACGGGAAGTTCTGCCAGCGTTCGGGCAGCATCCAAAGCGATTTCATAGAGTTGGGCGATAGGAACTATCGCATTGACAAGGCCATATGCCAGAGCCTCGTTCGCCTTTATAACCTTGCCGAGCAGGAATATCTCCATTGTCCTTCGATGACCGATCAAAGCGGGGAGTAGCTGACTCGACCCGGCCTCGGGCACCAATCCTAAGCTGCCAAAAGGCGCAGACAAACGAATGTCCTCCGCAGCGAAAACAAGATCGCAGTGGAGCAAGAGAGTAAGTCCGATTCCTACTGCCGCCCCTTGAACGGCAGCAACCAGAGGCTTAGTCAGCGCTATTAATCCGTTTAAAAAACGGCCAACCGGCGCATCCGGCACCATACTATAGTTGTTCAGAAAAAAGGAGATGTCATTTCCCGCACAAAAAGTATCACCATTGGCTTTAATAAGCATACAGCGGATGGTTTCATCTCGACCGAGTTGCTCAAATGCATCAGCGAAAACACTATACATATCTTCACAAAGGGCATTTTTCTTACTAACTCGATTGATTGTTAAGATCAGAACACCTTTTTCAGTCTTAACTTCAACATCTCCAACCATCTACAGACTCCTTTCTCTTGGCTGACAAGGTTTTTAACTTATTACCATACGCAGAAACTCTTTGTACGAGCAATTATTTCCACATTATTTTCAAATTGATTGGCAAGTCGACGAAGGCCTGGAGTATCGCCGCCTCTGTCTCTTGTTTATTTTTGACTTCCTTGCCTGGATTAATGACTACGGTAGCATTAGTCGTTCCACTTTTGAGAGTGTCCGTCGTGATTTCCGCAACAGTCCCCTGATCTATGTATTTTGCAAGAAGCTGACGAATCTTTTCCTGTACCGCCAATTCGCGAAGACGGGGTTTGAATATTTTGCCGACAGTAGTCGTTGGCAGCTCCGCTATTTCAATTATCTTTTTAGGCTTGGCGGGTGGTTCAGTAATATGCTCAACCATATATTTTTGGAGACTCCTCAACATCAAGGTCTTTACCCGGCGCCCTAACGACAAAAATAATCGGTACCTCACCAGCATACTCGTCAGGCATACCCACGGCGGCACTCATAGTTACCGCTGGATGGGCATTGGCTACTTCTTCAATAGCGGCCGGATCAATATTGTGACCACTACGAATAATGAGATCTTTTTCGCGACCAGTTAAAAACAGCCTATTTTCAGCATTCATATATCCTAAATCTCCGGTTACCAACCAGCCATCTTCCAACAAAGCCCCGGCATTATGCTGCGGGTCTTTGTATCCCGGAAATACTTGTGGTCCGCGAACCAGGACGGATCCTATCTCCCCGACATCGCATTTCACCACGATTTCTTTTTCAATTTCCTTCTGTCTGGCAATCATAAGATCAGAAAAAGGAACCCTTAAGCCGGCCGATCCAAGAATCCTTTTCCCCATGAAAGGATTGCTCGAAATCATTGCACCCGTCTCCGTCATCCCGTATTGTTCATAAAGAGAACCATTTATCTTCTTTTCAAAACGTTCACCGACAGGTACCGGGCATAGGGCACCACCCGTGAACCCCATTCGCACCGAAGAAATGTCAGCATCTCCAACCGGGACATCGGAAATGGCAACAATGGCCGTTGGTACGCCACCGACGATGGTCGCTTTATACCGTGCAACAATTCGCCAATAGTTGCGAACGATATCCTGGTTTCTTAAGCCATAGGGTGACAGAATTACATCGTGTGCACCGGCGGCCATTCCGGACATGCCTAATGATATCGTCCCTCCGACATGAAACATCGGCAGACAATTCAAGATCACATCCGTTTCATCGATACCCCACATTTGCGCAAACGCCCAGGCACCATGTATCTGGTTACCATGGGTCAACTGCACGAGCTTTGGAGTTCCTGTTGTACCACCGGTGTGAAACAACGCGGCAACCGTATTTCTTCCTATTTCTCTGGAAAAAGTTAAACGGTCATTGGGATATTCTTTGACTGTTTTATCAAAATCAACCATGCGGCTATCTTTTACCGGCACACCGCCGAGAACGAATATTTTTTTGATCATATCCGCTTGGGCTATGACGGCCTGGACCTTTGCCCAAATGTCTTTGTCTACATTCGGACCGGGAACAACGAGAATTTCCGCATTTTCCGCGCGCAACAAATCAACAATTACATCGGGGCTGAGAAGATAGTTGATGCTGCTCACAATACCTGCCGTCTGCGTACCCCAAATCGTGGCCGGGATTTGGTCATAGGTCGGAGAAATAATGGCGACAGCACCGTCTTTCCTCGTGATCATATCGTACATCATGTTGGCCACACGTGTAACCTCCTGTAATAGTTCGAGATTGCTGCGGGTATGGGCGGCATCATCTAAATTTCCTGAAGGGAGAACCGTTAAACCTGGTCGGTCAGGAAAAAGAGTGGCCGTGGCAATGAAAAGATCATAGACACTCTTGGCGGTCACCAACTCATCATAGGGCTGCTTTTCAAGGGATTCAATATCCTTAAGGTCTCTAATTGGTATAGTATACTTCGTTGTTCTCATCCTAATCCCTCGATCTTAAATATTTTATATTGGTATAACAGAAACGCTCATTTTTAATGGACTGCTGCATACATTATCATTGTCTCGGTTGCGTCAGCCGCCTTGAATTCCTCAACGATACGCCCTTGACGGGAAACAAGAATGCGGTCCGACAAATGCAGAATTTCCGGCAAATATGAAGAAATGACTACTACCGGAAGACCATCATCGGCCAGTTTGTTGATAATTTGGTGAATTTCAGCTATTGCTCCGACGTCCACGCCGCGAGTAGGTTCATCGAAAATGATCAGCTTGGGACGTTGAGCAAGCGCCTTGGCAATCACTACCTTCTGCTGATTACCCCCGGATAACTCGATAACTCGAGCATTGCTGTCCGTTGCCTTGATGTTGAGTGTCTTCGTCCAATGTTCTGCTAATTTACGCATTTCACTCATATTGACGAAGAACCTCTTTGTCATTCCGGCAGTAATCGCCCCTATGTAAATGTTCTGGGCAATGGACATCGTTTCAAAAAAACCTTCGATCTTTCTGTCTTCGGTTAAATATATAATCCCGTCCTTAACTGCCGGTTTCGGCACTCTGTACCGGACTGATCTACCTTCTAATTTTACTTCTCCACCATGAACGAGGTCTCTCTTCACGACGCCGGCAATAATTTTTGCAGTCTCGGTTCTGCCGGAGCCTACCAGACCGAAAATTCCGGTAATTTGTCCCGCGAAGACCGAAAATGAGTTGTTACGGACAATATTCTGCATCGACAAATTTTGAACGCTTAACACCATGCGACCCGCTTTTCTTCTTTTTCTGTCTTTCGCACTGCCATCATAGAGCTCACCGGCAAGGGATCGTCCGACCATGGCTTGAACTATTCTTTCTCTGGTAAAATTAGAGGCGGCATCGGTTACTATTATTTCACCATCACGGAGCACTGTAATACGATTCGCTGATTGCAAGGCTTCCTCCAGCACGTGCGTTATGAATATTGTTGTAACACCTGCTTTTTGTAAGCGATTCAGCAAAGAAAAAAAATGATGTTTTTCTTCAGGCGTCAGCGTAGCAGTTGGTTCATCAAAAATGATGATGCGGGCATTATAATACACGGCCCTGGCGATCTCGACCATCTGCTTTTGCGCTGCACCAAGCCTCGCCACCGTTACCGAGGGATCAACTGAAAAATTGAGAGATTGAAGAAATTGCTGCGCCGCTATGTAAATCGTCCGAAGCCGATTATAAAATTTTTCTTTTCCCAAAAACAAATTCTGGGCAACCGTGAGCGACGGCACAAGACTTGTCTCCTGAAACACCATGGCGATGCCGTGCGCTACACCATCTGTCGGATGATTAATCTTAATGGGTTTTCCATCGAGGATAATTTCTCCCTTGGTCGGAGTAATGGCTCCTGCCAGTATTTTTGTTAATGTTGACTTACCGGCGCCGTTTTCGCCAACCAAGGCATGGATTTCATTCTCTTCCAGGTCGAAATCCACATTCTTGAGAACCGGAACCCCTTTGTATTCCTTTGTCATATCTCTTCATCTGGAGAATTACAGCCATATTATTTTTCCTTCTCAATCCGATCAATCGGATACGATGCGACCATGCCGTCGCCTTTAACGGCCATCAACAATCGTCCGTTATGTTCTATACAACTGGTGATACCATGCCTTGTCCCGTCTGCTCTACTGTGTAAACTGGTGACCGGCTGAAAATTACTGTCTAACCGGATAATCAAACCGTAAGATCTGGCCGGAGACCATGGTTTCATTATGCCTAACTGCTTGACGCCGCCGGCTTGCAGCGGTTCACGGAACGATTTATTACTACGCAAGGTTGGAGACACCCAAAAATCAGGATCAATGTTTTCCATCATTAATTTACAGTATCTTTTTTCTCGCAACACAAACTCCACTAATTGGCTGCGAGGAGCAAATACAGTCAGCCAAATGCCGCCCTCTTGAGCTGGGGCCATCCGAGAGACATATCCGGGCAGATGGCCCAGCACCTCTTCCGGCGGCTTGCTCCCGTCTAAAGAAATTTTGAGGAGCCGGCTCCGCCAACTTTCGGCAACAATAAACATTTTGCCATCATAGTAAATGCCATACGGAAATGCCAAGCCGCCGCAGATCTTTGTCTGCTTACCAGTGGGTATTTCGACACGCCATAACGATCCTGATGAATTCTTCTCCATAAGATCTCTCTTCCATTCATTGTAATTATTCTGTGGAAGATCCATGGGTGACGAATAAGTTGTTACCGGAATCGGCATGCATCGCTGTGGGACATTTGGCTCCTTCATTTGGTTTAATGATTTTGCCATTATCTGGTCCATTGACTATGGCGATCCGGCCATCAATCAATCCAACGGCCAGTCCTCCATTCGGTAATCCCGTCATACAGGATATCTCGGCATCGAACTGGGCGACCTCTTTGCCTCCATTATCGACTTCCAAGACTTTGGAACGGCTGCTGACAACCGGTACACCATTCATCAGCGCAAGGCAATCCGGAGCGTCAACAATCAATAATTTTTCAGTTTCTTCTAATAACTCATTCGGCATTAAGGCCCCATCCATTGGAGGAACGGTAATCGAGAACTCTCCTCGCCCTAAATATTTATTTATCATCTTTATCACGAGCGATCTCCCCAATATGATTTCTTTCCTGTCCAAGAGATATCCGCGCCCGGAAGACGAATCCGACCAATGCGATTGTTATTAATCCCACCCAGGTATAAATAACCCCGATGCTCTCGCATTGACGTGACCATGGGATGATTCTCCCCGCCGAGATCCCAAAATGATTCGAGGACTTCACCGCGATCATTAAACTTTATCACACAACCCGTGTTAATGTTCGGGAACATCCATTCGTCACTGGCTACTCTTCGCGACATTCGTTTGCGAAAACCGGGCATTGTCATTGCCAGATCAAGTGATGGCGTTCTCATACCAACGAGCGCCAGCCAGTAATTGCCGTCGGAGGCTCGATTAATATTATCAGGATACCCGGGTATATTTGGTAAAATACTTTCAACCTTTCCGGCCTTCGGGCCGTTTAGCCAATAACGGCTGATTCGGCATCCCCATGTTTCCGCAAAGAAAAACGAGTTATTATCATGAGCCATACATACACCATTCGCAAACACAAGGTTCCTAATGAGCGTTTTTGTTTTCTTAGTGGAAGGATCATAACAAAGAATGCGTCCGTTTCCTCTACTCTCCAGACAATCCACAGGCCATTCGTGCATTTCATACCGCTTTGTTGCTTCGCTGAAGAATACTCTTCCATCAGGCGCTACATCCAAATCATCGGCAAGACTCAAGCGAGAGTCGTCGATTATCGACCAAGGGGTCCTGTTTGTTTCATCCGTCAATTTGGTGATTTTTCTGTCTTTACCAATGCTGTAAAGTCCCATCCCACCGATGCAAACCACAATATTGCCATTTTTATCAAATGCCAACCCCAATGGCCTGCCGCCGCAATGAGCAAATACTTCTGGCTCTTTATAATCGGGGGCTTTGAAACGAATAATATCCCCTATTCTATTACCTGTATAAAGATCGTCATTATTGTCGAGGAGGATGTCTTCCGGTCCATCGATTTTGCCAAGTCCGATCACCTCGACATCACGCAGACGATCATTAAGCTGCGTAAGGTGATGTTGATCCTGCCTCCGTGGCCGGAGCCTCCGGAAGAGGGAAAAAAGTTGGAGAAACATAAACTTTAGTTAATATTTTGTAACGGTTTTTGACAAATCGAATGTCAACAATTACTGCAAATAGAAGCATTAACCCGAGAAATACTTGAGTGGCACCACTCTGCAGTCCAAGGCGAATCAGGCCGTTAGTCAGAAGAAGAACTGTAAGGGCGCCCATAACTGCCTTTGCCGCCGAACCTCTGCCTCCGCCTAAACTGTTCCCGCCGACCACCGCAGCAGTAAGCACCATGAGTTCAAGTCCCACGCCGGTGTCGGAACCTACACTGGATAGTCTTGTTGCATACAGGAAGCCTGCCAGACCAACAAGAATACCTGCCGCGACATAAGTCAGACAAATATCGCGTTTTACTGAGATCCCGACGTTATAAGCTGAGCGACGTGCCCCGCCTATCGCCATAATACGCCAGCCGGGCTTCATACGGCTGATAACTAAATGTACGACGACAGCCGACAATCATAAGCACCCAAAAACTGAAGGAATTTGCAGCAGAGTCCCTGCTCCGAGGAAATCCCATATGGGGGAGTCCGGAAATTTACCCGCGATGTCGGTGGCATAACGCAAATACAATAAGTCCACTATTGACCTGACGATGACGAGAGTGACAAGAGTTGTAAGGAAAGCGCGAAGCCGCATATAACCAATCAATACACCATTGACGAGGCCGACGAGCGCTCCAATCAGAAGAGACGCCATAAACACGGGCGCAATCGGCCAGCCTGCAAGAGTAGTTAGTCCAAGTGCCGATATATTTACCAAGGCGAATGTGGAGGCGACGCTAAGATCAATGCCGCCGGAGACCATGACGACCATCATGGCAATGACTATTATACCGAATTCACCTAATTGCCGGGTAGTATCGATGAGACTGCCGGTCGTGAAAAAATCCGGGATGATTGTACCCAATGTTGTAACTACGGCAATTAAAACCAGAAATGGAATTAAATTATCAATCCAACGCTTCGTCAGGATTTCACCTATAAGATGCGCAGGCAGGTAATCATAACGAAACCTCATCAATCTATCGTAGAAAGACATTTTTTAAACCTTCTAAGAATTAAGATCCCTGAGGCCGGGCCATTAAGGCCCGGCTCCCGGCTAAAAGTTTATTTCTTTTTTAATTCAGCAGGATCCCAACAGGCATCAGAGGTGATGGTTTGTTTATTAATCAGGTGCAATGGTGAAATTATAGAAACTTTGTACAGTCCCGGCTTCACTTTAGACTGCAGCAGGTATGAAATCAAAGCGAAAATATCACGGCCCTGTGCAGGAACATTATAAGAAATAACTTCGCTAAAGGTCCCATTCCTAACGTTGTCACAGGAAAACTTGGCGCCGCCGCCGGATGTATTCAAGTATACCGGCTTGTCCCGCTTGGCCCGTTTATTAAATTCCTGGACTGCCGCAGCGGTACCTGTGTCCATTACGTCCCACATTCCGATAATCCCACAAATGTCCGGATTTGATTGCAGAATGGTAGATGTAATATTACGGGCTTTCGTCGCATCCCAGTCCGCAGCCTGGTCGGCAACGATTTTTATTTCAGGATGTTTCGACAGGACATTCTCGACACCTTTCCTGGCAAAGCCACTGGCTCCCGACGTAACAACACCCTGCACAATGGCCACTTTACCGCTTGTGCCCGAGCCTTTGCCGCAGAACTTAACGATTCGTTCTGCCTGCATTTCACCGATCCGTGTATAGTCGGCACCCACGAATCCGGAACTTCCCATGCTCGATCTCATATTAACCGAGATTACATAAATACCGGCCTGTTCAGCTCTCTGGATAAGCTTGGCATAAGAATTCACATCAGGATTATGAACAACGATTACGTCCGGTTTCTGTGAGATCAGGGAGGTAATAGCCTGTGCCCCGGCATCGATATTCCAATTTGGATCACGTATTGAAAAATCCATTCCCACGTCGGTTGCCAGGTTTCTCAGAGTAGCAGCCCAACCTTCCGTCAAGTCAAAGCCCATGGCACAGGGGACAAACACAATCTTCTTTCCCTTGAGTGCTTTATAATAATCGAGACGCGCCGGATCATCAACGCCTGCTGCCATAGCGCTCTGAAGCATCGCAGCACCGATGACGAATGAAATTAATAAGCATAAAATTACCCATCTCTTTTTCATTTTCTTACCTCCTTTGTTTGTTTTGTTTGTTATTCTGTTAAACAATTTCGCTTCCATACGCGGAAACGCTTACTCTATTTCTTCGAATTTAACGATCGGCTTTGCTGCTCTCCTCTTTCCAATAAAACCCTTTTTACCTTTTCAACGGCTTTAAAAATTTACCTCCTTTCTTATTTATTTAACCCTTTTTCTTCACTTTTTTTATATAACTTATGACAACAATAAACCTGCCATAAATGAGCTAGATGTCTCCCTGCTGTTCGGTTTGCTCATCGCGGGGATTCATTAGGCTGTCTATGATGATGGCAATCAGCAGAATGCCACTCTTAATAACATTTTGCAGGGTGTATTGAATATCCATGATGGTCATGCCATTCCAGAGAACTCCAATCAAGAGTGTGCCGACAATCACATTTCTTATGCCGCCTCGCCCGCCCGAAAGACTTATACCACCGATGACGACAACCAGAAGCACGTCATATATGAAAGTCCCGGTAGCCTGGCGTGTATTGACGGAAGCCACGGTCACGGCCGAAATAATTCCCGAAATATAACCAATAAGAGCAGACAGCGTGTACTGTAAAACGATTATCGGACGAACCGGTATTCCAACTATACGAGATGCCTCAAGGTTATCACCGATCGAGTAGATTTGTTGACCTGGCCTCGTGAATTTCAGGAAAAGAGCGGTTAAGGCCAAGACCACGATAAAAAATATCACCGGCATGGGTATAATGCCGAAAAGATATTTATTTCCCATCCAGACAATCGCTGAAGCATTCGGCGGCATATAAACAACTTCAAAATCGATTAGCTTGAGCCGCACGATACCGAAAACAAAGATTCCCATTGCCAGCGTGCAGAAGATCGCCGGAATTTCAGCATAGGCAATAATCAATCCATTGATCAAGCCGACCAAAAGCGCAAAACCGAGCCCTATCATCAAAGCGGTCTCGATAGAAAAACCGTGACCGGCGAGATAAAAGGCCCAGGCAGTAGACATCGCCATCGTAGAAACGATCGAAAGGTCAATCCCTCGACCAAGAACGACAACGGCCATTGCCGTGGCGAGAATTCCCAATGCGGAGACATTCCGGACAAGTGTAAACAAATTCTCGGCTACAAAAAAACGACTGAGCGTAACGGAGAATACGATAAAAAGCGCCGCCGCAATCCCAATTACAATTTTCTCCTGTGTAAGATAAAGACGGGATATCATCATGTTACCTCTTTAACGTAAAAGAATTACTTTATTAAGTTATTAAAAAAACTTCGCTCTTTTAACATTTTATGAATAAATAAATTGTAATGTGATGATATATAACAACTTTGAACACCGGTCTTGCCTCACAGTGCATAGTTTTTTGTTATTTAGTGCAATGAAAAAAACGAATTTTTATTATTCGATTTTCATTGTTTTCCGGGGATAAAACGGAAGACCTGAACTCCGTCACCATATAAGAGGAGCCAAAGTGGCTTTGTGGAGTTGTACAATGGGAACTACTTCATTGAAGACGTTGAAGTGGGGAAGTGGCGTTAAAAGGGGAATCCGTTTATCGATTTTTGCCCCTTGAACGGTGGCAATCATCGGCTTGCTTAATGTCGTTAGAACATTGAGGAACGGTCTACTGGTGAGACTGGAACCATACTTTAGCCGTTTATGAAATAGGCAATGTCATTTTCGGCATATAAGCCATGGCCATTGTTTTTAATGACCTTAGTCAACCTGCTTAGCTTTTCGCCGAAGATATCGAGGTGGCATACCAAATTTTTGTTTGAATAGATGGGTGAAATGAGAAGAGCTATTGAATCCCAAGGAGAAGGCTATGTCGGTGATTGAATCGTCATCGAACTTGGCGCTGGTGAGCTTTTGGTGACTTCTTTTCAGTCTCTGTTCGCGAACCCATTCAGAGACCGATATACCGGTACCCTTGAACAGGTAATGCAGATAACGCACGGAAATCCTGTTATCTTTGGCGATAATCTCAGGAGATAGATCCGGATCATCAAGCCTACTCTCAATATATGATTTCAACGATTGAAGACGGAATTTGCTGGACAGGCTTTCGCCGGTAGGCTTGTGGTTAAGTTCAGCATTAATACATAAAGCTAAAAGATCTGCAACTTCCATAACCACTTTCGGCGCTACGTCGTTCCCTATCGAATCAGCTTCGAAGGCGAGTAACTTGCAGAATTCGGCTACAGCCCACCCCAACCCATCGGCAAAACCCAAAGCGGGGACACTCTCGAGCTTGTCGATCGGACATCTATCGACTAAAAACGACCGCGGCATTTCAACATACATCGACTGACAATAATCGCGACACTGCAAATGATAGGGCACTGCAGCATCGAATAACACCGCCGTCCCTGGTGTGGAAACCTGCTGTTTCCCGGCCTGCTCTACAAGAAGCGATCCTTTAGAAGGAAACATGATATAAAAGCAGTCCTTATCCAGCAGTGCAATGTGTTGATGATTTCTGACAATATCCTGGGTAGATAGAAAGACCTCAGACAAAACAGCAGGACCCAGGATTGATTTATTTAAAAAACCTTCATAATCAGTAGGGTTTTGGCTGCGGGTATCTACCCTTAAATAGTGCTCACATAAAGCTTCTTGCCAAGCGGCAAAACGTTTCGTTTTCTCGATGTTTTTGGTTGAAAAAACGTTTTTCAAGAAGTTCCCACCTTTTTTGGGCAAGACTAATATTCTCCTTATAAAATTAATTTAGAAAATATAATACTATTTGTCAAGAAAAAAGCAGTAGGGGCGCTGAACAAGTGTTCCACTGCCCGAGTTCCTTAATATTTGAGGATCTTGTTAGCCTGTTAGCGGGGGTCAGGCCAAGTGAACATGGAAGGATTAAAGTCCACCATTACAACTGGTAATATTCATTCTTTTCTCGAATCCAGTCTGTGGACTTGTAGGTGCAGCCGCCAAAAAAAATCTCAAAAATATTATTTTTTAAATCTCTTCCTAACCGTCCCTTTATAATCTTCAATTCTCTCCCCATTTTTCTAAAAGAAAGTCGTTTATCCGGGTAAGAGGGTAAGATTTGGCCTTCGCAATCACGTTGTCCGGAAGGGCTGGCAGGCCTGGTCAACGTCTTTCTTGGGCCGATACTGTTTGCTACTCCAATTAATCAAAATTTCCCTTGATGCACAAACTCTCCGATTTCCCGTCTCTTGGGGGCCGCCGGCTCCTTGGCCGGATAGCCTAAGGGCAGCATGACCACGAGTTCATACCCCTCCGGCAGCCCGACGACTTGTTTGGCCTGATTGTGATCGAAAAGGCCGACCACCACCGTCCCCAGGCCCAGAGAATGGGCGGTCAAACAAATCGATTGGGTGGCGATTCCTAAATCGAATAAAAACCAGTCCCCAAACTTGGTGACCGTCTGGCCTTTATAAGACCCGGACTTATTCAACTGGCCGCAGAGGACCAGGACGACCGGGGCTTCCACCATGGCCCGGCCCCCGGGATTGGTCGGGGGCAAAGTGGCTTGCAGTTTTTGCTTGGTCTCCGGGTCTCTGACGACCAGCACTTCCCAGCACTGGGTGTTGGCCCAGGAAGGGGACCAGCGAACCGCTTCCAGAATTTTATTAAGGACGTCGTCGGGTACGGCCTTATCTTGGTAATTTCGAATACTTCTTCTGCTTTGAATGATCTCTGACAAATCGGCCATGCAACTTACCTCCTTCTATTATCATTTTTTAAGGTTATAATAAATTGACCGGAAGGTGTCAAGTTGATAAGATAATAACCCCGATGGTATCGGGACCCATTAGGCCCCGTGATGCGTTACCCGCATTCATTATTAACCGCCCACGGCCCACTGGCCTCGGCAACCGAAGGAGAATAGAATGAAAAAAATTCTTTATTTAACGGTAATAGCCTTAACCTGTCTGGCCCTATTTTTTGTTGGTTCCTCTGTTGCAAAAGAGAAACAGAAAAAAGGGAAGGGGCGCGAATCTTCCGCCAGGCAGTCACAGCCGGCTTGTAAGTCTTTAAAATATACCCCAATCGATAAAGATACTATCCTGATAACCGAAGGCTTTTCTTACCAGAAGAACCGCGAGCTAAGAGCTCCTCATCTCATGGGGATCAAAGGCGTCAAGGAAGGAAACGTCTTTATCCCTGATGAGGGAAGTGTTACGATCCCCGAGTTTGAAACTGCCGTCAATGTGACCTGGGAATTTATAAAACCGGGTATCGCTTTCCAGCGAGACGGTTGTCTCTATACATCAAAGATCGAAGGGGCGACCATCAAATTCACCAAAGAGGGTGTGCTGGTCAAGGACTTCAAAATTTCAGGGAAGCCGAAGAAAAAATCAATCCAGAATAAAACCAAGTAATCGGCGCGTCGAATGGATCAAACCATAATATCTTTATAGGCCTATTCGACGATTTTTTGACCGAATAGACATAGACAGAATTAACAGGATCCGTTTGTCTTTTCTATCCTGTAAATCCTGTCAAGTAAATTTTTCGATTTATTCGGACTCAGGCGGTACCATGAACTTTAAAGCAATTCTTTTCGATCTGGACGGAACTTTACTCAACACCATAGAAGACTTGACCGATTCCATGAACCAGGTGTTGAGCCGTTTCGGATTTTCGGGGCATGATCAGGAGGCTTATAAATATTTCGTCGGTGATGGGGTGGAATCCCTGATCCGGCGCGCTTTGCCGGCGGACCGGGTTGACGAGGAGATGGTCGCCCAATGCGTGGCGTCCATGCGGGATGAATACGGCCGGCGTTGGGACAAGAAGACCCGGCCCTATCCGGGGATACCGGAACTCTTGGACGCCCTCTGTCAAAGGGGGATCTCCATGGCCATCCTGTCCAACAAGGTCCAGGACTTCACCGAAATATGCGTCTCCAGGCTGCTGTCCAGGTGGTCTTTTCGAATCATCCTGGGGGCCCGCCCTACGGTCCCCAAAAAGCCGGACCCCACGGCAGCCCTGGAGATCGCCGAATCCATGGACATCACCCCGAGAAAATTTTTATACCTTGGAGATACCAGCACGGATATGCAAACAGCCGTAGGGGCAGGGATGTTTCCCCTGGGGGCCTTGTGGGGCTTTCGCACCGCCCAGGAACTTATGGCCCATGGGGCCAAGGCCCTGCTTAAAAAACCCCTGGACCTGCTGCAATACCTTTAAGCAGGTTCAAGGTTTAAGGCCACAAGGTACAGGGCAAACAAAACCTTTTGCTTTGAATCCTGGTCTCAGCATTCAGTCGAGCTCTTTCTCCGAACTCTGAACTCCGAACTTTATTTTCATAAGCAATACCTCACGCCTCACGCCTCACGCCTCACGCCTCACGCCTCACGCCTGTTATGCCTCTGCACCGCCACAAAGCGATATAATCTCCCCGGTCAAATAAGCGGATTTTGAAGAGGCCAGAAAATCAACCGCCTGAACCACATCTTCTATACTGGCGATCCGCCCCTGAGGGATCCCTTTAAGGATTTCTTTCAGGATGGCTTCGTCACCCCAAAAGGGCCTCGAAAAATCGGTCTCCACCACTCCGGGGGCCACGGCGTTGACCCTGATCCCATAAGAGGCCAGTTCCTTGGCCAGGACTTTGGTCAGCATTTCCATCCCGGCCTTGGCGATCCCGTAAATACCCATACCCGGGGCGGCCCGATGAGCGGCCGTAGAGCTGATATTGATGATGGACCCCCCTCTTTCCTTCATCAAGGGAAAGGCCAGCCGGGAACACATAAAAGCGGACTTAAGATTACTATCCATGATCTTCTCCCACAAGCCCACATCGGCTTCCGCCGTCGAAGGAGTAAAGATATTCATGCCCACGTTATTGATCAGGAGGTCCAAACCGCCGAATTCCGAACGAAGACGAATGAATAACTCCTCCACCTCTTCGGCCTTTCCCGCGTTAGCCTGGATGGTTAAAAGATTCCCGATTTCCCCCTGGGCCTTTTGAAGATTAACTTCCTTCCGGCCGCAGACAGCCACCCAGGCCCCCTGGGCCGCAAAATGCCGGGTAATACCCAACCCAATTCCGCGCGAACCTCCGGTTACCAATACCCTTTTGTTTTCAAATTCGCCCATAATGTCCTCCAATATTTTTCATGATCCTTTCCGGAATGATCTTCGGTTTGATTTATCTTACCAAATTATAGATCGGATGAAACCTGAATTTTTTACCATCCTGTAAAATCGCAACCTGTTAGGCCTTATTTCTGCTGAGAAAGTCTATCATCATTTCCCGCATCTTGAATTTCTGAATCTTTCCGGAACGGGTCATGGGAAAAGAATCCACCAAGCGGATATAGTCCGGCCGGCAATCTTCCGAAAGACAGTCCCGGCAATAGGCCGCCACCATTTCTTCCGACAGGACATGCCCCTCTTTCGATCTGATCCAAAGGGCCACCACTTCTCCTTTTTCCGGATCCGGCACCCCGAAGGCCTGAACCATGGATACCCCTGGAAGCCGATACAGGATCTCTTCAATTTCCGAGGGTAGAATCTCCTTGCCTTCTTTAAGGATGACCTCTTTTAATCTTCCGGTAATTCGGAAATATCCCAGAAAATCTCGGGTGCCCAAATCGCCGGTGTGGAACCAGCCCTCCTGATCGATCGCCCAGGCCGTGGCTTCCGGGTTTTTAAAATAGCCTTTCATCAAATATCCCCGGGTACAAATCTCTCCGGGCATCCCATCCGGCAATTCTTCACCGCTTGCCGGGTCGATGATCTTAACCTCGCAATTGGGCAGTGCCTTGCCTATGGTGGAAACCCTCAGACTCCAAAGGGTCCTCCGGAAGGGTCTGGGTGAGCCAGGAAGAGGCCTCGGTAATCCCGTAAGCGATGGCAATCTCCCTGACCCCCATTTGATTAACGACCCGCTTCATGATCTCCAGGGGACAAGGGGCCCCGCCGATGATCCCGGTCCGAAGACTGCCGGGGCAAAAATCCTTAAACTGCGGCGATTCCATCAAGGCCACCATCATGGAAGGCGAGCCGTAAAGGGCCGTACATTTTTCAGCCCCTATGGCCGAAAGGATTTCGAGAGGAGAAAATTGATCGGAAGGGATCACCAGGGCGGCCCCCCGGATCAGCCCGGCCAAGGCGATACAGGTGTTGCCGAACATGTGAAAGAGCGGGAAAAAGAGACAGAGCCGGTCCTGATGGGTGATGCCCAATCGTTCCGTAGAGGCCAGGGATTTATTCAGCACTCCCAGGTGATCCAACACAACCCCCTTGGGCTTTCCGGTGGTTCCCGAGGTAAAGAGGATCATCAGCGGGTCTTCCGGCGACAGACCCTTTTCCCTTTCCTCTAACTGTTCGGGAGAAATTGCCTTCCCCCGGTTCAGAACTTCCTGGAAGCCGAGCAGCGGTTGCGGGGCCGGCGAAAAGAGGGTAATGATATTTAGAAGGTCGGGTAGAAGTTTTCCGGGTCGCGGTGAGGGTCCCCACAGCCCCGGGGTCAGGGTACGGATCATTTTCAGATAACTCCCATCCGGTCCTTCGGCGGTCAACAAGGCCTTGGCCTGGGAAAAAGCCAGGGCATATTGCAACTCCTCGACCCCGTAAGAAGGGTCCAGGGCCACTAAGACGGCCCCGATTTTGGCTAAGGCAAATTGGGACAAGATCCATTCCGGGCAATTGGGCCCCCACAAGGCCACCGTGTCCCCTTTTTGAAGATCCAGGGCCAATAACCCCCGGGCTAATTTTTCAACCTCTTCCATAAAGGACTTGTAGGTATAACAAACCTGCCTCTGATGATGGATCAAGGCTTCACTGTCCGGCCGTTCCCGGGCCACCTGGTTCAACCAGTTTCCGACCGTGGTGTAAATATTTTCCGCCATAGGACCCCCTTCCATATCCCTCCTCAAAAGAGGTTGTCTAAGCGCATCAGATATGCTACAAGATCACCGTTGACGGCTTCGTAAAAAGTCCACCTGCTGTGTTGCGCGGCATCCTTCGTCATTGCAGCGTACATATAAGTACGCCTCACTCCTCAGGATTTCTTCGCGCAGAAGGCAGCGCTCAGTCCCACCCTTTCAGGGCGGTTCCCGGTTTGCGCGTCTTGCATCTGGAGCTTTTTACTGTGCCGTCCAATTTGATGACTTTTTACGAGCTCATCACCGTTAATCCGGTTGCCGATTATAAAATGATTCATTTAATGAAATCAACCTAAAGGTCTCCGCAACCGGATGAAAAGGGATTGAACCACAACGACATAGGGGAATTGCCGATGGATATCCTGATCGCGATCGTCTTGGGCATTGTAGAAGGCATTACGGAGTTTCTTCCCGTTTCCTCCACCGGCCATTTGATCCTGGTGGGACACCTCTTGGGCTTTACGGGCCGGATGTCCGAGACCTTTGACGTGATCATTCAACTCGGAGCCATCCTGGCCGTGGTCATCCTCTACCGCCGGAGATTCATCAGCCTTATTCCCCAGAAGGGGTGGATGAATTGGTCCGGGAGCAACGCCGGCCTTTCCGGTTTTCGGGGATGCTTTTTACTGGGTGTGACGACCTTCCCGGCCCTGATCGTCGGAAAGCTCGCCTACACGACCATCAAAACTCATCTTTTTAACCCCGTCAGCGTGGCCGTAGCTATGGCCGTGGGGGGAATCGGTATCCTGATTGTTGAACTCCGGCGCGCAAAACCCAGAACTGAGTCTTTGGACAGGATAAGATGGCCCCAGGCCCTGTACATAGGGCTGTTTCAGTGCCTCTCCATGTGGCCGGGGACATCACGGGCCGCCGCGACCATCGTCGGTGGGCTCCTTAACGGGTTGGATCGAAAGACAGCAGCCGAATATTCCTTCCTGGCCGCGGTCCCGGTGATGATCGCTGCTACGGGTTATGACCTGTATAAAAACTGGGTTCAATTTCAGGGGGGAGACCTCCTGCTTTTAGTCATCGGCTTTTTGGTCTCCTTTGTGGTGGCCTACTTCACGGTGGCGGCCTTTATTCGAATCCTTCAGCGATGGACCTTAAAGCCTTTTGCCTGGTACCGCCTGGCCCTGGCCCCGATCATCCTTCTTTTTTGGCCTGATTAAAGGAGAAAAATTCTCAAAAATTTTCTTGGACCATCATGCTAAGAGCGTAGGTGGGGGCGGGTTTCAAACCCGCCCTTACCAAAAATCTAAGGCAAACGAAAACCTGGCCTGAGTTGCTTTTCCCGGCAAATCGTTCTATACTGATAACAAACGACGCTGAGGTATTTTAGGGAACCAATGGAAAAAACAGTCCTGGAAATGAACCCCGATTTTCTCGTCGAGGTCGAAGAAAAAAGCGGTGTCAAGGTTTCGGCTTGCTATCAGTGCCGGAAGTGCACCAACGGATGCCCGGTGACCTTCGCCATGGATCTGTATCCCGACCAGGTGATGCGCTATATCCAGCTTGGTTTACGAAAAGAAATTCTCCAGAGCTCGACCATTTGGGTCTGTGCCTCTTGTGAGACTTGCACCACCCGCTGTCCCAATGAGGTAGACATCGCCAAGGTCATGGACTATTTGAAACAGACGATAGTCAGAAAAAAAGACCAAAGCCGCCGAAAAAAAAGTATTGACCTTCCATCAGGTCTTCCTCGACTCTGTCCGGAAAAGGGGCCGGGTATTCGAAACCGGTCTCATGCAAAACTATCTGCTTAAAAGCGGAGAGTGGATCCATAAGCTGAAAGATCGAACGATCCTGGAAGAAATGCGTCTTGGTTGGACCATGGCCCGAAAAGGACGGTTGAACCTGCTTCCTAAGAAAATCAAAGGGAAGAATGAAATAAAAAAAATGTTTGAAGACAGGCGATAGGCTATGGGCAATGGGCTATAGGTCTATAAGAGGAGCACCAAAGCCATGGGAAAGAAAGGGTTTCGTGATCTGATCGTCTGGCAAAGGTCCAAGGATCTGGCAGTGCTTATATACCAAGATTACAAGCACTGGGCCTATGAGCAAGGATTATTCTCTCAGAGATCAGATCAGAAGGACGGTTATAAGCGTCGCCAGTAATATAGCTGAAGGTGATGAAAGAGGATACTGACAAAGAGTCCGTTCGCTTCTTCTTTATTGCCAAAGGATCCTTGGCCGAACTGAGGACCCAAATGGAAATAAGTTTTGATATCGGATATCTGCAGGAAGAAGAATATCAAAAAATTGAAAAAGAATGTGAAGAGTTGGCCAAGATGCTTGGAAAACTAATAGAAATCAGGAAAAAAACCAAAGATCGCAAATCTTAAGCTATAGCCCATCGCCTATAGCCTATAGCCTAAAGAAGGATTTATATGCGTGTTTCTTATTATCCGGGATGTTCCCTGGAAGCCACGGCCAGGGATTATCGGGAATCTTTGGTTCATGTCTGTAAGCAGTTGGGAATCGAGCTCGAAGAAATCCCGGACTGGAGTTGTTGCGGGGCCACGGCCGCCCACAGCACCGATGAATTCCTGTCCCTGGCCTTGCCCGCCCGGAACCTGGCCCTGGCCGAACAGATCGGCCTGGATATGGTCGTCCCCTGCCCCATGTGTTTTAATCGGTTAAAGACCGCCGGCCGGGAACTAAAAAAAGGTCCTGTCGATGGACTGGACTTTACCTTTTCCGGTCGCATCAAAATCTGGGACCTCCTCGACTATTTAAGCCAGCCAGTCTGGCTTTCCCAGATTGAAGCCAAAATAAAACAACCGCTGAAAGATTTATCGGTGGTCTGTTATTACGGCTGCATGGCCAACCGGCCGCCGAAGATCACCGAAGCCGGTCAACCTGAAAATCCCCAAAACATGGATGCCCTCTTAAAGGCCCTGGGGGCCACGGTTCATGACTGGTCTTATAAAACCGATTGCTGCGGGGCGAGCCACACCGTGGCCCGGCCGGATATCGTCCATACCCTGGTCCAGCGTCTCTATGAAAGGGCCATGGAAGCAGGCGCCGAGGCCATTGTCGTTTCCTGCCAGATGTGCCAGGCCAACCTGGATATGCCCCAGGCCAAAATCGCCGATATTTTTCAAAAAGAATACAACCTGCCCATATTCTATTTTACCGAGCTGATCGGCGTTTCCTGGGCCGCACCGGAAGCAGGCACCTGGTTGTCCCGCCATCTGGTCAACCCCGAGCGGCTTCTGAAAACAAAAAGCATCAATCATTTAATTTTCATCCGTGGCTAAAAATGATCTCACCCTTGCATAATCGTTTTCCCTTGAAATCAGATTTTCTCATCATCGGCGGCGGGATCGTCGGAGTTTCCATCGCCCAGGCCCTGGCTAAGTACGAGCTTGACCTGGTCCTCCTGGAAAAAGAGGCCGAGCTTTCCTTCGGGGTCTCCAAGTCCAACAGCGGCATCGTCCATACGGGATTCCAGAGCGATTACCGACAGCTTAAGACCCGACTGGCCGTGCGGGGCAACCAGCTCTACCGGAAAATGGCCGAAGACCTGGACTTTCCCTTTCATCCCCACAGGAGAACTGGTCGTGGCCTTTCCCGGAGAAAGAGAAGCCCTGGAGGCCATCAAGGAAAACGGCGAGAAGCTGGAGGTCCCCGGGCTGGCCATTGTGGATAAGGCCTGGCTCAAAGAAAATGAACCCAACCTCACCGATGAAATCGAGTGCGCCCTTCTGGGACCCACGGCCGGGGTCATCAATCCTTATGAGACGGTTTACGCCCTGGCCGAAAACGCCCAGGCCAACGGACTGCGGATATTCTGCAATCATGAAGTCCTGGCCATCGAAGAAGGCCCGGACACCTGGAGGATAACCACAACCGGAAGATGCCTTTGAATCACAGTGGGTCATCAATGCCGCCGGTCTTTACGCGGACCAGATCGCCCGGATGGCCGGGATGGAGGTTCCGGCGATCGTCCCCAAAAAGGGTGAGGAATTTATTCTGGACAAACATGCCGACCGGCTCACCAAAAGGGTCATCTTTCCGATACCTCAAAAGGATACCAAAGGGATTCTCATCATACCCACGGTCGACGGCAATACCATGCTCGGTCCCACGGCGGAAGAAATCCCCGGACCGGGAAGACCTGACCACGACCAAATCGGGCAAGCAATTCGTCATCGGTCAAATCCAACGTCTCGTCCCCTCGCTTCACGAAGACCAGATCATCACCTCTTTTGCCGGGGTCAGGCCTACCACCAGGGAAGGCGATTTTTATATCCAGGAAGACCGGGCAGGGTTCATCAACCTCGTCGGGATCCAGTCTCCGGGACTGACGGCCGCCCCGGCCATCGCCGAGGTGGTGGTCAAGATGCTCTCCGAAAAAAAGCCTTTTAAACTCAAGACCAATTACCAGGCCACACGGAAAGCCATACCCCGCTTCCGCCGTCTCGGCCATGAGGAACGAAATGTCCTTATTGGGCAAGATCCCGAATTCGGAGAAGTGGTCTGCCGCTGTGAGTTGATCACCAAAAAGGAGATCAAAGAGGCCATCCGCCGGGGGGCGCGGACCATGGACGGGATCAAGTTCCGCACCCGCAGCCAGATGGGGCGCTGTCACGGGGCCTTTTGCACCATGAAGATCATGGCCATCATGGCCGAAGAACTGGGCCTTCCTTATGAGGCCATCACCAAAAGGGGCAGAGGGTCTGAGCTGGTAAAAGACGTATGATAGATCTGAATCTAGAATTCAGAAGCCAGAAGTCGATTGAGTATTTTGCTCTAATCCGAGTTATTGCGAAATAACTTTTATGCTACAGGTTGCTCAAAATTAGGTCGCAGGATGACAAGGCGCCTCGAAATCTCGAGGAATGAGGCGTACAATTATGTACGCTGCAATGACGAGGGATGAGGGCAACGCAGTAGATGGGCCTTTTTCAGCAACCTGTTAGGGCTTATGAAAAATGAACATTACGACCTGATCGTCATCGGCGGCGGACCGGCGGGTATGGCCGTCTGTGTCGGGGCCGCCTCGGCGGGTCTTAAAAAAATCCTGCTCCTGGAAAGACATCCCAGGCTCGGCGGCATCCTTAACCAGTGCATCCATGTGGGTTTCGGGCTCAAGGTTTTCAAGGAAGAACTGACCGGCACCGAATATGCCGCCCGGTACAAAAAAATATTTTTGGAAAAAGAAATCGAAGTCCGGACCTCCTCCTTTGTCCACACCATCCATCCCCGAAAAGAAGTGACCTTTGTCAGCCCTCAAGGAGAGCGGATCGTTTCCGCGGGAAATATCGTCGTGGCCACCGGCTGCCGGGAGCGGACCAGGGAGATGCTCACCGTGCCCGGCACCCGTCCGGCCGGCATATTCACCGCCGGCCTGGCCCAGGAGATGGTCAATATCTACGGCCTCCTGCCGGGGAAAGAAGTGGTCATCGTCGGTTCCGGCGATATCGGCCTGATCATGGCCAGACGGATGACCCTGGAAGGGGCCAGGGTCCGGGCCGTTTTTGAAATCCTGCCTCACCTTTCCGGGCTCATCCGGAACAAGATCCAGTGCCTGGATGATTTCAACATACCCCTGTATCTGGAGCATGAGATCCTGGAGATCATGGGCAGGAACCGGGTGGAGGCCGTCCGCTACCGGGACAACCGGACCGGCCGGGAAAAGGAGATTGCCTGCGATACCATCCTTTTCTCCGTTGGCCTCATTCCGGAAAGGGACCTGCTGATCGATGCCGGCATCGAACCCGGAAACGGCCTTTATCTCGCCGGGAATGCCGACTATGTCCATGATACGGTGGACCGGGTGACCAAAGAGGGAGAAAAACTTGGGAGGGCCTTGGCAGCCGGTTAGAATCTGCCCGAATCGGTCTCAGGAGAAACCCAATGGTCATATAGCCGCAGACCAAAACAGACCGGGGCCGACAGGCTACTGATTGACAGGTCGTCAATCAGTACCTATTTCCCTGTCCGTCGTTGTCCGCTGTTGTCTGCGGCAAAAATAAATTTGGGTAAGGTTTGTCAGGCTTAAATAGTACCATGGAAGAAAAAGCAAAAAAAAAGAAAAAAGAAAAACCCCGGGTCGTCTTTTCCGGGCCGACAAAAAATTATATCTGCATCACCTGCCCGAATTGTTGTGCCCTGGAAACGGACGGCACCCTGGTCGCGGGGGCGCGCTGCCCAAAAGGCGAGGCCTTTGCCTGCCAGGAATGGCTTGAGCCGCGTCGGGTGATCACCACCACGGTGCGAGTCGAAACGGAACAAGGGACGCACATCCTGCCGGTGAAGACCGCCTCTCCCGTTCCCCTTTCCCGGCTATCGGACGTCATGAAGGAGATCAAAGCCCTCCGCCTCCGGGAAGTGCCGCCTTTGGGCTCACGAATCACCGTGAATCGAAGATCCCGAACCCTTGGAGATCATCGTTACCGGGGAGTGAAAAAAGATCAAAAAGGATTGAAGCTCCCTGTACCAGGTACGGGGAATTAGCTCGTTGTCCTCGTTAAAGAAAATGGCCAAAATGAACCAAACTTCAAAAAAGTCTTGACTATTTTGAAGTTTGGTTCAAGATAGTCGCATGAAACGATATCTTGAAGAGGCGATTCGTCGCGACCTGGCCAAGAAGATCATTATCCTTTCCGGCCCCCGTCAGGTGGGGAAGACCACCCTTTCCAAGCAACTCGTTCCCTCGTACGTCTATCTTAATTATGACGCTGCCTCCGACCGCCGAATGATCATGGAAGAGGAATGGCCCCGAAATGTATCCCTAATCATTTTTGACGAGCTTCACAAATTAAAGAATTGGAAATCCAAGATCAAAGGAATTTATGACACCAATGGCCTTCCACCCGGTCTACTGATCACCGGATCAGCTCGCCTCGAAACGTCAAGGAAAGGCGGCGATTCATTGGCCGGCCGTTTTTTTACCTACCGGCTTCATCCGCTGACCGTCAAAGAGATCGTTTCTTCACTGAAGGAAACACCCTCAACGGCACTTAACAAACTTTTAACGCTCGGCGGGTTTCCTGAACCCTATTTGCAAAACGATGAAAGCTATGCTAAACGCTGGCGACACTCCCTTCTTGACAGTATCATAAGAGGCGATCTCCTGGACCTGGAGCGGGTGCGGGATCTCAAGTCCATGGAAATCCTGATTGATTTACTACGGGATCGGGTTGGTTCTACTACCTCCTATAGCTCTTTGGCCCTTGACTTACAAGTTTCCGTTCATACAGTGAAACACTGGCTGCAGATCCTGGAGAATCTTTGTGTTGTATTTTCCGTCCGTCCTTACCATCGGAATATCGCCCGCAGTCTGTTGAAAGAACCCAAGTATTATTTTTACGATACAGGTGCTGTAGAGGGCGGCACCGGTCCTCGATTGGAAAATATCATGGCCCTGGCCTTATGGCGGGAATTGCAGTTATTGGAAGACATGACCGGGAGCCGAATTGCCTTGCATTACCTGCGCGACCGGGACGGAAATGAGGTTGACTTTCTGGCTTTTGTTGACGGACGCCCGGTATTAATGGTCGAGGGCAAAGCGGGAGATGAAACCTTTGCCAAGGCCTTATGGCATTTCGGCCGCTATTTCCCTCAAACTTCAAAGGTGCAGGCAGTCCTCGGGTTAAAAAGGGCTAAGGAAAAGGACGGGGTTTCCATGATCCCGGCCCATGAGTTTCTGGCAAAATTGATATTTTCTTAATTTGCTCCGCCCTGTGAGCCGTTCATAGCTTCTTAACCGCTTTGAGATCGCTTAATGCGACTTTTCTCGGCACAAAGTCGTGCCGAGAAAAAATAAATGTCCCGTAGTTGTCCTGCCCTTGTCAAGTGACCTCGGGCTCCCCACCCAAAGGGAACGGGTGGCAAAAAATCTATTTCCCCTCATGTTTCCTTCAGCTTTTTCCTTGGCCGTTTTGATTTGAGGCGATGGCGGAGGAGGACATAAGTTGCCCCGGCGCCGCCGTCGTAGGACTGGGCGCTGGTGAAGGCGATGACCCATTTTCGCCAGTGACTACGCGTCAGCCACTCGCTTACCTTGTTTTTCAAAACCGGTTCACCGGGTGAAGAGATACCGCGTCCGTGGATGATCAGAACAGCCCGTTTCCCCGACCTAATGGTCTCATTAAGGAAGTTTTCGAATACATCCTTGGCCTCCGCCACACCCAAACCATGAAGATCGATATGAGCTTGTATGGAAAAATCACCCCGGTGCAATCTCTCAGCAAACTCCGGGGGGATATCGCGGCCTGTGCCTTCCATGTATTCGGGCGTTTTGGAGATAATAAATCCCTCACCGTATTTCACCAGGTTATCGAGGTATTGCCTGACATCCTCTTCCGGTTCTTTGACGAGATGATCCGGCGGGTTGGCCAAATGGGTTTTCTTGGCATGATGTTTATCCCTAACCATCGGCTTGACGCCTTCCATGGCCTCCCGAAAGGCGCTTTCTTCGTTAACCGGTTTGGGGGCTTCAGCAGGCTCCGCAACCGGTTTTTTTACGGGCACAATCGGTTTGACGGGCACCGGGCGCAGAACCGCCTTAGCTTTGAGAAGCCTTCCCAATTTTTCGAAGGGATTATGTTTTAAGGGACTATCAGAATCATTCATAAGACAGTACTCGTCTGTATGTTGGGTAGACCTCGATGTTGCAAAAGCCGAGGATGCCGCAGATCCGAGGCGTCAAGGGTGAAGCCGTACTTGGGTACTGCGAGCCCTTGACAACAAAGGAGATGCGGCATCAAACGGCTTTCCAGAAGGGTAAAAATTGATCGATACTTATGAAAATCTATACTTCACCCGAGGTGAATTTGATCGCTGGCAATAAAATCATTTGAATGGGCTGATTTTATTTATAATTAAACGATCATCGATCAATTTTTATGCGACTTCGAGGTAGATTTTACCATAAATCTATCCAACAATACAGACCTGACCCAAAGGCGAAAATCGAAGCCGAGTTGAAAGCCCAACGCTCCTCATGTCCCGTCGGGCGCTCTTAATTTTTCTAAACAGTCTAAATGACACTATACTTTGAAACATTATGACAGCCTATTTAGAGCGCGACATAGCCCCGACCCTCCTGGAGGCATTGAAGGAAATGCCGGTGGTGGTCCTCACCGGGATGAGACAAACCGGCAAAAGCACTTTTTTGCAGCAGCAACAAGGATTAAAAAAAAGAAAATATATCACCTTTGATGATTTTGAGCATCTGGCCGCCGCCAAAGAGGACCCGGAAGGGCTTATCGCCTCCGATCAACCTCTGACGATTGACGAAGCCCATAAATGTCCGGAGATACTGACAGCCATAAAAAATGCAGTGGCTCGAAAGAGGGTTCCCGGGCAGTTTCTTCTTTCCGGATCGGCAAATTTCGCTGTTTTAAAGGGAATTTCTGAAAGCCTGGCCGGTCGGGCCGTATATTACCCTCTTCACCCCTTCACCCGAAGGGAATTGGCTGGCCGGGTTTCCGGCCGCCTTTATTTGCGACAATGTCTGGAATCAGGCCAAATTCCCAAAGTTACCACCAAGCCACCTCCTATTTCTGAAGAAGAGGTCCTTCGGGGGCATGCCTTCCGTTGCCTTAAAAGAGGTAAAAAATAGACTGATCTGGTTTAGGGGATTCGAGCAGACTTATCTGGAAAGAGACCTTAGAGAGCTAAGCCAAATCGGGAATATTATCTCTTTTCGGCACCTGTTGCACCTGGCCGCCTTGAGAACGGGACAACTATTGGTACCAAGTCAATTAAGCAGAGATGCCAAACTGAATGTGGCCACCACTTCCCGTTATCTTTCTCTTTTAGAGGCATCTTTTATCATCACTCGTTTAAGTCCATATCTCAGAAACCGGTCCAGCAGGCTGATCAAATCTCCCAAGATTTATATGAGCGACTCGGGATTGGCCTGTTTTTTGGCCGGCATAGAACACCTTAAATCAGATCCCCTTTAAAGGGGCCTTTTTTGAAACCTATGTGGCCCAAAAACTCCAGGGGATCCTGTCAGCCCGGGTGGCCGGAAGCTAGACTTTATTTTTGGAATGTCCAAAGACAGCGTGAAGTTGATTTCATCATAGAAGCGGGCAATAAATGCCTGGCCTTGGAAATAAAAAGCTCGGCCAGATGGCATGAAAACGATTTGGCCGGGTTAAAAGCCTTTCTTTCGACATCACCTCACTGCTCCATGGCTATTTTGGCTTATAATGGATCCAATCCGATAAAATTGGGGGATCGCCTTTGGGCGATGCCATTAAGCCTCCTATTATCCTAAATCTGACCCGGAAGACGCCTCTCAGGTCCCATGGGGATGAACCTCTATTTTCTACATTCCCTTCCACCTCGTTCCTCGCGCCTCGATCCTCATTCCTCTTCTTCCCCTCTCGCCTGTATTTTTCATTGACTTTAACCTTATGAAGGAGTAGGAATTATTAAAAAAATTATCAAGGTTTTTTGTTGGCAATCCTTAAAGAAGGAGACGCGATTGAATAATAACAGACCCCGCTTCTAAAAAGAGGCGGGGTTTTTATTTCAGCCGGCATCTTCCAGCGGCACCGGCCAGGTCATTGGACCCGATGTCCCTCGCTGCGTGGCCTTCGGTCCCGCAGCAGCGGGCCACGGGTCCACGCCGCATTCGCCCATGAGAAAAAGGAATTATGCCAGTCAGAATTTGAAGAGAAGACCTATGAGCAGTACCTCACCTCAGCTTTGGTCATGGGCCCTAATGCCTTCTTTGCACCAGGGCAGGTTCTCGAGCACATTGTCGGCTTCGACGTCGCTCTTCTATCTTCAAACAGTGACTTCTTCACACAGTTTCCATATTTGGACCCGTGCTGGCGGATACTTCCGTTCCCCTCTCCACCCCGGAGTGGTGTTGGCCAAAGATTGGTGGGATGAACTTCAAAACGAATTAATGTCAAATGTTGTGTATGAGAAAATTAGGCGGCGTTCCGAATTTCCTCGATACCATCAATGAATTTTACGCCTCTAATGACTTCTGCTAACTTCTTATGACCATGAAGGCGTTGCCATCTTTTCTGAGCACATTGACAGAGTTTAAAGGCCATAGTGACAACCGTCTTCGCAGAAAAACAGCCTCTGACCTTATCCGTTCTCAACCTGACAGTAGAAAAGGTCGATTCAATCGGATTTGTAGTACGGATATGTCTCCAGTGCTCAGCCGGGAAATCATAAAAGGTTAACAAGGCTTCATGGTCCTTTTGCAGGCACTCGACTGCTTTGGGATACTTGGTCCCATATAAACTGATAAAATCATCAAAACTCTTTTGGGCTTCGGACTTATCGGGAGCCATCCATATCTGCTGGATTTTTTCCTTGGCTTTGGCCTGTACGCTCTTTGGCAATTTATTTAAAATATTAGCAGTCTTATGAACCCAGCATCTCTGCCAGCGGGTTTTACTATAAACCTTGGCTAAGGCCTTCCAGAATCCCAAAGCGCCGTCACCAATGGCCAATTCGGGAGGGGTGTTAAGTCCTCTGTGCTTCAAGTCAAGAAGAATCTCTGTCCAGGATAATTCGCTTTCTCTAAACCCACTGTCCAGGGCGAGCAATTCCTTCTTTCCGTCTTCGGCAGCTCCTATGATGACCAGAAGGCACTGTTTCTCTTCCAGGCGCACATTACAATAGATCCCGTCAGCCCAAATATAGACATACCTCTTATGGGACAGATCACGTTTTTGCCATTTTTCCAAATCCTCTTTCCAGAGGGCTTTTAAGCGGCTGATTGTTGGAGCGGATAAACCAGGGGCATCTTTACCCACTAAGGCTGATAAAGCCTCACTAAAATCATTGGTGGAGATGCCTTTTAAATAAAGCCATGGCATCAATTCTTCCATACTCTTTGTTTTCCTCAAATAACGAGGCAGTAAGGAGGAGGTAAAGCGAATAGGCTCTGAATCTTGATCCGTCTGACTATCCCGGGCACGAGGAACTTTAACGGGTATCGGACCAATTCCGGTTTGGATTTCCCTCTCAGGGAGATATCCGTTACGGACGACTCTTTGATGATTTAGATTATCTTTCAGGTCCCTGTACTGGGATAAAAAACCTTCAATCTCGTCTTTTAAGGCTTCTGCCAGCAATTTCCTGGCTCCTGTGCGTAAGATGTCGGTAATAGGGTCATCAATAAACGGCTCTGGCTTTTTTAATTGGATTACGTTATCTTTGGACATGGTCGGTGTATCCTTTCTTTTATAGATTTTCCTTTCCGGGGTCTTGTGGTAAAGCTCCCGGAGGATACACCACCTATCTTTTCAAACACAACTTTTGATTATATCTCTCATGGGATGGATGCAAATGTACGATGTGTGGCCAACTAAGGGACGAGGCGCATGAATGGGACGGCTGCAAATGCCTAAGATGCGGGAAGATGCATGACTGGCAAGGATGCAGATGCAGAATTTGTGGCAAAGATAGAGGCTCATACCATTTGGCGACTTTGAGGTGACCATAGAAATAGAATCAAAAATTGTCTCTGGGGCGCTTCCCAAGAAGGGCATTGAACATTGTCCTGGAGTGGAGTATGTTGCATAAAGAAGAATTATTGAAGGATTGGGATCTTGCATCAATGAAGTTGCCCCTTAACCAAATTGATCCGTTGGAGTAAATTTATGATACCACATGTGATAAGAAGCCAAATACGTTAATGACTTCAAAATCTGGGGTAAGATTTAACGACGGTCTTTCGGGCGAAATCGATCTTTCCTCAGAACTTGATGGTCCAATTTTCGAGCCTCTTAAAGACAAAGCATATTTTAATCAATTTTCTGTTCGTTACAACACGATTTCCTGGGGAAATGGCGCTGACTTTGCTCCTGAATTTCTGCGGGAAAAAATCACCCAACAACAAACTCCAGCGGACTGGCAAAAGGCCGCCAGCCGCTGAACTTCTTATTCTCGGCAACTGCGTCGCCGCGATTGGGCATCAAGGGAGACGGCAATGAAAATTCATAAAGCATTCGCGTTTATCGTATTCGCTGCGGTGATCGAGGCGTTTGTGACGCTGGGGTTAGGAGGGAAGTACGGTTTCCTGCGGGAAGTGCTTCCGCGAAGGCCGAAGGAGCCGTTATTCGAGGAGAGCGTGAGTTACCACCCTGAACCGCAAAGGCAGGGCAAACCATGGAGGTAAGTATTTCTGCTCTTGAAGACAACGCGGTCTTTGCGATTTTTAAACCAGGATCCACTGCTACCGTAAAAGATGGGTTCACGGAGATAACCGGTGAGGCAGTGTCCAAAGCAAGCGAAACCGATGACGCAAAAACTTGGAAAGGGACCTTGCCTACGTCTCGGCAAATACCTGATCGTTGTTGGTGGTACACGGGGCGACGCCACCTACAAACTCAAAGTCACAATTCACTAGTCCAACTGTGTCTTCGATCGAACGCCGCAAACAGCGCCGCGCCGCATTGACGCCATGTCCCGGCCGGTGCCGCCGCAGCGGCACCAACCAGGCCATCGGACACCGATGTCACTCGCTTGCAGGTGCTTTCGGCCCCTTGATCTTCGTGCCACGGATCAACGCCACATTAGATTATTCGATAATAAAAACAGAATAGAGGGACACCATGATTAAGTTTAAGTGGTTAGTTGTTTTGGTTTTGCTTGTGATGGCAGTGCAACCGTGTTTCGCTGATGATCGAGCACAGATTCACGGCGTATGGAAACTGGTTTCCTACGATGTTGAGGTTCAAGCCACAGGCGAAAAATTTCCCCCCATGGGCAAGAACCCGACGGGCTACGTGATCTTCACCCCCGAGGCGCGTGTGTGGTTCGTACTGACCGGAGATGGGCGGAAGCCTGCGAAAACCGCCGAGGAGAAGGCGGGATTGCTGGATACCCTGGTTGCCTACACGGGTACCTACCGCGTGGAAGGGGACAAGTGGATTACAAGTGTCGAAGTGGCCTGGAATCCAGCATGGGTCGGCACCGAACAGTCCCGATCCTTCAAGGTGGAAGGCGACCGTCTTCAAGTCCTCACCCCGTGGCGAGTTATGCCCAACTGGGCCGACAAGGGAATGACCCGGAGCATTATCACGTTCAAACGGGAGAAATAGAGATTGGGTCCGACTCCAAGGATTGGGCTGACGGGTGGTTCCTCCTCCCGTTGTCTTATTTTTCCCTTAGTGCTTTCTTCTCCGGGACCTGAGGCTCGGGTTCCCCGATGACGGTGGAGAGAGTCGGCATGAGGAGGGCGAGGATCTGGACCGGGAGGGCGCTCGTAAACCCGTACTGCGCTGCCTCGGTCCCGGGCACGTAGGCCGTTACCGTTCCGAAGAACCGATCGCCGAGGAAGAACACGAACGTCGCGGTTCGGGCCACGACCCGGGACTCGAGGAGCCTTCCCCCCCGCCCGAACCGCTCGTAGCGAAGGTCGCCGGTACCGGTCTTTCCCCCAGCCACCCAACTCGTTCCGTTGGGGCCCCGAAGGGCCTTCCTCAGGCGCTCCGCCGTGCCCTTTTCCACAACATTGATCAAGGCGCCCCGGGCGGCTTCCGCTATCTCTTGGGAGAGGAGCCGCTCCCCCTTTGCCGGATAGGGGGCGACGACCGTCTCGTAGGGAGTTTGGGCCGCAAAATGAAGCTCCTCGATCCGGACCACGGGGAGCCGCACGCCGCCGTTCGCCAGGATCCCGATGAGCTCCGCCAGAGACGCCGGCCGATCCGCCGAAGATCCGATCGCAGTGGCCAGCGAGGGGACGAGGGAGGGGAACGGATAGCCTAGGCGCTGCCAGGCCGCATGGATTTCGAGGAACGCCTCGATTTCGATGAGGGTGCTGATGCGCCGATCTTGGGCGTGTTTGTGACGCGTCTTGAAGAGCCAGCCGTAGACTTCCTGGCGTTCCCCGGCGCTCGCAGCGAGCACGTCGGCGAGGCTCGCCTGTGGGTGCCGGCGCAGGTAGTTGAGGAGCCAGAGCTCGAGGGGATGGATGTGGGCGATGTAGCCGCGGTCCACGAGGGAGAATTTGTCCGGGGAGTACTTCTCCCAGAGCTCGGATACCTCGTTGTCCGAGGGCGTTGCGCCGGGGAGGTATCGATCGATGAGCGCTTTTAAGGCGGCGGTGCCGGCCGAGGGGTCAACGGAGCGAAGGACTGTGGCCAGGCGCACCGGTGTCGGCCGGATCCCGGAGAGCACGGAGTCCAGGGCCTCACCTGGGGTCTCGCCTCGATGCTTCCGATAGAACCGGCGGATGAAGTCGCTTCCTTCCCGATCGGCAAACCGCTCAAGGTAGACCTGTCGCTGCGGGTCGGTCGGGTCTCCGGGGATCTTCGCCCCGGGAACCCGCACTTCGTAGTACCTCACGATGTCCCGCATGAGCCGGATGAAAACGAGGTTTACGGAGCGTTGCAGGCCCTCCGGACCGAAAAGATTCTGGAGTTGTGCTCCGGCTGAAAATTGTGGAAGGTGTGAACGCCCCCGCCGGTGAAGAACCTTTCGCCCGGGCTCGCCGCATACTTCCTGTCCAGGGCCGCCTCCAGCATGGGCGATAGCTTTTGGGTTTCGACGCCGAGGAGATAATCGATTGCCCAGGCCGTGAGACGGTCATGGGGCTCGGCCCCGAGCGCCCGAAGCTTCGAAGAAGGGAGCGAGGCGTATTTTTCGTGGAGCGAGGCGATGATCTCGAGGTAGGTCACAAGGGTGCGCAGCTTTGCCGTGGAGCCGAGGTCGAGCTTCGTACCTTCATTGACGTCGAGAGGCTGATCGAGGTTGTCGGCCTGGATGCGCAAACGGTTGGCACCGGCGGTTCGCTCGTAGAAGGTAAAGGCGTACACGACGCGAGACGGATCCCCGCGGCCCAGGAGATGAAATTCGCGGAGCCCCGCCGCCTGGACCCGGACGGGGTCTCGCAGGTCCTTTAGCGCCCGGGTGACGGCTTCCTGGGCCGGCGCGTCGAGGGTGCTCCTTACCCGCAGGTCGAGGCGATCGAGGTCGTACAAGGCGGGAAGTCCGATCTGGCCGGCGAGTCGAGTTCGAAGCTGGTTCACGCCCTTGCGGTCGGCGGCCGAAAAGGCGACCACCGCGCCTGGGCCCTGGGACCGCAACTTCGCCAGCAGGGCGGCGTTCCGCAAGCCTGGGGAGATCACTCCGTGGTTCGACAGGATCCCAAATACCCGTTCGTGAGGGTCTCGAGCGCCTTTCGGTCTTCGGTCAGATAGTAGGACGGACGCCGTTGGGCGAGGATGAGGCTGAGTACCTGCTTAAAGGCGAGGGCGCGGTCGGGGCCTTCACCGGGGCTGAGGAGCAGACGATTCACCTCGGCAAGGTCTTTTCCGTACCAGGCCCACAAGCCGTCGCCGAGGCCGAGGACCTCTCCCCGCCCGGGAACGGCGGCGAGGGGGACCGTGTTCAAGTAATCGAGGACGATCCGGCGGCGGGCGGCGACGGTGTCCGGGCCGCCCAGATAGGCGCGAAAACTCGCCGAAACCATCTGCTTGAGCTTGTCGCGGGCCGACAGGGTGCGTCCTTCCGGGGAGTGGCGAAACTTCTCGAGTTGAGTGGCAAGGGTGCTGCCTCCGATGGCCTTGTGCCGGCGGTCGATGAGGCCGAGCGCGTGGACCCCTATCGCCTTCGCGAGCCGGCCCCAGTCGACGGCCGGATTGAGTCGGGGGTGTGTGAAGTCGAGCAGCCCCCTGTTTTCGATCTCGATCAGGCAGGAGACTACCAGGGGGGGGACGGCTTCAAATCTCTCGTACACCCGCTGGGGATAGCGGGCCTCGTAGAGGAGCCGGTTTTTCCGGTCGTACACCTCGATGCCGGCTTGGCTCTTCTCGGAATATACGGGGAAGAGGCCCCATTCGGCGAGGCTCTGAAGCCTGGGGGAGGGACGGACCTGTTGTTCGATCCGGTAGCCCGAGGCTTCGAGCCGGTTGAGAAAGCCGGGAAGCCGGGCGTAGCCCAGCCGCACGTCGTAGGGGCCGCTAGGAGGATGGATGGGCGCCGGGTTCGGGCCCGGGCCAAGCCGGTAGCCGAGATTCCTGCCGATTCCGGAAAAAAACTTTGCCTGAAGCTCGGAGGTGGTCATCTCCCTCGCCAGGCCTCCCGCGAGGAGGGCCAAGGCACCAAAGAACAGGGCCCCGAAAAGGACCCTCCGGGAGCCGAGAACTCGGATCATCGACCGGGCGCGGCCAGAGGTCATCTTCTGAAGTCCCTGGCTCGCCTTCGGCCCTCGGTTTCGAGCACGTCTTCCCATAAACCCATTCTTCAAATCAAAAGCCCAATAAGAGGCCAGATCAATTAAATTAGTTCTCGTGTCCAGCATTCGATTTGAAACCAAAAGTCCTGAATGCCGAACGACGGACGGAATTTTCGGACTAAACAATTTTTATCTCCAGTATCCGGTCGACGCGGAAGGTTCGGAGGTCCTGCCGTTCATGACAATAGGCCCGCAGGCCTTCGAATCGTTTCCCTTTGTACTCCATCATCTCAATGGACTCGGGGCGGATGCGGCGGCGGGATTTGGTGTCATCGGGTTTAAGATAGACGATCTCCAGATCTTGTTTCTCCTTCATCACTTCCTTGATCATCTTGACCTTGTCGGCATAAGAAAGCCTTTCCTCCGACTTTTCGTACTGAAAACGGGTCAGGAATTTGACCACCTGATAGTCCATCAGAATGTGATGCTTTCCGATGGGCTTGCTAAGGACGATGCCCTGGAGAGAGGTGCAGCGGCTTAAGGCCACGTAGACCTGTCCATGGGCAAAGGTGCCCCGGCCGATATCGATGACCACCTTTTCAAAGGTCTTGCCCTGGCTCTTGTGGATGGTAATGGCCCAGGCCAGTTTCAGGGGATATTGGGTGAAGGAGCCCACCGGTTGGGAAAAGATCTTCTGGGCGTAGGCATCGTAGGTGTATTTAAAGATCTCCCAGGTAAAGGGAGTGACCTGGACAAGAGAATCATCCTCAAGCTCCACCTGTATGATGTCCTCTTCTCCGCGCTGGCGGATGATCTTCACGATTTTGCCGATCGAGCCGTTGACCCAGCGGCCAAGGGGATCATTATTGAGGAGCATCACCTGGGCCCCGGTTTTGACTTCCAGAACCGTCCCGGTGGGAAGGGCCGAGGTGTCAAAGTCGCCCTCGACGAGGCCTTGAAAGGTAAACGCTTTGCCTGGAAGACGATCCAGTTTCTCCCGGTTTCTCTGAAAGGCCTGATCATTGGTGCTGGTCAGATAAATATAAAAGTCATCTTCGGCCGGAAGAAAATCCGGGTCGCAATTTTGATTAAGCCGGGCGATATCCGTATCGGTGATGGAACGGTTCCGGATGGCATTGAGAAGACCGATGAAATCTTCATCGGTCTGACGGTAGATCTTTTCCAGCTCCACGAATTCCATTTCAAAATGCGGGTCCGTAAAAATGTGGGAGGAAAAGAAGTAAGGGGTTTCATACTGAAGGCGGAAAAGGGTTTTTTCGGCCGAGGTGACCACGGGCGGGAGCTGATAGAGGTCGCCGATAAAAATCATCTGGATCCCGCCGAAGGATTTTTTAGGCTGCCGGCCGTTGAGGCGAAGGAATTTTTCCACACAGTCCAGGAGGTCGGCCCGGACCATGGAGACTTCGTCGATAATGATGGTTTCCAGTTGTTTATAAAGGGTCGGCCGGTTGCTGTCTTTTTGGGTCTTTTTTTTGACCTTATCCAGGGATATATCCGGCTTAAAGCCGCAGAAGGAATGGATGGTTTGTCCCCGGACGTTGAGGGCGGCCACCCCGGTAGGGGCCAGGACGGCGATTTTTTTGTGGGTCATTTTTCGAAAATGATCCAGCAAAGTGGATTTCCCCGTTCCCGCCTTCCCGGTGATAAAAAGATGCCGGTCCGTATTCTCCATCAGGTCCAGGGCCTGCTGAAATCGCTCATTGATCTCGATCGGGCTTGGCTTTGGGCATGGTGTTTTAGGTAACATTGTTTGCCCAAGGTGTCAACGGCAATCGGGAACGGGCCAAATTAGAAAGCCAATTTGTCTTGACTTTATTGAATTTATTTTTTAGTTACAAAGCATAAGAGATCCAATAACGAGGAAATCCCTGTGCCTTCCAAACGCATCAAAAGTCTCCTGCCCAAAGGGGATTATTATTTTTCCGGTAACGAAGCCGCGGCCGAAGGGGCCCTGGCCGCCGGATGCCGATTCTATGCCGGTTATCCCATCACTCCCTCCAGTGAGATCATGGAACACCTGTCCCGGCGTCTGCCCGAGGTAGGCGGGGTATTTATCCAGATGGAAGATGAAATCGGCTCCATCTCGGCCGTGGTCGGGGCCGCCTGGGCCGGGGCCAAGGCCCTGACCGCCACCTCCGGACCGGGGTTCAGCCTGATGCAGGAAACCATCGGCTATGCGGCCTTCACCGAAACCCCCTGCGTGATCATCGATGTCCAAAGGGCCGGACCCTGCACCGGACAGGCCACCAAAGTGGGGGCCGGGGACATCATGCAGGCCAAATGGGGTTCCCACGGTGATTACCAAGTCATCGCCCTTTCGCCCTGGTCAGTCGAGGAGATGTATGAACTGACAATCAAGGCCTTTAATTTCAGCGAGCACTATCGGGTGCCCTCCATTGTCCTGGCCGAGGAGGCGGTAGCCCATTTAAGGGAAAATATGCAGGTGAAGCCCACCCTGGAAATCCGGGACCGAAAAAAGCAAAAAGGCGCCGCCCCTTTCGATACCGAGTCTGAAGACGGGGTTCCTCCCATGCCGGCCTTCGGGGAAGGGGAACGACTGGCCGTAACCGGTTCCACCCATGACGGTTATGGCTTCCGAAAGACCGATGACCCGGCCGTGCAGGAAAGATTAGTCAAACGAATTAATCAATAAAATTTTGAATCACAAAGAGGCCATCGTGGAAACCGAATCCTATTTTTTGGAAGAGGCGGAGGTGGCCCTTATGGCCTATGGATTTACGGCCCGGAGCAGTCTTTTTGTCGTCAAGCAAATGCGCAAGCAAGGGTTCCCGGTTGGTCTGCTGCGCTTAAAGACCCTCTGGCCCTTTCCGGATGAGACGGTTGCCGGGGTGGGCAGGAAAGTCAAAAAAATTTTGGTTCCCGAAATGAACCTGGGTCAGGTAGCCGGAGAGATAAAAAAATTCTGCGCCTGTGAAGTCATTGCCCTTAATCAGACCGACGGAGAAGTGATTCGGCCTGAAAGGATCATGGAAGTCATAAGGAAGATAAAATAATGACCAGGGCCTTGGAAAAATATTTGCGGCCCGGGGTCAAGGGCACACCCTTTTGCCCGGGCTGCGGTCATGGTATCTTGATGGGTCTTATTTTACGGGCCATCGATGAATTGCAGATGGACATGGACAAGATGCTTTTTGTCTCCGGTATCGGTTGTGCTGCCTGGATCCCCAGCCCCCATTTTGCCGGCGATACCCTGCACACCCTCCATGGCCGGGCCTTGGCCTTTGCCACCGGGGCCAAGCTCTTCAACCCCGATCTCTGCGTCATGGTCATCAGCGGGGACGGAGACCTGGCTTCCATCGGGGGGAATCATCTTATTCATGCGGCCAGACGAAATATTGACCTCAAGGTCATCTGCGCCAACAACATGATCTACGGCATGACCGGCGGGCAAGTGGCCGCCACCACACCCCATGGGTCCAAGACTTCCACGACCGGGAAAGGAAATCCCTATCGCCCTTTTGATTTGTGCAAACTGGTTGAGGCCGCCGGGGCGACTTATGTGGCCAGGTATGGGGTGACGCAACCCAAGGCCCTTATTCAGTCGATTAAAACAGCCCTACTCCACCCGGGTTTTTCCTTTATCGAGGCCCTCTCCCCCTGCCCCACCCAATTCGGTCGGCGGAACCGCCTGGACCGTCCGGAGGAGATGATCCAGGATCTTTTTTGCCGATGCGTCTTAAAGGAAGAGGCCGAAGAGCTAAGCGAGGAAGCGTTGGCCGAAAAGATCATTACCGGAGAGTTTCTGAAATGAGCGCCATTACCCAGGTGAGGCTGAGCGGATTCGGGGGCCAGGGAATTGTCCTGGCCGGTGTCCTGCTCGGTCAGGCCGGTGTGCTTGACGGAAAATTTGTGACCGGCACTAACTCCTACGGGGCCCAGGCCAGGGGTTCGGGTTGTAAGGCTGAAGTCGTTTTCTCAGACCAGCCGATCGATTTTCCCCAAGTGATCGTGGCGGATATCCTGGTGGCCATGTCCCAGGGCGGTTATCGACAGTATGCGTCCGGTGTGCGAGAACCTTCCGGCCTGATCCTTTATGACCAGGGACAGGTGCATTCGGAGGCGGGCTTAGAGGTGCGCCAAATCGGCATCCCAGCCACCGAATGGGCGATAAAAAAATTAAAGGCCCAACAGGCGGCCAACATCGTCATGCTCGGTGCTCTTACTGAAATCACCAGGCTCGTCTCCGTCCAGGCCATGCAGAAGGCCATCCGACTCTTAGTCGCCGATCGTTTTAGAAGACTTAATCTGGCAGCCCTGAAGACAGGGACACAATTAGGGAGACAGCCCCGTGGTTGAAGGAAGGAGTTACAAGCCGGTCATCGAAGCCGATCAATGTCAGACCTGCCGGGTCTGCCTTCGCGGATGTCCGGCTGAATGGATTCCCGAGTACGGCCGGGAAGAAGCAAGTCTTCGAGGCACCCTTTACCAAGGGAAAATCCGCCTGGATCAACGGCCAGGGCCGTCTTTATCGCCGGCCTGTCAACAGGCCTGTCCGATCCATCAGGACACCCGCGGGTATGCCTCTTTGATAGCCAAAGGAAAATTCAAGGAGGCCTTGGAGAGGATCCGCGAGGTCAATCCCCTTCCGGCCATCTGCGGTTTCATCTGCCATCACCCCTGCGAGGAGGCCTGTTTGAGAAGCGGAGTTGATCAGCCCATACCCCTTCGGCTCTTGAAGCGATTTGCGGCCGAATTGGATTATAGAGAAGGACCTATGAAGCGACGGCCTCGAAAAATGAGGCGGGAGAAGGTCCTGATCATCGGGTCAGGTCCGGCGGGCCTGACCGCGGCCCATGATCTGAGATTGCTTGGTTTTCAGACAACGGTCTATGAAGCTCTCCCGGTTTTGGGTGGCATGTTGGCCGTTGGCATCCCGGCTTTTCGTTTGCCGAGAGAAATCCTCCGGAAAGAGATCGATTGGATCCAAAAATTAGGGGTTGAGATGATCACCCGGCAGGCTTTTATCTTTGGAGAGACAAAAAAGGGTCTTAAAAGCTTGGGCTATCAGGCCGCCTTCCTGGCCGTGGGCGCCCATAAAAGCCACCGATTGTTTATTCCCGGCGAAAGATTGCCGGGGGTTTTTCCTGGGGTGGAATTTTTAAGGAAGATCAACTTGGGTAAAAAAATACCCATCGGGAAAAAGGTGATCGTCCTCGGCGGAGGGAATGTTGCCCTCGATGCCGCCCGCTCGGCCCTCCATCTGGGGGCCGAGCAAGTGACCATCCTCTACCGCAGATCAAAAAAAGAGATGCCGGCCATCCCGGAAGAGGTGGAAGCGGCCTTGAAAGAAGGGATACACCTTCGTTTTTTAGTTTCTCCAATAGCCATAAAGATGGCCAAAAGAGACGGGCTCACATTGCAATGTCTGAGGATGCGGTTGGGAAAGGCTGATCAAAAGGGCCGGAAGACTCCGGTACCCATCGAGGGTTCTGACTTTTCTATTCCAGCCGATTCGGTCGTGGTGGCTGTCGGTCAAAAGGTGGATTCAAAGAGGATGATCGACCTGGAAGTCAACGCCGATGGGACCATCTGGACGGACCCTGAAACAAGTCAAACCAGCTTGAAAGGCGTCTTTGCCGGCGGAGATGCGGTCACCGGCCCCGGCTGGGCCATTGAGGCCATTGCAGCGGGAAAGAAAGGGGCGGTATCGATTCACCGGTTTTTATCCTGATCGGAATGAAACCGGAAAGCATTTATTGGCCACCGACGACACAGATCACGACAAACCTTTTGTCCGGCCATCTCCTGAAAAAGTGAGCGTTTGCGGCACACCATGGTTGAAAGAAAAAAATGACCAAGCCTTGCGAAATAATCCGAAATCCAAAACCTGAACGGAAGAACATCCCAACAAGAAGAATAAGGAAAGGGTTATCCTTTGAACCGGGCCTGCAAAAAGACGAGGCCATCAAAGCCGCCCAAAATTGTCTGAGTTTGAGGGATTGTTCTTCCTGCGACCTTTGCGGACTCCTCTGCCCCGAGCTGTGCATCATCCGGAATAACCAGACCGGCCGGGTAGAAATCGATCTGGATTATTGTAAAGGCTGCGGCATCTGTTCTTCGGTTTGCCCCAAGGGGGCAATCCGGATGGTATTGGAAGAAGGAATTTAAACGGGACAAGTCCGATGAAAGAAACCCATAATATCCGGCTCCTGGTGGTGGATGATGAGAAAAACCAGCGGGAACTGCTCCAGGGCTTTCTGCAGAAAAAAGGGTATTCGGTTCAGGCCGCCGAAAGCGGGGAACAGGCCCTTTCCTGGCTGAAAGATAATGTTTGCGAGGTCGTCCTTACCGACCACAAGATGCCGGGTATGGATGGGATCGCCCTGCTCAAGGAAATCAAGGCCCATTTCCCGGAGACCTGGGTGGTGATGATGACCGCTTACGGGACGGTGGAAAAGGCCGTGGAGGCCATGAAACTTGGGGCTTACGATTATTTAAGCAAGCCCATTGACCTGGAGGAATTGTTGTTACTGTTGGAACGGGTCGAAGACAGCATTCTCCTGACCTGGGAAAACCGCCAGCTCCGTCAGGAATTAAAAGAAAAATTCAGCTTTGAAGGGTTGATCACCCAGAGCCCTAAGATGGAGGAGGTCCTGTCCCTGGTGGCCCGGGTGGCCCCCAGCCAGTCCACGGTGTTGATCCGGGGGGAAAGCGGGACCGGGAAAGGCCTGATCGCCAAAATCATTCACTATCACAGTCCAAGATCAAGCGGTCCCTTGATCACCATCAATTGTGCGGCCTTACCGGAAAACCTCTTGGAGAGCGAACTCTTCGGCCATGAAAAAGGGGCCTTTACCGGGGCCTTGTTCCAGCACCGCGGTAAATTCGAACAGGCCCAGGGAGGGACCCTCTTCTTAGATGAGATCGGAGACCTCTCCCCGGCTCTCCAAGCCAAACTCCTCCGGGTCATTCAGGAGAAAACCTTTGAGCGGGTAGGCGGCAACAAAACCATCCAGGCGGATGTTCGGGTCATCTCTGCCACCCATCAGGACCTGGAAGGCTTTATTCAGGAAGGCCGATTTCGGCAGGACCTTTATTTCCGGCTTAATGTAGTCGCCTTGTTCCTCCCCCCCTTACGGGAACGCCGCGAAGATATCCCCATGTTGATCGATCATTTTATAAAAAAATTCAGCCGCGAAAATAACAAGGAAGGCCTGGAAGTTTCCAAAGAGGCCAGGGAACTTCTTCTCCGCTATCCTTATCCGGGCAATGTGCGTGAATTGGAAAATTGGGTGGAAAGGGCCGTAGTCTTGTGCCGAGGTCAGTTGATTACCAGCCGGGATCTGCCTTTTCATTTGAAAGAAGGGAAGGGCGAGCCGATAGCTATGACCTTCCCCTCTAATCTGTCCTTACCCCGACAATTGGAAGAGTTGGAAAAGCATCTGATCCAAAAGAGCCTGCAAGAGTCCGGGGGGATTCAAACCCAGGCGGCCGAGATGCTGGGAATCAGTGAAAGGGTTTTAAGATACAAACTTCAAAAATATGGGCTATAGGAGGTTGATGAAAATAGAGATCTTGAAATAAAGGAGCCCTTTTTTTAAAAAAATAATTTAAGAAGGTTTTTCCAACCATCCGCCTAAACCGGGACCATGACCGGGAGGATCGTGAAGGTTATTTCCTTTTTCATGGTCCTAAAGCCCCCCTCCTAAAACATTCTATTTGCCAACCCCTTGGTCTTAAATCAAAGGTAATCGCCCCGTCCCGATCGGTTCGAAATAGGGTCACCCCCCGTTCCTGGTACCGCCTGATTATTTCAGGGTGGGGCAGGGGAAGCCTGGGAGAGGGCCGACCGGAAATTATAGCATAACAAGGGTGAACGGCATCGATAAAGGGGACGGTACTGGAAGACAGGCTCCCGTGATGGGGGACTTGAAGGAGTTGACTCTGCAAAGAACCCCTCTGCCTTTGCAAGAGGCTTTTTTCGGTCTCGACTTCGATATCGGCCGGCAAAAGGATATGCTGCCCTTGATAACTTAAACGTAAGACCAAAGAGGCGTTGTTCTGACTGCGAAAGGAGGTATGACCGGATTTTTTTTGGAGAGTTGATTCCAGGGGGGAGCGCAGAACCTCAACCCGAACATTTGAATAGGACTTGGACCAACCGGACAAAGGATAGACCACCGGGATTTTGTTCTGTTGAATCAACTCTTCCAGGCGTTGAAAGGCCGGAGAATCTACCCGGTCACCATTCATCCAGATCTCCTTGACTTTGAACCTTGAGAGAATAAAAGGCAACCCATTCAAATGATCCGGATGGGGATGGGTCAGGACCACAACTTCCAACCGAGTTATTTTTTTATCCCAGAGAAAAGGTCCGACCACCCGTTCCCCCAGGTCAAATTCGGGATTGAACGAACCTCCTCCGTCTACGAGCATCTTTTGGCCCTGGGGGAACTCGATCAAAGTTGAACTTCCATGGCCGACATCCAAAAAGGTGGCCCTGAAAGGCGGGGAGAAGAAAATTCCGATGTTGGGAGAAAAGAAAAAAAGGATCATCCCCAGCAAGGAAAGGGAAATCAAATAGACCGGCTTGGGGATTTGGCGCCAGTTGAAAAGAAAAACAAGGGAAAGATAAAAAAAACCGATTTCCAAAAATCCCGGTCGGGGTACGATCAGAAAGGCCAGGGGTAAGTTGGCAAAAAACCGGGTTAACCATAAGGTCCATTGGAGCATCAGCTCCATAACCCAGAACAGAAAAGAAGACAGGGGGGAAAAAATGGGGGCGACAATAAGCCCCAGGAGACCTATGGGGGTGGCCAAAATACCGGTTAAAGGGACCAGAATAAGATTGCTGATCAAGCCTATCAGAGAAATCTGATGAAACCACCAGGCCACTGCCGGAGAGGTGGCTAATTGACAAACCAGGGAAACACAAAAAGTTCCCCAGAGATAAAAAAGGCCTTGACGGATAAAGGAGGCTTTCTGGCCCCCTGGATCGGGATCAGGATCCAGTATCCTGGGCAATAAGTAGCCGATGGCCCAGACCGCTAAAAAGGATAATTGAAAGGACGGTAAGAAAAGGGCCTCCGGGGAAAGGAGTAAGAGGATCAGGGCCGCCAGGGCCAGACTATTGAGCAGATCCGCATATCTATTCAAAAGCAAGGCCAAAATTACCGCACTAACCATAAAAAGGGCCCGGGCCGCCGAGGGACTCATCCCGGCCAGCAGGGTGTATCCCAGGACCGGAAAGAAGGTGCCGATCAAGGACCATTTCCGGACATTCAAAGTTAAAAGAATGGTCTCGGAAAGGCTGAAAAGAAATCGGAACAAATAAAAAGACAGACCGCCGACCAGGGTCAGATTCAGGCCGGAAAAGGCCAGAAGGTGGGATACGCCGGCCCGGCTGAAGGCCTCCTGGATCTCTCGAGGAATTTTGCTCTGGTCTCCGGTTATCAGGGCTTGGGCCAGGCCATTGAAGGGAGGGATGAATTTCGAATCGATCAGATCGGAAACCTGGTTTCGAAGGATGGACAGGCACTGCCAGGGCCAGGGCCTCTGATTAGGTCCGCTCAAGACCAGGAGGTCCGGATCTTCTATAAATCCAGAAACCCAAATTCCTTTTTGGGCCATCCTTTTTTCAAAATCATAACCCCCGGGATTATGGTAGCCCTCGATTAAACGCAGCCGACAGGCAAAGCGGACCGGATCCCCTTGATCAAATCCCTTGATTAAGCCCTTAAGACCTAAAAGAATGATCCCTTGGGCAAGCCGGTCCTGGCCCTGATCGGTATAAGAGGTTAGTTGAATGACCAGTCGGGTCCTGTCAGGATAATAGAGGGGTTCCTGGATAATCACTCCGGATAGATGGCGGTCTTCCTGATTCAGTAAAACCGTTGGGACACGGGGGGTGTTGATCTGGGGAGAAAGAAAAGTCGTCAGAGCGAGGCCCGTTAATAAAAAGAAACAGCAACCGCTCCAGAAGGAAAAAATAGGGAAGAAAAGGATGATTAAGGACAGGGCGACTAAGAGGAAGATAACCACATAGGGAAAATAAGATGGGAAAGGAGGGAAGAAATACGAGCCGACGATCAGGCCGCCCATAAGGGCCAAAACTAACGGGATACAGGGCCGGGAGAGTATTTGGGGGAGAGGTAATTTGCCCATATGAGGTTTCTGATCGCCTGAAATTTCGAAAGATATATGGGGTTAAAAATTTTTCGAATATAATGATTTGAAGGATACCACTTATTCTCTCAGGATGTAAAGGATACTTGCTGATAAATAAACAGAAAAAATAACCTGATGTTGGCCTTAATTGTACATACAATTTGATACATGGAAATCGCATTTGATCACGTCATGTGTTTTGTAGAAACAGAAAATGGGATTCGAGTGATCAGTTTCCGAAGAGCCAATTTCAGAGAGGTAAAAAGATATGAAAAACAATAAACCCTTGACCAATAAAGAAGGGGAAGTCCGAGAATTGAAGACCGAGGATGTTAAACATTTCCGCCCGGCAGCAGAGGTACTGTCCCCTGCCTTACGGGCTAAGTTGGCCGCCCGCAAGCGGGGTCCCCAAAAGGGACCGACTAAACAGCGTATTACTATCCGGCTTTCACAAGAGGTGGTGGAACAATTCCGAGCAACGGGAGAAGGCTGGCAAGTCCGTGTGGATACCGCCTTACGGGATTGGCTGAAAGACCATTCGCCGGTTTAAAGATTCCCTTCTCATATAATTTCTGATTCAAGCGAGCCCATTTACGGTTTGGCGTGGCGTTCTCATCTGGTTCCAGGACACAGGCAATGAGGGCTTCTTCATCTTCTTTTTGGCGAATCTCTCGAGAGACACTACTAAGAAGCCATAATAGCCGACCATTTGTTCGCCCTGGTCGGGGATATGGGAGGAAAGCCGCCAACCAATCTAAGGCGTCAAAACCTTTTTCTTGTCGGTGGTCCTTAGATCGATAGATGATCCGGGACTCTTCATCAAAGATCGGGGTCGCTGGCTGCTACCAAATGACCTTCAGCCCAAGCTCTTTATAGGTTTTGAATTGTTTGTCCTTGGAAATGATGGGCATTTTTTGTTGAATGGCCTGCCAGATAATCAGACGATCAAAAGGATCTTTATGCCCCATCTTAGGGAGTTTGTAGAAAGTAGCTGCCTCCAGAGAGGAAAGGTTCAAAATTTCAAATTGCATCTGCTTGGCAATATCTGGAAAAGCTTCCGGGAGGACATGGACCAAATCGAGCTTTCCGACGGCGTGTTTTAGTGAAATTTCCCAAAAGGAAATTACACTGACATAGATAAAATTTTCCGGTTCCCGCAGGATGATCTTTACCTTGGTACTCAACTGGTCGGGGTCAAAGACTGACCATAAAAAGGTATGGGTGTCAATCAAAGAGTTCATAAGGAAAGCAATTCTTCATCACTGATCTGAAAATCCTCTTTGAATAAGCATTTTGCCTTTCCTTTAAGCAGACCGAGTTTCCGACTTTTTGGAGGTTTGTCGTCTTTGAACGGTACCAGAACGGCTACTTTTTCCTTCTTCTTCCCAAAGCTGATAACCACTTTTTCTCCTTTTTTAACCCGTTCCAGGATAGTTGAAAAATTGGCCTTTAACTGACCAATCGGAATTGCATTCATATATTTTTCTCCCGATCTTTTTAGAGATTATGAATTTTAATGGTCAAGTTGTCAAGAAAAAACACAAGATATGATTTACCCATCCACTTCATTTGATAAGAAGTTGCTTTTTGATGGAAGGAGTATAAGGGAAAGAAAATGGGAAGGTCAATGGGAAAAAAAAGGAAAAAGGCAAGGGGTCGGAGGGAGTCTTCTTGGAAAAATGGGAGTTTTGTCAGTTAAACGGTGGAGTGATCGGATTGAATCCGGATGTCCTGATCCTCATAGAAAGGAAGCTGGGAGTTTGAATAGTCTATCTGAAGTTCGAGAGAGTTGGGTCTGGGTGGGGTGATTCGATTAGTCCTTATGGGGTATCCTTAATCCTCTCTATTTGGGCGCCCAAGGGAAGAAGCTTCTTTTCCAAGCCTTCATACCCCCGGTCCAGATGATAGACCCGGGAGATTTCGGTGGTTCCATCGGCAGCCAATCCGGCCAGAACCAGGGAAGCACTGGCCCTAAGGTCGGTGGCCATGACCGGCGCCCCCAGGAGCCTGGAGACTCCTTTTATCACCGCTTGATTTCCGGATATCTGGATATCGGCCCCCATACGCCGCAACTCGCTGACATGCATGAAACGATTTTCGAAAATGGTTTCTTTGATCAGGCTGGTATTTTGACCAAGGGACATGAGGGCCATAAATTGGGCCTGCATATCCGTGGGAAAACCGGGATAGGGTCGGGTGGTTAGAGATACACTCTTTATCTTTTGGGGACCATGAACGGTCAGCCCGGCCTTTCTCGGGGAAAATTCCAGCCCGGCCTCTTTCAATTTTATGATCACCGTCTCCAGACAAGAACCGTCATATCCGGACAAGGTGATCTCCCCGCCGGTGATTCCGGCCGCTACCATATAAGTAGCGGCCTCGATACGGTCGGGCATGATTCGATATTGGGTCGGGTGGAGATGAGGGACCCCGTAAATGGTGATGATATCCGTGCCTACTCCCTCGATCCGGGCCCCCATGGCCTTTAAAAATTCAGCCAAGTCGACTACTTCTGGTTCCTTGGCGGCATTCCCGAGAATGGTTTTTCCTTTGGCCAAGCAGGCGGCCATCATCAGGTTTTCCGTGCCGGTAACCGTGGGTATATCAAAAACGATCTCGGCCCCCCGAAGCTGTCGGGCCCTGGCCTCGACATATCCGTGTTTCAAATCGATCCGGGCACCCATTAATTCCAGGCCTTTTAAATGCAGGTTGATGGGTCGGGCCCCGATGGCGCATCCCCCGGGAAGCGATACCCTGGCCCGGCCGAAACGGGCCACAAGAGGTCCCAGGACCAGGATGGAAGCCCTCATGGTCTTTACCAGATCATAGGGGGCTTCAAACCGTTCGATATTCAGAGCAATTGATGCCCAGGGTGGCTTCCGTTCCTTCTTCGAAACGGGTTCCCAAAAAAGATAACAATTTTTTTTTAGTTTGAATGTCCCTCAAGGCCGGAAGATTGGAAAGTGTGGACCAGCCATCGGTCAAAAGGGAGGCCGACATGATCGGCAGGGCCGCGTTCTTGGCCCCGGAGAGGACTACTTTTCCTTTTAAAGGGATTCCTCCCTGGATGCGGATTCTATCCATGACAGCGGGCTATTAAGACGCGATCCTTCCCGGCATAATCCCGGCGGATGGAAAGGTGATCAAAAAAATGGTCCCGGGCAAGCTTCAGAACCTGTCGGGCCTGGGTTTCACCGATTTCCAAAACCAGCCAGCCCCCCTTTTTGAGGTGACCTGCCCGCCTGTTCAAGAATGGCTTGAAGGGCCTTTAGTCCGCTCGGACCCCCTGAAAGGGCTTTATAGGGCTCATACTCTTTAACGGTCAGTGGGAGATGAGAGATGTCAGCCTCCGATACATAGGGAGGATTGGAAATCAGCAGATCGATCCACTTGCGTTGGGAAGAAAAGGGCATTAACCAGTCCCCCTGGACAAAGGAAATGATTTTTTCAACCCCGTGACGGGTGGCATTTTTTTGGGCTGTTTGAAGGGCCGGCCAAGAAAGATCCGTGGCCAAGAAGTGCACGGTCGTTGGGTTGGATATCGATTTGGCCGAAGCGACGGCCACCGCCCCGGAGCCGGTCCCTAATTCGACCACGGTTTTAATTTCGGGCCGGTCAGAAAGGATTTTCAGGGCCTCCTCCACCAGAAGTTCGGTTTCCGGCCGGGGGATTAGTACGTTAGGGTTGACCTCAAAATTCATAGACCAGAATTCCTTTTGTCCGGTCAGATAGGCGATCGGTTCATGCCGCGCCCGGCGGAGCACCTTTTCTTCAAAAGATCGACGTTCGATTTCCCGGAGGATCTGATCAAAAGAGAGGAGCAAACCCAGACGATCCAGGCCCAGGACCGACCCCAGAAGCAATTCGGCGCTTAAACGAGGATCGGGCAGGCCTTCGGCCTGCAAATAGGTGGTCGAACGGACCAAGGCCTGCCGGATGGTCCAGGGCTCGGTTGATGGCTTTGTGGGTGTTGGTTGAAGAAGGGCCATCAGCCTCCGGCCTTGAGTTGTTCGGCCTGATAATGCGTGGTCAGGGCATCGATAACCTCGGAGAGGTTTCCATCCATGATCGTATCTAAATGGTAGAGGGTCAGCCCGATCCGGTGATCGGTCAGCCGATTCTGGGGAAAATTATAGGTCCGGATTCGTTCGCTGCGATCTCCGCTCCCGACTTGACTTTTTCGATCTTCGGAAATCTTGTCCTGTTGCTCTTTAATCTTGAGGTCCAAAAGGCGGGCTTTCAAAACCTTTAAGGCCTTGGCCTTGTTTTTATGCTGGGATTTTTCATCCTGGCAGGAGACCACCAGACCGGTCGGAAGATGGGTGACCCGTATCGCCGAATCGGTTGTGTTGACGCTTTGCCCGCCGGGTCCGGAAGAACGGAAGACATCCACCCGGATATCTTCGGGATCGATGACGATATCGACATCTTCGGCCTCGGGAAGCACGGCCACCGTGACGGCTGAGGTGTGGAGACGGCCTTGGGCTTCAGTGGCCGGCACCCGCTGGACCCGGTGGGCCCCGCTTTCATATTTGAGTTTGCTGTAAGCCCCCTTGCCTTCGATGAGGGCTATGATTTCCTTATACCCTCCCATCCCGGTGGGATGGTCGCTCATGATTTCCACTTTCCAGCCCATGATCTCGGCCAGCTTGGAATACATGCGAAAAAGATCGGCGGCAAAAAGGGCGGCTTCTTCCCCTCCCGTGCCGGCCCGAATTTCCAGGAGGGTATTTTTTTCATCCAGAGGGTCCTTGGGCAGGAGGAGGACCCTGGTTTCCTCTTCGATTTTGGCCAACTGCTCCTTTATGGACTCCATTTCGCCTTTGGCCATATCCCGTATCTGCGGATCAGGATCTTCCAAGAGTTCCTTGTTTTGGAAAAGTTCGTCGGAAAGGGATTTATAGCGGCGGTATTTGGCGATTAAAGGGGCCAGTTCCGAATGCTCTTTGGCCAGTTTTTGGTAGGCCGACTGATTTCTAATGATCTCGGCGTCGCTTAAGGACTCCTCCAGCTTCAGAAAACGGTCTTCAACTTCTTCCAATTTTTGGGGCATCATAGCTAAATTAAACACCCTTTTGGTCGGAAAGTTGTCCCTCTAATTTAAGAACCCGGCTGAGGGCTTGCAAGGCTACTTCGATCTGATCTTCCGAGGGTTCCTGGGTAGTCATCCGTTGGATCCAAAGCCCGGGGAGGACGATCAAACGCACCAAAGGGTGATGGGCCTTTTTGCCGGAATATTTAATGGCCTCATAGGCCAGGCCGGTAATGGGGATCATCAACAGGATCTTGATGCCGATGTACAACCCGTTCCGGATCCAGGAGTGGAGTGAGGGCATCTTGGGTAAAAAAGGAAATAGGATGGAGAAAAATAGAAGGCTGATTACCAGGACCAGCAAGATAAACGACGTCCCGCAACGGGGATGCAGGGTAGAATGTTGTCTGGCGTTTTCTACGGTCAGGGCCTGGCCGGCTTCATAGGTGAAAATGGATTTGTGCTCGGCCCCGTGATATTGAAAGACCCGGCGGATGTCCTTAAAACGGGAGATGATCCAGATATAAGCGATAAAGAAAAACACCTTGATCAGGCCGTCAAGGAGATGAAAGGAAAAAGATTCCACCCCGAAATGAAAAGAACCATGTCCGCCAATGTAGGCGCTGATCCAATGGGGCAAGGCCACAAACAGTCCCAGACCCAAACAAATGGCCAATGACAGGGTGCCCAACATGGCCCCCCAGCCGATCTCTTTGGTTTTTTCTTCTTCGATTAAGGCCTGGTTGGCCGAATAATTTAAGGCCTGGATCCCTTGAATCAGGGTTTCTATCAGGATCAGGGTCCCCCTCAAAATGGGCCATTTGAGAAAAGGAAAACGGTCCGCCCAGGGATGAAGCACGTCCTCTTTGGCCACGATCTCCCCGTTGGGTCGACGGACGACCACGGCCAAAGACTTGGGTGACTTCATCATCACCCCTTCAATAACGGCCTGACCCCCTACCTGTATCATTCGATTCGGATCTTTTCGTTCCAGCGATTGGTTAGGCCTGGGACTTCTTTTTTGGGGTCGGCTTTTTTATTGGAAAACTTACTGTATTTATTCTGGAAACGCTCTATCCTTCCGGCCGAGTCCATTAATTTTTGTTTTCCGGTAAAAAAGGGATGACACTGGGAACAAATTTCAACCCGGATATCTTTCCGAGTGGACCCGGTAGGGATCTCATTGCCGCAGGCACAGCGAATCGTGGTTTGATAATAAGCGGGATGAATTTTTTCTTTCATGAATTTACTCCTTGTTATTTATTCATTAAGCTCAAAAAGTCAGCATTATCCTTGGTCCCGTCCATCTTTTCCAACAGGAACTCCATACTGTCCACCACGGTCAGAGGGGCCAACAATTTACGTAAGATCCAGACCTTATTGAGCTCATCGGTATTTAAAAGCAATTCCTCTTTACGGGTGCCGGAACGGTTGATGTCAATGGCCGGAAAGATTCGTTTGTCGCTCAGTTTGCGATCCAGGTGGATCTCCATGTTGCCGGTGCCTTTAAATTCTTCGAAGATGACTTCATCCATCCGACTGCCGGTGTCGACCAGGGCCGTGGCAATGATGGTCAGACTTCCGCCTTCTTCGATGTTCCGGGCCGCCCCGAAAAACCGTTTGGGACGATGGAGGGCATTGGAATCCACACCGCCCGAAAGGATCTTGCCGCTGGGGGGGACCACGGTGTTATAGGCCCTGGCCAAGCGGGTAATACTATCCAGCAGGATAACCACGTCCCTTTTGTGCTCCACCAATCGTTTGGCCTTCTCAATGACCATTTCAGCCACCTGGATATGTCGCTGGGCCGGTTCATCAAAGGTCGAGCTGATTACTTCGGCCTTGACCGAACGCTGCATATCGGTAACTTCTTCGGGACGTTCGTCGATGAGCAGAACGATTAAGATGATATCCTTATAGTTCCGGGAGATGCTGTTGGCGATATTCTGGAGGAGCATGGTCTTTCCGGTCCGGGGCGGAGAAACGATCAGGCCTCTTTGTCCCTTTCCGATGGGGGTCAGTAAATCCATAACCCGGATGGAATAATTCGCCGGGTCATCGGTCTCCAACTGGATCCGTTCGTTCGGATACAGGGGAGTCAAATTGTCAAAGAGGATTTTATCCCGGGAGACTTCCGGGTCTTCAAAATTAACCGATTCCACTTTAAGGAGGGCGAAATAGCGTTCGTTATCCTTAGGAGGCCGGATTTGTCCCGAGGTGGTGTCCCCGGTCCGCAAATTAAATCTTCGGATCTGTGAGGGGGAGACATAAATGTCATCCGGTCCGGGGAGGTAGTTGTAATCCGGGGCCCTCAAAAATCCAAATCCGTCAGGAAGAATTTCCAATACCCCTTCCCCATAAATAAGGCCGTTTTTTTCAGTCTGGGCCTGGAGCAGGGCAAAGATAAGCTCCTGTTTTCTCATCCCGCTGGCCCCTTCGATATTGAATTCCTTGGCCATCTGGGTAAGTTCACTAATTTTCTTTTGCTTGAGTTCGGCTAAGTTCATGGTATCCTCGGTATCCCTATTTTAAGACTTTAAGGAAGTTTTCTGGGGGATAAGCCCTTTTGTATTTGATCTAAAAAGGCTTATGAATTATCTATTGTGGCTAACCAAGAAATCCTTTTAATGATCTGAATGATTGCAATAAGAAATGATGATGATTTCGAAATCTGTCGGTTTCTTCTTGGATTAAAGTCCTTACCAGGCAGGAATTGGTGCATTTTGGAGCACCACGATCTCCTTTTAGTTAATTAAATAATTAGAGCAGAATTCTAAAATTGTCAAGGTTTTTTTATGTTTTTTTTGGGAGTGGTTTGTCGGTCATTATCGGAAAAGGTTCTCAAATGTCCTGATCAGGTCTTCCATATCCTTTGGAAGGACCGATGAAAAGTCTAACGGTTTTCCACTGGTTGGATGAAGAAAAGAAAGGCGGCAGGAATGGAGCAGTTGGCGGGAGATGTCGGTTAAGCCTTCAGCCGAAAGCCCTTCTTTTTTTTGAAAGCTGTTTTTTGATCGACCATACAGGGGATCACCGACCACCGGCCATCCTTGCGAGGCAAGGTGGACGCGAATCTGGTGGGTCCTTCCGGTCTTTAAGCCCAGTTTGAGCCAGGTAATCCCCGGGGGGAATCTTTCGATGACTTGCCATTCGGTGACGGCCGGTTTGCCGTGGATGGCGTCAACGGCCATTTTTTTTCGCTGCACCGGATGGCGTCCGATGGGTTTTTCAATACGATCCTGATTTTTTAGAGGGACTCCCCAGACCAAGGCTTGATATTCTTTGATCACCTTTCCGCCCTGGAATTGCCGGATCAATTGTTGATGAGAGGCGTCGTTTTTGGCTATCACCATCAGCCCGGAGGTGTCTTTATCCAAGCGGTGGACGATCCCGGGTCTTAGAACCCCTCCTATCCCCGAAAGATCGGTGCAGTGAAAAAGCAGGGCATGGACCAGGGTCCCGGAATAGTTCCCCGGCGCCGGATGGACTACCAATCCGGCCGGTTTGTCCAGGATTAACAGATCCTGGTCTTCATGGAGAATCGTCAAGGGAATGTCCTCCGGGGTCAGCCCTAAAGGAAGGGGGTCTTCGGGAGTTAATTCCAGGGAATCCCCTTTCTTTAAGCGGTAACCTCCTTTGGTCGGCTGCCCATTGACCGAAACCCGCCCTCCGTCAATCCATTTTTTAAGCTGGGACCGGGAATAGGGGACCCCCTTTTCTATCAAAAAAAGATCGAGACGTTTATGGAGATCCGCTTCCTGGATCTTAAATTCGTACCGCACAGGCCATGACTTTGATGAATCTGGATGCTGGATACTGGATATTCCCTATTAGTCTGAGACAAAGGGTTTATCCAGCATCCAGTATCTTTTAAATTATCCATTTTTAATCTCGGTAAAGATCATCCGGCCGGTGCCTGTTTGCAGGACACTGGTCACGACAACCTCAATCGTCCGGCCGATAAACCGCCGGGCATTTTCAACCACCACCATCGTCCCGTCGTCCATATAGGCGATGCCTTGTCCCGGGGTCTTTCCTTCGCGAATAATTTGGGCGTTTAAAATTTCCCCCGGTAAAACGGCCGGTTTCAGGGCATTGGCCAACTTGTTGAGATTGAGGACTTTAACCCCTCTTAGCTCGGCCACCTTGTTTAAGTTGAAATCATTGGTAATGATGGTTCCCTGTAATTCCAAGGCCAGATCGACCAGCTTGGCATCCACGTTGTCTTTGGGTGGATTTTGATCTAAGATGATGACTTCCAGGTCTTTTTGTTTTTGGATTTTTTCAATCACATCCAGGCCTCTCCGCCCTCGAATCTTTTTTAAGGAATCGTTGGAATCAGCGATATGATGCAATTCCTGGAGAATGAATTGGGGGATAATCAAGGTGCCTTCTATAAAGCCGGTCTCACAAATGTCGGCAATCCGACCGTCAATGATGACACTCGTATCCAATAAATAACGATTCATGGTTTTTGAAATAGTGGAAGGAAATAAGGTCGAGTTGGTGAGCTTACCGATTTCTTCCGCCTTGTTGCTTCCCAAGGCCAACCCCAGATAACCGAAAATGCCGCTTAAGGAGAGCAAAATAAAGTAATGGAGAAAGGCATCGTCTCGGAAGACATCAAAGGGAAACATTAAGAGACGGGCGACGACCAAACCCAAGACCAGGCCGGTCACACCACCCAGAGAATTACGAAGGGGAATTTTTTTGAATAATTTTTCAATTTCCAGGACAAGAACAGATAAAATAAGACCCAGGAAGGCCCCGAGAAAAGGGACCCAAGGACTGGCCTGGGTTTCCCAAAGGCGGCCGGTAATAGAAAAGCCTCCCATCAAACAAATGATAATCAATAAGGCCTTTAATAAAATCTGGTTCACTTTTATTTCACCTCCTTTCGCCATTTTTAATCAACCTATGTTTAACCTAAAAGCCAAGAGCCGAACCCTAAAAATATAAAAATCCGGCATCTTCCCGCCATTACGATATCAGGGCTTGTGGGCAATCGGTGAAAATCCTGAAAAATTTCCCCCTTTCTCATCCTTGTCGGGAGAAAAAAGCAATAAGGCTTCTTTTGGTTTTTAAAGATAAGATCGGCTTCGAATTAATAATATCTTAATAATTCGGCTGAATGAAGAAACAAGGCAGGAACGATTAATCCAACCGGAATCAGCGGGCATTCCTCTTAAATTTTAAAGATTCGTTTTATATCCTCCTCCACTTTGGTTTCTTCCATCTGCTTGGCTATGGAGATTTCCTTAACCAACAGACTCTTGGCCGTGTCGAGCATTTTGCGTTCACCAAAAGAAAGCTCTTTTTCCAACTTCAACAAGAACAGATCGCGTAGGACCTGGGCGACTTCATACACCGAACCGGTCTTGATTTTTTCCATATATTCCCGATATCGCCGATTCCAGCTTTGATTGTCGAATTCAATATCTTTTTCTTTTAGGATTTTGAAGATTTTGGAAACTTCTTCTTCTTTGATAATTTCCCTAAGCCCGACATTATTGGCATTGCTGATGGGGATCATTATGATCATATTATTTTCTAAGATTCTCATAATGTAAAAATTCTGAGAAGAACCATAAAGGTTGCGGGCCTCTATGGATTCAATACGACCAACTCCATGGGCTGGATAAACCGCCAAATCGCCCACCTTAAATATCATCATGGGCCAACCTCCTGGTTTGAATTTTAAAACATTATTATTATATCATTATTTTTTTGAAAAAACAAAATATAAAATTTTTATAATATATTTAATCAGTTATTAATCTTTTCTTAAAAAAGTAACGCTTTCCAGGTGAAAGGTCTGGGGGAAAAAGTCAACCGGTTGAGACCATTCCACCCTCCAACCCCGTTCCAGTCAATTGGGCCAGGTCTCTCACCAGAGTCATGGGATCGCAGGAAATATACAGGATTCCTTTTAGATTCCAGACATCTAAGAAAGGGATAATCTCCCGGGCCCCGGTTCGGGGAGGGTCCAGGATAACCATAGAAATCGGAAGATTGCGCAGGTTTGATTGGTGTATCCCTTTTTCGACCTTGGCTTGAATAAAGGTACAATTGAAAATCTGATTGATCTTCTGGTTCAAGCGGGCATTGGCCACCGCCAAGGGGAAGCCTTCCAGTCCGATTATTTCTTTGACTTTCAGGGACGCCGGCAGGGTAAAATTTCCCAAACCACAGTAGAGGTCCAGAATAATGTCCCGTTCATCAAAAAGATTCCGGCTCAATAGCTGAGCGATCAACCGCCCGTTTAATTCCTGGTTGACCTGGGTAAATACCAGAGGAAAACAGGTTAGCCGGATGTCTTGTCCCAGTCCTGTGTCCAAGGCGGGAAAGGTAAATTCAAGGCTGTCTTTTTCCAAAGTAAAGGGGTTTTCTCCGACTAAAGGGAAATGAGAGGATTCATGAAAAAGGAGGTAGTTTAATTTAAGGTCTGAAAAAAGCCCTTCGGTTATTCTCTTTTGTTGGGATCGGCTTAGCTTTTTCGGGGAAGAAAAGACGATCCCCCGTCGACGGGGTCGGTCAAAACCCTGCAATTCGATTTCCGGGGTCCATTGGGTCTGTTTTAAATCAGGGATTTTTTCCTGGAGGATTCCCAGGACTTCATTAACCTCCTGATTGGCTAAAAGGCAGTGATCAATAGGGACGAGATCGTGGCTCTTGGGTCTGAAGAACCCCAGGGTAAAACGATTGTTTTTCCAGGCCGTTTTAAGGTGAAGGCGATGGCGGTAGCCGTAAGTCGAAGGCGATATCAGGGCCGGGTAAACGAGGGTTTCTTTTGTGTTTAAGGCATGGTCCAGGGCTTGTTTAAAAAGCCTTTCTTTTTCTTGGACTTGTTTGAGCAGTGGCCAGGTGCTGAAGCTGACAGCCCCCGCATTCCCGATAAAAGGAGCAAGCCGGTTCAATCCGGTCGGGAGAAGGCTCGAGAATGCGGATTAACTTCCCGTGGTCATAGTTTTTTTTGGAATGGAGCAATTCGACTTGAACGACTTCGCCCGGAAGCGTTCGGGGAACAAAAATAACCTTCCCCTCTATCCGCCCAAGGCCGGCCCCTCCCCAGGAAAGGTTTGAAATTCGCACTTCGACCATATTAAGCCCCCACAACCCAAACTCGCGAAGGGTTGGTCAGTATGGAAATTAATGGGGTTAACATGAAGATAGAGGCGGATAACCCGGGGTTAAAAAAAAATCCGCAAAAAACAACCGCGAAGATGGGAAAGATGGGATTTCGCAAGTGCATAGCTGTTGACTATTATAGAAGGCCAAGAGAGGCTTTTCCAGAACTATTTCCGATAAATTTAATTGTTGACCATATTCAGGTCGATATGCTATGTAAAAAACGATGTTCTTTTAGGGGGCTGATGAAAACCGTCCGGCAATCCGATCAGACGGATAGCCTCCGGAGTTTGAAAAAATATTTTTGGTCTTAGAGTGATCACTCGTTTTTAATCTCTTAAACCGCGGTCAAGTAAAATCTATAAGGATGTCAGGGCCAATGAGTAAAAAAAACAATGGGAATGGTCGATCCATGGAAGGAATCTATTCCTTCTATTCTCCTTTTTATGACCTTATTTTCGGCAAGGTCCTGGAAGCAGGCCGAAGACAGGCCTTTAATTATTTGGATTCTTCGAAGAAAAAAGTCCTCGAAGTCGGGATAGGAACGGGGTTGACCTTGCCCCATTACCCCAAAGGCTGTCATATCGTGGGCATTGATATATCAGCCAAAATGATCCAGAGGGCCGAGGAACGGGTCAAGCAGATGGGTAATGGACTTAAGGTGGATCTCCAGGTCATGGATGCCTGCCAGATGACCTTTGAAGATAATACCTTTGATGCCATTCTGTCTCCCTATGTCATTACGACCGTTCAGGATCCTTTTCAGTTTTGCCGTGAAATCATTCGGGTTTGTAAACCGGGAGGACAAATCATTATTGTCAATCATTCCAAAGATCCGGATCGGTTGTTGGGAAAGTTTGAAGCCTTGGCCTCCCCCTTTTTTGCCAAGATCGGCTTTGTTACCGACCTGGATGTCGTTTCCCTGGTTAAATCAACAGAAATTGAGATCCAGAAAATCATTAAATGCAACCTTTTTAACCTGCACAAAATTATCCTTGGGCAAAAACCTTTGTCGGATGTCCGAGCCTCCTGAAACTATTTAGGGGTGATGGTTATCAACCCTATCGATCTTTTCTATTCCGAAGGCATCCAGGATGGTTTCGGAATAGTGGCTGCCTTCGGGCCTTTCAATCCCCACATCATGAATAGAAAGCGTTCCCCGGTCCGAAGGGCCGTCTATTCGGGTTTTCCATTTTTTAAGAGTATCCTTCCGGAGCAGACCCATGTTTAAAAAATTGAGTAGAAAAGAAGCCCAATCCTTGGAGAAACGTTTGACCTATCGAAGGCGGCTGGTCTGGGATGAACTCTCTTCAGAAGAAGAGAAAAAAGTCTGGGAACTTGGGGAGGACTATAAGGTCTTTTTAAATGCTTCCAAAACGGAAAGAGAAATCATCAGTGAGATTTCTGGAAGATTGACTCAAGCCGGATTTTTGCCCCTCGAACATCCGAGCCCGGGGGAAAAAGTTTTCCAGATCATCAAGGGTAAGGGTTTGGCCCTGGGCATCCTCGGGAAAAAGCCTTTAACCGGAGGACTGCAGATCATTGCCTCTCACGTGGATGCCTCCCGCCTGGACCTCAAACAGCACCCTTTGTACGAAGAGGTGGACTTGGCTTTTTTTAAGACCCATTATTACGGAGGAATTAAAAAATATCAGTGGCTGGCCAGACCTTTAGCCCTTCACGGGACCATTTTTACCGTCGAAGGAAAAAAGATCAATCTGGTTATTGGAGAAAAAGATCAAGACCCGGTCTTCACCGTAGCCGATCTACTACCTCATCTGGCCCGAAAGGTTCAGATGGAGAAGAAACTCTCGGAAGCCGTCGAGGGAGAAAAGCTCAATATCCTTATCGGGAGCATTCCCCTGGGGCCGGAGGAAACCAAGGAACGGTTCAAGCTGGCCATCTTGAACCACCTTTATCAGCAATACGGATTGGTGGAAGAGGACCTGGTTAGCGCCGAGTTGGAAATGGTCCCCTCCGAACCGGCCCGGGACGTGGGACTGGACCGGGGAATCGTCGGGGCCTACGGCCAGGATGATCGCGCCTGCGCCTATAGCAGTTTGAAGGCGGCCCTGGAGGTTGAAAAACCGGACAGGACCACGGTGGTCTTGTTTTTTGACAAGGAGGAGATCGGCAGCGAGGGCAATACGAGCGCGCGGGCACAGATCTTGGGGAATTTTTTGTCTAAACTATTTTTCTTGAAAGGGGAGGCCTTCTCTCATCAGATCCTCGATGAAACGTTGGTCGCTTCCAGGGCCCTTTCAGCCGATGTGGCCGGGGCCTTGGACCCGGATTACCAGGAAGTGCATGAAAAACGGAATGCCCCCCGCATGGGCGGCGGTCTCTGTTTGACCAAATTTACCGGTTCAGGCGGAAAATACGGATCCAGTGATGCCAATGCCGAATATGTTTATTGGATCAGGGATTTGTTCAATCAGAACAAGATCGTCTGGCAGACCGGGGAGCTGGGCAAGGTAGATGAAGGAGGCGGGGGCACGATCGCCAAATTTTTAGCCGCCCTGGGTCTGGAGATTGTCGATTGCGGGACTCCGGTGCTCTCCATGCATTCTCCCTTTGAATTGGTCAGTAAGGCCGATTTATATATGACCTATAAGGGATTTAAAGCATTTCTTTTGGCTTAGTACGAAAATAGATTTTTACATGGCACCCCCACCTCTGTCCCCCGTCAAGGGGGAGGAAGTTAAATCCCTCTCCCCTGGCGAGAGGCGGGGTGAGGGGGAATGAATTATTTTCATTTTCGTGGCGCCCGCTTTAGGCGGGCATGAGAGCTTAATACGAAAAGAACAACCAAGAATTCAGAATCCAGGAGTCAGAATTCAGAATAAAAACTCTTATCCGTTGATTCTAAGTTTCATTTTCATAATTCGTGGCGCCCTCTGTGGCCTGAGGGCTTAAGATGATAGGGAGCGAATTCCCAACTGCTTGCGGCGTGGGTAAGCGTAGCGAACTTCAAATAATAGACACTTTACCTTCACCTGAAAGGTTCCCCGCATACCTTGGGGCAGGAAGATTCAAGATACCAGATTTCGGACCTTCTTTACGATTTCATCGCTTATAAGACCCTCCTCAAAATACAGTCTTTTTTCCAATAAAATACCAGATTGACCCCATTTCCCCATCAGGTTTTTTGTTATATCTTTCAAGATAAATAATATCCTATTTGTCTTATATGGAAATCTAAAATGCGTCTTACCAAAGCCGGAGAATACGCCATTCGTTGCATTTTATATCTTTCTTCTCAGAAAGAAGGATCCATTATCAGCCGACGGGACATAGCGCGGCAGATGGATATACCCGATCAATTTTTGGGTAAAATCGCCCAACAATTGGCCCGGGCCGGTCTGGTTGAAATTATTCAGGGGGCCAAAGGTGGTTACCGTCTGCGGCTGCCGCCTTCGAAGATCACCCTGCTCACCGTGGTGGAGGCCGTCATAGGAGAGATATTCCTCAACGACTGTCTGATGAATTCAGGGTGTTGTTTGCGGAGTAAGGCCTGCTCCGTAAATAAGGTCTGGGAAAAGGCCAGAAATCAATTGAGGGCTACCCTTCAAGAAGTTTTCTTTGACCAATTGTTGGAAGAAGAAAGTTGCCTGATGCCTGTCGTCAATTTTAAAAAGGTTCTGCTTTCCCAGGGGATTTGATTCCCAGGGGCTCCCCAAAAAAGAGAGGAGGGCTTATGGATGTGTTAATGCTTTCACGATTGCAGTTTGCCGCGGCCACCATTTTTCATTTTTTATTTGTCCCCCTGACCCTGGGTCTATCCATCATGATCGCCGTTATGGAGACCCGCTACGCCCGGACCAAAGATGAAGTTTACCTTAAAATGACTAAATTCTGGGGGAAACTTTTTTTGATTAATTTTGCCCTGGGTATCGTCACCGGTATTACCCTGGAGTTTCAATTCGGGACCAACTGGTCCCGCTACTCGGCCTTTGTGGGAGACGTCTTCGGATCCCTTTTGGCCATAGAAGCCACGGCCGCCTTTTTCCTGGAATCCACCTTTATCGGGGTCTGGATCTTTGGCTGGAAAAAACTCTCTCCCAAGGCCCATGCCGTGGTTATGTGGTTGGTGGCCGGGGCCTCAACCCTTTCCGCCCTCTGGATCCTGACGGCCAATGCCTGGATGCAACACCCGGTGGGTTATGTATTACGCAACGGACGGGCGGAGCTGGAAAGTTTCACGGCCGTCATTTTTCAAGAATTCGCTGTTTTGGAAATCCTGCACACCCTTAGCGCCGCTTATATTTTAAGCGCATTTTTTGTCATGGGTATCAGCGCCTATCATCTCTTCAAAAAACAGCATATCGACTTCTTCACCCGTTCCTTTCGGATTGCCTTAACCTTTGGACTGATCTTTTCCATTTTTGAAGTGGTGGAAGGTCATCTTCATGGGTCTGATTTGGCCGTGAAACAACCGGCAAAATTGGCCGCCATGGAAGCCCATTGGGAAACCACCAGGCAGGCTCCGGTTTATCTTTTTGCTCTCCCCGATGAGGCTAATGAAAGAAATGCCGTTGAAATTCTGCCCATCCCCGGGATGCTCAGTTTGCTGGCCACCCATTCAATGGATGGCGAAGTCAAGGGTCTCAAGGATATCCCGAAGGGGGAGAGGCCGCCGGTATTGATCAGTTTTGCCTCCTTCAAGACCATGGTGGCCTTAGGTCTGTATTTTGTCCTCATGACCCTGGTTGGTTTTTTTAAAAGAAACCGCCTTACTGAGAGCCCCGCCTATTTGAAATTGATGATCTATTCGATCCCCTTACCCTATATCGCCGTGGAATTGGGATGGTTATTAGCCGAAGTCGGGCGCCAGCCCTGGATTGTTTACGGCGTTATGAAAACTTCCGAGGCCTTTTCTCCGGTGGCCACGTCTCAGGTTTTGACCAGTTTAGTCGCCTTTATCTTAATCTATGGAATCCTGGGGGCTATGGGGTACACCCTCATTTTCAAGACGGCCAGAAAAGGACCCGAGCTGACGAGATGATTGACATCCCGTTGGGATTTTTATTTACCCTTTGGGCTCAAGAAAGGAGATAGACAATGATAATACAAGAGATCTGGTTTTTTTTGTGGGGACTATTATGGGCCATCTATTTTATCACCGATGGGTTCGATCTGGGCATAGGGGTCCTTCTTCCATTCCTGGGGAAAGAGGAGGATTCAAAAAAAGTCATGATTACGGCCATGGGGCCTTTGTGGGACGGCAATGAAGTCTGGCTGCTTACCGCCGGAGGGGTAACCTTCGCCGCCTTTCCCAAAGTGTATGCCGTCATGTTCAGCTCCCTTTATTCGGCCTTGATGTTTATTCTCTTTGCTCTCATCCTCCGGGGGGTTTCTTTAGAATTCAGGGGCCAGATAGAAAGTTCGGGCTGGAAGAGGCTATGGGATATCTGTCTGTTCCTGGGAAGTCTTTTGCCGGCCATTCTCTTCGGGGCCGCGTTTGCTAATATTTTTCGAGGAATTCCTTTTGACCAAAACGGCGTTTATCAAGGGTCCCTCTTCACCCTGCTTAATCCCTATGGGCTCCTGGGAGGCATCCTCTTCCTTTTACTTTTTCTCGTCCATGGCGCCAACTGGCTGGCGATCAAAAGCGATGGAGAACTCCAAGAGAGGGCGACCAACACCGGGAAAAAGTTGTGGCCCCTTTTATTAATCGTGGCCGTGGTCTTTCTGGGGGCTACCTACTATTCAACCCCTCTTTATAATAATTATTTCGAAACCCCCCTTCTTTTTTTAATCCTCCTGATAACGGTATTGGCCCTGTTGGGAATCCGTTTTTTCCTGGGTTCCAAAAGTCAGTGGAAGGCCTGGTTTTCCTCGGCCCTGACCATTATGGGTGCCACCTTCTTTGGGGTCATCGGCTTATATCCGAATATGTTCCCCTCTAACCTAAACCCGGCCTATAGCCTGACGGCCCACAATGCCTCTTCCAGTCCCCTGACTTTGAAAATAATGCTGACGGTGGCCCTAATTTTTGTCCCCATTGTCCTGGCCTATCAAATCTGGGCCTATTTTTTGTTCAAAAGAAAAATTACCAAAGACGATTTGAATTATGAAGAGGCCTATTAAAGATAGACTCTTTGTTTTAGTCCTAAGAGGTATTTGGAGTAAAAGGGTTTCTAATGATGGCCGCTTCCTAAGGAGTCTTCAATTCCTTCACTCCGGCAAGGGCCGGGGAAGGATGCCCCGTAACCGGGGAGTGGAATTTTTACGAGCATTCTCATTAATACCTGAAAAAACCATAACATAAGAAAAAAAGGAGGAACCAGAATGAGTGATTTAGTCATTGAAAACCAAATCGGCGTGGCCAAAGGAACAGAGGTTGAAAAAGAAGTCATGGATAACTTTAGAGGAGAAACCGCCGAGGTCGGTCTCTATTTGGCGATGGCCAGACAGGCGGACCGGGAGGGGTTTCCGGAAGTAGCCAGGGCGCTTAAGGATTTCGCCTGGGAGGAAGCCAACCATGCCGCCCAGTTTGCCGAGTTAAACGGTCTTATCTCCTCCAGTACCAAAGAAAATGTCGAACGGATGTTGAAAGGGGAACGGATGGCCAATAAGGGTAAACGGGAAGCCGCGATTAAATCCAAAGAATGCAACCTGGATGCCTGTCATGACTTTTTTGACGAATCGGCCAGGGATGAGGGACGGCATGCCCGGGCCTTGGAAGGGCTTTTAAAACGCTACTTTTCGGCATAAATTCCACAAGCCTACCAGACCACGAAGTTGAAAAGGATTCAAGGGGCCGAGGGGTCAAGGATTCAAGTGAAAGGCATTGCAATTAAATCCTTGATCCTCGAATCCTGGATTGAACCTAGTCTCGCAGGGGCCGATTATAATCGGCCCCTGCGAGATTTCTAAAAGAGGATTCCCAGACACTCTTGAAGGGAACCGACTCCGATGAGTTCCATGGTCGGATTCCTGGGGATTTGTTCAAAGTTGTTTTTCGGAAGGAGACAACGGGTGAACCCCAGCTTTTGGGCCTCTTTGACCCGGAAGAGAGATTGACTGACCGCCCGGATTTCTCCGGTTAGCCCTACTTCTCCAAAGAGAACGGTTTGAGCTGAAATAGGGCGGTCCAGGAAACTGCCGGCCAGGGCGGCTGAAATTCCCAAATCGATGGCCGGTTCATCAATCCGTATCCCGCCAGCCACATTTAAAAAGATGTCCTGATTAAAAAGATTCAGTCCGGCTTTTTTTTCCAAGACCGCTATCAACAGGGAAACCCGGTTGGGATCAACCCCCATGGCCGTTCTTCTGGGGACCCCGAAATTGGTCTGGCTGACTAGGGCCTGGAGCTCGACCAGGATCGGTCTGGATCCTTCCAGACTGGGGACGACCACCGAGCCGGGGACATTCAAGGGCCTTTCGGAAAGAAACATTTGTGAGGGGTCTTTTACCTCATCCAGGCCGGAATCTTTCATTTCAAAAACCCCGATTTCGTTGGTCGAGCCGAAACGGTTCTTGACGGCCCGGAGGATCCGGTAGGCATGGCCCCGTTCCCCTTCGAAATACAAGACCGTATCCACCATATGTTCCAGGACCCGGGGGCCGGCTATGGTTCCTTCCTTGGTGACATGACCGATGAGAAACAGCGAAGTATCCGACTTCTTGGCCCAGATCATTAATCGGCCGGCCACCTCCCTGACCTGGGAAACACTGCCCGGGGCAGAGCTCATCTCACCCGAATAAATAGTCTGAATGGAATCAACAGCCACAAATCGGGGGCGTAAATCCTTCAGGATTTTAAACACCCCATCCAGGGATGTCTCAGAGACGACCAGGACCCGGCTCTGACCGGCACCCAGCCGTTCACCGCGCATCTTGATCTGTTGGACCGACTCCTCCCCGGAGATGTATAAGGATTTATGCCCCAGGTCGGCCAGCCGGTCCAGGACCTGGAGGATCAAGGTGGATTTGCCTATGCCCGGATCCCCGCCGATTAGGATGGCCGAACCGGGGACCACCCCTCCCCCGAGGACCCGATCCAATTCATCATTTCCGATGGGAACCCGGTGCTCCCCCTGGCTGGAGACCTCTTTGAGAGGCAGAGGTTGAGCCTTCCGGGTGGGGCCTTCTTCCCAGGGATGAGGATGGACGGAAGGGGAAAGGCTTTCTTCCAACAGGCTGTTCCAGGTTCCGCAATCCGGACAGCGGCCCAGCCATTTGGGACTCTGAAACCCGCAAGACTGGCAGGCATATATGGTTTTTTCGGATTTCATGATTAGCTTACTATAGCGAAAAAAAATATAACTTCCAGGATTTATTTTTTCAACCTTGACGATTTGCCCGATTTTCCCTTATAATATAAATTTTCGGATTGGCCATTCATCCATGATCAACCACGGAATAGAGACGGATCGCATCAAAATATAACAGGGAGGAATTGACTCATGACGGAAGCTGTAATCATAGAAGCGGTAAGAACCCCCATCGGCCGTCACGGCGGCGTCTTAAAAGCAGTGCGGCCTGATGACCTGGCTGCTTTGGTACTGGCCGAGGTAGTAAACCGGGCCAAGGTGGACCCGGCGCTGATAGAGGAGGTTTACCTGGGTTGTGCCAACCAGGCCGGGGAAGACAATCGAGACGTGGCCCGTATGGCCTTGCTGCTGGCCGGGTTCCCGGTATCGGTTGGGGGAGTGACTTTTAACCGGCTCTGCGCCTCCGGGCTTTCGGCGATCAATGCCGCCGCTCGGGCCATAAAGGTCGGGGAGGGAGACATATATGTTGCCGGTGGCGTGGAAAGTATGACCCGGGCACCTTACTCGGTGGCCAAGACCAGCCCGGAATGGGCCTTTGGCAATGCCACCATGTGGGACACGACCATCGGCTGGCGCTATCCTAATCCGAAGATGAAACAAATGTACGGAATAGATTCCATGGGGGAGACGGCGGAGAATATTTTTGATCTCACCAAATCCATTTCCCGTGAAGAGCAGGACCGGTTTTCCTTGGAGAGCCATCGCCGGGCCGTGGCCGCCATCGAGTCGGGAAAGTTTGCCGAAGAAATCGTCCCGGTGCCCATCCCGCAGAAAAAAGGGGAGCCCCTTTGGGTAAGCCGGGATGAACACCCCCGGGCCGACACGACCATGGAGGTTATGGCCAAGCTGCGTCCGGCCTTTCGCCAAGGGGGAACCGTGACCGCCGGCAACTCCTCGGGTATTAATGACGGGGCGGCGGCTGTTCTTTTGATGAGCGCCCAAAAAGCCCGTGAATTGGGTTTGAAACCCCTGGCGCGGATCGTGACCTCGGCGGCCGCGGGTGTGGAGCCGCGGGTTATGGGTCTTGGGCCGATCCCGGCCGTTCGCAAGGCCTTGGCCCGGGCCGGCTTAACGGTGGCCGACATGGGTCTGATCGAACTGAATGAGGCCTTCGCCGTACAATCCCTGGCCGTCATGAAAGAGCTCGGATTCCGCCAGGCGATCACCAACGTCAATGGCGGGGCCATTGCCTTAGGACATCCCCTGGGATGCAGCGGCGCCCGGCTCATGACCACCCTGGTGCACGAGATGCGCCGCCGGGCCCCCCAAGAGAAACGCCCTTATTACGGGATGGTAACCCTTTGTGTGGGCGTGGGACAGGGAGAGGCGACGATCGTCGAATGGATTGATTAAAGTCAGAAGAACCTAAGTGAAACCTTTTTCCGATCCCTATCGTTGAAAAAAGGGCGGAAAGAATTAAATTGACATTCAATACTATTTTCTTTTAAAATATATTTTTTATTCAAGCGGGCATAGCTCAGTTGGTAGAGTACAAGCTTCCCAAGCTTGGTGTCGCGGGTTCGAATCCCGTTGCCCGCTCCAACTTGGCCCGCTTCAACTTGATTGAAGCCGTAGTTCCCTTTTTGAGGTAGGTCTTCATCCTGGAGATGATTCAGGGGTAGGTCTTAAACTTCGATCAGCGGATAAGTTGATATTTTTCTGAAATTTTTTGGCGAAACCAATATCAATTCATTTTCTGCTTTACGAAGTGGGCCTCGGCCCATTTTTTTTTGGTCATTGCCTAGTCTCTATACAGATGAATTCGTTCGGAAAGTTATTAGCAATCTCAGAATGGTTCGACAGGCAGCTACCTTTATCCGACCCGGCCTCATCAAGATAAGGGGCTTATGTCGGCTTTATCACAAGGCCTTTATAAAATTTAAGAATCTTGACTTATGAATACCGTATCTAAGGTAGCTGTGGAGAAAATAGAAGGCTTAGTCGCGGCCCTGTTAAAATCCGAGGGCCTGGAACTGACGGATCTGGAATTCAGAAAAGAGGCCCGGGGTTGGGTACTTCGGATTTTTATGGATAAACCGGGAGGGGTGACCCTGGACGATTGCGCGGAAATAAGCCGGCAATTGGGCGATCAGATTGAAGTCGAAGACCTGATCCCTCATTCCTACACCCTGGAAGTTTCTTCTCCCGGCTTGGATCGCCCGCTTAAAAGAGAGAAAGATTTTTTAGACAGTATCGGTAAATTGGTTCAGCTTTCAACGCATGTCCCCTTCGAGGGGCAGACTTTTTTTAAAGGGGTTCTTTTAGATTACCAGGCTGCCGGTTGTCTGCGTCTGGCTGAAACCAAAAAAATTTGGGAAATTCCGGTTAATTTTGTTGCTAAGGCCCGATTGGTTTTTGAAGGCTGAACCGGTTTCCTCCGTATCTCTTGGATTTTTATGGAACACACGGGGCTTAGAGGTAAAAATAGAAGGAGTCAAAGGTTATGGGCTTGATTCGGAAAAAAGAAAAAGAGTTGGCCGGTATTCCTCCTTTGGAACTTAAAAGGGTTATCGATCAGGTCAGTAGGGACAAGGGGATCAATAAAGAGGTCCTTATTACCACCCTGGTGGAAGCCATAGCATCGGCGGCCAAGAAAAAAATGGGTCTGAAAAAGGAGATCGAGGTCAATTATAATGAAGAGTTGGGGGAGATCGAAGTTTTTGAATTTAAAGAGGTGGTCGATAAAGTCAAGGACCCCAACACCCAGATTTCTTTTGAGGAAGGGAAAAAGCTGGACCCGGAGTGTGAAATCGGGGACAGCCTGGGGATTAAGATGGAGACCAGTTCTTTCGGCCGGATTGCCGCCCAGTCGGCCAAGCAGGTCATTATACAGCGGATGAAGGATGTGGAACGGGATATCGTTTTTGAAGATTTTAAAGATCGAAAGGGAGAGGTGATCAACGGCATCATCCAGCGGTTTGACAAAGGGGCGGCTGTTGTCAACCTGGGTCGGACCGAGGGTGTTCTGCCGATTCCTGAACAGATCCCCACCGAGACCTACAAACAGGGAGATCGAATCCGGGCTTACGTTCTGGAAGTCAAAAAAATCAGCAAAGGTCCCCAGATCATCCTTTCCAGAACCCATCCCCAGTTTTTAGCCGCCCTTTTTGAAATGGAGGTCCCGGAAATTTCTCAAAAAATCGTTCGTATCGTTAATGTGGTCCGGGAGCCGGGGAGCCGTTCAAAAATTGCTGTGGCTACCGAGGATAAAGATGTGGACCCGGTAGGGGCCTGCGTGGGGATGAAAGGCAATCGCGTTCAATATGTGGTTCAGGAGCTCAGGGGGGAAAAGATCGATATCATAGCCTGGAATCCCGATCCGGCTAAATTTATTTGTAATGCCCTGGCGCCGGCTGAGATTATTCGAGTCATTATTGATGAGGTAAACCGTTCCATGGAAGTGGTGGTGCCGGATGAACAATTGTCCCTGGCTATCGGAAAGAGGGGACAAAATGTCCGTTTAGCCTCTCGTTTGACCGGTTGGAGGATTGATGTCAAGAGTGAATCAAAATATATCAAATCCATGCGGGACGGATATCAATCCCTGCTGCAGATCACCGGTGTAGGGGAGGCCACGGCAGACTCTTTGTATAAGGGAGGTTTTGAATCGGCCAAGGAAGTGGCCGAGGCAAACATCGACGAGCTCCTGCAGATCACCGGGATGACTACCAAAAAAGCGGAAAAATTATTAGAGGCCGCCAACGAATTTCTGAAAATTACTCAACCCAAGGAACCTTCGGTCGATAAACAAAAAACCGGGGAAGAAGAGACAAACGAAGAAAAAGAATCGGGGGAAGCTTCCTTGAGTGAAGAGGCGGTCCCGAGGAATGAAGACCTTGGTAAGGCAAAGGACCTGTCGGGCCTGCCGAAGAAAAGAAGACAAAAAAGAATTGTTGAGAATGGTAATTATCGATAAAAAAACCTTAGAGGTCGATCTTAAACAAATTATGCCCGGGCGAGGGTGGTATCTCTGCCGGAGAGAAGGCTGTCTGTCTTGTTTGAAGATCTTAAAGGGCCGGTATAAGGCCTTTGGCCGTGACGTTGAGATCGGCCCCGGTTTGAATAATTTAATAACGGTTCCGCCAGCAGGGGGGGTAAATGGCCAAAGTTAGAGTCTATGAATTAGCAAAAGAACTACAAATGGAGAATAAGGTCCTGGTGGATCTTATCCGCGAGACGGGAATCGAGATCAAAAGTCATTCTTCATCCCTCACGGATGAAGATGTTTCCCTGATCAAAGGCCATTTGAAAGGAACCAAATCCCTGGTCGTTGAAGAACAGCGGATCAAATCCACGGTCATCCGCCGGCGGAAAAAGGTTGTTGAAGTCGAACAGGCCCCGGAATCCCTCATAAAAGAAGCTATCTCGGAAGAAAGGCCGGAAACGGAAATCTTCCCGGAAACTCCTTCCGTTGTCGAAGTGCACCATCCGAGGTGACGACTGCCGCCCCGGAACCACTCAGAGAGCCAATCCCAGCCAAAGAAGAAGTAAAGGAAGGAGAAAAGGAGATCGCTCCTAAACCTGTTCTTGGTCAAAGACCGCAGCCGGTCAAACCCGTTAAGTCCGTTAAAGAAGTTCCGGCCAAAATCATTCGCCGGGCCGAGCCCCCGGCCCGGGTGATCCGGCCGGCAGAACCGGCGGTTAAAGTTGTCCAACCCCCAAGCCTGTTATTGTGCCCTTAAAGCCGGAAGAAAAGAAATCTGAGAAGGAAGCCGAAAAAGAGAAGCCGGCCCCTAAAAAGAAATCTAAGGTATCGAAGGCCTTGATAGAGGAAGAACTCGCCAAGGCCAAAATTTTTAAAAGAAAACGAGAGGTCTTGGAGCGGGCCGATCTGTATGATGAATCCGGAAAAGAGGCCCGAGCCTACAGGGCCGGTAAAGGAGGGAAATTACCGGTCAAAAAATATAAAAAAACAGAAATCACCACACCCAAGGCGATCAAACGCCGTTTGAAGATTTCCGAGGTCATCAACGTAGGTGAACTGGCCAAAAGGATGGGGATTAAATCAGGGGACCTGATCAAAAAGATGATCGCCCTTGGACTTGTGGCCACTTTGAACCAGTCGATTGATTACGACGTCGCCGCCCTGGTGGCCGCCGAGTTCGGCTACGAGGCGGAAAAGGGTCACTTTGAGGAAGAACAAATATTAAAACTTCATACCGATCTCCCGGAAGAACTCGTGGGCCGACCCCCGGTGGTGACCATTATGGGGCATGTCGATCACGGTAAAACCTCGTTACTGGATGTCATTCGAAAAACCAATGTAACGGCCGGGGAGGCCGGAGGGATCACCCAACACATCGGGGCCTACCATGTCCATTTGGACAAGGGAGAGATCGTTTTTCTGGATACCCCAGGTCATGAAGCCTTTACGGCCATGAGGGCTCGAGGGGCCCAAATAACCGACATCGTCATCTTGGTCGTGGCCGCCGACGATGGGATGATGCAGCAAACCAAAGAAGCCATTGATCATGCCCGGGCAGCCGGGGTCCCGATCATCGTGGCCATCAACAAAATCGACAAACCCAATTCCAATCCGGACCGGGTCAAAAGGCAATTGGCCGATTACGGGCTGGTGCCGGAGGATTGGGGCGGAGATACGATTTTCGCCGAAGTATCGGCCAAGACGGGGCAAGGGGTAGACGGTCTTCTGGAATTAATCCTTTTGCAGGCCGAGGTACTGGAGTTAAAAGCCAACCCCAATAAATTGGCAACAGGACGGATCGTGGAGGCCAGGTTGGATAAAGGACGAGGCCCTATCGCGACCGTGCTTATTCAGGGGGGGGTCTTAAAAACCGGAGATCCCTTTGTCTGCGGGATCCAATTTGGGAAGGTGCGGGCCCTTTACAACGATTGGGGGCAAAAGGTCGACCAGGCCCTGCCCTCCATACCGGTCGAAGTCCACGGTTTTAGCGGAGTTCCCCTGGCCGGCGATGAATTCATCGCCTGTGAAGATGAAAAAACCGCCAAGCAGATCGCCCTGTCCCGTCTCCAGAAAAAGAGGGAGGCCGAACTTTCCAAGACCGGCAAGGTTACCCTGGAAAAACTCTATGAACAAATCCAGGAAGGACAGGTCAAAGAACTTAACATCATCCTCAAAGCCGATGTCCAGGGATCGATTGAAGCCATCAGCGAGGCCCTGCATAAGTTGAGCACGTCGGCTATCAAGGTCATCGTCATCCACAGTTCTCCGGGGGCCATCACGGAGACCGATATCCTCCTGGCCTCGGCCTCCAAGGCCATTATTATCGGGTTTAATGTCCGCCCGAACCATAAAGTGCAGGAAATGGCCGAACAGGAGCAGGTGGATGTGCGGTTTTACGATATCATCTATCAATTGGTTTCGGATGTCAAAGATGCCATGGTGGGTATGCTGGAACCGGTTTACAAAGAGGTGGTTCACGGCCACGCCGAGATTCGAGACCTCTTCCATGTACCTAAAGTGGGGGCGATCGCCGGGAGTCTGGTAACCGATGGAAAAATAGAAAGGAATGCCAAGGCCCGTCTCCTGCGAGATCATGTGGTGGTTTATGACGGGCGGATAGCCTCCCTCAGAAGGATCAAGGATGACGTTAAAGAAGTGGCCGCCGGTTATGAGTGCGGGATCAGGCTGGAAGATTATAATGATCTGAAGGTGGGGGATATGATCGAGTCCTATATACTGGAAGAGATGAAACCGGAATTGTGATAACGGTGCAAGGTATACGGTATAAGGTTTTTCCTTAAACCTTGTACCTTGGACCCTGAGGTTACGAATGGTCATCGGTATTCTGGAAATGATTCTGTATTTGCCGGAATCTCATTCCCTGAAGGATAAACGCCAGGTCGTCAAGAGTGTTAAGGACAAGGTGCGTCATCATTTCAATGTGGCCGTGGCCGAAGTGGACGACCAGGATTTGTGGCAAAAGGCCCGGTTAGGGTTTTGCAGCCTGGGCAATGACCGGAGATCGATTAACGCCCGGTTGGATCAGGTCATCAATTTTGTGGAACGGCTGCAAGTGGCCGTTGATATCGATTCACACATGGAAATGTTGGACTATTAATTTTAAAAGGAATCAAGGTTCCGAGGGATCAAGGATTCCAGTGAACTGCGACCTTCGCACCTAAGAAGTGACCATGCAGGCTAAAACATCCAGACCCAAAAGAACGATGCAGGTTGGCGGATTGCTCCAAAAGGAAATCTCCGAGCTGTTGATCCGAAAAATAAAAGATCCCCGCCTGGAGATGGTTACCATTACCGGCGTAAAAGTTTCTCCTGACCTGAAGCTGGCCCGGGTCTATTTCAGCCGATTTGGAAACCCTGAAGAGATTCAACAAGGATTGGAGGGGCTTCAGAGTGCCGCAGGTTTTATAAAACGAGAATTGGGACAACGGTTGAAGTTGCGTCATGTTCCTGATTTGGAATTTATTCACGATACTTCTTTCGAATATGGCGACCGGATCGAATCTTTATTAAAAGGACTGTTTCCGGCCAAAGGGCCTGTTGAATCATGAAAGCCTTAAATTCAAAACCGGTCCTTTCCGATTCCTTCCGAACCCTCTGTCTGGGAGGGAATCTTGGTCATCGACAAACCGGCCGGGATGACTTCCAATAAGTTGCTCCAAGGTCTTAGGAAGGCCGCCGACTTTCAAAAAATGGGTTATTTAGGGACCTTGGACCCAATCGCCACCGGTGTGTTGCCTATTTGTATCGGCTGGGCAACCAAAATCATCCCTTTTATCCCCGACAACCCGAAGGGATATCGGGCGGTCATGGTTTTGGGGAAAAAGATGGATACTCAGGATGCCACCGGAGAAGTGGTCGGTGTTTCTTCACAACCCCTGCCCGACCGGAAGCGGATCGAAGAGGTCTTCAGGGATTTCATCGGCCCCCAGGAACAGGTGCCCCCTTCTTTTTCGGCCTTGAAATATAAAGGAAAACCCTTGTATCACTGGGCCAGGAGAGGCATCCCGATTATCAAACCGCCGCGGCAGATTAACATTGATTCCATCAAGATCCTGGGCATGGAGGGGGAACGGGTGGCCTTTGAAGTTTTTTGTTCCCCGGGGACTTATATCCGGGCCATTTGCAACGACGTCGGGGACCGGCTGGGCTGCGGTGCCTATCTGGAGGAATTGCAAAGGCTCCAAAGCGGGCCTTTTACCCTCTCTCAGGCCCATTCCCTGGAAAAGGTCCACCAGGCCTCTTCCCGAGAAGAAATTGAGGCCTTAAAGATCCCAGTGGACAAGATCCTGCAAGATTTTCCGCAGATCTGGGTGGAATGGCAGTGGAAGGAAAAGATCAAACAAGGGGGATTCTTGGCCCAGGACCCGGGTATTTCCCCCTGGCCTCAAGTCGGACCGGGGGTGCCGATCTGTGTTAAAAGCCCCAAGGATGAATTGTGGGCCATTTATCAAAGGGTCGGGGTGGCCAAATCGGTTTTTAAACCTATACGGGTAATCATTTAATTTTTTTTAAAAGGAGGACTATCGTGGGATTATATGCGGAACAAAAAAAAGAAATTCTGGGTAAATTCGGGGTACACCCCACAGACACCGGTTCCCCAGAGGTTCAAATCGCCTTGTTAAGTGAACGGATCAAATATCTGACCGAACATTTTAAGACTCACCAAAAGGACCATCATTCCCGCCGGGGGCTGCTCAAATTAGTGGGTCAACGAAAACGAATGTTAGGTTATTTAAGAAAAAAAGATGCCGAACGGTATCGAACCCTCATACAAGAATTGGGAATTCGTAAGTAACACTTATCGATTTCCCTTTAAAGGAGCCAACAATAATGGTGAAAGTAGTTTCTACCCAAATAAATGGAAGAACCCTGAGTATAGAGACCGGTCGGGTGGCCAAGCAGGCCAGCGGCTCAGTCCTGGTCCAATACGGGGAGACGATTGTCTTGGTCACGGTGGTGTCCTCCAATGATATCCGGGAAGGGATCGATTTTTTGCCCCTGACGGTGGATTATCAGGAAATGTCTTATGCCGCCGGCCGGATTCCCGGCAGTTTTTTCCGAAGGGAGATCGGGCGTCCCAGTGAAAAGGAAACCCTGACTTCCCGTTTAATCGACCGGCCTTTGCGGCCTCTCTTCCCCAAGGGATACTTTTTTGAAACCCAAGTCATCGCCACGGTCCTTTCCGTGGATCAGGAAAACGATCCCGATGTCCTGGCCATGGTCGGTGCTTCAGCCGCCCTGGAGGTCTCCGATATCCCCTTTTGCGGACCGATTGCCGGGATACGGGTGGGACGCATTGACGGGGAATTCATCCTGAACCCGACCAACTCTCAGCTCAGAGAAAGCGACATCAACCTGATCATTGCCGGAAACCGGGGGGCTGTGGTCATGGTGGAAGGCGGGGCCAAGGAAGTTCCGGAGGAAGATCTGGTGCGGGCGATTTTTTACGGCCATCAAGGCCTTCAGGCCATCTTGGAACTCCAGAAAGACCTGCGTCAGGCTGTTGGGAACACCAAGAAGGAATGGCCTGTCCCGATCGTGAATGAGGCGTTAAAGGCCGGGGTATTTGCCCAGGCCGAGACGCCCTTAAAGGAGGCCTTGACCATCAACGGGAAAAAAGAGCGGCAGGAGCGGATCCATGACATCCAGGCCGACCTCCTGGAAGAGTTGGGCCAGGACGCCCCGGAGACCAAAAAGGAAATTAAAAAACTCTTCGAGGAACTGGAACGGCGGCTTGTTCGGGACATGGTCCTGAAGGAAAAAACCAGAATCGGCGGAAGGACCTTTAATGAAGTTCGCCCCATTTCCTGTGAGGTAGCGGTATTGCCGAGGGTCCATGGGTCGGCCCTTTTTACCCGAGGAGAAACCCAGGCCCTGGCGGTAACTACCCTGGGGACTTCTTCCGACGAACAGAGGATCGATTCCTTAAACGGGGAGACCTTCAAGTCTTTTATGCTCCACTATAATTTTCCCCCTTATTCGGTCGGTGAGGCCCGGATGTTGCGAGGGCCGGGCCGGCGGGAAATCGGACACGGGGCCTTGGCCGAAAGGGCCTTGCAGCCCATTTTACCGTCCAGTGAGGATTTCCCCTATACCATCCGCATCGTGTCGGAGATATTGGAATCCAACGGTTCATCTTCCATGGCCACGGTTTGCGGTTCCAGCCTTTCTCTGATGGATGCCGGCGTGCCCATCAAGTCTCATGTGGCCGGCGTGGCCATGGGATTGATCCTGGAAGGATCGGAGGTGGCCGTCCTGACCGACATCCTGGGAGATGAAGATCACTGCGGGGACATGGATTTCAAGGTAACCGGCACTGAAAAAGGGGTTACGGCCCTGCAAATGGATATCAAGATTCAGGGGGTGACCCAGGAAATCATGGGCCAGGCCTTGAAACAGGCCCAGGAGGGGCGTCTGTCTATCCTGAATTTGATGAATAAGACCATCAATCAGCCCAGAACCAGCATCTCTGATTATGCCCCCAAGATTACCACCATAGAAATAAACCCCGAGAAGATCCGGGAAGTCATCGGCCCGGGGGGAAAGGTGATCCGGTCTATCGTTGCTGAAACCGGGGCCAAGATCGAGGTGGAAGATTCCGGAAAAATCATCATTGCCTCATCGGACAGCAAGAGTGTGGATCGGGCCATTGCCATGATCAAAGAGATCGTCCAGGAGGTCGAGATCGGCCAGATTTACCTGGGCAAGGTGATCAAGATCATGGACTTCGGGGCCTTTGTCGAGGTCCTGCCGGGCACCGAAGGATTGGTCCATATCTCCCAGTTGGACAATCATCATGTCAAGAAAGTCACCGATGTACTCAAGGAAGGCGATGAGGTCCTGGTCAAGGTCCTGGAAGTGGACCGCCAGGGTAAGATCCGCTTGAGCCGCAAGGCCGCTTTGGGCCAAACGCCCTCCGAAAAGTGATTGACCATGGTTCACAAAACCATCTTAAATAACGGGCTTAGAATCGTCACCGAGACGCTGCCTTATCTCTATTCCGTTTCAGTAGGGATCTGGGTGGAAAACGGTTCCCGGGATGAAACCCCTGAAGAAAACGGCATCTCCCATTTTATTGAGCACATGATCTTCAAAGGGACCCAAAACCGGACGGCCCTGGAGATCGCCAAGGAAATGGATGCCATCGGGGGGATGTCCAATGCCTTTACCTCCAAAGAACAGACCTGTTTTTATACCCGGGTCCTGGAAACCCATATGGAGCAGGGGGTCCGGATATTATTGGATATTTTTCTGAACTCCCTGTTTGATCCGGAAGAACTGGAAAGGGAACGGCAGGTGGTCCTCCAGGAAATCAGCATGGTCGAAGATACCCCGGATGAATACACCCACGTCCTTCTCGGAGAGACGATCTACCAGGGAAACTCCTTGGCCCAGCCGATTTTAGGGACCCCGGAAACCGTTCAAGCCATAAATCAGGCCAGGATCCTGGATTACCTGGGGCGGTCCTACGGCCCCGAAAAGATTGTCGTGGCGGCTGCCGGAAAGGTGGACCATGAGGCCTTTGTAGACCTGGTGGCCCCTGATTTGAGCAAGATCCGCCCGGTTGCCGCGGTGAGTAATCGCCTCGGTCCGGTTTTATCCTCAACATCAAGGGTGGTTTCCAAAGATTTGGAGCAGGTCCACTTAGCCTGGGCCACCAAGGCCCCGGCTGCCGATGACCCACGACGGTATATCAGCACCTTGCTCAATGTCATCATGGGCGGGAACATGAGTTCCCGCTTGTTTCAGGAAGTCAGAGAAAAGAGGGGGCTGGCCTATAGCATCTATTCCTTTCTCTCCGCTTACCGGGACAGCGGATTGTGGGGGATCTATACCGCCGTGGCCAAAGAAACCTTGGCCGAAACCCTCAAGGTGATCGGCCAGGAACTCCGGAAGCTCAAGAAAGGGGAACTTGCCCCCTCGGAGCTTTCGGCCGCTAAGGAATACATCAAAGGCGGCATCCTTCTGGGGGCTGAAAGCAGCGATAACCGGATGACCCGTATTGCCAAAAATGAAATTATGTTCGGCCGGGATCTTTCCTTTGAAGAAATTCTGGGAGACCTGGATAAAGTGACGCCGGATGAGGTGGTCACCCTGGCCGATGAAATCCTCCAGCCGAATCAATTTTCAATGGTTTCTTTCGGGCCGGCGGCGGAAAAGGACCTGCCTGTCCCGCCCATTGCCCTGTGATGGATGACTTGATCCTGCGGATTCGACGCTTAAATCCGGAAAGAGATCAGGACCTCCCTTTCCCCGAGTACATGAGTCCCGGAGCCTCGGGACTCGATTTACCGGCGGCCATAGAAGGGGAAATCATTTTAGCCCCTGGAGAAATCCGCCTGATTCCCACGGGACTGGCCCTGGCCATCCCTCCCGGATTTGAAGGCCAAGTCCGGCCCCGCAGCGGCCTGGCCCTGAAGCACGGAATCGGCCTCATCAACAGTCCGGGGACCATCGATTCCGATTACCGGGGAGAAATCGGAATGGCGGTGATCAACCTGGGTCAAAAACCTTTTACCCTGCACCGGGGAGATCGTCTGGCCCAGTTGGTGATCAACAAGATCTATCAGGCGGTCATCCGGGTGGTGGATGATCTGGATCAGACCGACCGGGCCGACGGTGGTTTCGGGCACAGCGGGGTATAATCAACCTGATTTCGCTGCCCTGACTCCGAACTTTCTTCTCTAAATCCTGGTATCCTGTTCTTATCCTTCGCGCAGGGCGTTTATCTCACCTTCTCTCGCCGAACAGCGGACCTCTTTTCTTAAACCTCCATCGATCAACAGGACTTAATCAGTCCCATCAAAAACTCAACCGGACCGGTCAGCCTTGGTTCATTTAATTAAGCAGGGGTCGATTTTCGTTTAACACGGGTCGACAAAAATGTGACCGGCCCCCGGGGATCGTTCAGCAGGAAAGGATCTCAAGCCCTGCATAATCCACTGGCGCGTATCCGCCGGATCAATCACCGCATCGATTTCGAGATAAGAGGCCATATTGATGGCTTTTCCCCGCTCGTACAACTCGGCGACCAATTTATTGTAGAGGGCTTCACGCTCCTGCGGGTCTTCAATGGCCGCCAGTTCTTTCTTAAATCCGGCCTTGACCGCCCCTTCGAGCCCCATTCCGCCGAATTCTCCGGTCGGCCAGGCCGCCGTAAAGAAGGATTCATGGAAGCCGCCCTTGGCCATGGCCATGGCTCCCAGGCCATATCCCCGGCGTAAGACAATCGTAAAGTAAGGCACGGTTATATGAGCGCCGACGACAAACATGCGGCAAACATGGCGAACCTGGGCGCGCTTCTCGATCTCCGGCCCCACCATGAATCCCGGGGTATCGCACAGAGACAGAATCGGCAGACCATGGGCGTTACACAACTGCATCAGGCGTGCGGCTTTGTCCGCATCTTCGGCTTCAATAGCTCCGGCCATGTGCTGGCAGTTGTTGGCGATAACGCCGAAAGGTCTTCCCTCGATGCGGATCAGGCCCGTAACCATACCGGGGCCGAATTGGGGCCGCAGTTCCAGAAAGGAAGCCGTATCGGCCAGCGATTTGATGACTGTCCGTACTTCATAAACGCGGCGCCGGTTTTCCGGAAGCAAGCCGCGCAGAATACGCTGGTCTGCGGCCTCCCAGGAGGAAGTCGTTCCCTGGAAATAGGAAAGATATTGCCTGGCAACGGCCACCATCTGGTGATCATCGGCCACGGCGATGTCGACAACGCCGTTTTTTGTCTGCACATCAATCGGGCCCACGTCCTCCGGTTTGAAAACGCCGAGTCCGCCGCCTTCAATCATCACCGGTCCGCCCATACCGATGTTGGAATTCCGGGTCGCAATAATCACATCGCAGCAGCCGAGCAAGGCGGCGTTTCCGGCAAAACAGGGCCCCGATACGATGCCGACCAGCGGAACCCTGCCGCTGAGACGGGCGAAGGAGGCAAAGGTGGATAAGTCCAGGCCCGCCACCATGACCCCGCCGGTATCGACATCGCCCGGCCTTCCGCCGCCGCCTTCGGCGAAGAAAACCAGCGGCAGGCACTGCTCATGGGACAGTTTCAGCATGCGATCCATCTTTTTGTGATTAAAATAACCCTGGGTGCCGGCCAGAACGGTATAGTCGTAGGCCATGACCATACAACGGGCCTTGTCGTCTTTGAAAAGCGAGCCGTTGATCGACCCGATTCCGGTGATCAGGCCATCGGCCGGGGTCTTGCTGATGAGATCTTCCATGGTACGCCGCCCCCGCTGGGCGGCGATCGCCAGTGCCCCGTATTCAATGAAACCGCCGGTGTCGCAGAGGTCCTCTATGTTGGCCCGAGCAGTGCGCTGGTTTTTTTGCCGCCGCCGGGCTACCGCATCGGGGCGATTCTCGTCAAGGCCGAAAGAATGCCGCTTGATCACCTCGGCCAGTTCAGGGCGTATGGACTCCGTAGCCGTTTTTTTGTCAACGGGAGGGCCACCCTTTTCTGTTGTCGTTGCTTCTTTGCTTTTAGATGTTTTCATGGGCTGCACCTTATTCTCGTTTCAGTGCCGAATCCGTTTGAACAATGGATAGGCGATTTCAATATTTACAGAATATCATGTAAGTAGTCGCGAATTTGATAATACCTATCGCAAAAAATGCCTAAAGTCAAAATTTTTGGACCTGAAGAATAAAGAGGAGAAAGCCTTTTAGGAATGGAGGTCAGGCACGGGTGGGAAAGAAGGTTATTTGGTTTGGATCAATTTACCTAAAGGGCTGCAGAAATTTTTGGCGAATCTCTCACCTCTGACAATCGGCGGCATTTTGGGAGTCCGGGGTTTCCGTGTTTAGGTCACATTTTAAGAGTGCCCGCCTGCCGCGACCTCAGCAGATAACAGAGCACCGGCACCATGGTCCGGGAAAGAAAGGTGGCCGCCACTTCGCCCGACATGAGGGCGATGGCCATGCCCTGGAAGATGGGGTCGAAGAGGATCACCGACGAGCCGACCACCACGGCGGCCGCGGTGAGGAGCATGGGTCGGAAGCGGATGATGCCGGCCTGAATCACCGCCTCTTTAATGGGCATCCCTTCGGCGATTTTGAGGTCGACAAAGTCCACCAGGATGATGGAATTGCGGACCACGATGCCGGCCCCGGCGATAAAACCGATCATCGAGGTGGCCGTAAAGAAGGCCCCCATGAGGGCATGGCCGGGGAGGATGCCGATGAGCGACAGGGGGATGGGGGCCATGATCACCAGGGGCACGAGAAAGGATTTGAACCAGCCCACCACCATGACGTAAATCAGGATCAGGACCACCCCGAAGGCCAGCCCTAAATCGCGAAAGACCTCATAGGTAATATGCCACTCCCCGTCCCATTTCATGGAGTACTTGTCCGTCATCGAGGGCTGGACGGCCGAATACTGCTTCAGCTCATAACCTTCCGGGAGTTTCAGTTTTTTGATCTGGCCGCTCATGGTCAGGATGGGATAGACCGGGCTTTCCTCGCTACCGGCCACATCTCCGATGACATAGACCACCCGTTTCAGGTTTTTTCGGTAGATGGTTTTATCTTCGATCTTCTCTTGCACCTTGACCAGTTCGGCCAGCGACACCGGTTTACCCGCGTTGGACAGAAGGGTTATTTCTCCCAGGGCCCTGGTCCCGGCCCGCTCCGATAGAGGTGCCCTGAGGAAAATCTCCACCGGTTCCTTTTCCCTGGACAGATGGGCCAGACCGACCACGGTGCCGTTTAAGGCCGCTTGCACGGCCTGGGAGGCCTGTTCGGTGCTGATTCCGTTCAAGGCCGCTTTTCCTTTGTCCACGGTGAAGAGGAGTTTTTTCTGGTTGTCCTCCACGTACCAGTCGACGTCGACCACCCCCGGGGTCTTGGCAAAAATGTTTTTGATCTGCCCGGCGATTTCGATCTGCCGGTTGAATTCCGGCCCGTAGATTTCGGCCACCAGGGTGCTCAAAACCGGCGGCCCGGGAGGGATCTCCACTATCTTGACCCGGGCCCGGTAGGTGTCGCCCAGTCTCTGGATGGCCGGTCGGATCCTTTTGGCGATCTCGTGGCTCTGGGCCTTTCTTTCTTCCTTGGTTACAAAATTGACCTGGATATCCGCCTGGCTGCTTTCGGTCCTTAAAAAATAGTGACGCACCAGGCCGTTGAAGTTGAAAGGGGCCGAGGTGCCGATGTAGGATTGGTAATTGACCACCTCCGGCACGGTCTTGAGGTAATCGCCGATCTCCCGGGTCAGGGCCGCTGTTTTTTCCAGGCTGGAACCCTCCGGCAGATCGATGACCACCTGGAGCTCGCTCTTGTTATCGAAGGGAAGCATCTTGACGGTCATCAGCTTGAGGGGGATCAGGGAGAAGGCGGCCAAAAGAAGGACGACGATGAGGATGAAAAAACCCATTCTCTTTTTACGGCTCTCCAGGAGACCGCGCAGGTTCCGTTCATAAATATGATTGAATTTGGCCAGGATCTTCCCTTCTTCTTTTTCCCCGCCCCCCAGTTTCGTGCCTTTCAGGACGATGAAGCTCAGCCAGGGGCTGACGATGAAGGCGATCAGAAGGGAGATGATCATGGCCGCCGAGGCCCCCACCGGGATGGGCCGCATGTAAGGCCCCATGAGGCCCGAGACGGCGGCCATGGGAAGCAGTGCGGCGATGACCGCAAAGGTGGCCAGGATCGTGGGATTGCCAACCTCATCCACGGCCAGAACGGCCACCTCCGGGTCCACCTTGCTCATCTTGAAATGGCGGTGGATATTTTCCACCACCACGATGGCATCGTCCACCAGGATGCCGATGGAAAAGATGAGGGCGAAGAGGGTCACCCGGTTGAGGGTGTAGCCCACCAGATAGGTCACCAGGATGGTCAGGGCCAGGGTGACCGGAACGGCTACGGCGACGACAATGGCCTCCCGCCAGCCCAGGGCCAGGGCGATGAGGATGGTCACCGACAGGGCCGCCAAAAACATGTGCTTTAGAAGCTCATCCGATTTTTCCTTGGCCGTCTGCCCGTAATTCCGGGTCGTGGTTATTTCGACCCCGGAAGGGATCCGGTTGCCTTTCAGGGCCTCTATTTTTTCCAAGGCCCTCTCGGCGATCTGGGTGGCATTGGTCCCCTTCTTTTTGGCAATGGACAGGGTAACGGCCTCGAAAAGACCGCTGGCGGCCTTTTTCGACCCTGGGCCGAAGCCCATGAAGACATAATTTTGCGGCTCCTCAGGACCGTCGATGATGCGGGCCACGTTTCTCAAGATAGACCGGTCTCCCATCGGCCACGGTCAGGACGAGGTCTCCCACCTCCTGGGTATTTTTCAAGAATCCGCCGGTGTCGACAATGAATTCCTGATTGTCGTTCGGAAAGCGGCCTGAGGGCAAAAGAAAATTGGCCCGGCGCAGAGATCCTTCCACCTGACCGGAAGTCAGATGAAAGGCCCTGAGGCCCAAGGGGTCCATTATGATTCGGATCTGTCTTTTTTGTCCTCCGATGACCTGGAATTCGGCGACGTCCTTGTCCTTCTTGAGTTCGTCACCCACTTCCTGGGCCACCCTTCTTAGTTCATACCCGCCGTAGGTAGAACTCCAGAGGGTAAAGGAAAGGATGGGAACATCGTCTATGGATCTGGGCTTGACTAAGGGTTGGGAAACCCCGGGGGGGATCTTGTCGTAATTGGACATGAGCTTGTTGTAGAGATTGACTAAGCTCTTTTCCATGTCCTGGCCGACATAAAAACGGACAATGGCCAGGCTCATTCCCGGTTTCGACATGGTATAGATGTACTCGACCCCTTTGATCTCCCAGAGGAACTTGGACATGGGCTTGGTGACCCGTTCATCCACTTCCTTGGCCGAGGCACCGGGATAGGAGACCATGACATCGATCATGGGGACGATGATCTGGGGCTCTTCTTCCCTCGGGGTGACCACGATGGCAAAGATACCGAGGATGATGGAAGCGATGACCACCAAGGGCGTCAGCTTTGACTTGATAAAGGCCTTGGCGATTAACCCGGCGAATCCGAGTACCCTGAGGCTCACTGTTTCACCATTCCCCCGTCTATGGCTCGTTCCAGTCCTGCGACACCCACCTGCTCACCGCCATTTAAGCCGGAGAGGATTTCGACCCGGTCCTCATAATCCTTCCCGGTTCTGATAAGGCGAAAGGTCATCACGCCTTGATCATCTACGACGTAAACTCCGTTCAACTGTCCCCGTTCCACAACGGCCTTTTTGGGGACCAGGATGGCCTCTTTTTTACCCTCCGGGATCTGCACCCGGCAATAGAGGCCGCTTTTTATTCCCGGTCCTTTCACCGGGATTTTAATCAGAAAGGAGCGAGAAGCCGGATCGATGGCCGGGACGATCTCGGCGATGGTTCCGGGAATCCGCTGTGGGTTATTCTCCAGCAGGATATAAACCTTGTCTCCCTTCTTGAATCTTTGGGCCAAATTTTCATTGATGTAGGCTTCCACCTTGAATTGGTCGGTATTTTCGATGGTCAAAAGGGGCAATCCCGGCGCAGCCAGATTACCCGGGTCGATTTTTTTTTCAGTGACGATCCCCGAAACCGGGGCGGTTACCCTGGAAAACCCTTGGACAATCTTGGCCTCTTTCCAGGCGGCCTTGGTCCGCTTGACCATTTCCTTCGACCTTCCATATTCGGCTGCGGCCACCTTTTTCTGCGTTTCTATCTGATCCATCTCCTGTTGGGTGATGACTTTTTCGGCATAAAGATTCTTGTATCGTCTGAAGGTGACCTCGGCCAGGGATTTATTTTGCTCCGCCGACTCGAAGCCCTTTAAAGCCTCCTGGTGGGCGGCTTCGGCTTGGGCCACCTTCTCGGCCATGTCCCGGTCGTCAAGGGTCACCAGGACCTCTCCGGCCTTTACCCGGTCACCTTCCTTGATCTTGACAGCCAATACGGTCCCCATGGTGCGGCTGGCCACAATACTGGTTGTCCCGGCCTTGACGGTCCCGGAAGTTTCATAAAAGGAGTCGATGGGCGAAGGGAAAATCTTGATAAGGGTCACTCCGGTCACCACCGGTCTTTGAATTTGGGAAGAACGGGGTTCCTTTTCCCGGCACCCGGTGAAAAGTAATATCCCGACCATGAGAAAGTAGGGAAGGATCTTTTTCATTAAATAGGCCTCCAAAGGAAGTGATAGATGGGGAAAAATAAGATCCAAGTTTTGTCTATTCATCAAAACCCAATTTCGTCATACCCGCGAAAGCGGGAATCCAGTGGTTTTAATTGGTTCGTATGGATTCCCGCCTGCGCGGGAATGACGATTTTTCACGAGACCGTTATCGTTAATTTTATTCTATTCTTAAATCCTTAAGGATCGTGCCGCTCTCGAAACCGAGATTGATAACGGCATAAAGATATTCGTTCTCTTTCGCCACCCCGTTGGCCCTGGCCTGGTTCAAATGGACCTGTACGTCGAGGAAGTCGACCAGGGGGGAAAGGGAATTTTCGTATCGGCTCTTGACCAGCCTTTGGCCTTCCTCGGCTGTCTTGAGCGCCGCCCTGGCCAGTTCGGCATTTTTGCGGGCCTCTTCAACCGTAAGGTAGGATTCCTGAATTTTGAAAGAGACCAACTGGGTAAGGCCTTTCAATTGCTCTTCGGTTTCCTTGACCTTATAGAGGGCCTTGCTTCGTTCATATTCCCGGTTTGCTCCGTCAAAAAGATCCCACCGGAGCACCGCCGAAACAAGCCAGGACTCCCCTTCCGAGCCGAGAAGGGTGTTGTGGTCATTGAGCTGATAGGTCCCCCCCAGATGAAGCGTAGGGAAATATCTGGACTCGGCCAGCTTGACTTTGTTCCGGGCGTTTTCGTAACGCATCTTCAAGGCCTTGAGGTCCCGTCTTTCCTGGGAGGCGCCGGCATAATAATCAAGGGGGTTGAAGGGAAGACTGATATTCTGGTCATCAATGTCGAGGGAATCGGGAGACCCCAGGAGAAGTCCCAACATTTTTTTGGCCACGGCCACATTTTTTTCCGCGCTGACTTTTTGTTGTTCAGCCGAGGTGACCGCCGTTTGGGCCCTCAAGATATCGGAATAAAGACCCAGTCCGTTGTTATACCTTACTTCAACGACCCTTAAGTGCTCCCGGGCATCCTCGAGGGCCTTCATGGTGACGTCCACATATCCCTTGGCCGTGTGCACCTGAAGATAGACCTGGGAGACTTTCAGGGCCAATTCTTCCCTTTTCCGCTGATAACTTTCACCCTGAGCCGCGTGTTCCTGCTTGGCCATGGTCAGACCCGTAGAGGCCTTGAGATCAAACAGCGGCTGTTCGACGGAAATTAAGCTTTGGAGGTCGGTGACCGGTTGAGGGTTGTTAAGGGAGCTTAGCTCGAAGTCGGACTGGGAGAATCGGCCCTGGTTGAGCTTCATCATAAAGGCCGTCGGCGGGTTGTTGGTGCGGGTCGCCCTTTCCTCAAAGGCGATTTTAGGCAGCAAGGCACTGCGAGCCATACCGACGTCGGCCTGCTGGGCGAAAACCTGGTTTTCTATGGCGCGCAATTCATGATTTTCTTTAAGGGCGGTTTTAACGGCCTCCGTCAAGGAAATTTTTTTTTCCAGGCCGTGACTTTTTACCGGGCCGGAGATAACAAAGAAAAACGAAATGACCACCAGGTAGATAAGGATCCTCTGCATTTAGGCCACTCCTTTCGCCAAGCCTTTCCCCTTCGGAAAACCTTGATATTCTTATAGACTGTTTAGGACATCTTACACGGTCGCAATAAAATCCATAATATATAATATCAGGATTTTCAAGTAAAAGGAATAAGGTATGGGCTGTATATTACTCTTCGCAGGGTGGTATTTTGTTATTAAATAAATAGGCGCTTCTTAAGCCCTTTGACCTTCAACTTCCACCTCGACCATTTCCAGTGCCCTTAAACAGGCTTCTACGCGAGCCCCCCTGATTCTTCACATTTTTAAGATCCGCTTCGGCCACAGAGGATCCATTTCCGCAAATCCCGACAGTAAGGCAGAGGCCTTTACGGCCCAGGCCGCATCATAGACTTCTCCCATATCGATGGGTGGCTTGACCGGTCCCGGCCAGTAAGATGCCCAATATGGAAAGCCCAAGGGCTGAAGCTTGGGATGCGCTTCCATAAAAAACGGTCCGTTCCTTCCTGGCCGTTTCATCATCTTAACTTTATTTTTTCCTTCTCACAAAAAGCCGGTCATAGCCGTCCGATTCTACAAGACCTAAATAGTCATGCCCTACTTTGCCGGCCCAGGCGGGGATATCATTGCGGGTACCCGGATCGCCGGACAGGACCTCCAGTATCTCATTTATTTTGACCTTGCCGATCCCCTTTTTGGCTTCCAGAATAGGGCCGGGACAGGCACTGCCCCGGGCATCGACGGTGTTGGCTATCTGCATAACCGTTAAATCTAATTCGAACATGATCATCTTCCTCCTTTTGGGTAGTCGGTGTAAGTGTCACCGTTGACCCTTGGTTTAGCATAATTGGTGCCAAGGATATTTAAGGGGCCATAAAACAGACGGATTCCGGCCACGGGCCTTGAATTCAGGGTATTTTTTCTCGTGGAGACCCTCATGAGGGCTTGTCAGGAATTGTTTAATGTGTTAACTTATAATTTAATATATGTTTAATTATTTAACAGGAGCAAAGCTTTATTATGTTGAAGCCTGAAATAAACCGGTATTGGAAAACCGTAGTGGATACCATGAAGGAAGGGATTCTTATCGTCGACAGGGGTGGAGTTATCGTTTCGGTCAATAGGGCCGTGAATAAACTTTTAGGGTATAAGGAAGGGGAGTTGATCGGAAAACCCTGTTCCGTACTGGATTGTAATATTTGCAACATCGTGCGGGATCAGGCCGGGCATCACTGGTGCACCTTATTCAAGGCCGGCGATATCAAAATGAAGCAGTGTACCATGAAGAAGAAAAACGGGCATCCTTTCCATATTCTGAAAAACGCCTCGCTTCTTCATGATGAGTCGGGAGAGGTCATCGGGGCCGTGGAAACTCTGACGGATATTACCGAGATCATCGAAAAGGATAACCAGATTGAAGAATTCCGCCGCGAGTTGAGATCTAAGGACGGCTTTCATGGATTACTCGGGGTTTCTCCTTCCATGGCCCGGGTATTCGACCTTATTCCCAACGCCGCGAGGTCTGATGCACCGGTGATTATTTTTGGGGAAAGCGGGACCGGAAAGGAGTTGGCCGCCGAAGCCATCCATGAAAGCGGTCCTCGAAAAGGCAGGCCTTTTATCAAGGTCAATTGCGCGGCCCTTTCGGAGTCGTTGTTGGAAAGTGAACTTTTCGGGCATGTTAAAGGGGCTTTCACCGGCGCCTTTCGTGACCGGGATGGCCGTTTCGAGGCTGCCCATGGCGGCGATATCTTCTTGGATGAAGTCGGGGATCTTCCCCTTTCCACCCAGGTCAAGCTGCTACGGGTCCTTGAAGGTAAGGTGATTGAACGGGTGGGAGATCACCGGCCTATTCCAATTGATGTGCGGATTATTTCGGCAACCAATAAAGATTTAAAAGTCCTGATCGAAAAAGGGCTTTTCAGGGAAGATCTTTTTTTCAGGATCAACGTCATCCCGGTCCATTTGCCAGCCTTAAGAGAAAGGAGGGAAGATATCCCTTTATTGGCCGAGGCCTTTTTCCGCCGTATGAAACTTAAAAGCGGGAAACCTATCCAGGGGATAAGCAAAGAAACCATGGAAGTCCTCATGAGCTACCATTGGCCGGGCAACGTCCGGGAACTCCGGAGCGTCTTTGAATATGCCTTTGTGACCTGTCCGGAAAGCCTGATCCAGCCTCACCATCTTCCTTCCAGTCTTTATCAGGAATCCAGAATTGTCTCTTCTCCGGAAAGGGCTCCGGTTAATCTCATGGATAGAAAAAAGAAGGAACTTCTTGATGCCCTAAGGCAAGCCAAGGGCAATCAATCGGAAGCGGCCAGAATCCTGAGGGTTTCCCGGGTAACCATTTGGAATAGAATGAGGCAATTCGGTGTCCTGGCCAGAGAAAATTTTCAAGCATGAGTCTGGGAAGGTCTAAATTTGATGGTAATAGGCCAAGCTCTTGCCGGGCAATCGACTTTATTCGTGAATAAAGTCAGGCCGGCTGTCACCTACCTTTCACCTTCATGTCTTCTGAGTCCTGTATTTTGAAGGACCACCGCTACTCGGTCATCTCCAGTTCGATCTTCATAGCACCTGTTAAATAGTTTACAAGGAATCCATTAACATAGTGTTAATATATTAACATGGAGATGTTTACGGGAATGCATCCGGGGTCTTTCCTGGGGAGTCATTCAGAAAAAATATAATAAAATATATAATAATACATTCAAGTTATCACTTAATTGTCTTCATGGGAAAAATCTTGGCATGGGTCTTGATATTAAGAGAGGCAGCAATGAACATTTTAACAGGTGCTTCATCCTGGGGCCGAAAAAGGGAGATCACCTAACATCCGAGGAGGCTTCAACATGGTACAAACAGATCTAAGCGGGATTCAGGCGGCAAATACCGTCGATGCAAGAGGGAGCGCCTGCCCGGGCCCTCTTCTGGAGGCCAAAAAGGGGATCGGCAAGGTCAAGGTAGGAGAGATTCTGGAGGTTCTGTCCGGTGACCCGGGTACCCGGGATGATATTCCGGCCTGGGCGGACAAGGTGGGACACGAGTTCCTGGGCGTTATGGCCGGGGATGGATACGACAGGCTCTTCGTCAGAAGAAAGAAATAGGAAGAAATTAGGTGGAGATATGATGGCCGCCCAGGACCTTGAGGGGAAAATACTCATTCTGGCAACGGAGCACTGCGCCTATCCGGGCGCCAATTCCGTGGGCCAGGCGCACAGCTCCTATCCCCCCAATACTTACATTTTGCGGGTACCGTCGCCGGTGCTGTTTCCCGAACGGTTTTATCTGGATTGCTTTAAGAAAGGGCTGAGCGGGATCATCATCATGTCCTGTGGGGCTGAATGCCCCTACGAAGGGGCCTATCAGGCCCTGGCCAAGCGAGTGGACAGGGTGTATGCGCTGATGAAAGAACAGGACCTGGACATTCGGAGGCTCCGTCTCACCGCTATCTGTACGGTCTGCAATCGTTCTTTCCTGAAAGAGGTAAACGAGATGAATGAACTGGTCAAAGTGCTGGGGCCGCCCGTGTTCGGGAATGCCTAAGGGAGTGTCTGGAGATCACCATGGAACACAATGAAACGATGAACTTTGATGCCCTTGTGGTAGGAGGCGGTATAGCCGGCCTTCAGGCCGCCCTGGATCTGGCGGACCAGAATTACCGGGTGGCCGTTGTGGAAAAGGATGCGTCGATCGGCGGGAAAATGATCCGCCTCTCCAAGGTCTTCCCCACCCTGGATTGTGCAAGCTGCATCACGACCCCCAAGATGGCAGCGGCGGCCCATCATGAAAACATCACGCTGTTCACCTATTGCGACCTGAAGGCCCTGGACCGCGGACCGGAGGGGATCGTCGCTTCCATGATACAAAAACCCCGTTATGTGGACCAGGGTAAATGCATCGGTTGCCGGCAGTGCGAGTATCATTGTCCGGTGTACGCATCGGATGAGGAACAGGGGGCCTTCTCGGCGCGCAAGGCCATCTATGTCCCTTTCTCGAATGCCATTCCCCAGATCGCCCTGTTGGACGTAGAGAACTGCATGCTGTGCGGCCGGTGCGAACAAATTTGTCCCACCAAGGCGGTGGACTATTTTCAGGAACCGATACCCTTCAGCATCCGCTGCAACACGGCTATCCTGGCCACGGGCTTCGAGTTGACCCCCGTTGAGAATAAACGGCAGTACGGGGAAGGAAAAATTCCCAATGTGATCACGGCCCTTCAAATGGAGAGAATCCTGGCCCCACACGGTCCCTATGCCAGGGTCCTGAGGCCTTCCGATGGCCGGGAGCCGGATTCCATCGCCTTCGTCCAGTGCGCCGGCTCCAGGGACAAGAGCATGGGCATTCCCTATTGTTCCCGGGTGTGCTGCATGTATGCCATCAAGCAGGCCATGCTTCTTTCCGGAGCCCTGCCCCTGGCCGATATCACGATCTACTACATAGACATCCGGGCCTTTGGAAAGGGGTACGAGCAGTTTTTCCAGAATGCCCAGGCCATGGGCATCCAGTTTGTAAAAGCGAAGGTGGCCTTCCTCAACGAAGGGGCAAACGGCCGGGTAAGCCTGCGCTACGAGGCCCAGGACGGGGAAGGGGCGACCACGGCCGATCACGACCTGGTGGTTCTTTCCCTGGGCATGGTTCCGGGATGGAACCCCGACGGCCTCTGCCGGCTGTCCACCGGATCGGATGGATTCATCAAGACCGTCAAACCCAAGAGTGCCCCGACCTTGACCGATATGGAGGGGGTTTTCGTGACCGGGGCGGCGGCCGGACCCAAGGACATTGTGGACAGTATCGCCGAGGCCGGGGCAGCTTCCATGGAGGCTTCCAAGTTTCTGGCGGCCCTTGCCAGGGCCGGGAAACCTGCGGCGGCCTGAGGGTGGACGGTTTAAAAATCGGTTTGGAGATCGGATGATGGCGGAAGAATACCAAGAGAAGAACACCGAAGGGCCGGCGGAAAAGGTGGGGGTCTATATCTGTTACTGTGGCGGAAACATCTCCGACCACGTCGATGTGGAAAAAGTCCGCGAAAAGATGGAGAAGATGCCAGGGGTAGCCGCGGCCCGCACCAATATGTTTATGTGCTCGGATACCGGTCAGGAACTGATCGCCGAGGATCTCAGGAACGGGAATCGTAGACCGCGTGGTGGTGGCCTCCTGCGCTCCCAGCCTCCATGAGACGACCTTTCGTGGGGCCATCGCCAGGGCCGGGGTAAACCCCTATCTCTATGAGCATGCCAACATCCGGGAACAGGTCAGTTGGGTACATCACGGGGATGCGGCCACGGACAAGGCCGCCCGTTTGGTAGCGGCCGCGGTAGGAAAGGCAAAGACCCTGAAAAGTCTCGAACCCATCAGGGTGGAGGCCAGACGGCATGCCACGGTGATCGGGGGAGGTGTGGCCGGGCTTCGCGCGGCCAAGGATCTTTCGGATCGGGGCTTTAAGGTAACGCTGGTGGAAAAGTCTCCCTTTCTGGGGGGGCAGGCTGCGCGGCTGGAACGTGTGGCCCCTACGGGAGAAAGGGCCTCGGAACTCGTCTTGGAACTGGCGCGAGACGTATTGAACGATTCGGCCGTCACCGTTTGCACCTGTTCACAAGTCACCGGGTTCGAAGGCTATATCGGGAATTTCAACCTCCGGATCAGAAAAGGGCCTCCGGATTCGGAGGAGGACCACGAAAAGATCAGGCTCCTGAGTGAGTCCGGGAAAAATACCGGCGAGTTCGTCCCCTTTGTAGGGATCTGCCCGGGCGCCATCCCTGACCGGAGTGAAGCGTTTTCCTTGGAAACAGGGGTTGTGGTGCTGGCCACCGGTTTCAGACCCTATACCCCGCGAAAGGGGGAATACGGGTACGGCGAGTTCGAAGAGGTGATGACCCTTCCCCGTTTCATCCGGGAGATGGCCGGGCAGAACCCGAAAGACGGATTCCTCGAGATCGGGGGTCGACCGATTCGAAGCGTCGCCATGATCCATTGCGTGGGAAGCCGCCAGATCCCCGGTATTCACGAGGCCGATGAGTCGGGTCAACTGAACGAGTATTGTTCCAGGACCTGCTGTACGGCCACGCTCCATGCGGGCCATCAAATCCGCGAGCAATTTCCCGGCACCCGGGTGTACGATTTTTACCGCGACATCCGAACCTATGGTCGGGGTCAGGAAGAACTCTACAATCGAGCCTCGGAAAACGGGGTGGTCTTCCTGCGCTTTGAAGCGGACGGGTCTCCGGCGGTGATGCGGAATAAGGAAGGAGACGAATACCCGGTGACGGTCAGGGTCAAGGACAGCCTCACCTTCGGGGAAGAGGTGGAAGTCCCGGCGGATCTCGTGGTCTTGGCGGTGGGGATGGAACCCAATCCTATACCGGATCTCGTTGAGAAAATGAAACTTCCCGTGGGGGTCGATCGCTTCCTCCTGGAGGTGCACCCCAAACTGCGTCCCGTGGAGATCTCCGTCTCAGGCATCCTCCTGGCCGGAACCTGTCAGGCCCCCATGGATATCGGAGAAGCCTGCAGCGCCGCCGGGGCCGCGGCCGTAAAGGCCTCCGGGATCCTGGCCAGGGGATACGTGGAACTGGACCCCTTTGTGGCCGAAGTGGATCTTCAAAAGTGCAAGGGAAGCGGCGCCTGCGTGGAGGCCTGTCTGAATCCGGGGGCCTTGAAAATGGCGGAGATGGAGGTGGATGGCCGGAAAATGCTGAAGGCCCAGGTATTCCCCGCCCTTTGTCTCGGCTGCGGGGCCTGTGTTGCCGTCTGCCCGGAAAACGCGATTAATCTCCAGGGCTGGACCCTGAAGCAGTACGAGGACATGGTCGACAGAATCGTGGCCGACGAACAGGCGGCCTGACTTTGTCTGCAACGAATGGATTTCTGAGTTTCCCTTTCCCTGTGGCCTCCCCATCGGCGGAAACAGGGGAAGACAAGGGGGAAGGCATGACGAGAGAGGCTAAAACGACCCGATCGGACCAAGAGAAGGAAGAACGGAAAGAGGCCATGAAACGGCTTCGCCTGGAGAGAAAACAGACGATTGCCGCGGCCACCCAAAAGGTCAGGGCCCAGAAAAAGGTCATTGAAGCCCTGAAAAAGATGCTGAAAGACGGTGGGAAGAGCGTGCCCGAACTGGCGGCCGGGATCGGCCTGTCGTCTTCCGAGGTGCTCTGGTATATCTCGGCCCTGAGAAAGTACGGGCAGATTGCCGAAGGGGAAAAGAAGGGCGGCTATTTTCAATACCTGTGGGCCGGTGGAGCAGTAGAAACCGGGGACCCCGAACTGGAGGTGGCCTCGTGATAAAAGTTCATCCTGGATTTGCCGAAGAACTTCGGAACTTCGGCGTGGACAAGGCTTTGGACTGCTTCAACTGTGGAACTTGCGCTGCCATCTGCCCCCTGATTTACGAACACTTCCCGAGGAAGATGGTGCGCTACATTCAAATCGGCGCCAAAGACAAGATTCTGGAGAATCCCGCGGAGCTGTGGCGTTGTCTCCACTGCGGGCTCTGCACCCAAACCTGTCCGAGAGAGGCCAACCCCGGTGAAGTGATCCTCGGTCTGAAACGATTCGTGGTGGATCACTGGAGGAGAAACTGACATGTTCAACCCAAAGGACATCATCGAGGCCCTGGCCGGAAACGTGAGAAAGACCAGGAGTCCGTTCGGAACCCCCCGATTCATGGTCAACCGGTGGTGGAAGAAGATGTCTCTACCCCGGGAAGGTGACGCCTTGCTCTTCACGGGCCTGATGTATCAGCTTATGCCCTATATTGAGAAAATGACCTCCTATCTGGAAAGAGCCGAGGACACCAGGGTTGCCGGGCTTACCCGATTCGGCAAATATCAGCCCAAACGCCTCTCCGGAATGGGGATGGCCCTGTTGACACCGGGGGAAGAAAAGAAAAAGGCGAATGAGGTGCTTCAGAACATCGTCAGGATCCTGGTGAAGTCCAGCGTCCCTTTTTTCTACAGGCCTGAACTGGATTTTTACAGCGGCATTCTCCTCTATGACCTGGGTGACCAGGAAAGCTTTGTTGAACATGCCCGGTTTGTCGTTCAGAGGCTGAAGAAAGCCGGGGTGACCAAGATCATTACCGTGGACCCCCACACGACCTATGCCCTGAAGGTCCTGTACCCGAAGATTACCGGGGAAAGCTTTGAGGTGAAGGCCTACTTTGAACTGGTCGATTTCAAATCGGAAAATAACGGAGGCCGCGTTACCCTTCACGACTCCTGCTTCTATGGAAGATATCTGGAACTCTCCGAGGCGCCCAGAAAGGCCCTGGCAGGACTGGGTATCGACTGTGTGGAGGTGAGAAACTCGGGCGCCTTTACCTCTTGCTGCGGCGGTCCCGCAGAGTCTATCTCGCCCAAACTGTCCAAGGAGATCATGGGGCGAAGGGTGGAAGAATTGCAGAGTACGGGCGCGCCCATCGTGGCCATGTGTCCGATCTGTCTTGGCAGCCTGAGGAAGTCGGGGGCCGAGGTGGAGGATCTCTCCACGGTAATGGCCCGGTACGCCTAAAAGCGCCGTATCCGGCTGTTGAAAAACATTAACCAGGGAATAATAGATTCCTAAATCAAAAAGGAGAAAAAAATGGCGGAGAAGGAAGAATACATTTTGTTCATTTGCACCCACGCGGAGGACCATCTTGAGAAAGCGGCCATACCCTTTGTCATGGCCATTGGGGCCATGGCCATGGATGTCAAGGCCACCATCGTATTACAGGCAGAGGCCGTATACCTGGCCAAAAAAGGATATATCGAAAAACTGGAAAAGCCGGGAGGGTTTGAGCCCTTCACGAAACTGATGGCCGACTTCCAGGAACTGGGAGGGGAGCTGAAGGTTTGTGTTCCCTGCATCAAGGATCGCAATATTGATCCCTCCGACCTGATCGAAGGGGCGGAGACCACGGCAGCAGGCCGTCTGATTACCGAATCCCTGAAGGCCGATGCCGTATTCACCTACTAACCGGCCGTTGACGAAGTCCCCGCCATGGGCAGCCTACAGGGCCAGATAAGGCCAAGAAGGAGTTTTTCAGATGGAACAGAAACCCGGTCATGAGGTTCCCAATCGTATTGTCGATTTGACAGCCTTGAAAGGCAGGGGGGCCGCCGTGACCTGCCAGACCTCCTTTGCAGTCGTCCCGGTGGATTTTCAGCACCGCCAGCAGCCCTACCAGGCCCATGTGTTCATGTGCTATTTCTCGGGAGCCGTGGACGGGCAAGCCTACACCTTCAGGAAGTGCTATGCCAGAGGCTGCTCCCATAACCTTTGTCCCCATGTCTCCCAGGCCGTGATGATCGCCAACCGATATCTGCAAAAGGACTATCAACTGCTCAAGAAGGCAGGTCTATCGCTGGCAGAGAGGCTGTTTACCCTCGAGGATATGATCGTCAAGTTTGAAGGAGTTCGTGAAGAGTACGGTCAGGCCCTCACCCTCGATGACTATATCCTTGCGGCCAAGGAAGGTCATGAGACCGCGGTGGAGATCGCGCTGGAATATGTCCCGGCCGTTGAGCACTTCTCTAATTATAAAAATGCCCAGACCTTTTTGACGGCAGATTTTTCCATAACCAGCCGCGGAAAGCGTCAACAGATTGAACGCTGTTTGGCCTGTTATCCGTCGGAAAAGGGAGAGGAAGAAAAGGCCCACAAGGCCAAGGTGGCCAATGCCCGTCTTGAGGATCTGTATAAGGAATTCGATCAGGCCTCAATCCGCTACGGGAAGAAGTTCTTTTCGTAGGGGTATTCTTCGAACTCCAGTTATTCCGACGTTGGAGCTTTCGAAGGTCTGAGGGAAAGGATGATGAGGGGTGTAGAGATCTCTCCTCCATGGCGCTTTCTTGAAAAACAGGATCGATCATTCTCTGGATATCCGGAGTTCTATTTATCCGTTAGCCCTCTTGAAGGCCTCTCAGGCGTTCAGAGAGATGAAGGCCGGAGAGACGATAGAGATGCTCTTGAGCGATCCGGATACCGGAGAATATCTTTTTAAGGTACTGCCGGCATCTCGCTGTGAATTGATCGAGATCAGAGAAGTAAAATCCTTCTGGCGCGTTATTGTCAGAAAAAAAACTTAAAGAGGAGGTTAGAGATTAGGATGGAAAAATATCTTTTTATCATTTCGAAGGGTTTTGAAAAATCAGGAACCGCTACGCGGGCCCTTCAGTTTGCCAGCATTGCAGCGGAGAAAGGCCTGACGGTCGAGATTTTTTTGATTGATGATGCCATTCATTGGGCTCAACTGGGCATGGCGGAAGGCATTCGGTCTACTACGGGGGAACACATGAAGGATCTTCTGGATCAACTCATATCCAGAAAGACCCCCATTCATGTCTGCAAAGCCTGTGCGGACAAGCGCCTTGTTTCTCCGGACGAGTGTATCGAAGGATCGGTAATATCCGGGGCCCCGGTGCTTGTGGATATGATGACCAACCCGCAATATAAGGTGTTCACGTTTTGAATCGCTTAGTACCACAACCGAACCAAAGATATTTGAAAATTTGGAATCCCGGAGCCAGGCGCCAGAATGAGAGGAATCAGTAAAAAAAATTTAAGTTTTATTCTGGATTCTGACTTCTGGATTCTAAGCATACCCGACTTCCCCTGCGTGTCACCCTGCTACCCATGAAGCCTCCCTTTTTTTAAACTTGACCCCCTGACTAAAAAATACTATAACCAGCAACGATTAGTTTATCTTATCTGCCTGAAAATAATAATTTTTTTATGCCTCTGGGACTTTTAATCTACAATATCCTCAGCGGAATTCTTTTTTTAGTTGGGTTTCCTTTTTTTATCTTGTATAATCTCGCCCAAGGTAAGTATAGTGATCGTCTGGTCGAGCGTTTAGGGCGTTACCCTCAGGCCTTGCGGCCCGATGACTCCCTGCCCAATGCGAGACCCATCTGGATACATGCCGTTTCCGTGGGCGAGGTCAAGGCGGCTGCGGCTCTGACTCAGAAAATCAAAGAGCAGCTCCCCGATGTTCCCATCCTTCTTTCGACGACAACCCCGGCAGGAAGGGAAACAGCAGAAAAGCTCTTAGGGAATAAGATACCTCTTATCTATTACCCCCTGGATTTTTTCCTGTGTGTTAAAAGGGCCTTAAAATTTTTTCGCCCCAGGGCCTTTATCGCCCTGGAAACCGAGCTATGGCCCAACTTTCTTTTTCAGGCCCATAAATCGGGCAGTAAATTGATCCTGGTCAACGGCCGAATATCGGAGCGCTCTTTTAAGCGGTATTCCAAGATTCGCTGGCTCTTAGGTCCCTTACTCAAAAAATTCAGGATCTTGATGGTCAGGCATCCGGATGATGCCAGGTATTTCATCTCTCTGGGGGCCGGGCCTGAACAAGTCCGGGTCTTGGGAAACATCAAATACGACGGCCTGGTCAATCAGGCCCAGGAGGCCATAAAAATAAGCCTCCGGCAGAGACTCCATCTCAATGGGGAAGGACCGGTGATAGTAGCCGGAAGTACCCGGGGAGGAGAGGAAGCGATTCTCCTTTCCGTGTATAAGCGTTTAAAGGACTCTTTCCCGGGGCTGATTTTAATTCTGGCCCCCCGTCATATCAATCGATGCCCTGAATTGGAAACCCTTTTGCAAAGGCAAGGGGTTGCTTATCAGCTCTATAGTCAGATCCTTCTGCCGGAGGGGCAAAGAAAAGAAGCGGTTATTCTAATCGATCGGATCGGAGACCTTTTTGCCCTTTACAGCCTGGCTACCCTGGTTTTTTGCGGGGCCAGTCTGGTCCCCAAGGGGGGACAAAACATCCTGGAGCCCGCTGCCTGGGGAAAGCCGGTTTTCTACGGCCCTCATATGGAGGACTTTAAAGATGCCCGGGACTTCTTGGAAAAGGCCGGGGCGGGGATTCAGGTCGCCGACGAGATTGAACTGTATGAGAGGATGCATTATTTTTTGGGGCATCCGGAGGAAGGGGTCGAAAGAGGGGAAGCCGGCCGTCAGGCCCTAAAATCGCAGACAGGACTGACCCAAACGGCGGCTGAGATGATAGCCGAGATAATAAAAGGTCAGGATTCAAGGGGTCCAGGGGGCAAGGATTCGAGGGTATGAAGAAAAAGCCTTAAATTTTTGATGATGAGCAAAGGAAAAAACTAACCCTCGAACCCTTGAATCCTGGAATCCTTGTCCCCTTATAAAGGAATTGAAATGAAAGCATTGTTAGCCTTGGAAGACGGCACCGTCTTTCCGGCCCGGTCCTTCACCGGGCCCGGTGAGGCCGGCGGAGAATGTGTTTTCAATACGGCCATGACCGGGTACCAGGAGGTCATAACCGACCCTTCCTATAAGGGCCAGATGGTGACCATGACCTATCCTCTGATGGGAAACTACGGGACCAATGACCAGGATGTGGAATCGGACCGGATCCAGGTCGAGGCCTTTTTGGTCAAAGAATATCTCCCTTTTCCCAGCAACTTTCGCTCCCAGGCCCCCTTGGCCGACTATCTCAAAAAAAGCGGGGTCCTGGGTCTGGAAGGGATCGACACCCGGGCCTTGACCCGTCACCTTAGAAATTATGGGGCCATGCGGGCCGCGGGCTCTACGGAAAAACTAAACCCGGAGGCCTTGATCGAAAAGGCCAGGTCCCTTCCGCCGATGCTCGGCCAGGGATTGGTCGACCGGGTCACCACCCCCCGGCCTTATTGCTGGGTTCAGGGAAAACCCCGGCCGATCCCTTCGGAGCAAATGGACCGTCCCTGGAATACCGATGGGTCGGCCTATAAGGTAGTGGTTTTCGACTACGGTGTTAAATACAACAGCCTGCGCTCATTGGAACAAAGAGGGTGCCAAGTACTGGTCGTGCCGGCCCAGACCTCGGCCCGGGAAATCTTAGACTGGAGCCCCGACGGTTTACTGCTTTCCAACGGTCCCGGAGATCCGGCCGCCGATCCGGGGATCGTTCAAACGATTCAAAACCTCCTGGGCTTACTGCCCATCTTCGGCATCTGTCTGGGCCATCAGATCCTGGGACTGGCCTTGGGCGGGACGACTTCCAAGCTCAAATTCGGCCACCGGGGGGCCAACCAGCCGGTGAAATACCTGAGGACCGGCCGGGTGGAGATCACCTCTCAGAATCATGGCTTTTCCGTGGACCTGGAATCGATGAAGGACCCCGACGTGGAATTGACCCATATCAACTTGAATGATCAGACCCTGGAAGGGATGGAACATAAACGTTTGCCCGCTTTTTCGGTCCAATATCATCCCGAGGCCTCGCCCGGTCCCCATGATGCCTCCTATCTTTTTGACCACTTCCTTTCCCTGATGGAAAGAAACCGGAAAGGATAAGCCATGCCCAGGCGAACCGACCTCAACAAAATCCTGATCATCGGCTCAGGACCGATCATCATCAGTCAGGCCTGCGAATTCGATTATTCCGGCACCCAGGCCTGCAAGGCCCTGCGGGAAGAAGGGTTTGAAATCGTCCTGGTCAACAGCAACCCGGCGACCATCATGACCGATCCGGAGATGGCCCACCGCACCTATATCGAACCGGTCACCCCGGAGATCGTGGCCAAGATCATCGAGCGGGAACGGCCCCAGGCCCTGCTCCCCACCCTGGGCGGCCAGACCGGTCTCAACACCGCCGTGGCCGTGGCCGAGATGGGGGTTTTGGAGGCTTTCGGGGTGGAGATGATCGGGGCCTCTCTGCCGGTGATCAAAAAGGCCGAGGACCGCGATGAGTTCCGCCGGGCCATGTGGAAGATCGGACTCAGAGTCCCGGAAAGTGTCATCGTCACCAGCCTGGAACAGGCCAGGGAATCGGCCGAAAAGATCGGCTATCCCATCATCATCCGGCCCAGTTTTACCCTTGGGGGCACCGGCGGCGGGGTGGCCTATAATCGGGAAGAATTTGAACTCTTGGTTAACGCCGGGCTGGAAGCCAGCATGATCCACCAGGTCATGCTGGAAGAATCGGTCTTAGGTTGGAAAGAATATGAACTGGAGGTCATGCGGGACTTCAAGGACAATGTGGTCATCATCTGTTCCATTGAAAACTTCGACCCCATGGGGGTTCATACCGGAGATTCCATTACCGTGGCCCCGGCCCAGACCCTGACCGATAAAGAGTATCAGACCATGCGGGATGCCTCCCTGGCCATCATCCGCGAGATCGGGGTGGAGACCGGCGGATCGAATATCCAGTTTGCCGTCCATCCCGACACCGGCGAGATGGTGGTTATTGAAATGAATCCCCGGGTCTCCCGCTCCTCGGCCCTGGCCTCCAAGGCCACGGGATTTCCCATTGCCAAAATCGCCGCCAAATTGGCCGTGGGCTACACCCTGGACGAAATCCCCAATGACATCACCAAAGAGACCATGGCCTCTTTTGAGCCGACCATCGATTACTGCGTGGTCAAGATCCCCCGCTGGACTTTTGAAAAATTTCCCGGGGCGGAAGATTATCTGACTACTTCGATGAAGTCCGTGGGCGAGGCCATGGCCATCGGAAGGACCTTTAAAGAGGCCCTGCAGAAAGGGATCCGCTCATTGGAGATCGGCCGGTTCGGCTTTGGGGCCGATGGGAAAGACCTCGGCCATGTCCCCCTGGATGAGATCCGGAAAAAACTCCGCCAGACCAATTCCCAGCGGATTTTTTATCTCAAGACCGCTTTGGAGGCCGATCTGTCGATTGAAGAAATTTATGACTTGACCCGGATCGATCCCTGGTTCCTCCACAACCTTAACCAGATTGTACAAATGGAAAAAACCCTGGCCGGGCAAAGCTTGAAGACGCTCACGCCGGACCTGCTTCATCAGGCCAAGGAGTACGGCTTTTCCGATGTCCAGTTAGGCCATCTGCTCAAGGCGGCCCCTTCGGAAATAGCCCGGCTGAGACAGGAGCTCAAGATGCTTCCGGTCTATAAATTAGTCGATACCTGTGCCGCTGAATTTGAGGCCTTTACCCCCTATTACTATTCGACCTATGATTTGGAAGATGAATTCCGGCCTTCCGAAAAAGACCCGATCATGATTTTAGGCGGCGGCCCGAACCGTATCGGGCAGGGGATAGAATTTGACTATTGCTGCGTCCATGCCTCTCTGACGGCCAAGGAAGAAGGATATACCAGCATCATGGTCAACAGCAATCCGGAAACGGTCAGCACGGATTATGATATCTCCGATAAACTCTATTTCGAGCCCTTAACCCATGAAGACGTCACTCATATCATCGACCGGGAAAAACCCAAGGGGGTCATCGTCCAGTTCGGCGGCCAAACCCCTTTGAATCTGGCCGTCGGTCTTCAGGCCGCAGGGGCCCCGATCATCGGTACTTCTCCGGACAGCATCGACCGGGCCGAAGACCGGGAACGGTTTAAGGTGTTATTAAAAAAGTTGGGCTTGATCCAGCCGGAAAACGGGACCGCCTTCACCGTCCCGGAGGCCCTTAAGGTCGCCGAAACCATCGGCTACCCGGTGGTCGTCCGCCCTTCTTATGTTCTGGGCGGCCGGGCCATGGAGATCGTTTTTGAGCCGGGGCCCTGGAAAGCTTTATGGCCAAGGCCGTTTTGGTCTCCCCGGGCCATCCCATCCTGATCGATAAATTCCTGGAAGAGGCCATTGAAATCGATGTGGACGCGGTTTCCGACGGACAAAAGACCTTGATCTGCGGGATCATGGAGCACATCGAAGAAGCGGGGATCCATTCCGGCGACAGCGCCTGCGTCCTGCCCCCCTATACCCTCAAGCCGGACCAGATCGAACGGATCAAGTCCAACACCTATGCCCTGGCCCGGGAGTTGGGCGTACAAGGTCTGATGAATATCCAGTATGCCATTAAAGACAACATCCTTTATGTCCTGGAAGTCAATCCCCGGGCCTCCAGAACGATCCCTTTTGTCAGTAAGGCCACGGGAGTTCCCTGGGCCAAGGTGGCCACCCGGGTCATGTTGGGCCTAAGTCTTCAGTCTCAGGGACTCACCCGGGAAATTGTCCCGGCCCATATCTCGGTCAAGGAATCGGTTTTTCCCTTCCTGCGTTTTCCGGGTGTGGATACCCTCCTCGGTCCGGAGATGAAATCCACCGGCGAGGTCATGGGCATCGATCAGAGTTTCGGCCTGGCCTTCGCCAAATCGCAATTAGGGGCCGGGAGTAATCTGCCCCTTTCCGGCACGGTCTTTATCAGCATCAAAGATCAGGATAAAAAAATGATTTTATCCACAGCCCAAAAATTATATAATCTGGGCTTTAAAATCATGGCCACCTCCGGCACCTCACGATTTTTTGATCAGGCCGGGATACCCAATCAGATGGTCAACAAGGTCCGGGAAGGCCGGCCCCATGTGGTGGACCGGATGAAAAACGGGGAGATCCAATTGGTCATCAACACCACCATCGGTTCCAAAAGCGTTTCCGAGTCATACTCCATCCGGCAAACCGCCCTGGTCCATCGGATACCCTATACCACCACCGTTGCCGGGGCCAGGGCCACGGCCGAGGCCATCGAGGCCATGCAGCAGAAAAAGGTTTCGGTCCGGACCATTCAGGAGTATCATCAGGACCTGAAATAGAAAAGAAGGGTTCGAGGATTCGAGGGGTTCAAGGGTTCCAGTGAAGAGGCTTGGAACCAAAACAAATCCTTGAATCCTTGAACCCTCGAATCCTTGAACCCTTTTAAGATAAGCAGGTGAAAAAGCATCATGTACACGATTTTATGAGGATCAGGATTTAAAAGAAGAATGCGGCATTTTCGGGATTTACGGTCATCCGGACGCGGCTAAACTGACTTATTTCGGTCTCTATGCCCTGCAGCACCGGGGGGAAGAGAGCGCCGGAATCGTTATTTCCGACGGTTCCCAGGTCCGGGAACAAAAAGGCATGGGCCTGGTGGCCGATGTTTTTAATGAACAGAGTCTGGCCGCCCTTCATGGAAACCTGGCCGTCGGGCATGTCCGTTATTCCACTACCGGGTCCTCCATGTTGAAAAACGCCCAGCCCTTCTTGGTCTCTCATGCCGGTATGGCCCTGGCTATCGCCCATAACGGGAATCTGACCAATGCCCATGAATTACGTCAGGGTCTGGAAAAGAAAGGGGCCATCTTTCAGTCCACCATGGATAGTGAGATCTTTATCCATCTGATCGCCCACGGCCTGGAACAAGGGCTTTGAACCGGCCCTGGTCCAGGCCTTAGCCAAGGTCGAAGGGGCCTATTCCATGCTCCTCTTGACCGAGGATCAATTGATCGGGGCCCGGGACCCCCATGGGTTCCGTCCTCTTTGCCTGGGGAAATTAAACGGGGCTTACGTCCTGGCTTCCGAAACCTGCGCCCTGGATTTGATTGAGGCCCAATATGTCCGGGATATCGAACCGGGAGAAATTATTTTTATCAACCGGAACGGCCTTCGCTCCATAAAACCGGCCTCCAAGATCCCAAGCGCCTTTTGCATTTTTGAGTTTATCTATTTCGCCCGGCCGGACAGTTATATCTTCGGACAAAACGTCTATCAGATCCGGAAACGATTGGGTCAGATGCTGGCCAAGGAATTTCAACCCCAGGGGGACCTGACCATGCCCTTCCCGGATTCCGGGAATTATGCCGCCCTGGGTTTTGCCGAGGCCTCCGGGATCCCTTTTGAAATGGGGGTCATCCGCAACCATTATGTGGGACGCACCTTTATTCAACCCTCCCAGAGCATGCGGGATTTCGGAGTCCGGGTCAAACTCAATCCGGTCCGCTCGGTGCTTAAAGGGAAAACGGGTGGTCATTATCGAAGATTCCATCATCCGGGGGACAACCAGCCGGACCCGGGTCCAGGCCGTCCGCTCGGCCGGGGCCAGGGAAGTCCATATGCTGGTCAGTTGTCCTCCGCACCAGTATCCTTGTTTTTACGGGATTGATTTTTCCACCAAAGGGGAGTTGATCGCCTGCCACCATTCGGTCGAGGAGATCCAGAAGTTTTTAGGGTTGGATAGCTTAGGCTATCTGAGCATGGAAGGTATGGTGGAGGCTACCGGTTTGCCGGAGTCCAACTTTTGTCTGGCTTGTTTTAACGGCCGCTATCCGGTACAGCCCGATACGGCCTTTACCAAGTACTGCCTGGAAAGATAGTCGGTGGGTCATGCTTCTCGATGAAGCCAGGGAAGTTCTTAAGGATCGAGGCCCAGGGGATCCTGGACCTGATCCCCAAACTGGGACCGGAATTTGAAAAGGCCGTGGAGGCCGTCTATCAGCTTAAAGGCCGGGTGATCCTCACCGGCATCGGTAAGTCGGGTATCGTGGCCCGGAAGATCGTGGCCACTTTAAACAGCACCGGCACCCCTTCCCTGTTTCTGCATCCGGTGGAGGCCATGCACGGGGATTTGGGCATGGTCACTTCCAAAGATATCGTCCTGGTCATTTCCAACAGCGGGGAGACCGGCGAGCTGACCATTATTTTGCCCAGTCTCAAGCGCATCGGGACCAAGCTGATTACCTTTACCGGAAACTGCGAATCCACCCTGGCCAGGCAGAGCGACCTGGTGATCGATGTGGGGGTGGAGAAAGAGGCCTGTCCTTTGGGAGTGGTGCCGACGACCAGTACCACGGCGGCCCTGGCCATGGGGGATGCTTTGGCCGTGGCCTTAATCAAACGGCGCCAGTTCAACCATCAGGACTTTAAACGGTTTCATCCCGGAGGCAGCCTTGGGGAAAGGCTGTCCGTCAAGGTCCAGGAGGTCATGCTCACCGGCGAGCAGGTCCCGATGGTCTTTCCCCAGCAGACCTTGTTCGAGGCCATCCAGGAGATGGATGTTAAGGACCTGGGGGCTACCCTGGTGGTGGAAGGAGAAGAGCATTTCTTGGCCGGCATCATCACCGACGGGGACTTGAGGAGGATTATCAAACGAAAGACCTCCTTCGAGGAGACCCTGACCGGACAGGTCATGACCCCCAACCCGAAATCCATATCCCCCGAGATCCAGGCCTCCGAGGCCCTGGAGATGATGGAGCAGTACCTGATTACCGTCCTGCCGATCGTCGACCCTGAGCGGCGGGTGGTGGGTATTTTGCATCTTCATGACCTGTTAGGTAAAGGAGAATTTAAATTCAGATAAAAAAAGGAGTGAGCGAATTTTGCATAATTTGCCGCCACTAACCAAAGAAAACATCGCCGTCGAGCAGATCGGGATTCCCAAAATCGACTCCCCCGTTCACTGCCTCCCTATTCAAGATTCATTGGCCTGCCCTTCTCCTTCTAAAAATTTCGTCGATGACCGGGACCGGGTCCTGATCGATATTTCTGAAAAACACTGTCTCGACTGTCTCCACAAAGGAGAGCCCCCTCTCACCTTTGAAAAGGCCGGTCCCCGGCAGAAAATCTTTTTTTCTCCCAAAAAGACCAAGTGCGCCATCGTGACGGCCGGCGGGTTATGCCCCGGGGAGAATGATGTCATCCGGGCCATTGTTTTGGAGCTCTATTTTATTTATGGGGTGAAAAATATCATCGGCATCCCCTACGGCTATCAAGGATTCATTCCCCAATACGGCCATCCGGTCATCGACCTGACCCCTGAACGGGTCTCCTATATCCATGAATTGGGGGGGACGATCCTCTCCTCGTCGAGGGGCCAGTATAAAGTCGAAGAAATCGTCGATACCCTCCAACAACTCAACATCAATATCCTCTTTACCATCGGAGGGGACGGCACCCTGAGAGGGGCGGACCTTATCGCCGAAGAAATAAAAAAACGGGGACTGATTACCTCGGTCATCGGCATTCCCAAGACCATCGACAATGACATTTCTCTGGTGGAAAAATCTTTCGGTTTTGAAACGGCCGTCGAAGACGCCGCCAAGGTGATTCGAAGCGCCCATGTGGAATCCATCGGGGCCCCCAATGGCATCGGGATGGTCAAGCTCATGGGACGCTATTCCGGCTTTATCGCCGCCCATGCGGCCCTGGCTTCCAGGGAGGTCAATTTTGTTTTGATTCCGGAGTCGGACTTTGATTTGGAAGGCCCCCAGGGGTTATTGGCGGCCGTGCAAAAACGATTGGCGGAAAGAGGACATGGGGTCATCGTCGTCGCCGAAGGGGCGGGACAAAAATATCTGGATGGTCTCCCGGAAGAAAAAGATCCATCCGGCAACATCAAATTAAAAGACATCGGGACCTTTTTAGCCGACCGGATCCGGCACTATTTTAATTGTCTCCATATGGAGATCAATCTCAAGTATATCGATCCCAGTTATATTATCCGCAGCCAGCCGGCCAATTCCAGCGACCGTATCTTTTGCGGCTTTTTGGGTCAGCACGCCGTTCATGCCGGTATGGCCGGGAAAACCAATATGCTGGTCAGCCTCTGGAATAATGAGTATGTCCATATCCCCATCCGGGCCGCCGGGGCCAAGAGAAAGCAGGTGGATGTGGAGGGGAATATGTGGCGGAGTGTCCTGGAATCAACCGGCCAGCCTTCGCTGAAAAACGATCAATAAAGAAAATAGGATAGGGCAAGGATTCAAGGATTCAAGGATTCGAGGGTTTAAAGTCAAAGCCCTTCACTTGAATCCCTGACTCCTCGACCCCTTGAATCCTGGTTTTGGGGTTTTTTATGTCCGAACGAGATGAGGAAGACCGAAAACGGGAGCGACCGTCCTGGCGGGAGATCGATCAACGCAAGGACCGAAGCAGGCACGTGTCCGATGGCCCACGGCCGGCCCAGGGCAAGAAAGGCAAGGCCAAGGACGAGTGGCTCCGGAAGATGGCCCTGAAAGAGGCCAATAAACATTTCCAGGGCAAGCAAGGGACGGCGGACCACGAAAATGTGGTCAGTACCCTGCATGAACAGTTCGGTACCCGCAAATTTCAGGCCCTGGCCAAACAATACCTCGATGAATACGGTCTCCCCAACAATTGGGGGACCCAGTTTCTGTTTTTGGATTATGAAGATCCCGAGGTCATTGTGGGACTGTTAAAAAAGATGGCGGCTGCTTACCCGGGGCGGTCCCTCCGGGAACAGCAGGCCTTTTTAAGCAAACTCCGCACATTAAAAGTCCTGGCCGAAGACGGCGAAGTGCAGGACCAGGCGGCCGAGATGTTAGACTCCCTGTCCTAATCCAGCCCAATTGGTTTTCACTTGAATCCTCAAATCCTTGGCCCTTTGAATCCCTTTATCATTGCCAACCCTTTTGGACATGGTCCAAAGTTTTTAATTTAATGATTTAACTTGACTTTCCGGCTCATGATTATATAAAGGGAATAATCTCCGAATTATTACAATTGCCCCTTAACCCTTTCATGGAGCCTGATAAGTGAAACAGGTCATCATCGAAAACCCTGTTATCAACTCCCCTTCCAAGGAACCCAACCGCCATTTTCGTTTTGCCGAAGAGGGAATTATCTAATGCCCCGCATATTCCATAACAATGACCAAAAGTTTCCCCCGGCCCTTCAGGAAATCCTTGACCTTGCTGACAGTGCTGAGTTTTGTAAAGAAACTCTGGCCGTTCTGGCCGATAAAATTGATATCGATAGTGTAAAAATTTTGGAGGTCGACCGATGATCATTTCACGGATCATTTTAAAAAATTGGCGAAATTTTCGAACATTGGATGTCCACCTTGGGAACCGTGTCTTTCTGATCGGTCCAAATGCATCAGGGAAATCCTACTTTCCTGGATGCTTTTCGGTTTCTTCGGGACATTGCCAAGCCGGGAGGAGGACTACAAAAAGCAGTCAGCAACCGGGGCGGGATATCTAAAATTCGTTGCCTGGCCGCCAGGAAAGACCCCAAAATCGAAATAGAAGTACATCTTTCAGAAATAAACGGTGAAAATAAATTATGGAAATATGCGATTGGGATTAAACAGGAAAGCAGAGGATACGGCAGCCCTACCTGGCTTACGAAAAGGTCTGGAAGGAAGATGAACTGATTTTAAACCGACCGGATACGGAAGACACTAAAGACAAACTTCGGTTAACCCAGACTCATCTGGAGCAGATAAACGCCAATTTTCCTTTTAGAGAAATCGTCGAATTTTTCGAAGCCATCTGTTACCTGCATTTAGTGCCCCAGCTTCTCAGACATCCGGAGGCATTTACTGGGCCCATTTTAGAAGAAGACCCTTTTGGGCGCAGCTTTCTGGAAAGAATTTTCAAACCCCGGAAAAAACCCGTAGGGCCAGGTTGGGAAAATCGAAAAGGCCCTGCAACTGGCCGTTCCACAGTTAAAGCAGCTCGATGTTACCAAAGATGAAAGAGGGGCCCCTCACCTGGAAGCGCTCTATGAACATTGGAGACCCCGGCCGGAAAGCAAAGAGAAGAAGAGTTTTCGGACGGGACTCCGATTGATCGGATTTCTCTGGTCCCTATTGGAGGGAGATTCCCTTTTGCTCCTTGAGGAACCGGAATTGTCTCTCCATGCAGCCATTATCAGTAAGTTGCCGGGAATTATCTGGCGGATTCAAAGCAAAAAAAAGCGGCAGATATTCATCAGCACCCATAGTTATGAATTGCTTTTGGATAAAGGGATCGGAGCCGAAGAAGTGCTATTGCTTAGACCGGATGTGGAAGGGACAAAAGTGGAAGTGGCTTCTTGTATTAAAGAGATTAAAGATTTACTGGAAAAGGGATTTAGTGTGGCAGAAGCCGCGATTCCCTTGACAGGAACCGAAACAGATCGGCCAACTGAGCTTGTTTAATGAATAAAGTTATCCCTATCCATTTGGCGGTCGAAGATCTTCTTCAGCGAAGCGGTTTTGCGGATGCTTTTAAAGCAGATCAGGGGAAGATCTTTGAGGTGGGATCATGTTTTCGCCGACGAGGTTTCGGTTATTTAAGAAAAAAGATAGAGGGGTTTAATAACGCCGCCAAAGGAACACCCTTTTTGGTATTGACCGATTTAGATCAATCGGAATGTGCACCCATACTTATGAGGAAATGGCTGATTTCTCCAAAACAGGCCAACTTAATCTTTCGTGTTGCAGTAAGGGCGGTTGAATCGTGGTTGTTGGCTCATCGAAAGGCTTTAGCAAGATTCCTCGGAATTCCTGAAAACCAAATTCCATCAAACCCGGATGAAATTGAAAATCCAAAACAATTTTTGATGCAATTGGCCGCTAAATCCCGCAAACGGGAAGTACGGGAAGCCATTGTTCCCGCGCCCGGAAGCACTGCCTTTATCGGACCGGATTATAACGGGAAATTGATTGAATTTGTTGAAAGGGAGTGGCAGGTTTTCGAGGCGGCAAAATATTACTCCCAGCCTGGGAAGGGCCTTTGCGGCGATAACCACTTTTCGGCCAATTTTTAAGTGAGCCCAAAAATGAAAAAAAGAAAACCTGATTTGTCGAAAACACCCTTGGCAATATTGGCTTTCGAGGCCCTTAAAAAGCCGTTTCCGAATAATTGCCGATCACAAACGGTCCGGTGAACCGCTTGTTGTCTGACGGGACGGTAAAGTGGTTAAGATTCCGGCGGACCAGATCGAGGTTCACGAGGCACAAACGGATTATTACAAAGATAATAAATCAAAAAGGCTAAGCCCTTGAGAGTGGTCTTTGGAAAATATGAACAATCTCTTCCTACTTGAAATAACCCTTATTAGCTTTAAAGGAAATAGACCATGTCCAGGGATGAACGGCTGACCAGGATTGAACTGATCAACCCGGCGTTATTTGACAGTGGTTGGACGGATGTCCTGATCAGAGAAGAGAAGACTCCTGGCGGGGTTGACATCATTGACGGAAAACCCAGAAAGCGAAAAGGGCGGACCGATTATTTGCTTTGTCTGCCTGTCCTGGAAGGAAAACTTCCTTTGGCGATTGCTCTCCTGGAGGCTAAGGCTGAGGATAAATTGCCTTCTTTGGGAATTCAGCAAGGCCAAAAACTATAAGAAAAAATTCAATGTACCTTTTATCTTCTCCTCCAATGGGCACCTTTTTGCCGAGTATGCCGAGGACACCGGCCTTATTCGAGATGCCTTGCCTTTCTCGATGTTTCCGAGTCCGGAAAAACTCAAAAAAAGATATGAAAAGATAATAAATTTCTCTCTTGATTCGGAGCGGGCCAAACCTTTGCTGATGCCCTATAAGGGGGGAGATGCGGCCCGCTATTATTTTCAGGATGCGGCTATCCGGGCGGCCTTGGAGAAAATGGTCAGGGGAGAAAAGAGGATCTTGCTTTCTTTGGCCACCGGAACCGGAAAAACCATTATCGCCACCCAGTTGCTCTATAAATTGGCTCAGGCGGGTCAGTTAAAACGGGCTTTGTTCCTCTGCGATCGTGACGAGTTGCGAACCCAGGGGAATGCCAAACTTCATGGGATATTTGGGGATAATGTTCAGATCGTCACCACCCAAGATCCCCAACGAAATGCCAGGATATTGGTGGCCACCTATCAAACCCTGAATATTACCGAAGAAGATAAAGAACCTAAATTCTGGAAAGAGAATTATCCTCCCAATTTTTTCAGCCATATCATCATTGACGAATGCCACCGTAGTGCTTGGGGGAATTGGAGTGTGATTCTAAAGGATAACCCTGAAGCGGTCCATGTTGGCTTACGGCCGCCCCTCGGATTATAACCGGCGGGAAAAAAGAGAATGAAGGGCGAAAAAAAAAAGATGAGGAAATCACAGCCCACAATCTAAAATATTTTGGAGAACCTGTATATGAATATTCTATGGGTTCCGGACAGGAGGACGGCTACCTGGCCGCCTGCGAAGTGGTCCGACGGGTAGTAGATCTGGACAAAAAAGAAATCACCCGGCAGGACATAGAACAGCGTTCGGCCTTTGATCCTTATACCGGGGGAAAGATTAATCCGGAGGATATCGAAGATCAGTATAAGGCCAATGATTATGAAGTCAAACTGATGCTGGATGACCGGGTAAAGGCCATGTGCGAAGACCTATTTCAGCATTTTCTGGATACTGGCGGTCCTCACCAAAAAACCATCATCTTTTGCGCCAGAGATTCACATGCCAATCAGATAATGATTGCCTTAAACAATATTTACGAGAAATGGTGCCGTGAACAAAAACGCCCGCCCAAAGAATTCTATGCTTTTCAATGCACCGGCAATCCCGATTTAAGGCCCTCGGCCGACAAATTGATCCCGGATTTTCGAGGCTCAAAAAATTCCCATTTTCTGGCCGCGACGGTTGAATTGCTTTCCACGGGGGTGGATATACCCCAACTTGGACAATGTAGTTTTTTTCCGTTATCTGGAATCACCCATCAGTTTTTACCAGATGACCGGCCGCGGAACTCGTACCGGGGAGCCGCGAGGTTCCAAACCCATGTTCAGGTTGTATGACTATACGAACGCTACCCGTCTCTTTGGAGAAGAATTTATTAGCCATCATCAACCGTCCCATCCGGATGAGGAACCTCCCGAAGGAATAGAATCGCCGACTCCCGATTATGGAAAAGATCGTCCCAAAAGAAAAATCATTCGAATAGCCGAGCAACAATTCACCATCCAGATTGAAGGGGAGGGACGTTCCGTTCTCTGCGAAGAAAACGGTAAAGAGGTGCTGGTGCCGGTCGAGGAATACAAGCAGCGGCTGGCAGAACGTCTGGTGGAAGAGGCCCCGAGTCTGGAAGCCTTGAAGACCACCTGGATAACACCGGAAAAAAGGTTTAAGCTCCTCAGTCTTCTACCAGGCGGAGAGGGGGCGGTCCGATTAATCAGAGAATTGGAAGAAGAGCAAGAATGTGATCTTTATGATGTCTTGGCTGAACTGGGATATGGCTCACCACCCAAATCCCGCAGCGAACGGGTTGCCGCCTTTTCCTATAAAAACAAAAAATGGCTTCGTGATTTTCCCGAAAGGACCGGCAACGTTGTGACCTCCATCGCCAGGCAATTTGAAAAAGGAGGGATCGAAGAACTGGAAACAACCAGCCCTCTTGATGAAGACCTAGATCAAGTGGAGCACCTCTTGACGGGCGCGGCGCACCAACCGGCTCTCCCATCGCCACGGTCGGCTGCCCAGATGATTCACCGGCCTACACCTCAATGAGGCTTGCTCTCCTGAAGCTACTCCGAACGGAAATTGCCCCAATGGAGGTGGACATCCGTAAGAGGTTTGATACATTTAACAATTAATAAACTATTCCCTATGGGGTAGTGTCTCCTGGTAATGGATACAACAAAGAGTGAACTCCTTTGGGGCATGCGAAAATCTCTTCTCCATAATAGATACGACCATAGTATTCTAAATAAAAAATTAAATAATCATAGTTTTATGGCTGCTCTCGCGTAACCACGCCTGATAGGACCGGAACTCAAGGGACTTGAGCAAAAGAAAGATGTTTTGATCGACAAGATGGGGACAATTGGAAGGCCATACGATGTCCCTGAAGGCATTCATAGTCTATTATAGTTCTCATCTACTAAAGATGACCTTAAGAAAAGCAATTTTTCCAGATTATATCAGAGAATTATTTCTTATTGGTCTCCGGTTCAATAAACAATTCGAGTCTGAATCTCAACTTGGATCAGTAAAGGCCTTAAACACAATAGTTAAAGATTTATTTTTCCCTCTGCCCACCAAACTCTGAACAGATTGCTTGAAGGCATTGAGAGCAAAATGGCGAAAGTGGAAAAATTAAAAGCGGCCAAAAAAGCAATTTGAGGCCCTTGAGGCCTACCAGGGGCAATTTTGAGAGAGGTCTTTGGTTTCGAAAAATAAAAATGGCAAAAAATAAAAACAATTCCGGCAACGGAAAAACCATAAATAGTCAAGCCGCCATGAGCAAGGCGGTTAAAATCCATTTGCGATATTCTGCGGCGGGACAAGGCCAAGGGCGCCAGGCTCTATGTGCCGGAGCTGACCTGGATGTTTTTCCTGCGCTATCTGGATATCATGGAGGATAAAGAAGAACAAAAGTCCAGGGCGTTAGGCACTCCGTTTGAGGAAACGCTTGCTGCCCCTTACCGATGGCGGGATTGGGCCGCTCCCTTCGACCATAAAATTCCCACGGAAGAAACCATAAACAAAAGGCTCTTGGGATGGAAACGTTACGAGCTGGACCAACCCATGGGGGCCTTTCTGGCCTTTGTTAATGAGGATCTTTTCCCTTACATGAAAACCTTGGGCGAAAAGCCCGGGGCGAATAATAAGCAGAAGGTGATTTCGGAGATTTTCCGTAACAAAGAAAAAACCGTCCTGGCCAGTGAAACCAATCTCCAAAATGCCCTGGACAAGGTGCACCAACTGACCGAAGCCAATATCAGCGACCAGCATATGTTCCCCATCTCCCAGGCCTTTGAAGGTCTATTGCCCAGCCTGGGGGAAAAGAAAAACGATGGCGGCCAGTTCTTCACGCCCCGTGAGGTTATCCGGGTGATCGTCAACTGTGTCAAGCCGGAAATAGGCAAAACCGTTTATGATCCCTGTTGCGGGACCGGGGGATTTCTGATCGAGGCCTATAACATCATGATGGAGCAACACCCCGCTCCCACTCAGATTGCCGGTCTGAAGACCGAAACCTTTTGGGGCCGGGAGGACGCGGCGGAAGCCCTTCCGATCTGTCTGGCCAACATGGTCCTTCACGATATTGACCTGCCGCGGATCTGGCACGGAAACACCTTGACCGGCGTATGACCTATGGGGACCTTTTTGAAGGAGCGCCGGCTCAGTTTGATTATATCCTGACCAATCCGCCCTTCGGCAGTAAGGAAGGCAAAGACGCCCAGGCCCAATTTTCTTATAAGAGCGGCAAGGCGCAGATTTTATTCCTTCAACATATCATAGATGCCCTGGCAGAAGACGGGACCTGCGGCATGGTCATTGATGAGGGAGTATTGTTTCACACCAAGACGGCCGCCTATAAGCAAACCAAGCGGAAACTGTTAAACGATTGTAACCTCTGGTGTGTCATCAGCCTGCCTCAGGGGGTGTTTGTCAATGCCGGGTCCGGGTCCAAAGACCGACCTGCTTTTTTTCACCAAAGGGAAACCCACGGAACGGGTCTGGTACTACGACATGACCTTGACTGATGATTTCAAAATCCGGAAGGTCAATAAGGGCAACCCATTAACCTCTAATGACTTTAATGACTTCTTTACTCGGCTGGCCCTTGATCCGGATGACCCAGGAAGAATCAGCGAACGAAGCTGGTATGTAACCCTTGAGGAGATCAAAAAGAAAAAATATGACTTAAAGGCCGTCAATGCCAATGCACCGGATACCTCGGACAAACGAACCACCTCTGAACTCATTGCCATAATTCAACAGTCTCAAAAGGAAATTGAAGAAGGGATAAAAGGGCTTCTGGGATGAAACGGATTAAAGACCTGCCGGAATTCAGTCGGCCCAGAGAAAAGCTAATGGCAAAAGGGGCTTCCGCACTTTCTGATCCGGAGTTGATTGCCCTGATTTTAGGAAGCGGAACTCAAAAACTGGATGTAATGTCCCTGGCTTCTAAACTGGCCAGATTAATCCGGGATAAAAAAGGGGAGTTGTCCTTTGAAATATTATCAGGAGTTGAAGGAATCGGACCTGCCAAAGCCTCCCAAATTCTGGCTGGTTTTGAACTGGCCCGAAGATATTTGGTAAAGGATGCTATTAAAATTACAGAAGCTAAAGAGGTCTTACCTTTACTTGGAGATATTGCCAATAAACAACAGGAATATTTTGTCTGCCTTTCCCTTAATGGGGCCAATGAGGTTATCGAAAAACGAATCGTAACTGTGGGCTTGGTCAATAAAAGTCAGGTCCATCCCAGAGAAGTCTTTGCCGATGTAATCACCGACCGGGCGGCCGCCGTTATCTTTGCCCATAATCATCCTTCCGGAGAACTTAAAACCAAGTGACAGCGACTTAAAGATCCATGACCAGCTAACCGAGGCCGGTAAAATTCTGGGCATTAAAATTCTAGATCATATCATAGTCGCCAAGAAGGGGTATTTTAGTTTTCAGGAAGAGGGCTTGATTTAATCGTATGTACTTTGATTCGAGGGAAGGTTATGAAAGATTTTAATCTAGAAATTAAGGATTCAAAAAATAAACAATATTCTATAACAGTCAAAACTCTTCCCGATACCTGCCCATATTGTCATAAAGGGATTGAACCAATTTATCATTTTGGTTTTATTCGTGATAATGAATACCCATCGTCCCAAACTAATTTTGTCCAGGCTATATTTAGGTGCCCACGCCGGGAATGCCAGCAACTTTTTATAGCCAATTACATAAAGTATATTGAACTTCGTCCCCTTGTACGGGATGAGAGGTTCGCAGACATTAGGGCTATCTCCTATCTGGTTTGAAAAAAAAGGAGTTTTCAGAATCAATCCAAAAATTATCTCCATCTTTTTGTGAGATATTTAATGAGGCCGCTGCTGCCGAAGCCCGTAAATTAAATAATATTACTGGCCCTGGATATAGAAAGGCCTTGGAATTTTTAATTAAAGATTATTTGATTTCAATTGATCCCACCAATGAAGTTTCCATTAAAACTACAAATCTTCAAAAGCTAATCCAAAGCAAGAATAAATGACAATCAACCTAAAAACTTGTGCAGAAAGAGCAACCTGGCTGGGAATGATGAGACCCATTATTTAAGAAAATGAGAATCCCGAGGATCTCAGACGATTTAAAGTGATGAGGTACACCTTGACAGGTTAATTGATTGAAAATTTTGTCCTCACGGTAAGAGATACCAAGAAAAAATGCCCAAACCAAGTAAATCATGATTTGTAAAATCGACCACGTCCTGGCCAAACACTATGGCTTCACGGACGAAGAACTGGACTTCATCATCAACTACGACATCAAATACCGCATGGGGCGGGATGGGTTGGAGGAAAGTAATGATTAATCAGGACATAAATTCTCAACAAATTGATAAGGTTTAGATAATGCCCTCCCCAACTTTTGTGGTCTATGTGGATGAATCAGGACCGAGCCGAACATCAAGCCGCCCAAAGATGGATCAAGGCGGTGAATAATTGGGGCCAGTTGGGACAATGGGATTTTCATGTCTGCAAGGACCCGCAGATGCTGGGGAAGGAGTTGGAGTGGTTGAGGGATAATCGAATAGCCGAAAGAAAGGATAAAGAAAAAGATGTTAACCAAACTCATTATTAGAAATTTTAAGAAATTTGGCCAAGTGGAAATCGAATTGGGAAATCCGGTAGTGTTTATTGGCCCGAATAACTCCGGAAAAACCTCGGCGCTTCAAGCCTTGGCCCTATGGGAAATAGGACTTAAACGGTGGAATGAAAAACGTAAAGGGAAAACGGCCCCGGAGAAACGTCCCGGAGTTACCGTCAATAGAAAAGATTTGGTGGCCATCCCAATACCTGGGGCCGATTTACTCTGGCGAGATCTTCATGTAAGAGACGTTCGCAAAATCAATGGGAAGCCCGACACGAAAAATATCCGGATTGAGATAATTGTCGAAGGGATAACCGAAGATAAGGAATGGAAATGTGGGTTAGAGTTTGATTATGCCAATGAAGAATCTTTTTATTGCCGTCCTCTTCGCCTTTCCGACGAAAAGGATGCGAGTCGAATGGAGATTCCAGATCAAGCCGAAAGGGTCCATGTAGCCTTTTTACCCCCTATGTCAGGTCTATCCGCGAACGAAACTCGGCTGGATGATGGGGCGATCAACGTTCGTGTGGGGGAGGGAAGAACGGCCGAGGTTCTTCGAAACTTATGTTATAAAATCCATGAACAAAAGAACGATCTCTGGGAAAAGCTGGTTGCACAGATTGACTCTCTCTTTGGGGCAAAATTAGAACGCCCTCAATATATTGCCGAACGTGGCGAAATCATAATGAATTATAAGGAAAAAAATATCCAGTTCGATTTATCCTCTTCCGGAAGAGGACTTCAGCAAACACTCCTTCTGCTCTCTTATATGTATGCCAATCAAGGGGCTGTTTTACTCTTAGATGAGCCAGATGCCCATTTGGAAATTTTACGACAGAGAAATATTTATCAATTGTTGGTTGATGTGTCCCGTGAAAATGGAAACCAGGTAATCGCTGCCAGCCATTCGGAGGTTTGGCTGAACGAAGCGGCAGAACGAGATGTAGTAATCGCTTTTGTAGGCAATCCTCATCAAATTAATGACCGGGGATGTCAAGTTTTAAAAGCCTTGCGGGATATTGGATTTGAGGATTACTATCAGGCAGAACAAACCGGTTGGGTCCTTTACCTGGAGGGATCAACTGATTTGGCCATCCTCCGCGTGTTTGCTGAAAAAGTTGAATTATAAAGAAGCCACGCAGGTTCTTGAAAGGCCCTTTGTCCATTATGTTAGAAATCAGCCCAATGAAGTATTAAAACATTTTCATGGCCTTCGGGAAGCCTATTCAAAACTCTTGGGGATAGCCATTTTTGATCGGCTTGAGCAGACCATTCCGGATATCTCAGGAATTACCTGCCTGCAATGGAAACGCCGAGAGATTGAAAATTATTTATGTTATCCTGAAGTTTTATATGAGTATGCCAAAGCTTCGGCTGTTAAGGACAATACTACCGGGCCTCTATTCGCCCAGGCCGAATCAGGCCGGAGGAAGGTCGCTATGGAAGAATCCATTAATGAGGTACAAAAAGGAATGGATATATACGGAAAGGGTTCCCCCTGGGATTTCAATACAAAAGTCAGCGATGATTTCCTTGAACCGTTGTTTAAAATTTATTTTAAAAAACTTACCCTATATAACATAATGGCCAAGAAAAATTTTAATGAATTGGCTTATCTGGTACCTGTGGAAAAGATTGACCATGAAATAAAAGAAAAACTTGATGCTATTGTTCAAGTCGCTAATTCAGCAGACCCCGTTGAATTCTAATTTTTTTCTGAGCAACGTGGAACTCCTCGAACATATCATTTCCAACGGGACCCCACTAATAATCGAAGTGAAGGAAGACAATTCAATGAAAAAAGTCTGGATGTTCGACCCCCATGCCGGCGGCAGAAAAATTTCACCGGCTCTCCAAGAGGCGGTGAGGAAACGTATTCTGGCCCATGCCGAAAAAAATTATAAAGGAAAGTACAGCCGAATTGAGGTCAAATTCAAGGGTCCTTTCTGTTACATCGACGCCTATCAAGAGCCGCATGTGGGGAAAAAACATCCCACAGCGGCCTTTGGTGAGACCCGTGAAGAATTTATCAACCGACTCCGGAACACCCCCACCCATCTTTGTCGTTTAAGACACTTTGACCTCGACCGTTGGAGTGTCGCTTTCTATACTTACAGCCATGAGCGATATGAACCATGCGTCTTCCCGAATGGCCAGTGGTTTGGAACACCGGAACAAGCCTTCGATATCGGGGCAGTCTATTTGGAATAATTAAACAAAGTCTATAAATGTTTACTTTGAATGATATTTTCGATCTTGCGGTCCGTATCGAGATAAATGGGCAGAAGGCCTATCGAAAGGGCCGGGATCAGGTTTCCGATCCTGACCTGGCATCCATGCTCGGCTGGCTGGCCGATGATGAGGCCCGGCATGAAAACTGGTTCAGCCGGTTCAGGGAAACAGTGGACTCCTCTTCGGAAGATCCCAGGCTGGAAGAAATGGGCAAGGCCGTCCTGCAGGGTGTCCTGGGAGAACAGGCCTTCTCCATCGATGGGGCCGATTTCTCCAAAATGGAAGACCTTAACAATCTGCTTTCCCTGTCTCTGGAATTTGAAAAAGATACCGTCCTTTTTTATGAAATGCTCGGCGCCTTTGTTGAAGACGAAAAGGTCCTGGAGCAGCTCGAACAGATCATAGAGGAAGAAAACCGTCATGTCCGGTTTCTGAATGACCTCCTCGAGCACAAGGAACCCCTGCCGTTCCGGAAAGGACCAGTCGGATGAAAAGCGGGATTTTTATACCGACCCTCGAAGGGGACTCCTTAAGGTAAGGGACCGATGCGGGTACTTTTAATTTCCGCCAATCGTGAAGAGATCAACATGCGTACCCTGCCTCTGGGGTTGGCTTGCGTAGCAGCGGCCACCAGGAAGGCAGGGCATGAGGTGGCGCTGGTGGACCTGATGGAAGAGGAGAATCCCCTGGAATCCGTCCGGAGGGCCGTCGAGGGATTGAATCCTGAAGTGATCGGTCTGTCGGTCCGGAACATCGACGATCAGAAGATGGAACCGGCCCGGTTTCTCCTGGACCGGACCAAAGAAGTCGTTTCCCTGTGCCGCCGCCTCTCTCCGGCTCCCATCGTTTTAGGCGGGGCCGGTTACAGCATCTTCCCGGAACAGGCACTCGATTACCTCGAGGCCGACATGGGTATTCAGGGGGAAGGGGAGGGATCCTTTCCCCTCCTGCTGGAACAGCTTCGCCGGAAAGATGACCTTACCGGTGTGCCCGGTCTCTATCTGCGGGGCAAAGGGCTCCAGGGCAAAAGGGCCTTTGTGCCCGAACTGGATGCCCTGCCTTGGGGGGATGTCTTTTCCTGGTTTCGGTCCGGCCGGGACCTCAAGGCCTACTGGGTGACCGTGCAGACCCGGCGGGGCTGCCCCATGGGGTGCACATACTGCTCCACGGCGACTATAGAGGGAAGGCGTATTCGAAGGCGTTCCCCAGAGGCAGTGGTGGAGGACATCAAGACACAAATGGAAGCCGGGGTAGAGCAATTATATTTTACCGATAATATCTTTAATCTCCCGCCGGAGTACGCCAAAGCCTTATGCCTCGGCCTGAAGGGCCTTAAAAGAAAACCCCGATGGAGAGGCATTCTCTACCCAGGAGGGGTCGATGAGGAATTGGCTGGACTCATGGCCGAATCGGGATGCCTTGAGGTCAGCGTCGGATTTGAAAGTGGCTGCGAAGGCATGCTCCGTTCCCTGAATAAACACTTTTCCCTTAGGGAGGTGCGCCGGACCATAGAAATTTTAGGGGAACAGGGCATCAGGCGGATGGGCTTTCTCCTGTTGGGTGGACCCGGTGAAACCAGGGAGACGGTGGAGGAAAGTCTGGCCTTTGCCGATTCTCTGCCGATCGAGGCCCTTAAGATAACCGCAGGCATTCGAATTTATCCAGGGACGGCCCTGGCCGGGATCGCCCTTCGGGAAGGGGTGATTACGGAGCACACCAACCTGCTTCGGCCCGCTTTTTATCTGGCCAGGGGATTGGAAGACTGGCTGCTTCCGACGATTCGACGACGGATAGCCGAAAGGCCCCACTGGATGATGTAAACACAAAGTTTATCTGCCCCTTCAAGGGCGACACGAAGCATGAATAAGGATTCAAGGGGTCGAGGGGTCAAGGATTCGAGTGAAAGGCCTGAAAGTATATACGCCCCGAATCCTTGAACACTATTCTCGTGTTAAACAAACCCTGCATCGACAGAGATTTCAGATATCTTTGGCTGCAATTATTGAATCAAAAGGAGGACGGCGTATGAAGTTGATCGATTTATCGGCCATGATTGAGCCCAGTCCGGAAGGGGTCCCGGAATTTTTGCGCACCGATATCGCCTATCATTCCCATGCCGAGGGTGCGGCCGGGGTGGAGGCCATCCTCAAGGTCCCGGCCTCCCTTCTTCGCAACGGGGAAGGCTGGGCCACGGAAACCATCATGAATATGAGCACCCACAGCACCACCCATGTGGATGCCCCCTGGCATTACAACAGCCGGATACAGGGGGAGCGGGCCGTGACCATCGATGAACTGCCCGCTGGAATGGTTTTACAGTGACGGCGTGGTCTTGGATATGACCCGCAAGGCCGACGGGGACGGGGTGAATCCGGAGGATGTGCAACAGGAACTCAAACGCATCGCCTATACCTTGAAACCCTTAGACATCGTTTTGATCCGCACCGGACGGGATGTGTTCTATGGACAACCCGATTATATGTTTCGGGGCTGCGGCGTCACGGCGGAAGCCACCAAGTGGATGTATGATCAAGGGGTCCGGGTCATGGGGATTGATGCCTGGGGCTGGGACGTGCCCCTGGACCGGGAGGCCAAAGAAGCCCTGGATAAAAGAAAACCGGGCATATTCTGGGCGGCCCATCAGGCCGATTTACCCTATGCCCAGATCGAACGATTAGTCAACCTGGGCGGGCTGCCCGCCTATGGATTCAAGGTCTCCTGTTTTCCTTTGAAGATCAAGGGAGGGAGTGCCGGACCGGCCAGGGTTGTGGCCCTGATACCGTAACATTAATAACGAAAATCAGCGGTTTAAGGTTCCAGGGTTCAAGGGTTCAAGGTCCGTGAAAAATCCAATGCCGTTCACTTGAATCCTTGACCCCTCAACCCCTTGACTCCTTTTTCATATTTTATGCGAAGGGTTTTCTAAACCAGAAAGGATTATGAAAATTTATGACGGAACACGCTTGGGTAAAGGAATTTCCGGGGGCGATTACGGTTTGCGATCCGGAAGGGATCATCCTGGAAATGAACGAAAGGGCCATCAAGAGCTTTCAAAACCAGGGAGGGGAAAAACTGATCGGCACCAATCTGATGGATTGTCATCCGGAGCCGGCCCGGGAAAAATTGAAAGGACTGATGGAAAGGCAAGAAGCCAATGTCTACACCATCGAAAAGAAAGGGGCGGCCGTCGCCTTATTTATCAAAGCCCCTGGTATCGGGACGGCGAAGTATGCCGGCTTTGTCGAAATGGTTTTGACCATTCCGGCGGAGATGCCGCATTTTATTCGGGAGGGATGACAGGCTGATGGAAAACGCTCATCTGCCTCGTTGCCCTCGTCCTTCGTCATTTCGACGTACTAACAAGTACGCCTCACTCCTCAGGACTTCGGGCGCCTTGCACCTGAACGTTTTTGATCAGCCTGTGAAACTTGCGTTTTTAAATAATCGGTTGATTTGAAAAAGAAAGGACTGCTATGAAACACTGGGAACATCGTCCGGAGACGGCCTGGAAAGATTTCTCGATCAACCAGCCCTATGCCAGAGGCTTAAAGAGGCTGAAGGAAGAGGTCGCTGGAGAAGACTGATTTTGATCCGGCCACCCTCTGGCAGTGGGGGACCATGCAGGCCATGGCCGTTATCGAGATCCTCAAAGACTGTGAAAAACAGTTCGGGGCCGAGGGCCAAAAGGTGGTCTGTCAGGCCTTGCAACGGGTGGGACTGGATGTGGGACGGCAGATTCTCAAGGGTATCCAAAAGCCGGATTCAATGACCGAAGAGGAATTCCTGAGTTTTGTCGTCACGGTGATCAACCGTATTGCCTATGCCTCCCTGGAAGATCCCAAAATCGACGGACCGGAACAGGTCAGTTTCGATATTCTCTGGTGTCCCCACCAGGATTATTATCAGGCCTTTGATTGCCGGGTCCAACGCTACCTGGTCCAGGGGATGCTGGATGCCTTTCAGGAGACGGGACTGGCACCGGGTTTTCAGGTGCGCTTTGACACCACCATCCCGACCGGGGCCCCCACCTGCCATTTCACCCTTTGGAAGGCCACCGATGAAGAGGGACAGGCCTGGAAAAAATATACCGAACAATTGGAAGAAAAGGCCCTGCGGATCGCCGCTGAAGAAAAGGCGGAAAAATAAAGAGATCCTCCGGTGGACAAACAAGACATCCCCGTCACGCCGGCTGTGCGTTTTCTGCGGGAGCGGAAAATCGATTTCAAGCCTCATCTCTATCCCTATGAGGAGCATGGGGGAACCCGTCAGGCGGCCGAGCATGCTTAAGGTCCCGGAGCATCAGCGTCATCAAAACCCTTGTCATGGAATCGGAATCCGGCCGGCCTTTTATGGTCCTGCAGCACGGAGACTGTCAGGTTTCCACCAAAGAGTTAGCCCGCCAAATGGGGGTGAAACGGGTCAATCCCTGCGACGAAGAGGACGGCCCAGAAACACACCGGCTATCAGGTGGGCGGCATCAGTCCTTTCGGGACCAGAAAAGTCTTGCCGGTCTATGCTGAAAAAAGTATCCTTTCCCTGGACCGATTGTACATTAACGGCGGCAAACGGGGCTTTTTGATCGAAATTGACCCCTGCGGATTTATTGCGGATTTTGCCGGTAAAAGAGGTTGAGGCGGCCTTGAAAAAATAGTTGAACCGGGAACAAGCAGTCCTATCGATCACCTTTGAGGAGGGGTTATGGAGAAATCCAAGTTGCATTACGGCTGGATCGTGATCTTTGTGGGTTTGTTGGTGACCATCGGGGCCCATGGGTTCGGGCGCATGTCCTATACCCTGATCCTGCCGGCCATGAAAGACGGACTTCATTTTACCTATACCCAGTTGGGTCTGATCGGCACCGGGAAATTTTGTGGGCTATCTGCTGATGGCCTTGATCGGCGGGGCCCTGGCCGCCCGTTTCGGCTGCCGGCTGATGATCACCCTGGCCCTGGCCTTTATGGGGGTCACCATGCTCCTGACCGGTCTGGCCAAAAGCTTTGAAACGGCCTTCATCATGCGCCTGCTGACCGGACTGGGCCACGGGGCCGCTTATGTCCCGGCCATGGCCCTGGGTTCGGCCTGGTTTGCCAGCCATCGACGGGGGTTTGCCACCGGGATTGTCTCGGCCGGTATCGGTTTGGGGACCATGATCGCCAGCCTGATTATCCCGCCGATCCTCAAGGCCCATGGGATCGAAGGCTGGCGTTTTGCCTGGTATTACCTGGGTGCGGCCGTGATCCTCATTGCCGTCATAGCGGCCCTGTTCCTTCGCAGCCGGCCGGAAGAGATGGGGCTTTGTCAGGTTGGAGAAGAGGTCCCTCAATCCCTGCCCAAGGGATCGCCTTCCGCCTCCACCGCCCTCAAATGGAAAGAGGTCTATAAAGTCAAGGCCGTCTGGTATTTAGGCCTGGTCTATTTCATGTACGGTTTTTCCTATATCATTTATATGACCTTTTTCGCCGCCTATCTGATCAAGGAATTGGGAATGACCCCGGCAAAAGCCGGCGGTCTGTGGGCCTTGGTCGGGGGCTTGAGCATCTTTTGCGGGATAATCTGGGGCGGCATCTCGGATTATCTTGGCCGGGCCAGGGGAGCGGCCTTGGCTTACTTAACTCTGACGATCTCCTACCTTTTGTTTGCCTTTATAAAAGCGCCCCCGGGTTATTATTTTTCGGCCTTTTTCTTCGGTCTCAGTGCCTGGAGCATCCCGACCATCATGGCCGCCACGGCCGGCGACATCGTCGGCCCCAGGCTGGCCCCGGCCGGTCTTGGTTTTGTCACTCTCTTTTTCGGCATCGGCCAGGCCCTGGGGCCGGGAGTAGGGGGGTATCTCTCCGATGCCTTCAAAACCTTTTCCATCCCTTTTTTGCTGGCCGCCGGGGTTTCTATCATCGGGGGCCTGATGGCCTTGGGGATTAAAGGAACAAGGGACTCTTGAACTATGCCCCCTGGATTAATTTGATGAGTTCAAGAAGAAGGCGGTCTCTTTTTTTGATGGTGTCGGCGGTCTTTTCCGGCGGCCAGGAATAATAGCCCTGGCCGGACTTGGCCCCCAAGTGACCGGCAGCCACTTTTTCGGTCAATAACGGCGAAGGGTATGTTTCATTGCACAGGTAGGGGAGAAGATATTTCTGGACCCTATAAGTAATGTCCAGACCTCCCAAATCGGCCCGCTCCAACGGTCCCATCAGGGCCAGGCGCAGGCCGAAGCCGTATTTGACCACCCGGTCCACTTCCTCAGGGGCGGCAATGCCCTGATCCACGAGGTTCATGGCCTCCCGCTGCAAGGCATGCTGCATCCGGTTGCCCACAAATCCAGGCACATCTTTGAGCACCCGGATCGGCTCTTTGCCTATGGCCGCGATGATGGCCACGATCTTCTCAAAAACGGCATCGGAAGTATAAGCGCTTTTTATAACTTCAACGCAAGGTAACACATGAGGCGGGTTCCAGAAATGGGTCCCCAGGACTCGTTCCGGATGCTTGAGGCCCTGACTGATGGCTGAGATGCTGATGGCCGAGGTGTTGGTGCAAAGGATCGTCTCCGGGCCGACCAGGCCCTCCAACTCGGCGAAGAGGCGGCGTTTGAGGTCCAGTTCTTCGCTGATGGTCTCGATAATCAGTTCCGGGCCCGACGTTGCCGCTGGGCAAGGTATCGCAGAGGAGCACCCGTGGAGGTGCGGAATCGGCCGTGTCTTCATCGATGATGCCGGCCTCGACAAAAACCTTCAAGTTGGCCCGGATGCGCGAAAGGGCCGTATCCCTCATTTCCGGCTTGGCATCATAAAGCCGAACCTGCCAGCCTTTGACGGCAAAACATTGGGCAATACCGTGACCCATGGTCCCGGCGCCGATGATCCCGATTTCTCTCATGTCATTTTTCCTTTAAATCTGGATAATTTCGGGCACCGGACCCGGCACGAACAGAAGGCTCAGTCTCCCCTTTAAGGTCGTTATAAAAATGGGCCAAGGTGGTGGCCAGATAGGGCACGATCCACAGGAAACCGATTCCCATACTCAGGATTCCAAGCAGGAACCATCCAAAAAATCTCCAGAGAAGGCAGAACAGCTTCCAGCGGTTCCCTTTCATCATGGCCTTGCTCTTTCGCAAGGCCTCCGATCCTTTAAGCTGCGGGTCATCGGCCAGGATGAAAAAGGTCTGGGAGTAAGACAGGGTAGCCACGACGCCCGGGATGATGAACAAAAGGGTCCATAGGATAATAAAAAGGGTCATCAAAAGATAGGCCACCAGGGCATCGGCAAAGTGGTAGAACCCTTCAAAGAGCTGAGAAAGCCGGGCCTCCTGTTTTCGGGAAAGGGATAGAAAAAAAATCGATATATCCAAGGAGGTACGGACCGCCGATAATCAGGGTCCCGATCCAGCCTACCCTGGGGATGCATTGGAACAAAATCATAAGGATCATATAGATGACATTCCCCATGACAGCTATTGCCCAATGTCCTTTCAAAGATTCCCTGGCCTGAGTCATTAAATCCCGATTCGTTGTCGGCATTGGAAAATCTCCTTAAAGATTTTTTTTAAATAGAACCCTGTTCTTATACCATGACCATGAAACCGGATAATTTTCAACAAAAATTTTATGCATTCGAGACCTGGGAATCCCTCGGAAAAAAATCCGCTTCAGCCTCGGAACCTATCCATGAAGCCTTGAGGAACCCACAGACCTTCATGGGGGCAATGTTCCAGACAACAGTAACATTCAATGCAAAGACTCTGGTTGAAATGTAAACCCTCTTCGGTCAGCTTCAAGGCCCGGGCCGGGCAGGCCTGGACGCAAAGGCCGCATTCCTGACACTGGGCTTTCCGTACCCTGGGCTTGGCTTCATAGATCCAATCAAAGGCCCGGCCGATCAACCAGGTTGGTATGATCCTCTCGACCCATTCCCGCGTTCTGGTGTAAGGATGCTTAAAACCAGGAACCGGCAGGTCCTTCCAGTCGGCGCCTAAGAGTTCAATACCAGAGGGATCGGCTATGCCCAATCCGGCCTCAGCGGCTTGACCGATGGTGATGATTTTGGCCGGGTCAAATCCCATGATGACGGCCCCAACGACGTCTATGGCCACCGGATCTATTGAAGCCAGGAGCCAGCCGGTTTGACGGGCCCGGCCATGGGTCGGACCGGCCCCTTCCATGGCGACGATGCCATCCATGAGATTCAAGGTCAGGGGGACTTTTTTCTTTATCCCGGCCAGAATATCCACCAAGGCCCGGGCCATGGCCGGGCCGCTGGGTGCGGCTACGTGAATGTCCCGTTTAAGGGACCCGGGCAATAAGCCCAGGACATTCTTGACCGCCCCGGTGATCCCGGTCAGGATGTGCGTTTTTAGCTTGGGCAGATTGACCAAGGCGTCAATTTGATCCAACAGGGCCGTGGCCTTGAAGGCGGGTAATATTCTGCCGACAGGGCTTTGGAGATCGATAAGACCGAGTTCCTCCAGGTTGACCAATTCGGCGCCCAGGGAGAGGGCAACGCTGTCCAGACCCATAAGGGCATAGGCCCGTTTGGTCTTGCCGTAAGAACCCATCCCGCCGGAATCGGCGATAATCAGGCGCACTTGATGATGATCGATTAGATACCGCCCGACAGCCTCTACGATCTCCGCCCGGGTATTGACCGGCCGGTCCGGACCGTGATGGGCCGAGAGGCAGTTGGGTTTAAGCAGGACCCGGGCACCGTTGAAAAGAGGCAGCGGTTCCAAAGCGGATAAGACCTTCCCTATTCGACAAGGGTTCCTGACTGATAATCAGGACAGCGGCTGACAACGACACGACTTAAGGGTTTGGCCATGGGTCAGGAACCTATGGGGTCTCCTGCCAGGCTGTCCAGCCACTTCACACCTTCAAAAAAAACGTCGTCATATCGGGGCGGTTTAGACAATTTAATTTGCTCCTTTGTAATTTTTTTTCCGCCAACTTGGCCTGAATTTTTTCTTTAAAGTTCTTCATGTTCCGGTTGTCGTGATTCAGGGCCAAAGAAGCTGCCGTCTTATTGCTTCGGCTGTCTTTTTATTTTGCCGTATGGTTGATTTTTTTCTTTTATGTAGAGTTTGTTCGGATCTCTGCCGATCGGGTTGAACACCTTTTGCTGAAGTAATGGCTATCTCCTCCGGCGGTATAGAAACCACCTCTCCATCCCTCCAAATTATGATGGGTCGGCCTCTCAGTTTATGCTCGGCAATGGCTCCGGCAACCGCCTCTCTCAATGCCAGCTCCGCCTTGATATCCAGGGGCATTTTTTCTAACAACTTCTTTCGACTGGAAGGACGCTTCATAATACCTCCAACTTCCTTGTTATTTCTGCAAACAGGGTTTCATCAAGAATTGTTTTGACTCCATCTGTCTCTTTGGCAATAACCATCGGTAGATCGCCGGAATTATCGAACAGCATCCAAGAGTCAAGTAAAGGACGATATAGGTGAAATAGATTATTGATCCCGCGATTGAACCTGCGTAGGATAGTTTCGGACCGGCACATCGTGTCCTCCCATGCTGACGCGTTCTTTTACCCGTTTCAGAGCAAGTTCCGAGGAGCGTATCCATAGGAAAAAGAGGTGTGTCTTGTAGCCATCCTTTTTCATCTCCTTTAGCAATTTTAAATGGGACCTGCCCGCCAGAGTTGTCTCAAAGGCAAAATCGACCCTCTGTCGTTGATAGTTCTCGATTTCTTCCAACATAATCTTGCCCGCCTTAACAGCGATCCCCTCCGGAGAAAAGGGGGCCAGACCCGACGCGATCAGGTCGGCGTTAACAAAATTGAGACAATCCACATAAAAAGGTAGAAAACTTTTGACAAAGGTAGTTTTTCCCGAACCATTCGGACCGGCAATGATGTATAAATTCGGCCTTCTCTTAACTTCTTTTGTGTTAAACACGATTCAGTCGAGCTCCTTTGTTCAATTCCTCTTTGACAATTTTTCGTTGCGAGCTTCAGACATCTTTTTGAGCGAAATCCGCCAAATAAACATATTTGATCAAGTGAATCGGCCCCACTTCCCG